>JBMLRQ010000023.1:0-87724 GCA_049240945.1 Rhabdochlamydiaceae bacterium
CTCATTCGGTGGCTTAAATATATCCTCAAAAATTTAATTTCGAAAGAAGTCTAATGAAGATAAATCCTGAAATAAAGATTATTGTTGATACAGGATATCAAAGAAGCTGAACCTGTTCTGTCGGTTCCTACTCTATGATTTACGTTTATTTAATGGATAGCGTTTTGTTTTTTTTCTCAGAATAATGGGTCTTGATGAACCCCCTGCTTTAAAGGCAAGGGGTTTAATCATTTTTTGCTAAAATTTTTTATTTTAGTTAAGTTTTTCTTCCGATTGTTCCTCTATAGGAGTTAGATAAATATTAGGTGTATCCCGATAAGATTCAAGAAATTGCTTTTCCAGAGAAAAACGTTGTAATTTGTTTTCTGAGTCCTTGTTTTCTAAATCTTTTATATATGTTTTGAATGAATCTCTTTTGTCAACAGTGACTTTCTTGTCTGTTTTATCTAAAATTAAGAGGTATTCGTAATTAAATTTTCCTGAAACTATGGCTGCTTTTAATGATTCTTCATTATAACGACCACAACCAAAGATAAGATCAATCTTTTCTTTCGCTGTTAGACCAGTATTAGGCAATAGAATTATTGATAATTGATAATTCTCACTACATTTGAATTTTAGAAGATTGAGTAACTGGGTGTTTTCTTCTTTTGAGCCTAGTTCAAAATGTTGATTTTGTGTAATTAAAATCAGCTTTTTTAAGATGACCCCAATACGATAATCATACGGATCCTCATTTTTTAAACTAAGAATCCCTTGTCTAAAAGTGTCAGAAAGTAGTTTTGTAAATTTTTCTTTTTCAAGTTTTGTTTCATATTTTGTGATTAACTTTTTAAAGAGGGTGTTATCTCCCTCTTCTAAAATCATTAATGAAGTGTCTAGAGGATTTAGATTAAAGGTATCGTCATCAATAATTTTACTTAATATAGCGCTTCTGTCTCTTCCTGTATTAAAATAAAGAGCGACGCTAAAGGCTTGATCCATTAAATTATTTGGGCAATCAGAAGATTTTCGACATTTTGCCATCAATTGATCAAAACCAGCTTCATTCAGGTAGGGGATTAACAGATCGAAGAGAGGTTTCTCATTACCAGGTAGAATGTCATTTGGATTGATACTTTCATAGTTCATAAAAATAGACACAGTATGAGAATCTAAACCCTCAACTTGAGAGGCGTTGAAAATATCTGCAAATATAGCTGGAAAATTTTGACTGTCCTTATACTTGTCTAGTACATATTTACGATCTTCCATTCCTAACCACCAATTATCAACAATAGACTTTATATTACGTTGATTTGGGTTGAATTTTTTGTGATCGACGACAGGTTTTAAGGTGCTAGAATCCCTAATTATTTCTAGAATCTCACAAAAACTTTCCTCAGTTCCAAGAAGATTGTATTTTTCTATCAAATTGAGAGAAGCCTCATTTTTATCAATAAATCTGATCAAACTATAAGAAGTCTTTTTACTTAATCCATAATTGGCAACAGTCGCTATAATAAAAGGAAATAGTTTATGCACAAAAGAGAATCGTGAATAGCTGATGAGTTTATCGTAGGTGAGATGAGCTAAAGACAAAGAAGATAGATCAAAAGAAGTTGAAGGACTGAGTCTCTTGAGGGTGTGTAAAGCCAATAAACTAACTGCTAAATAAATAAATGTTCGTCCAAATTGCCATTTTGATTTTCTTAAGTAGTCTTGAGATAATAAGCAATTTTCACTCTTATGACTAGCTTCGTATGATTTGGAAAAGTCTGAAGAACGCCATAAACAGGTGGCTGAAATAACCAAAGATATAAAAGACAAGTTCAAGCTAGAAGAGGCCAAGCATAAAATAGTTTTTTTTGTGAAAGAGATAGCTATATCCGTTGGTAGGAGAGAAGGTTTTAAACGGCAAGCCAATAAGCCTAAGGCTGTGTAACCTAATATAGAAATGATTTCAGGTTTCAAGCTTTTAATGGGATTCCTAAAAGTGAAGAAATCCGTATGAGACATTTTGTAACTATCTATAATAAAATTTGTCATCTCTCAAATCCTTTTTTTTTGAAAAATCTTAACATTTTATTTATTATAATTCAATTTAAATGTTGGTTTTTAAAAGATTATAATCCTAACGAGCTTTTGATGAAGAATAAATCTTTTAGGTGATAAGCTAAAAAAGAAGCTGAACCTGTTCTGTCGGTTCCTGGTCTATGATTTACGTTTATTTAATGGATAGCGTTTTGTTTTTTATTCTCAGAATAATGGGTCTTGATGAGCCTCCTGCTTTAAAGGCAAGGGGTTTAACCATTTCTTGCTAAAGTTTTTTATTTTAGTTAAGTTTTTCTTCCGGTTTTTCCTCCGGGGGAGTTAGATAGATATTAGGTTTTTTCCGATAAGATTCAAGAAATTGCTTTTTAAGAGAAAAACGTTTTAATTTGTTTTCTGAGTCCTTTTTTTCTAAATCTTTCATATATGTTTTGAATGAATCTCTTTTTTCAACAGGGACTAGCCTATCTTTTAAAATTAAGAGGTATTCGTAATTAAAATTTCCTGAACCTATGGCTGCTTTTAATGATTCTTCATTATAATAACCACGATAACGAACCGAAACCCGAATCTTTTCTTCCGCTGGTAGATCAGTATTAGGTATTAGAATTTTTGATAATTTATAATTCTCACTAAATTTGCATTTTAGAAGCTTGAGTAACTGGGTGTTTTCTTCTTTTGAGCCTAGTTCAAAATGTTGATTTTGTGTAATTAAAATCAGGTTTTCTAAGATGACCCCAATACGATAATCATACACCTCATTTTTCAAACTCTTTGCCGTGATTTGGGTTGATATTTTTATACTCCATAACAATAGACTTAGCATGCAACGGTAAATTTTTAGCAGCTTTCAAAGTATCTTCAAATATACTTCGAAAATTGGGACTGTCCTTATACTTATCTAGTACATATTTAGGACCGATATATTGTAAATACCAATTACCACAGATAGCCTCCATATTGCGTTGATTTGGGATAAATTTTTTGTGATCGACGACAGGTTTTAAGGTGCTAGAATCCCTAATCATTTCTAGAATCTCACAAAAACTTTCCTCAGTTCCAAGAAGATTGTATTTTTCTATCAAATTGAGAGAAGCCTCATTTTTATCAATAAATCTGATCAAACTATAAGAAGTCTTTTTACTTAATCCATAATTGGCAACAGTCGCTATAATAAAAGGAAATAGTTTATGCACAAAAGAGAATCGTGAATAGCTGATGAGTTTATCGTAGGTGAGATGAGCTAAAGACAAAGAAGATAGATCAAAAGAAGTTGAAGGACTGAGTCTCTTGAGGGTGTGTAAAGCCAATAAACTAACTGCTAAATAAATAAATGTTCGTCCAAATTGCCATTTTGATTTTCTTAAGTAGTCTTGAGATAATAAGCAATTTTCACTCTTATGACTAGCTTCGTATGATTTGGAAAAGTCTGAAGAACGCCATAAACAGGTGGCTGAAATAACCAAAGATATAAAAGACAAGTTCAAGCTAGAAGAGGCCAAGCATAAAATAGTTTTTTTTGTGAAAGAGATAGCTATATCCGTTGGTAGGAGAGAAGGTTTTAAACGGCAAGCCAATAAGCCTAAGGCTGTGTAACCTAATATAGAAATGATTTCAGGTTTCAAGCTTTTAATGGGATTCCTAAAAGTGAAGAAATCCGTATGAGACATTTTGTAACTATCTATAATAAAATTAGCCATGTTATAACTCTGTTTTTTCGCTAAATCTTAATGCTTTGTTTATATGTTTTCAACTTTTAAATGTTTTTCAATAAGATTGTATAGAAACAAAATGTGAGAGAATGGTTTTTATATGTTAAGAAATTTTTTGCAGATAAGCGAGCTTTATATTTATCTAATCATCGTCATATAAAAAAATCGTGATAAAGGGGATTGAATAAAGAGAGTATGAATAAGGTGAGGCGAACAACCGCTTCTTTAAAAGCGGTTGTTTGTTGAGAAAAGAACACTTATTTGTCATCACCATCGAGGATTTCGACATCTGCATCTTCGATATCGTTATCCTTTTTTTCTTGTTGGGGTTGGTTGTTAGGAGAGGTTTTCATCTGATCGCCCATTTTTTGGGTAAAAGATTGATAAGCTTGAACAGCCGCTTTCATCGCTTTAGGATCATTGGATTCTATAGCTTTTTTCACATCGTTGATCTTATCTTGAACCTGTCCGGCCACCTCAGCAGGCATTTTATCTTTCTGTTCGTCTAGATTTTTTTGAGCTTGGAAGACTAAGCTATCAGCTTCATTACGCGCTTCAGCCGCTTCTTTTTTATTTTTATCTTCTTCTGCGTGCTCCTCAGCTTCTTTCAGCATTCTTTGGATTTCTTTTTCATCTAATCCAGATTTCGCTTCAATTCTAATCTTTTGTTCTTTATTAGTTTGAAGGTCTTTAGCTGATACATGTAAAATCCCATCTGCATCTATATCAAAGCAGACTTCAATTTGAGGTTTTCCTCTAGGAGCGGGAGGGATATCAGATAAATCAAATCGCCCGATTTCTTTATTGTCTCGAGCCATTTTTCTCTCTCCTTGCAAGACGGAAATAGTCACGGCTGGCTGATTGTCAGCGGCTGTTGAAAAGACTTGTTTTTTCTGAGTGGGTATAGTTGTGTTTCTTTCTACAATAGGTGTTAAAATGCCGCCCATTGTTTCAATTCCTAAGGTTAAAGGAATGACATCCAACAGAAGAACATCTTTAACATCACCTGTCATCACACCCCCTTGGATCGCCGCACCGATGGCTACGACTTCGTCTGGATTCACACCTTTATGAGGCTCTTTATTAAAAATAGCCTTCACTTTCTGCTCAATAGCAGGCATACGGCTCATGCCTCCGACTAGAATCACTTCATCTATCTGACTTTTGTCCAAAGACGCATCTTTTAAAGCTTTTAAGCAAGGTTCTTCAGTGCGCTGAATGAGATTATGGGCCAGGGACTCAAATTTTGAACGCGTTAACGTCATCGATAAGTGTTTTGGGCCAGAAGAGTCCATTGTGATAAAAGGCTGGTTGATTTCTGTAGACATTGTGCCCGATAATTCGATTTTTGCTTTTTCAGCGGCATCTCTTAATCTCTGTAAGGCCATTTTGTCTTTACTTAAATCGATACCATGTTCTTTTTTGAATTCATCTAATAAGTAATGAACGATAACGTTATCAAAGTCGTCTCCACCTAAATGGGTGTCTCCATTTGTTGATAGCACTTCAAAAACACCGTCTCCAATTTCCAAGATCGATACATCGAACGTTCCTCCTCCTAAATCGAATACGGCAATTTTTTTATCACTTTGTTTGTCAAGTCCATAAGCTAAAGCTGCGGCTGTTGGTTCTGGAATGATTCGTTTAACGTCTAATCCCGCTATACGACCTGCGTCTTTGGTTGATTGTCTTTGGGAATCGTTGAAGTAAGCCGGAACAGTGATCACCGCTTCTGTTACTTTTTCTCCTAAATAAGCTTCAGCCGTTTCTTTCATTTTTACAAGGATTTGAGCTCCTATTTCTTCCGGAGTGACCGTCTTTGCATCAATTTCAAACACAACATCACCATTTTGATTTTGTGTTACTTTGTAAGGCACGGTTTTAAGTTCGTCTTGAACTTCAGAAAATTTGCGTCCAATAAATCTTTTAGAAGAGAAGATCGTTTTTTCTGAATTGGTCACGGCTTGCCTTTTCGCAGGTGTTCCCACTAATCGATCGGAGCCTTTGTAAGCGACAATAGAAGGAGTGGTTCTTGTTCCTTCTGCGTTGGCGATGACAACAGGGGCTCCTCCTTCCATGATGGCGACGCAGGAATTAGTCGTTCCTAAGTCGATACCGATAATTCTACCTTTTTTCTTTTGAGATGTATTATTTTCAGACATAAATAACTCCTGTCTTTTTGTTTTAATTAATTTTTTTCTAATTCTTCTTTAATTGTTGGGATAGATGGTGTTTTCGCTACCTTTACTTTGGCTGGTCTTATGATCCGTTCCCCACATTTATATCCTTTTATAAACTCTTTTATGACTAATCCTTCGGGATGTTCCTCTGTCTCAAAACTTTCTACAGCTTCATGTTGATGGGGGTTGAAAAGTGTCCCTTCTGATTTAAATGGTGCTACTCCTTGCTGGCTAAGAACTTCTGTAAATTGATTGAGAATCATTTGAAAGCCTAGGGCCCAATTTTGTACTTCAGCAGATCCATTGTGTGCATGTTGAAGAGCATTTTCTAAATTATCTATAGGATTAAGAAATTCTTCGATAATACTTTCGATAGAAAACTTCGCGTAATCTTGTTTTTCTTTGATCATTCTTTTACGTGTATTTTCAGACTCCGCTAAAAGTCGGAAATATTTATCTTTCCATTCTTTCAGTTCATTTTCTAAAGATGAGCAAGAAGAATCATTGGATGAGCAGCTGTCTTGACATTCTTTAACTTCTTCATGTTTTGCATTTTGATCTTCTTCTGTCATGTTAAGCACCTATTTTAAAGATTGATCTTCTAAGGACAAAATTTTTGTCGGTTCTATAGAAGAAAATGGTTGATAATGAATTTGTTCTGTTTTGGGCATTCTATGGGTGATTTTAAATTTATATAAGCTTTTTGTGAGGGTCTCACTGATTAAATCGGAAACACCCTGTAAAATCCCAAATAATTTTTTGTAAGGCACTCTGTTAGGACCTAAAATGGCTAGGGCTCCTACAGGTGTCTGATTAATCTTGTAAGGAATAGCGATCACCGAGCATATCGAAGCGTTTGGAATGATTTTATGGAGATCTTCTCCAATTAAGCAGGTAAGGCCAGGTTTTTGCTGACATTCGGTCAATAAATTTTTTAAACTTTGTGGATTTTCGAATATAGCGAGTCCACCCGCTAATGCGGAAGCTTCATTAAAATCAGGGTATTTTAATAATTTTGCAAATCCCGTTTTATAGATGTCTTCTGAGCTAAAATTATTGTAATTAACGATGTGTCTTAGCATGATTTCACTGTAAAATCTAGAGCCGATCATCTCTTCTTCTGGTGTTAGGACTGGTTTGGCTTGATTCGTTAAACGAGAATAAAGATAAGACTCTATTCTTTTAATCGTGAACTTAGAGAGTTTTTTTTCGCAGTAAATGATTTCTGTGTGAATCAATCCAAAGTCTGTCACTAAAATACAAAGAGATCTTGTTGGATCTATCCCAACTAATTTGATATCGTTGACAAAATCCTGATCGAAGCGAGGAGCAGAGAGGAAAGCTGCGCAATGTGTGGCCTCACTGATAGATTCAACAGCTTTTTGTAAATAAGTGACAATTTGTCTTGTTTCACTTTGTAAAACTGTGGTCAAAAATTCCAGGCCTTCTTCTTTTGCTCCATTTTGTTTTAAACAGTCTTCGCTGTAAGCTTTATAGGCTAAAGTTGTAGGAACCCGACCTCCTGAAGAATGTTGTTGTTTTAGATAGCCATTAGTTTCTAATTTAGCAAAATAGTTGCGAATAGTGGCTGAACTCAGAGAGCCGAATCCATTTTCTTTTAAGGTGTTGGAGCCGATTGGTTTGCCTAATTTCAAATAAAGCTCCACCAATCCCATGAGTAATAGATGCTCTCTTTGATCTTTAGCTGGTTTTTGAGGAGGCATCTTTTTTAAATCTTGCTTCCTTGCATTCATGGCGTCATCTCATTTTAACCTGAAATAACATGTTAACAAAAAGAATGCCTAAATAGCAAAACAAAATTAGCAGTCTCCTTTGTTAAGTGCTTATTTCATGTTTTAATATTTTGCAGATTAAGATGTTATGTCTTGATTAAAAAAATGAGTCAGAAAAGAAATCAGATCCAAATAATCGGCACAAGAAGCGACTTCTCTTGTCGAATGCATCGACCACTGAGGGCACCCTATATCAACTGTTGGAATACCAAAAGATGTTTCAATGATAGGACCGACTGTGCTTCCACAACGCATGTCATGTCGCGTACTAAATGTCTGATGACTTAAGTTTAAATCTTGAAACGTTTTTATCAAGAGAGCGGCTACGGAGCTTTCTGTGGCATAACGTTTGTTCGCATTGTATTTAAGGGTGATCCCTTTTCCTAATAAGGGGCGATTTAATAAATCGTGAGTTTCTAAGTAGTTAGGGTGAACTCCTTGGGCCATATCTATGGAAAGACATATGGAATTAGCTTTAAAAGAGCTAGCTTGTTCATCGTCTATTCCGTATGTCCCAAAAATTCTGATTAAAACTTCATTCAAAAATGGACCTTCGGCTCCAAACAAAGATCGAGATCCTATTTCCTCGTGATCCCAGAATACACTTATATTAAGCTGGTCGGCCGACGTTTCTTTTTGGTCCGCTAAGGCAGAGCAGATGGCCAAGCAGCTGAAAAGGTTGTCGATTTTGTGAGAAGCTATCAGCTCTTTTTGATAACCTAAAAAACTAGCTTTTTCAGTAGGGAAAAGAAATAAGTCACTATCGATAATAGAATGGATCCCTGTTTGATCGGTGATGAAATCGTTAAGATGAGCTGTTTGATGATCTAGCCCTAATACAGGTATTAAGTGTTCTTTTTTACACGTGTCAAGATCACCCTTCTGATTTAAATGAATAGAAAGCTGAGGAATGATGAGAGGGCTTTTATCTAGGGTGATCAACTTTTCTTTCACAGATTCATTGTCTTTATAAAAAACTTTACCAGCTAAACCTAGATCTTTATTGAACCAAGAATTAATGATAGGGGAACCGTAGGTTTCTATGGAGATTAAATGACAATCGTCTCTTGAAAAATGCGATTTTGGTTTTAATTTTAAAGAAGGGCTATCTGTATGAGCGGCCATTATTCGTCCTTTTTTAGGGATATCAAAAGGTAGAATAAAGGCGCAAAGAGCGCCTCCGTAAGGAACGAAATACTTGTGCCCTTTTTTTAGGGTCCAAGCTTTTTTCATGTCTAACTGGCTGAATCCAATAGAAATGAAACGCTCAGACATTTGATCGACCGCGTGCCAAGCGGTAGGGGATTTGTCTAAGAAGTCTTTTAAATCTTGCATGAGGTTCATAACAATCAGCTTTTGAAAGGAGTTAGCTCTTTTAATCCGTTGAGATATTTTTGTAAAACAGCTGGTATTTTTACAGATCCATCTTCTTGTTGATTGTTTTCTAATAAAGCGACCATGACCCTGGATGTAGCTAATCCAGAACCATTTAAGGTGTGGACAAGCTCGGGCTTTTGGTCCTGTTTTCTGAATCTGATTTGAGAGCGTCTGGCCTGATAGTCAGTGCAGTTGGATACAGAAGATACTTCATAATATCTATTTTGACCTGGTAAAAAAACTTCAATATCGACTGTTTTAGCAGCTGCAAAAGACATATCCCCTGTGACTAGCAGCATATTTCTGTAATGTAAGCCAAGACCTTGTAGGATTTCTTCAGCGGAATCAAGCATTTGCTGAAAAACTTTTTCGCTTTCTTCGGGGGTGGTGAAAGCAAACATTTCGACTTTGTTGAACTGATGAACCCTGATCAGTCCTCTCTCTTGCGAACCGGCGGCTCCAGCTTCTCTTCGAAAACAAGGAGAATAAGCGACATACTTTAAAGGGAGCTCTTCTTCTTTGAAGATCTCGTCATAGTGAAGGCCGTTTAGAGCGATTTCGGACGTTGGGATCAGGTATAGATTATAATCATGATCGCTCACTTTAAAGAGTTGTTTTTCAAACTTAGGGAGCTGTCCTCCTCCAAACATCATTTCTTGTTTCACTAAATGAGGGGGAAGATGGAATTGAAATCCATTCTTGATCTGAGTATCGATCATATAGTTGATCAAGGCCCACTCTAGCCTAGCGCCTAAATTTTTATAAACAGGCCAGCCGCTGCCTGTCAGTTTGGCCCCTCTTTTAAAATCAAAAAGCTGAAGGTGCTCGTTTAATTCTACATGATTTTTGAAAGGAAAAGAAAACTGTGTTTGTTCCCCGAACGTCTTGATACAAACATTGTCTTTGGGATCGTAGGAAGCTTTAATCCCATCCATAGGAATGTTAGGGATTTTAGCTAGCTCTTCATTGATTTCTTTATCCATTTGATTGAGCTTTTGATCCAAGATAGACAAATCTTCATTTATTTTTGAGACTTGTTCTAAAAGTTGAGGTTCTTCTTTTTGATTTCTTTTGTTTTCCCCAATTTGTTTGGATAAGAGATTTCTTTGAGCCTTTAAATCCTCCACAACCGTTCTTAAACGTCTTGATTCCTCATCAATTTGGTATATATGCTCTATGGAAATTTCTTTATCTTTGGTTTTTAATTTATCTGCGATCGTCGTTTTTTGTTGTCTAATTAATTTGATGTCTATCATAGAGCTTTCCTAAAAAGAGTCTTAATAAAATCATTCTCTCCATATAAAGACAAAAAGTCAAATATTAATAGGTGAATCATCTACATGTTATTTCCCATCAACGTCGGCTGCGTTATCCATTTATGAAAAAATTAAATGCTAGATCTCTTAGCATTTAATTTGTTCACAAAAAAGGACAGAATTGATATCTAATCCCTTAGATAAAAAATGTTTATTTTAGGAATGTGGGCTTAAATAAATTGAGTGCAATTATTTTTTTATGATACAATAAGCGTATGGAATTTTATAAACGTTTTAATTTTTTTAAAAAACCTTTATTTGGTCTTTTTTTGACCGTATTTGTAGATAGCCTCGGTTTCGGCCTTGTTTTCCCTATCTTGTCTGGGCTGATCACTGATCCTAATTCTCATTTCCTTTCTGAAGATGTTAGTTTAGCTTTTAGAGGATTGATATTTGGTGGTTTAGTGTCTATATATGCCATCGGCCAATTTTTTGGTGGTCCCTTGTTGGGTCGTTGGTCCGACATAAAAGGAAGAAAAAAAATTCTTGTTTTATCGATGTGGGTTTCTTTTTTCTGTTATTTTCTGGGCGGATTAGGTGTTTTTTGTAAAAGTCTCATCGCTTTATTGCTGTCACGTTTATTCGGTGGAATAGCCGCAGGGAATCACGCGATTGTTCAATCAATTGTTGTTGATCAGGTGGAGCCTGAACAAAGAGCTCAGAATTTTGGCATGATAAATATGGTGTGGGGGACAGGATTTATCATGGGCCCTTTAGTTGGCGGATATTTTTCTCAAATAGATTTCATGTTGCCTTTTTGGATTGCAACAGGTGTGGCTTTTGTTAACGCCGTGACTGTTCATTATTCTTTAAAAGAGACTCATCAACAATTATCTACTAAATCTTTTGATTTATGGGAAGGTCTTCTCAATATCAAAAAAGGTTTTAATCACCCCACTTTAAAAAGTTTATTTGGGATCATGTTTTTATTTAGCTTAGGATGGAGCTTTTTCACCGAATTTTCTCCTTTGTTACTGACACAAAGAATAGGACTTAAAACTTATCAGGTTTCTCATTTTTATGCTTATATAGGCATTTGGATTGCTTTGTCTCAAGGTATTTTGATCAGACCTTTTCTCAAGAGATTTTCTCCTGAGTGGTTATTAAAATTTGGTTGGATTGGGTTAGGCTTGACTTTGCCTCTTATGTTATTGTGTCGAGAGTTCAATGATTTATTGTGGGTTGTTCCATTAACTGTTTTCCCCGAATCTTTAATTTGCCCTGCTTCTTCTGTTATTGTTTCTAACGCGGTATCTAAAGAGCATCAAGGAGAAACCCTGGGTATTCATAATTCTATTCAGTGGGCGGCTACAGGGTTGGCTCCTTTGTTTTCAGGGTCACTAGTCGCTTTGTATCCTCATTTGCCTGTAACCGTTTGCACGTTTTTTACTTTTGTTTGTGTTGGTTTATTTTCTTTTATTTACAAAACAAAGGTCGTTTCAAACGATTCAAATTAACTTGTTTTTTTGTTATTTATATTATAATTGTTTTGTTTTAAAAAAACGAAAGGTACTCCGTGAATATAATTGATGACTTTATAAATAAAGAAGAAATATTAAAAGATAGTTTAAGTCCTTTTCTTGGAGCTTCTGATGGGTACCAGATGTTCAAAACTAATTTAAAAATTTCTTTGTTGTTATCCTGTTTATTTTTAATGATAACCGAATACAAGGGGATAGGTCTTTCTTTAAAGACTGTTCAAGGATTTGGGGCTTCATTGATTCTGCAAAAACGTTTGTTTAAATTAATGTCTGTGAATCTATCTTGCTGTTTATTCGGCTTGTTTTCTATTAATTCGATGATCAGGTCTGTCATTTTAGCCGTCCAATCATTAAACGAAGAAAACAGCTTACAAAAAACATATTTTCAGCAACTCAGATCAACAACTATCCAAGAAGTGGTTAAGCAATCAATTTATTTATTGGGTTGCTCTTTGATTTTTCATCGAATGAGTGGATCCGTTTTTAATTTTTCTTTTTTTACAGTAAACACTTCTGTTTGGCATAAAACTTTTTTTAGTATTGCTCTTTTGGGAGGATTGGGTTTTGATCTAGAAGAAAAATGGCTCTTTATCAGAGAAAATTTTAAGGATTGGCTCAAATCGGACTGGGAAAAGATAGGGGTTCGCTGCGCGGCTTTGGGTTATAGTCGACTTTTAGATAGAGTGATCAGTAAAAATGGATTGACTCGTTCTTTGTATTTAGCTTCTGTATTGGGAAAGGCAGAAGATGCTTATCGTTTAAGGAAACTTTATTTAGGCGATGAGACCATTTTAAAGGGGCAAATCGAGTATGATTTGTTCTTGCATCATCCTTCTTTATTTGAGAAATTCAACACACTTATTTGTTTTTCTAAGCCAACAGGGGTGATTCAAAGGCAAGGAGTTGATCTTTTAAACACAATAAAGTTTTATTTGACCGATCATCAGATTCATGTTTTAAAGGAAGAAAGTAGAACAATTGGGAATAGAGAGGCTATTCAAGTATTGGAAAATTGTTAAAGAGAGCTTCTTTTTTAAAAAGGTTCCCTAATTTTTAGTCTTAGTCATATACACATGATCGTTAGTTTTTACATAAATTGTTTATGTTGTCCTTGAATTGAGCCCTTGATTATGCTAAGATGACTTAAATCTTAATGGGAGAACTATGTCTAAATTACCTATGGCTCAAAATCCTTTAATTATTCGCTATCATCGTCTTCTTGATGCTTTTGCTAAATCCGATGACGAAAGAGACTTTTATCTAGATAAGGTCGAAGGTTTTTTAGTTTACTGTGATTTAGATAAAGGGCACAAAGAGCTAGAGGAATTAGAGCTAGAATTAAAAAATTATCCCCAGAGATATTGTTTGATTCCTAAGATGACTTACTATGAGACAAAAAAATTCATGGAAAGTTTTGTTAATGAAAAAGTTTATGATATTGATACAAAAGAAAAGTTGTTGGATGTTATTCAATCTAAAGAAGCGAGAGAAAACTTTATCGATTTTATTTATGATCACTTATCTGAGTTAGAAAAATGGCAGCAGTATTATGTTGAGCGTTCTCGCATAAGAGTTATTGAATGGCTCAGACTTCAAAATGTTCAATTTGTTTTTGAAGAAGACTTAGAATTAACAAAAAACACCATAGAAAAGTTAAAGAAACATCTTTTTGATCCCAAGGTTCCTAAAGACGTACAGGCTGCTAGAGAGGTGTTAGTGGTAAAAGCTAAAACGTACTATTCTAATGAAGCTTTAAATCCAAGACCTAAGAGAGGTAGACCTCCTAAACAAGCTCCAAAAGTAGAGGTTGAACCTCAAATCACCGCTGATATTTATACAACAGTTCCCCCTTCTATTCGCACCTTCTTGTATTTGCCCGATATCACAAGTCCTACGTCTATTTCATTCTCTTCACGCTTTGAAAGAGATGCTCAATCAGCTTCTTTAAGAGGCAGTTCAAGAGTTAAAGTTGATTCTAAATTACAAGCATTGTCTGAAAGATTAGAGTCTTTACGCCATATCTCTTCTAAACTAACAGATTTTAAAGGGTTAGACGAACTTTTAGAAGATCAGCCTATCCAAAGAACTTTGAGCCACTTATCATCTTCTGAAGACAAAAAAGAAGAGAATAATTCAGGTAAAATTACAGGACTTTTTAAAGGCTTATCGAATGCCAAAAAAGAAAAAAGGGAGGTCCACAGCGATCAACTGTTAGCTGACAAAGGAAATCAGCCCAAAATCCTAACACCTTTAAATAAAAAGAAAAAAGAGGGATGAGATGACATCCTTTAGAGATCATGATTTCACAGATCTGAAACCATTTCTAAACCTTGTCTATCAAGCTCGTTTTTTAGATGAAAAAATGGCTAAACTGGCTAAGCAAAATAAGGGTGGATCTTTTCATTTGCCCTCTGCGGGCCACGAAATTGTGGGAGTGATGAGTGGCTTATGCTTAACCCCTTTTCGAGATTGGGCTTTACCTTATTATAGAGACAGAGCTGTTGTTATAGGGTTAGGAGCTTCGATCGCTGAGCTGATTGGGTCTTTCTTGTCTAGAGATGTAGAGCATCATTCCGGTGGACGGATGATGCCGGATCACTTTTCTCATAAAAAATTGAATATCCCTTGTCAGTCTAGCTGTGTAGGCTCTCAATTTCTTCAAGCTGTTGGAGTCGCTAAAGGTCTTCGCTTAAAAAACAAAAATGATGTTGTCTATGTTTCGGGTGGAGATGGATCCACTTCCCAAGGGGATTTTTACGAAGCGGTTAATTTTGCTTGTTTGCACAAATTAGGTGTCATTTTTGTCATACAAGATAACGGTTGGGCCATTTCGGTACCTGTCGAAGAGCAAACTCCCGGAGGAAATATCGCATCCTTATTAAAAGGGTATAGCGATTTATTCATCTCTGAAGTGGATGGTTGTGATTATGAACAAACTCGTCTGGCTTTGCAAAAAGCTGTTTTTAGAGGACGAGAGTTTTTAGGGCCTAGTTTAATTGTGGCTAAAGTACCTAGACTCGGGGCCCACAGTAGCAGTGATGACCCTTTAAAATATAAAAATGAGAGCATTAGAGATTCTGAAAAATCGTTAGACCCCATTCCTCGATTAGAAGCGTTATTGGAACAAAAAGGTTTGATAACTCCCATAGAAAGACAACGGATTAAGGAACAAGCCTTTGATTTTATCGAACAAGAAGCTTTGAAAGCTGAACAATATCCTTTTCCTGATAAAAAAGAAGCAGATCAAAAAATATTCAAACCTTTCATCATCAATAATCCATTGCAGGAAGATGTATCTATATCAACAAATCAAGAAAATGTGGTTATTGTTGATGCTTTAAACCACACTCTCCACGAAGAGATGGCTAAAGATAAAGGGATTGTGATTTTTGGCCAGGATGTGGCGGATGGGAAAGGGGGTGTTTTTGGGGTCACTAGAGGACTGTCAACTAAATATGGGATTGAACGATGCTTCAATTCAAGCTTAGCCGAATCGACTATTATAGGAGTAGCCATAGGCCTTTCTTTTGTAGAAGCTTTCAAACCAGTGGTAGAGATCCAATTTGCTGATTATATGTGGACAGGTGCTAATCAACTTTTGAATGAATTACCAAGCTTACACTATAGAGCCAATGGAGAGTGGTGTTGTCCACTGGTTATCAGAATGCCTTACGGTGGATATATTCAGGGAGGACCTTATCATTCTCAAACCGTTGAGACCTTCTTAGCCCACACTCAAGGACTGAAAATTGTGATTCCGAGTAATGCCGCTGACGCAAAAAGATTATTAAGAAGCGCTATACACGACCCTAATCCTGTTATTTTTCTAGAGCATAAAGCTTTGTACAGACAACGCGTTTTTTGTGCTCGCTCAGAACCTAGGGAAGATGAACCTTATTTGCCTTTAGGTAAAGGTAAAATTGTCAAACAAGGAAAAGATTTAACTGTTGTATCTTGGGGAATCTCTGTTGTGATGACTTTTGAAGTCTTGCAACGGCTTGAAGAAGAAGGATTTTCTGTCGAATTAATTGATTTAAGAACCATCGTTCCTTTAGACATGCCACTTATTTTGGATTCATTAAAGAAAACATCTAAGTTGTTGATTGTACATGAAGCTGGTTCATTTTGTGGCTTTGGTGCTGAAATCATGGCTCAAGTGATGGAGCACGGTTTTACATATTTAGATGCTCCGGTGAAACGTTTGACGGGTAAAGGGATGCCTGTTCCGTATTGCAAGGATCTTGAGGAGGCTGTTCTTCCTCAAGCCAAAGATATTGAAACAGCTGTAAGAGAGCTCTTGAGTTATTGAGAGTTTAGGATGGAATGCCACAAGATGAGCATCATTTTTAGATTTTATGGGAAAAGTGATCCAGGCTTAGTTTAAGCATTGATTGCTCGTCCTTAATTTTTTTGATTTTTTCGTTTTTATTTCTTTGATGAATGAGGCGCTTTTTTTGGAGCGCTGATAACCCTTCATCCATGTTTATAAGATTAGCTAGAAGGCTTTCTTGGGTTTTTTGGAGGGCTGCCGATTCATTTTCTAGAAAACAATCACTAGATAACTTTTTTATGAGCTCTGCGTTCCGAATCAATTGTTTGACTGTATTATCCATATCGGAGAAAATGTCTTTTGTTTTTGGTCCCATAACTGTCCCATCGATTGAGTGGTTATCAATATGGATATTTAAATTATTTTTTTACATTAGTCAAACTATTTTTGACTTGTTGTGAGTATTTATTAAAAAGAGTGGCTTAAATGATAGGTTTTTGTCCTTTAGCATCTGGTTCTAAGGGGAATCTTTTATATTTTGGATCTAAAAAAACAAAAATCTTGATAGATGCTGGACTTTCGATGAAAGCGACTCAGCTGAGATTGGCAGAAATTGGTGTTGATTTAAGTGAAATCGAAGCCATTTTGATCACTCATGACCACTCAGATCATATAAAAGGATTGAATTCTCTTATCAATAAGACAGGTATACCTATATTTTGTAATAGTGAAACGGCTAAAGGTATTTGCGATGAGTTGGGTATAAAGCCTAAGTTTAAAATTTTTTCCACCGGTGAAAGTTTTGAATTTGGTGATCTAGAAATACATCCTTTTTCTGTGCAACATGATACGGTTGATCCAGTGGGTTTCACTATCAAATTAGACACTATTAAAGTGGGTATTTGCGCCGATTTGGGTTTTGTCACGAGTTTAGTCAAGCATCAGTTAAAAAGCTGCGATTATTTATATGTAGAAGCGAATCACGAACCTAACATGGTGCATGCTTGTTCAAGGCCACCCATTTATAAACAAAGAGTGTTAGGTCGCCAAGGACATTTATCAAATGGAGATTGTGCTCAACTTGTTTTAGATGTTTTTCATGCCGATCTAAAACATGTGTACCTCGCTCACTTATCTTCTGAGTGTAATCATCCTGAGCTTGCTTTAAAAATTGTAAGAGAGAAGCTATCCAAAGAAGGAAAGGAGTTGTCAATTTCTGTGGCTCATCAAGACAAGGTGAGTCTTTTTACTTCTTTTGAAAAAGCTGCTTTGATGGCTTGAATGACAAAAGGTATCTTGCAAAGTGTCTCTAAAACATATATTTTTTAGTTGAATAAGCCTTTTGGTTCATTTTATGTTATTTGCTGTTATAACCGATCTTAACTCTTTAGATGATTTGCCTTCTTCCATCGATGGAGTGGAAGTTAGACTCGATTATTTATTTCAGCTAGACGATGACAAACTTTTTGCTGTCACACAAACATCCTCTTTGAAGGTTCTTTTTACTTTAAGAACCGATACTCAAGGAGGTCTTTTTCAAGGCTCTCCTATGAGCTATAAAAAAAATATTCAGCGTTATCTCAGATTCAAGCCTGATATCATTGATATTGAATATTGGGTTGATGATGATTTTTTAAACGAAATAAAAGCATCTCATCCCGATGTGCAAATTCTCATTTCTTATCATCATTTTGGCGATAATCCACCCCCTGTGAATATAATCGTGTCAGAATTGGAAAAGAAGAATGCTGATATCTATAAACTGATTGTAGAGGCTTTATCTCATGAATATGTCTTTGATCTTTTAAGTCTACAGAAAGAGAAACAAAATAAATGGATCACTTTTTGTATCGGTCGGCATGGGAGCTGGAGTCGCGTTGTGGCTCATATTCTTGGTAGTTACATCTCTTATGCTTTTATTGATTCTTATCAATTTGAAGGTCAAATTTCTCTACATGATTGGCTTTGTGTTTATCATTACCCTTTGTTAAATAGGGAGACAAAAATTTATGGAGTCGTAGGATCTCCTTTAGAACAAAGTCCGGGGCATTGGTTTCACAATAGGGTGATGCAAGAAAGTGGATATAATGGTGTATATATAAAGATGCCTGCTGAGACAAAAGATTTGCCGATTTTGATCGCTAAGATGAAAGAAGGGTTAATCAAAGGATTGAGCGTGACGATTCCTTTTAAAGAAATCATCATTCCGTATATCGATTCCCTTGATGATAAAGCTTCTTTAACGCAAGTTGTTAATACGTTAGTTTACGAGAAAGAGAGTATTAAAGGTTATAACACCGATATCAAAGGGGTGGAACAAGCTTTATTGGCTCATTTAAACGATAAATCACGTTTTGTCCTATTAGGTGGAGGTGCTACGGCTAAAAGTGTGCTTTACGTTTTGTCATCTCACAGGAAACAGATTGTATGTATCAGTAGACGATCAGGGAAACCTCATTTTAATTTTCATGTAGAGGGGGCTTTTCTTAATACAAAGGATGTTTATACCTTGCCATTTCATGATTTAGTCATTGATGCCACATCCTGCCAAGATCATTTTCTTTTATCTGGACTAAAGAATTCTCAGATTTGGAAGGTTAATATTGATCAAAATAATCTTTATCATCGTATAAATGACTATTTAAACAAAAATTTAGAGGAAAGAAAAAGGTTTATTCAACAAAACACATGCCATGATGGGTTCATCTTGTACTTGGTACAAGCACATTGGCAATCTAAATTGTGGGGTATTGAAAGCTCAAAAAATCCCTGTTAATCTAAAGGGATGACAAGACCATCATAGGCCATCTCTAGCTCGCAATTTATATCACATAGATTTAAGAGTTTAGTGTGATAGATTGATTTGTACATCAAATTCTCATCGGTGTGAGTAGGATCATGATGAGTGACATACCATTTTTTTATTTCTGTGAATTTGATGAATAAACTGGCATTGGACGTAGAAGAATGTCCCCATCCCATTTTAGTCGCATACTCCAAAGGAGCGTATTGAGCTTCATGAATGATAAAGTTACAGTCTTTTAAAAAATTGATCAAAGAACGATGCAAAGACATTTTGTCATCATCAATGGTGATGTCGTTGGGATGACCTAAATAACCTGGAAGAACCTCATTATCGGTGATATAAGCAAATATTTTATTTTTGGATTTGATTTTAAAGCCTAAAGTGGGGCCCGGATGATTAACATAATGAGAATAAACTTTAAGACTTCCAATTTCTATCACCACAGAAGGAGACAATGTCTTGAAATTGAGAGTTGCTTGAATGTCTTCTAGCCTTACAGGGAAAAGAGTGTAAGCCAGCATGTCCATAAAAACCGTTTCTAAAGACTTTTCAAAACCAGAAGGAGCCCATATATCGATTTCGCAATCTGGATCATAGATAGGTGGAAAAAATGGGAGCCCAACGACATGATCGAGATGGGTATGACTAAGTAAAATGGTGATTTTTTTGTATTTCTTATCTACCATGCGACCCAAGTTTCTTATGCCGGTTCCTGCATCAATGATTAAAAAATCATGGCCATCTCTGACTTCCAAACATGATGTGTGACCGCCATAGCGGCTGTACTCAGATCCAGAAACAGCTGTTGATCCTCGTGTTCCCCAAAGTTTGATATATGAGGGAAGATTAGAAGGTACAGAAAAAGGCTCAAAATCAACTTCATTTTTATCAAAAGGAAAAGGATCAGGTTTTAAATGTCCTTCAAAGAAATCTTCGAATAAACGGTATGCTTTATCGATAGAATAAGGTTTGAAAAGAAAATAAACAGCACCTTCCTCCATGACAGCATTATAATTTTGTACGATCGGATAAGCGGAACAGACAATAAAAGCCGGGGATTTGTTGGGAAAGCTTGATTTGATTTTTTTGACGACGTCAATAGCGTGGATATCGGATAGGAAAAGATCTAAAAAAATCAAATCGGGAAAGTTTTGTTTTATTTTTTCTAAACATTCTTCTCCGCTATGAGCTAGCTCTATAGAATAGTTAGAGGAACGCTCATCATTTGCTATTAAATCGGCGTGATGAGCATTATCGACAATAAGGATTTTTTTATTGCTTTTCTTCATAGTTAACAGATATAAAATCTGTCTTTTTAAATCTACTCAAAAAAATCTTCCGAAAGGGAGGGGGGACCGCTTTCAGCCAATACCTTTCTAGGTTTGCTTCCTTCCTGGGGACCTATTATACCATTTTGCTCTAATTCATCCATCAAAGACGCCGCTCTGGCGTAACCGATTTTAAGTTTTCTTTGTAGAAAAGTGGTGGAGGCCGTTTTTGTGTCTAAGACGATACTCAGCGCTTGGGAATATAAACTATCTCGACTTCCTTCTTCTTGGGTTGAAACAGAGGGATCTATTTCTTCTTTTTTCATTTGATCAAAAGAAGAAATTAAGTAGTTAGGAGGAGCTTGATCACAAATAAATGAGACAATTTTATTGATTTCATCATCGCTGATATAGGCTCCTTGAGCTCTAACTAGAACAGAAGAACCAGGAGGAAGAAAAAGCATGTCTCCGTTACCCAACAAGGTTTCGGCACCTGTCTCATCTAAAATGATTTGAGAGTTGATGCGGCTAGCTACTTTAAAAGCGATTCGTGTTGGAAAATTGGCTTTGATGAGTCCTGTGATCACTTCCCTTGAAGGACGCTGGGTGGCTAAAACAAGATGTATTCCAACCGCTCTAGCCATCTGAGCTATACGGGCAATCGGTGTTTCTAGATCTGAGCTTGATACCATCATCAAATCGGCAAACTCATCGATAATGGCAACAATCGCATACATTCTTTTCGGGATTTCCATGTTGAGAGATTGCTCCAATTCCTCATCGATTGTGCGGCTATTGAACGCTGTGATGTTACGAAGACCTAGTTGTTTTAAAATGTCGTATCTCGTTTGCATTTCTTTCACCAGCCAGCTCAAAGCCGCATAGGCTCCATGAGGTTCTGTGATCACAGGAGCTATCATATGAGGCAGTGAGGTATAAGGTGTTAATTCTACTTTTTTTGGATCAATCATTAACAACTTAATTTCATCAGGTCTAGCGTTCATTAAAATGGACATGATCAAGGTGTTTATACAAACTGATTTTCCTGATCCGGTAGCTCCTGCAATGATACAATGAGGCATTTTGGCCATGTCACTAATCACATGATCGCCTGTGACTGTTTTACCTAATATCACAGGAATCATCATCTTACGGCTTTGCTGTTGGTAATGAGATAGCATCTCTTTAAAACTCACTTCTTGAGGGTATAAAGAAGGTGTTTCGATGCCAACAGCTGCTTTACCAGGAATAGGAGCGATAATGCGGATAGACTTAGCCTGTAAATTTAAAGCGATATCGTTTTCTAAGGCCGTAATTTTTTGAACTTTAACACCAACGGCTGGGTGGACTTCAAAAGATGTGATTGTGGGTCCACAGTGTATTTCCCCCACTTTGGCTTCTATACCAAAGCTCATTAAGGTTTCTTCTAATATCTCCGCTTGCTTTCTTAGATCTTTTTTTAGAGAAGGGTTGTCTACTTTTTTTGGGTTTTTTAAGAGACTTAGAGGAGGAAGGTGGTAATGGGTGAAATCACCATTGTAAACTTGTTGACTGACAATCGCTTCTTGTTTTTTTGTGAGAGAAAAAAGTTTTTTGTCTTCTAAGATTTCTTCCTGAGGGATTTCTTTTAGATAATGATCTTCTTTTTCATTGACAAAGGATTCATTGCCTTTAAAGATAGGAGAGGATGGAATTTTTTCAGGAGAATAAAAAGGAGAAGGTAAAGATGATTTAAGCTTATTTTCAATGTCTTTTAAGTTGTTTTGTGTTTTTTTTATCGCAACAGGATTTGAAGGTTTTGTTTGTGAGAATAGACTATGAACTTTAGAGAGATCGATATCCCATATTTTTCTTTTTATTTTCATGATCAGAGGATGAATTTTTATGTCACACCAAAGAACAAAAGATACAGTCCCAGTTATAGAGAAGGTGATAAAAGCCCCTACATCTCCCAACATTTTTTGTAGGTTGATAAAAGCTAAATCTTTGTAGACCCAATAGACAGGAACCCCTCCTAGATTATATCTTGTTTTTTTGTGAGGGTAGGGGAAGTCTATGATAAGAGATTCGGTGAACAAGGTCTTTTTTATAAAAGAAGGGATAAAAACGTTTAATTCCGCCAGTACATTGAGAATGACACACCAAGATATCAAAAAACAGCCAAAATAAATATGTTTGATTGAGCCTTGATCGATTTTTTGATGGCAAAGAAGAGTCCATCCCATCCATCCTAAATAAAAAACCACAAGATAGCTTGTTAAACCAAATAGATAATTCAAAGAAAACGCCGTACCATAACCAATAAGGCCTAGTATATTCTTATGTTTTGCATGCATATCAAAAGAAAACAGACAAAGCAGGATGAATAGAGTTAAGGACAAGATGATAAGGCCCTTATTTTCAGGCTGGCCTTTGGATGGAGGGGATTGGTTTTTTTGAGTCATATAGGATCATGGAGATTTAAATCACAAAATTAAAGTAAATGGTAATCAAGATGCCTATTAGAAGGCAATAGTAAGTGCAATAGCGAAGCCCTTGAAGGGCGAGTTGTTTCATGGCGAAACGAATAATACATAAACCTGAAAGAGCGGCCACTGTCAATCCAACCAAGCAATTTAACCAGTTAATGGTTGGATCTAAAAAAGAATGGGTATCTCCAATTTGACTCAAGATCCCTAACAAGGTGATTGGTATACATAAAATAAAAGAAATTTTGATGGCTTCTTGCTTCTTGTATTTAAGCATAAGAGCGGCTGAAATGGTCGCTCCACTTCTTGATATACCAGGTAATAGAGCAAGAGACTGAAAACATCCGATGATGAAAAATCGTTTTTTTTCATTCATCTTTTTATTTTTTTCTGAAGGGAACTGAATCTTATCTGACAAAAACAAGAAAGCTGCGGTGATGATAAGAAAAAATCCAGAAAAATGAAGAGAGTAAAAAGATAGTCTCACTTCACGTAGGATAAAATAAAAAAAGGGAAGAGGAACTAAGGAGATTAGATAAAGATATTTGCCTTTTTCTTTTGTGAGCAAAAGGTCTGCGATGTCTTTTCTGAAATGGATAAACAAGGCTATAAGCGTTCCCAAATGGCAGCTGAGATCAAAAAACAAAAGGTTAAGGGTCGGTTTTACACCCATCAAGTATTGAGTCAATTTTAAATGAGTAGAGGAGCTGACTGGAAAAAATTCTGTTAGACCTTGGATTAACCCAAGAAGGACAGCCTGGAAAATATTCATATAACGCTAAAATCAGAAGTGGGCGATCGACGGGGCTCGAACCCGCGACATCTGGATCCACAATCCAGTGCTCTAACCAACTGAGCTACGACCGCCATTATATCCAGTATTTTTAATTGATTGTCCTGTTTATGTCAAACAAAAAAATATCTTAGATGAATTGTAAGAAATTCTGATTTTTTATTTTTACATTTATTCTATTTATGGTAGTTAATAATTAAAAAAGTATATTAAATGGTTTTTGTATGTCTATTAACAGAATTAGTGGTATTAATGGAATTGCAGATGTTCAACCTGTTCGTTCTTTTCAAGATTTATCGGGAACAGCGACTTCAATACTGAATGAGTTTCTCGGTGAAGATACTAACCGTTTAAGCGATCAAACTTTGTTGTCAAAAATAAGAACTCTTGTCGAGGCATTTGCTTTAGATGATTCAATAGATGGTTTTCAACCGGGATCTTTATTCTATGATATTTATAATAAGACAGATGAAGTGATCTTAAAAGCTATTCATGAAAGAGGTATGGAGGTATTAGTTGATGAGTGCATGGAATCTCTGTCTCTTAATGCTCAAAAAATTAATAACATAAGATCTCCATTATCTCGGTCTTGTCACAGTTTAATAACAGAAATCAAAAATGGTCTAGCTAGTTTTTGTGATTTAATTGGGGTATCCAATGTTGTTTTGGCTGATGGTAAAAAAAAGAAGGAAGAAGTGCTTCTTTTATGGGCTAGTTTATTAACATTCTTGAAATTTATCACTGAGATGCAGGGTTTTGAGTTGTCGAGAACAGTTATCGTTGTATCTGTTTCTAGCCTCCTCATTCTAAGTTGTTGGTTCAGATGCTACGGTGATAAAATCACTTTACCGGGATTTAAAAATTTAACAGAAGAAATGAAACAAAATGGGTTAGAAAAAACAGAAATAGGCTATGAACATATTCTAGACCCACTGTTTTTACAAATGAAAAAAAATAAGGACAGTCGACTTCCTTTTATTTATCTAAAATTAGATCAGCAACAAGCTTTTGAGCGAGCTCTGATACAAAACGCTCTTTTAGATAAAGATTTTTCTAAACAAAATTTTTACATGATTGATGCAGACGATATCATCAAAAATTCAGAGATATACGGATGTGATAAAAATCCTGAAAAAGCTTTAGAACATATACATAAGTACTTAGGCCATAAGAATAAATGTGTTGTCATCCGGAACATAGACCGTTTTTTGCAATCGGATCAAGAATGGGGCTCTAGGGAACAAAGCAGCGATTCTACCAAGACTTATACAAAAAGAGATGCTTTTTTGAGAAAATTAGAGTTGTCTAAATTAAAAGTTATTGGCTTATCTTCAGAGAATCTAGACATTAATTCAGTTCCATTTATACATCCGTTAAATAATTCAACTACGGATGAATTTTATGAAAAATACTTAGATCAATATATGGAAAAGCGTGCCGAGTCATTAGATACTGAGACTAAAAAATATATCATACAAATCGCAAAAAAAGTAGATCCTTCCGACCCTTTATTAGTTTTAAAAATCCTTGAAAAAGCTTTGGACAAGATAGACACCATCTTTTTGCACAACAAACTTGGTCTTCAATATCAAGTGATTGACTCTATTTTTATAAAAATGAAAAAGTGTAGAGAAGTTGTACTAAAACTAAGAGAAGAGCAGCAAAATCTTTTACCTTTACTCAAAAAAGCGTCATCTGAAAAGAAAAGTCATATAAAAAAACGTTTTACCTTTATGGAAGAAGTCATTAAAGATTTTCAAGGTAGAATGAGCGAAATGGCAAAAAATATCGACAAAGACATTGAAGGTGTTTCATTTATTACATTAAACAAAAACATTGTACAAGAAGTGGCTAAAGAAATGGGATTAGAAGTGTAAAAAATGCTAATCTTGCTGTTGGTGAATATAATTCAGGCCTATGTAGCTAAAAATCGCGATATAGAAGTAAAGATAAATAAAAGGAAAAGAAGGAGCACTTATATCGAGGCTTAAAGACAAAGGAGCCTTCTCTACCAGATCAAGAGTAAAACTTGTCCAAATATTATTGATTTTAAAAATCAAACTGCTAACAAAAGGGGTGAAACAAAAAGCTAGTGAGCTTAAGAATAAGAAAATCGATAAAGAGATCATGAAAGGAATAAACAAATTGTAGATGAGGCTAACAAGTGGGAATTTATGAAAAATAAACAGCTGTGTCGGAATCAGTAAAAGATAAACCGCGAGATTTAAAGATAAGATTTCTTTAAACCAACTGACGATGACATAACCACACTTGTCACAAAAAGACCATTGATGCTCTATTAAGGCGGAGCGTTTCGGGAATAAAGTATTCATCAGTTGTTTAAAGTAAGAATAATGGAGTAAAATAGCTGCCGTTGCAAGGAATGTTAGTTGACAACCCGGCTGTTTGAGATAATCAACATCTGTGACTAAACAGATCAATAAACCTACACCCAATGTATTTAAAGCGGAATAATTTAAGTTGTAAATTTGAGCCACTAAGCTCAAAGAAATAGCTATCCAAGCTCTCTGAATAGAAGGGGAAGACGGCATCATCAAAAAGTAAATGGATGATAAAAATAAAAGAAAATAGAGGGTTGTTTTTGGGGTTAGACATTTACTGATAAAAAAATAAAAAAAGAAGGTGATCAGCCCAAAGTGAAAACCTGATACAGCCAGTATGTGAGAGAGTCCTAATTGATTGAAGAAAAAAGATAATTCCTTATCTTCTAACTGACCTGTCGCTAGAGCGTATAACAAGTTTTGAGAACGGACGTTTTGTATGTTTCTTTGAATATAATCTTGGATTTTTTTTTGAAATAGATATCTAAAATAATAAAGCCCTTTTGATGTTGAGGAAGGGGTCCATTTTTGTTTATCAGGTTTAAACAGATAAAAGTTTTCATCTTTTGTAAGATGCCCTGAAATGAGGTAAGTGTGATCGGGTTTATTTGTGTCATTCGGGTATACAAATCGACAAGGAATGGAAAAAAAAGTGTCTGTGTTGGTTTCAAATCTTAAAATCGTGCCCTTATATATGTACCCCCTAGTTTTAAAAGGGGAAACATAAGAGGATAT
Organism: Rhabdochlamydiaceae bacterium; assembly: GCA_049240945.1. Taxonomy (GTDB): domain Bacteria; phylum Chlamydiota; class Chlamydiia; order Chlamydiales; family Rhabdochlamydiaceae; genus JBMLRQ01. The sequence continues at coordinate 26,573 of JBMLRQ010000023.1, forward strand.
ATTTTCAATTTGAAATAAAGCCAGCCCATGGCTGTTTATAACTGTTTTTGAATTGAATGAATGTTTCTGATAAAAATGGACTCCCACATATGTTAAAATAAGAATAAAGAAGGATAAAAGGTATCGTTTTTTCCAAAAGCTTTCAATCAGTAGAATCAATGGTATGGATAGTAAATACAAAAAATGAAAGCTGGAGTAGGCTAGTCCGCAAGTGAAGCAAATAGAGGCGTAAAAAGCTGGCCATTTATCAAAAATATGAGAAAGATGTAATGTTTTCAATAATCTGTAAATGATCCTTACTTAAGAAGATAAGACAAAGGATCATTTATGAATTTCTTTTTATTTTTGTGCAATAAAATATTTACTTATTATCTATTTCACTCACCCTATTTTTGCTTACGCAATTGTAAATGATGCGTCCTTTTCTTTTACCGGTAGCGAATGTATACATCCAGTCCCACATAACGGCTAGCCTATTTTTGAATCCCACCAAATAAAGAATATGAATAAAGCACCAAGCTAACCAAGCTATAAAACCTCCTAATTGCAAAGAACCTTTACAAGCTATAGCTTTTCCCTTTCCTATAGTCGCCATCGAGCCTTTATCAAAATAAACAAAAGGCTGGCGTGCTTTTTGTTTTTGAGAGATGATCTGAGCTACGTATTTTCCCTCTTGAATGGCTGCTGGGGCGACCCCAGGGACTAAAGCACCTTCTTTGGTTTTAACGTGAGAAGCATCTCCGATAACAAATACGTTTTGTTCACCAGGAATACTTAAATCACTTTCTACAATCACTCTTCCACATTTATCTAAAGGTGTATCTAAGGTTTTGAGGAACGAAGAAGCTTGATTGCCTGCGGCCCAAATGATATTTTGTGTTGATAAAAATAGATCTCCTAAATTGATTCCTTCTTTTGAAATATCTAAAACTTTTGTATTTAATAAAACTTTTACCCCTAATTTTTCGAGATCTTTTTTAGCTTGCGATGAGCATTTTTCGGGATATGTTGGTAAAATACGAGAGGCTGCTTCTATTAAATACACGGCCGAAGTTTCAGGCTTAATATATTTAAACTGCCCTTTTAAACTTTCACGGCAGATCTCTGAAATAGCTCCAGCCATCTCGACACCCGTAGGTCCTCCTCCAATGACGGCAAAATTTAATGATGGAGCATTTCCAGACAAAGATCCTTCTAGTTCAGCTGTTTCGAACGAAGTGAGGATCTTGTCTCTGATATTGACAGCGTCTGATAGAGTTTTTAAGCCTACAGCCCAATTTTCCCATTCTTTATGACCAAAATAAGAATGAGTGGTTCCTGTTGCCACCACCAAATAATCATACGAGAATTCGTTTCCGTTTTGTAAAACAACGATTTTTTTTATTTTATCGATTCTAATCACTTCTCCCATGATAACGGAAAGGTTTTGTTGCGATTGCATAAAATCTCTAAGAGGGCTTGCAATCTGTGTGGGGAAAAGAGAGGAAGTGGCTACTTGATAAAGAAGAGGCTGGAATAAGTGATGATTGGTCTTATCAATTAAGGTGATTCTCACATTTTTATTTTTTAAGGACTTTATAAGGTTAAGCCCGCCGAACCCTCCACCTATCACAATCACTCTTGGTGTAGACATATATTTCCTTTTCATTTTGGTTTCTAATTGCTATCTATAGATTTTGTATATTTTTTTAAAGATTATCATTCAATTTTTTTTGAATTTCAACGTGATACTTGCAAGCTTTCTCCCTATAAAAGTAGTGGATTTTGATAAAAAATACAGCATATTTCTTTTGATAAAAAAAATACAAATGATACTCTGTTCTGTTTTAATATTGATTCTTATCGATAAAAAATGTTTTATGTATATACTGGCCGGGATTAAATATCATGAGAGGTCGCTTTTTTTAATTGTTTTCTTTTGAACAGGTTTTATCATGCAGATCGTTGATGATTTTTATAATCAGCACAAAGAAGATTTTGGATTAGAGCTGATCGCTGGTAAAAAAGGACTTCAAAGGTGTATTAGGCATCCCGAAGTGCAAAGACCAGGTTTGAGTTTATCTGGATATTTAAGAGATCACGCTTTCCGGCGGATCATGGTTTTTGGCCGCACTGAAATTCATTACATTAAAGATTTAGATAGCACAAAACGAATCTCTCGTTTAAAAGCGATCTTTTCAGAAGAGTCTCCAGCCGTTTTTGTTGCAAGAAAACACAATCCACCAAAAGAATTAATAGAATTGTGTGATCAAGAAGGTATTCCTCTTTTTCGTTCGGCACTCAATACGATGAATCTGATTACTAAGATCACTTATTGCCTAAACGAAGAGTTTGCCCCTTCTATGACTTGTCATGGTACTTTAGTGGAAGCTTTTGGCGTAGGTGTTCTGATTCAAGGAGATTCGTCTGTAGGTAAAAGTGAAGCGGCTTTAGGGTTGATCGAAAGGGGACATCGTTTAATTTCAGATGATGTTGTCAAAGTTAAAGTTAAAGAGGGTGCTTATTTGGAAGGGTCTGGTCCTGAACTCACCCGCCATCTGATGGAAATCAGGGGGATAGGAATCATCAATGTGGCTCATATTTACGGGGCTGTTTGCGTAAGAGATGTCAAAACATTAGATATTGTCGTTAAATTAGAGCAGTGGGATGATCGCCATTTTTATGATCGAATAGGGTTAGAAGAAAAATTTTGTGATATTTTAGGTATAAAAGTCCCTTACAACGTTTTACCTGTTAAGCCGGGAAGGGACGTCATTTTGTTAATTGAAACGATTGTTTTGAATTATCGTCTTAAGGAAATGGGTTACAATTCGGCGAAAGAGTTTAATTCTAAACTGCTAGAAACAATTTCTGAAAAACAAAATAATCGTAAAAAATCTTGGGATAGAAATAGTGAAACTTAGTGCAAAATTAAAAATTAAGAATAGCTTGGGATTACACACAAGGCCAGCTACTGTGATAGCTAAGCTTCTGCAAGCTTCATTATCACAGGTTATGTTTCATTATAAAGGGGATACAGTTAATGCGAAGAGTATTATGAGTTTATTGATGTTAGCTGCCCCAAAAAATGCTGTTATCACCGTGACAGTTTCTGGAGAAGACGCTGAAGTGACAATGCTTCAACTTAAAGAGGTTTTTGAAAATAGATTTGGTGAATGTATCTGATGGTTAAAAAAGAAAAGGAAGTTGTTTTTTACGGATTGAGTATTAGTGAAGGGATTGCCATAGGGACTTTATGGCATTGGGAAGAACTTCAAGAAGATGTTTGCCCTCATTTTCCGATTTCTTTAGGGGAAGTCGACCATGAAATCGCTCGTTATCGAGGTGCTCTTTCGTCGAGTCGAGAGGATTTACGACTGATTTATGCTCATCTGGAAGAAAATGGATCTAAAGAGGCTTTAAATATCATTGATGCCCACATCCAGATGCTACAAGATCCTGTTATGACAACAGAAATAGAGGATAAAATTAGAGAGAGTCTACAGAATACTGAGGCGGTATTCCAGGTCGTGATCCAAGAGTATGAAAAAAAACTATCTCGTTCCAAAGATAAATTTTTTCAAGAAAAAATGAATGATGTTAAAGATCTTTCTGCTCGTATTTTAAAACATTTAAATGGAAGTTCTTTAAGAGGCTCTTTTTACGTTCCCCCTTCTTCGATCGTTTTTTCTAAGGAAGTCACCCCTTCTGAAATGGCTGTTGTAGATCCCGTTTATTGTACGGGTTTTATAAGTGAAAATAATAGTTCAACATCACACACGGCTTTAATGGCAAGAGCAAAAGGTGTGCCTTTTGTTGTTTTAAAGGATGCCAGCTTGTTACTGAAGAACTATCAAAAGCATTTTTTGATTTTAGATGGATATAAAGGTGTTGTGATTGTCAATCCCTCTGGTAAAACTTTGAAGCAATATCAAAATGTCCAGAAGGTGAAAAAAAATGAATTTTTGGCCATCCAAAAAGAATTGTGTCATGACTCTTCTTCAGATCTTGTGGTCAAAATATACGCTAATGTAGGCGAACTTGAAGAGGTCTCTTTACTTAAAGAATCAGGGTCTGTGGGTATTGGCTTATTCAGAACTGAATATTTGGTATCGAACTTATCAGATTTGTATCTCAACCAAGAGCTTCAAGAAAAGGTCTACGCTTCTATTTTACAACAATTAAATCACAAAAGAACTGTATTTAGATTGTTTGATTTTGGAGGAGATAAGTACCAAGAGATATTAGAAAAAGAAGGATTGTGTTCAGAATCTTTTCGAGGGATTAGATTCCTATTGAACCGTCCTCACATTTTACAAAAACAACTGCGCGCTCTTCTGAAAGTGAGTGAATTGTATCCAATAGATATTTTGATCCCTTTTGTTTCTGATTTAGAAGAATTGAGGGAAGTAAAAAAAATCATAAAAGAGATTCTTGAGAATGAGCAAAATCGTTTAGATTCTTCTAACCTCCAATTCAGATTAGGGGTTATGATAGAGATACCTGCCGCATTTGTTTTAATAGATTTTTTTGTTCAGGAATGTGATTTTATTTCTATAGGCTCAAACGATTTAACTCACTACACTCTTGCGACTAATCGTTTTAGGCCTGATTTGTCTAATCTTATTTCACCAGCTATTTTTCATATGATGGACAAGATTGTTAAGAGCTGTGCCTTATATCGTAAAGAGATGTGCTTTTGTGGTCATCTAGCCACAGACAAGAAAATGATTCCCTTATTGATAGGGCTTGGTATTAGAGAATTTTCTTGTCCAGCGGCTAGCATCCCTCTCATAAGAAAAACCATTTTAGATCTTGATGTATCCAAAGCCCACAAAGCTGCTCAAAAAGCTTTGACAATCAAATCTTCTAAGGAATTAGAAGCCTTTTTAAAAACAAGTGGATCTTTAAAGCGAACTAAAGGGCAAAAGGGAGAGATGAAGGATACTCAGGTTGCTCTTTAATTTGTTTAGATGCTTGATGAAAAGCTTCAATGATTAAATCCTGTAGGCCTTCTACATCTTGAGGATCAACACATTCCGGATTAATGGATAAGCTTTTGAGCTGTTTATCCCCCGATAGAACGACTTTCACTCGTCCGTTTCCACTAGTCCCTTCGAATGAACTGGTTTTTGCATTCTCTTTCCATTCTTGCATTTGGCTTTGCAAGGCTTTGGCCTGTTTCTTCATTTTAGAAAAACCGCTTCCCATATGTTATACCTCCTTAATTGTTCCTTCTAGTTCCAAGGCCGCGAACCTGATAAGTGTGTCATATCGATGTTTGGGCAATGGAGTTGTTGGTGATGATATATGAGGAGGATCATTTATGGGAAGAGGTGATTCTTCTGATTTTCTTTTCGGGATAAAAGGTTTTTTGTCACTTTCTTCCGCTAAGGGGATGGTGTCTGCTGAAGAGGGGAGAGAGAATTTCTTCTCCATTTCTTGTAATTGTGTAGCTATCATTCCTATGCTTAGAATCTGGCTGCTTCTTATGAGATGTAACAAGATCATTTCTAAATAAAGAGTGTTGATATGCGAGGTTTTTTTTATCCAAGAAAGAAGATGATCAATGATGGAAAGCAGTTGGTCTTCAGAGTAACATTTTGCATGCTCGGTATAAGTGTTCTTTTCTTCCTCGTTAATAAAATCTCGTCCTTTGAGAGTGAGGGGATATTTAAGACTCAGTAATTGCCGGAAATGCTTCAACAAGTCATCAATTAAATGAGAAAAATTCCATCCTTTTTCATAAAAAGTTTCAGCAATCGTAAAAGCCTTAGATAAATCTTTGTTAAATATAGCGATATCTATTTGAAAGAAAAAATCACTATCAATCATGCCAATGTGATGTTTGACCATCTCTGCACTGATTTGTCCGTCAGATAAGCAAATCATTTGATCAAGTAAAGATTCCCCATTTCTAAGAGAGCCTTCAGCTTTCTGGGCGATGAGGAAAAGGGCTTCTTCCTCTATTTTGGCGTTCATAGATTGACTGATTTCTTGTAGCTTTTGTTTAATGATCAAGGAAGAGAGCCTTTGAAGATCAAACCGTTGGCATCGACTCGTTATGGTGCCTAAAACTTTATGAGGTTCTGTTGTTGCAAAAAAGAATTTGACGTTTTTAGGTGGTTCTTCCAATGTTTTTAGAAGAGCGTTGAAGGCCTCTTTGGTCAGCATATGTACTTCATCAATGATATATATTTTGTATTTACCGTCCAATGTTGCGTATTGAACGGTTTCATTGATTTGCCGTATATCGTCTATTCCTCGATTAGAGGCCCCATCAATTTCTATGACATTTAAGCTTTTGTTGGTTGTGATATCTATGCATGATGAGCATTCATTACAAGGTTCATATTCGTTGGTCAACCGATCACAATTAAGAGCTTTAGCTAACAACCGAGCTAATGTTGTCTTGCCTGTACCCATACCCCCACAAAAAAGGTAAGCTTGAGCTATGCGATGATGGCGTAAAGCATTTTTTAAGGTCTTAACAATCGGATCTTGTCCCAACACATCTTTGAAGGTTTGAGGACGAAATCTCCTTGCAATAATTTGATAGCCTGACTCGATCATATTTTTATGGTTTTTATGTGTTCTTGTTCGACATTGTATTTATTTTTATTCAGAAAAATAATTAAATTTCTAGCATATCTCACCTTTAATAGTCTAATAGTCATTTTATCAGACGTAAAGAAGAAAGCCTCAAATGCCAGTCTTTTTTCTGACTGGACAAAGAATAAGATGAACTGTGTCTTTATTTTTGATAGATAAGATTGAACCGCTGATAGAAGATTTAACCAAAATGGTGCCAATCAGAAAAAACAGAACGAGACAGCTTAAATACGCAAATTCTAATGCATTGAAAAAAATTAAATGATTTTTTAAAAAAGCTGGTTGTCATATACGTTAAATCTGGTATAATAAAGACTATATTTGATGAAAATTATGGAACTATCCAATTATAAATCTATAGTCAAACCTAAAAATAAGAAAAGACTGGCATTTTTGGCTGTTTTTTACTTTTTATTATTGTTTACTTTTGTGCATTTTGGATCTCACACTTTTTGTGATGAGCAAATGCAAATCCTGAATCTTTCTTCCCATTTTATCATATCAGCCCTCGTCTTGTCTTTGTCTGCTTTTTATTTTCAAAATTATTACAAAAGCACTTGGCTCTCTTTGAGAAAGTTATCTCTTCTCGCTTTAATCGTGGCTTTTAGTTTTATCTTTTCTAGCGGATTTAATCTTTTGGCTCATCATTATGTTGATTATTTAAGTATTCATTCTCAATATCCTCTACTTATACCGTTCGCATCTGTTTTGATCAGTCTTTTTTTAGGTTCTGAAATCGCTTTTTTTGTTTCTACCATCATTTCTTTACTAACGGCTTTTACTTTGGACGTAGATTTCTCTAAATTTTTCATCATGAACATGCTGTGTTCTTTGACAGCTATTTTGTGTACTCAAAACATGTATAAACAGAAACAGATTTTGACTGTTTTTTTAAAGATATGGTTGGTTTCTGTTTCCATCTTATTTATGTTCCATTTTTCCGATTATTTTTTTAATCGGGATTTGTTCTTAGCCGATCTGTTTTTTTCTCTATTTTTTATCATTTTCTCCACGGTTCTGGTCATTCTTTTATTTCCCATTTTAGAGCACACTTTTAAGTTAACCACAGCTATTTCCTTAATGGAATTGGCTGATCCCAATCATCCTTTATTAAGAAAATTTAGTTTAGAAGCCCCTGGTACTTATCAACATAGTTTAGTTGTTGGCAACCTTTCAGAGAGAGCTGCTTATGCAATCCAAGCTAACGCTCTTTTTTGTCGTATTTCATCTTTATATCATGATGTCGGTAAATTATCTAATCCTCACTATTTTAACGAAAATTATATGGGGGGACTTAATATACATCAGTTGCTAACTCCTAAGGAGTCTGCCGCTGTCATTTTAAGTCATATCCATGAGGGTGAACTTTTGGCCAAGCGTTATAAATTGCCATCTCACTTTATTGATGTTATCAAAGAACATCATGGCACCTCTGTCGTTAAACATTTTTACCAAAAAGAATTGGAACTACACCAAGGGGATACAGAACAAGTGAGTTTAAATGATTTTAGATATATGGGGCCAAAGCCTAGAACGAAGGAATCAGCTATCATTATGATGGCCGACAAGATAGAAGCCGCTTCTCGATCTTTAGATAATGCTACGGAAGAATCTATAGCTTATCTGGTTTCAAGTATTATAGAAGAGAAAATTTCCTCAGGTCAACTAGAAGAAAGTCCTCTAACTTTTGTAGAATTGAGCATCATAAAAAAGGAATTCATCAAAACCCTTGTGAATGTCCGTCATCTTCGCCCAAAATGAGTTTATTTAACCCTATTTTGGATTAGACCTTTTTTCCAAACCGACAAATTTGATTAAAATATTTTTCAAATTGAAGCAGCAGAGGATAAAATTTGATAAAATAACAAGTTTGGATGAGGGAAAATTTTGACGTTTGACGGGATTAAAATGAACAACGTAAGATGGTGATTATTTTACAAGAAACCGGAATAGAGTACACCACTCATGCTCTTGAACGCATGGCTCCTCGAGGGCTAATTCAAAGTGGTAGAGAGATCATTAGTCGAGGAGTTCCTCCTTCTGTTGTGGAAAATACTATTAATTTTGGAACTAAAACTCTAGGAAACACTCCTCAAGAAATAGTTCATGTTTTTGAAAATGTTCGAGTTGTTACAAATTTGGATTCAACTAAAGTTATAACTGTAATCACTACAGGAGGGAAATAAAATGGAAATGAATGCTCATCAGGACAAACTATGGGAAAATATGATTGGGTTGATAGATAGCAATCTCAATGATGAAAATCAAGGTTTCTATAGGATTGTTGGCAAACTTGAGGGCGCATTAGATGCATCTGAAATCAAAGACAGCAATCTTATTAATCAATGGTATGATTTTTGGACACCATTAGAAACGCGCCGCGCCGTAGAAGGGAACCAACCTAATAAAGAGAAGGGCATTGAAGAACTTAAGGTAATGAAGTCTTTTCTGGTTAAACATTTATGAAATAATGAATCAAAAAAAAATACAAAAAATTTGGCGCTGCTGCCGAACGATTCATAAAAGAAGTGTGCGCTCCTCTTCCAGATGAAATGGCATAACAAAAAGCAAATAGGGTACATCGCGAAAGCATATAAACTCAGATGAGCTCCTATGAAATCCCACTACCTAATCTTAGCCTTTGTTTCATTCTCAGTGGGCATAACTCTAATTTATTAAATTAGACGCTAGTTTAATCCGATTTTTTTTTATCAGTCTGAGGTAAATTCAGGAGTCCTGATATTTCTTTGAAAGAAGTGTGAACCCCATCTGGATGATCGATCCCTTCACATCTATCTTTTTCTTCTTCCCAGTTTTTCTCATGAGATAATATTTCTGGCCACCAAGGGTATGTCTGGCATTGACGAGGTCTGACTGAATATATCCGACAAAATTTACCATCTTGTAAGAAAACACAGTCGTGATTTTTTCTGAATTCAATCAAAGCGACTCTATCTCCTATTTGGCGAGTGTATCGTTTGCGGAAATCAATATAAGAAATTTGCAGAAAAGAAGCGATTTTTTCTCCTTCTTCTAAAGAGATCCACACATAACCAGGAGATCCTGTGCAACACTTGCCGCAACCTGTGCATTTAAATTTTAGTCCATTTTTATACCAAGGATCATTTTCCATATTAGTCTAAAATAAAATTAATGGGGGGATTTTTCTGCCATGAATAATCGTTCTTTATTTTTAAAGGGACGATACTCATGCTTTCGCTTTTAATTTCGATTATGAAAGCGCTTCCTTCTTTTTTATGAGAGCTGCTTCCAGAATCTAAAATGATAGGCATATTATTGGCTCTTAAATCTGCGATAACTTGCCTGTGACTGTGACCGTTTAAGTAGAGTTTAATGATAGAATGCTTTTGTAACAAAGATCTCAAAGCCTCAGATCTTTTTAATACGAGCCTGATTTCGTTATTAAAACAAGAGAAATGGTTCACAAGAATCACGCGATCACTTTTTGGGATTTGGCTCAGAGTGATATTCAATTTATCTTCTAATTCAGGGGTGAAAAAACCATGAGAAGAAAAATAAGGTGTATAACAAGTTGTATCTAACAGAATCAGCCACCATTTTTCATTCAGCTTAACGGTGTTAAGACCATCATTTTTTAAATTATAAGGAGATATGTCACTGTAGCTGTCAGGAAAGTAATCATAAAATATTTTTTTATTGTGAGCTTTACGTGTGTAGTGGTCGTGATTCCCTGGGATGATGTAAGTGTGATCGAAAGAAGTACACCAGCGATTCAAAAACTGCTTAGCGATTCGAAATTCTTTTCTCAAAGAAGAAGTAGACAAATCGCCTGATAAAATCAGATGGTCGATCTTTTCTTGACCTAGCAACTCAAAAAGAGTCTCTATTTTATGCGGAGCAAAGTCAAATTGTCTAAACAGCAAAGCGTTGGTGGCCCCTATGATTCTCTTAGAAAAATACTGTAAAGGATTCCAAGAAAACTCATAAAAGTGTAAATCTGATAGATGAGCAATTCTGAATGGAGAATGAAGCATTGAACTCCTAACACAAATTGAAGACAGTTTAAACGAATAGTTATTCTATTGCATTAGAAAAAAATCTATATCGAAAGAAGCAAAGGTGGCTAAAATCCACCTTTGCTTTACTTCAATCTATTGCTTTTCTTTTGTTTCTGTGGGGGCGTCTCCAATTAAAGCTTCTGAAAGTAAGACCACTCCTGCTGTTGAACAGGCATACGTAATAGCTGATTTGACAACTTTAGCAGGATCTACAATGCCTTTTTCGATGAGATCTTCTACCATCTCTGTATCGGCATTAAACCCGTGATTCAAAGAGCTTTTTAAAACTTCTTCTACCATTAAAGATGGATCTAGTCCGGCGTTGATAACGATTTGTCTCAAAGGGGCTTCACATGCTTTCAATAGAATCTGAGCTCCAATAAGCTCTTCTTTCTCTAGTTTGAGTTTAGAAACGACCTTTTGGCTGGCTTTTAGAAGAGCTGTTCCTCCTCCGATCACAATACCTGACTCTAAAGCGGCTTTTGTCGAATTCAAAGAATCCTCAAATAATTGTTTCTTTTGTTTCATTTCTGGTTCACTAGAGGCTCCTACGCGAATAACGGCGATCCCTCCACTTAATTTGGCTTTTCTCTCTTCTAATTTTTCTTTATCATAAGAATTTGTGCAGTTTGATGATTCATTTTGTATTTGATGGATGCGGTTCTGAATTTCTTTTTGAGATCCTTTTCCATTGACGATGATCGTTTTATCTTTCGTGATCAATACCTTTTCAGCTGAACCTAAATCGTCCAAAGTTGTGTCTTTTAAATACACTCCTCTTTCTTCTGATACAAAAGATGATCCTGTTAAAATGGATAGATCCTCTAAAACAGCTTTTCTTCTGTCCCCGAATCCAGGAGCTTTGACAGCACAAACTTTAATGATGTTTCTTAACCGGTTGATGACAAGTGCAGACAAGGCATCCCCTTCGATATCATCTGCAATAATAAGTAATTCTGAACCCTTTGTGGCAATCCCCTGAAGAAGATTGATTATTTCTTGAATAGAAGTGATCTTTTTGTCTGTGATAAGGATCTGGGGATGGTTCATCTCAACAGACATATTTTCGTGATTAGTACAAAAGTAAGGACTGATGTAACCTCTATCAAATTGCATGCCTTCAACTAGTTCAATTTGAGTTTCGGTGGTTTTTCCCTCTTCTATGGTTATAACACCTGCTTTACCCACTTTTGTGATCGCTTCTGCTATGATTTGACCAACTTCTTGTTGACCTGAAGCTGAAGCTACAGCAATATTTTCTATTTCTTGATTTTGTTTAACAGGAATGCAAAAAGAATCGATCTCTTTCAGAACTAAATCTAAGCATTTTTCCATGCCCCTTTTTAAATTAATGGGGCTTTCTCCTGAAACAACATTTTTAATGCCGTTAGCCACTAAAGAACGAAGAAGCAAAATGCTAGTTGTTGTGCCATCTCCACAAGCTTCTTTCATTTTGTTTGCGACTTCTTGTCCCATCGCTACACCCATATTTTGGTATTGGTCTTTCAACTCAATCTCTTTAACGATGCTGTTACCATCGTTTGTGATTTTTGGAGGACCCCAGCTTGATTCTAATCCGACGTTCCTGCCTTTTGGCCCTAAAGTCATGCAAACAGCATCTGCTAATTGATCAATACCTTCTTTTAATTTAGTGATAGCATCTTCTGCAAAAATGATTTCTTTTGCTTGATTTGACATGAGTATATTCTCCTGTATAAGAATAAATTTGTTATAGTGACTTGATTTTAGATAAATAGAGAAAACTTTTCAAGGATTTTAGCAAATGGTTGTTTTGAGTGCTAAGCTTGAAGTTTTAAGTATTTGGTTTTTTTGTTAAAAAATAGTTGTAAATGACTCTCTTGGAAATTTTTCGTTCTTTGGCCATTTCTTTAAAAATCTCAGTATTTGTTAAAGACGATTTTCGAAGATGAAGATCGAAATGTTCATCTAAAGAAAGATTTTGCCAATAGCAATCATTTTGTTGTTCGATGATAAGAACGATCTCTCCCTTGGGTGGATGATTTTTAAAATGATCTAGACATTCTTCTGCTGAACCTCGAATACATTCTTCATGAATTTTTGTCAGTTCTCTAGCGACCGCCAAACGAATTGATGGGCTGATTTCACAAAGGGTTGTTAAGGTTTTTAAGAGGCGGTGAGGGGTCTCATAATAAATGGACAGTCCTTTATAATTTGAATTTTTTTCTATAATCTCACGAAGTTCTTTATCTTTTTTTGGTAAAAATCCTAAAAATTGAAAAGGTAAATGGGAAAATCCTGATAAGATGAGACCTTGTAACAACGCACATGGACCCGGAACTAATGAAAAGGGGATTTGTTCCTCTATACATCTTTTGATAAGGATTTCTCCGGGATCACATAAACCTGGAGTCCCTGCATCGCTAATCAAACTAATTTTTTTGTCTTCTTGTAAATCTTTAAGGATTTTGTCTAGATGCTTAGTTTCATTAAACTTGTGGTATGGGTACAAGGGGGAGGAGATTTGGTAAAATTTTAGAAGACGAGAACTATGAAGAGGATTTTCACATAAAATGTAATCAGAATTTTTTAGTGTTTCTACAGCTCTGTAGGAGATATCACCCAAATGACCTATAGGAGTAGAGACGAGATATAACATGTGAATAAAGGAAGAATTTTGATAGGTGGCACCCAGATTCGAACTGGGGAATGGAAGCTTTGCAGGCTTCTGCCTTACCGCTTGGCGATGCCACCGTAAACAATTATGACGCAATAAAAAATAAGCGGCAAGAAAAATTCTTTTTTTCAAAAAATAAAAAGAGCTCCTTCTTTTCAGACCAAAAAAAAGATTGATTAGAGTATCATTTTAAGGAAAATTCTTTTATGCAGATCTTTGTGTGCCTATTCATTTTGGCTCGGTCTTCTGCTGGTTTTGAAGATTTTGATCAAATAATGGAAGAGTAAAAAATATCAACTTTATATGAATAAAAAAAACAATGAAGTGGTGATTCGATTTTTACGAGAAAAAGGGTTGGGGAGCCATTTTCTGCCTAATAAGTTCTGCGTGGATAGTAGACGCTTAGAACCGGGTGATATATTTGTTGCTTTAAGAGGACAATTTCACGATGGCCATGCCTTTTTGAAAGATTTGCCTTCAAAAGGCTGTCATGTGGCTTTAGTCAGCGATACTTACAGAGGCCCGGACTATGGGCTTTTTTTGATTCGTTCAGAGGATCCTTTAACTTGTTTGCAGAAATTAGCCAAAGAATCTGTTTCTTTTAATCCATCTAAAACAATCAGTGTGACAGGATCTGTTGGTAAAACAACGACCAAAGAATTTATCGCTCATCTGCTCTCTGCTCGTTTTAACGTAGGCAAAACTTCTGGAAATGCGAATTCACAGATTGGAATGCCTTTAAGTTTATTAAATGAAATCGGCGGAGAGGATATTAAAGTTGTTGAAATGGGGATGAGCGATTTTGGTCACATATCTCGATTGGTTGATATCTGTCCTCCAGATATAGCTGTGATCACGAAGATCGGCTTGGCTCACGCAGAAAATTTCCCTAAAGGGTTAGACGATATAGCCAAAGCTAAAGCTGAAATTTTAGCCTCTAATAAGTTGGAATTTTGTTTAGCTCCTACAGATTTTAAAAAATACCAGGCTTATGGCCTTCTTAAGAATTTGCCTTTTTGTTTTATTGGTCAAGAAGGAGATTATTCTTTTTGCAAAGAAGGGGATAGTGTTTCTTTTTTTTATAAAGGGATTCTTGAATGCAAAATAAAAGATTTAAAACTTCCCAATCATTTTATCGAAAATGCTTTATACGCTATAGCTGTAGCCAGATTTTTTAACGTTGATTGGGCAGAAATAGCTCATCAAATGCAATCTTTACCTCTATTAAAAAATCGATTTGAGTCCATTACAATTGATGGCATTCAATACGTTAGTGACTGTTATAACGCGAGCCCAGAATCGTGTATAGCGGCTTTAGAAAATCTTCCTTCCATCCACAAAAATAGCAAAATCATTTTCGTTTTCGGAGAAATGAAAGGTCTTGGTCTATACACTGATCTCGCTCATGTAAAGATTGCTGAGCATGCTTTATCTTGTGTAGATAGTTTATTTTGTTTAGGTGAATCTATTAGAGATTTGCCTTCTATCTTTCATCAGAAAAATAAAGAAGGGCAGTGGTTTGAAAACATACAAGCTTTAAAGCAAAAATTGCGGCAAGTGATGAGAAAAGGGGATCTCGTATTGATAAAAGGCTCTAATGCCAACCAACTTTGGAGAATTTTTGACCCTTTATAGCTTTTATCCTCTCTATTTTTGATGATAAAAAAGGTTTTTTGTTTTGGAATTATCTAAAGGTTTTGTAAAATTTTGATTCATTTCGGATGTTCTTATGATTTATTTTTTTTCCTCTTATTTGGCTCAAATAGGTGGTTTTGTTGAAAACAACCTTCTGTTCAGGGGTTTTGGTGCTTTTTTATCTGCTTTTATTTGCTTTTTTCTTGCTTCCCCTTATTTGATTAAAAAATTATACCAACTAAAAACGGGGCAAAGCATTAGAACGGCTGATTGTCCCTTGCTCAGTCAATTACACGAGAAAAAAAAAGAGATCCCAAGTATGGGGGGGCTTTTAATTTTATTGTCCGTTTTTGTTTCTTCTGTATTTTGGATGGATTTTGATCACTACTTCACATGGCTTTTACTAACAGTTACTTTTGCGTTTGGGATCATCGGAGCTTTAGATGATTATTTAAAAATGAAATATAAAAATTCTTCGGGATTAAAAGGGCGTAAAAAACTTGCTTTTCAGTTGATTGTATCTTTTTTTATAGCGCTTTGTTTGTATGATTCTTCTTTCTACAATATGATGATAACTTATCATTTCCCCTTTTTTAAGAATCCTATTTTTATTTTATCTGGTTTAGCTTCTATCTTAGCTATTTTGATCACGGTTTTTATTATCACGGGCTCATCTAATGCGGTCAATTTGACTGACGGACTAGACGGATTGGCGACTGGATTGACTTTGTTGGTATCAGCCGTACTGGTCGTGGCGGCGTTTGTGGCTGCGGATCCTTTTAGGGCTGAGGTGTTTTTTGTTTCTTACATTCCTGGCAGTTCTGAAGTTGTTGTCTATTTATCGGCTTTAATAGGAAGCTGTTTAGGATTTTTATGGTATAATGCTTCTCCTGCTCAAATTTTTATGGGAGATACAGGTTCTCTTTCTATAGGGGGAGTCTTAGGCTTGAGTTCCGTACTCATTAAAAAGGAGTTTTTATTTTTCATTGTCGCTGGTTTGTTCGTTATTGAAACTATTTCTGTTATGTTACAAGTGGCAAGCTACAAATGGCGTAATAAAAAGCGGATCTTTCTTTGTGCCCCTTTACATCATCATTTTGAATATAAAGGATGGGCGGAGACAAAAATCGTCATACGTTTTTGGATTGTAGGTATTCTTTTAGCTATTTTAGGCCTTATTTCTATTTGGTGTTATTCATGAAAAAAACATTAGTTCTTGGATTAGGCTTGAGCGGTCAAGCAGCCAGCGCCCTCCTTTTAAAAAGAAAAGAGATCGTTTTAGGTTTTGATGATGATCTCAAGAGCAAGGTACACAATTTGGTTCATCTTTTGAATCAAGGTATTCAACTGATTTCTCATCTAGATGATATTAATTTTTCAGATATAAAAGAGATTATTATCTCTCCCGGTATATCTTTAAAGCACCCTGTATGCTTAATGGCTCTTCAGCTTCAGATCCCTATAGTAGGGGAGCTCTCCTTGGCTTTTAGATATCTTTCCCAAAAAACTTTAGGCATAACGGGAACTAATGGTAAAACGACTGTCACCCTTTTTATAGAGCATTTACTATCTACGAATGGTCATCAAGCCAAAGCCTTGGGTAATGTGGGAGTTCCTTTATCTGGATATGTTTTAGAAAAAGATGAGAATGAAATTTTGGTCATGGAGCTGAGCTCTTACCAAATTGAAAGTCTGAATCAGCCTGTTTTAGATGCTGCCGTTATTTTGAATATTTCCCCAGATCATCTTGATCGATACGGCCATATGGAGGCTTATGCCCAAGCTAAATGTATGATCACCCATTCTCTTAAAGAGCATTCTCTTCTTTACGTACCCCAAGATCTTTTAATCAATTATTCACATTTGTTAAAAGATGAACGTGTTGTGCCTTACAGTCTCGATGAGGAGCCTTTTATTTCTTCTTTATCCCTACCAGAATATGAAAAAATGAACCTTTTAGCTGCTTGGAGACTGACTGAATGGATTGGTATAACTGAAGCTCAATTTTTAGAGAGTTGGAAAAGTTTTAATAAGCCAAAACACAGAATCGAGTTTGTAAGAGAAATTAACGGAATCAGATTCTACGATGATAGCAAGGGAACGAATTTGGATGCGGTTTGTAAAGCTGTCCAATCTTTTGATTGCCCCGTTATCTTAATTGCAGGAGGTGTTCACAAAGGAGCTTCCTATACTTATTGGATTCGAGAAGAATTCAAAAAAGTCAAAAAAATCGTTTTATTAGGATCCGCCAAGGAATTTATTTACAAGGATCTAACAGGCTTTTTTGATATGATCGATGCGAATTCTATGGAAGAGGCTGTAAACATAGCATTCAAAGAAGCCAGAAAAGGTGAAATTGTTCTCTTATCTCCCGGGTGTGCCAGTTTTGACATGTTCAAAGACTATGCTGAACGAGGAGAGAGGTTTAAAGAAAAGGTTAATCAGCTAAAAGAGGAAATAGATAAATTATGACAAAAAAACGTACAATAATTATTGCTGTTACTGTTAATTTGTTTTTGATTCTTATTTTATTTACAACAGGAATAAATAAAGAAGAAGAAAGGCAAGACATCATATTGGATATTGACAAGTCTTATGCTTTACAAAAAGAAACTGTAGCTGATGCAAATTCTTTTGAAAAAACTAATGAAAGTTCTTCATTTAACATCGATTCAAAAACACAGATCGAATCGCTGCCCTCCAATGACTCTGTTCAATCCGTGGCCGCTTTTGTGCAAGAATTGCAATCTGCAGATAAAGATCATCATGTTTTAGTAAACGATCAGTCCTCGGAAAAAAAAGAATTAGAAACCCCTATTCAAACTCATCAAAACGATAAGCCCCGTGAGACTTTCTTAGAGGTGGTTGTAAAAAAAGGTGATTTTTTAGAAAAAATTGCTAAAGCACATCAAACGACAGTTTCTCAAATCATGAAAGTCAACAAGTTGTCGTCCTCAAAGTTGAGTATAGGGCAAATTTTAAAAATACCTGCTTCTAAGGGGGTCATTACAAACAACGCTCCATCTCTTCCCTCTAACGCTCGCTATGAAAGTAAAGTTTATATCGTTAAAAGCGGGGATAATCCTTGGACAATAGCTGTTAAAAATCGTATAAAGGTGGAAGATTTGCTCAGAATTAATAATTTAAATGAAGAAAAGGCTAGACGTTTAAAGCCTGGAGATAAGCTGAAAATTCAATGAATAAATATGCGTTAGGCCTTTTAGTTTGTGTGTCTTCCCTTTTTGGATTGGGTGTTTTAATGGTTTTTAACACAACTTCTG
This sequence comes from Rhabdochlamydiaceae bacterium, assembly GCA_049240945.1. Classification (GTDB taxonomy): domain Bacteria; phylum Chlamydiota; class Chlamydiia; order Chlamydiales; family Rhabdochlamydiaceae; genus JBMLRQ01. Next base: position 44,776 of record JBMLRQ010000023.1, read on the forward strand.
CTGAAGTTTTGAATCGTTCCTTACCTTACAGCACTCATCATGCTCTAATCAAGCAGATCATATATGCGTTTATCGGTCTTATGGGGGCTACAGGTATATGGATCATAGGTTATAAAAACGTCGTGAAGTCTATTCCTGTGCTTTTTTGCGTTTTTATTTTTTTGCTCCTGTTGGTGTTTATTCCCGGTATTGGTTTACAAATTAATGGGGCTCATCGTTGGATCGGTGTGAAGGGATTGTCGTTTCAACCTTCAGAATTTGCGAAATACATCATCCCTTTTTATTTTATTTATGAGCTTTCGAAAAGAGAGTATGTTTGTTCTTTCAGCGATTTAGTGAAAATTTTAGTGAAAATTTTAATTCCTCTTTTTTTGATTTTAGTGGAACCGGATAACGGTACAGTGGCTCTTGTTTTAGCCACTTTGATTGTTTTACTTATTTTGACAAAAGTTAAATGGCAATATTGGATCATCCCCTTGTTTGTTGTGCTTTTAGCCGGTGGTTTAGTGGCTTCTAGAATGGAGCATGTCCATGATAGGATACGCATCTTTTTACATCCCGAAGACGACCTAAGAGGTAAAGGTCATCAGCCTTATCAAGCCAAGATCGCTGCTGGATCGGGGGGATTAATGGGCAAAGGTCTGGGGCAAAGTCTGCAAAAATTGGATTATTTACCTGAAGCTAGAAGCGACTATATTGCGGCTATTTTTGCGGAAGAATTTGGGTTTATAGGGATGACTGCCGTGATTATTCTATACATGTTGATCACTTTTTTCGGTTTTACGATAGCCACCCAAGCTAGCACTATTGAAGGAGCTTACATTGTCTCAACTTGTATTTTTTTATTAAGTATACAAGCTTTTCTTAATCTGGGTGTTGTTTGCGGACTTTTACCTAGTAAAGGCACTAATTTACCATTTTTTAGTCAGGGAGGTTCGTCATTAATGGTGAATCTATTAGCTCTATCTTTAGTTTTAAATGTTTCTTATTTAAGTGATAAGGCTAAAAATGGGATCTAAAAAAATTATGATTACGGCTGGAGGAACTGGTGGACACATTTTGCCAGCTCAAGCTTTTGCTCAGGACTTATTATCTTCTGGTTTATACGATATCACTTTTTGTGCTCACGGGCTTTCTCATAACAAATTCTTCAAAAAACATCTTTTTACTTACGTTGATATCTTGAGCGCCCCGTTATCTAAAAAGTTGTTTAAATGTTTAAAATCTTTTTACTTTATAGCAAAAGGCATTTGGCAAAGTTGGTTTTTATTGCGTAAAAATCCTCCCGATTTAGTTGTGGGATTTGGTAGTTACCATACTTTCTCTTTTTTGATCGCTTGTATTCTTAAAAAAATACCTTTTGTTCTTTACGAGGCCAATACTTTTCCCGGTAAAGTTAATCGTTATTTAGCTCCGTTTGCAAAAGCTATTTATGGCTCATTCCAAGATTTGCAAAATCATTTAAATCGTCCGGTTACTTGGGTAAAAGCCCCTTTATCGTTAGATTTAAATTTGACTAAGGAGGAAGCTTGGAGTTATTTCCAATTAGACAATGATCTATTCACTATTTTGGTTTTCGGTGGATCGCAAGGCTCTGGATCTATTAATGAAGTGTTTTTAAAAAGTCTTCCAGAAATAAAAAAAATGTTGCCTTTCCAAGTTATTCATCTAGTAGGCTATAAGCACGATGTCTCTTCTTTTTCTTTAGAATATAAAAAATTAGGGATCAAAGCCTGCGTTAAGAATTTTGAAGAGTGTATGTCACTAGCTTGGACAGCTGCTGATTTAGTGATCAGTCGCTCAGGAGCCACAACTATCTGGGAACAAATTTATTTTTCTGTTCCCAGTGTTCTAGTGCCTTATCCTCATTCTTCGGATAACCATCAGAAGCTAAACGCTATATTTATGGAAAAAAAGGTCAAAGGAGGATTGATGATCGAAGAAAAAAGATTTTCTTCAGAAAGTTTATTGATCATTTTAAGAAAGATATTCGCTCATCAGCATCAAGACTTAAAACGAATGCAAACTTCTTTAAGTTTATTTGCTGAAGGAAGTGAATGGTCGGCTTTAGTTGACAAAGTTAAGAGGTATTTGTGATGCAGAGTTATCATTTTATAGGTATTGCTGGTATAGGTATGAGTGCCTTAGCGACTATTCTAGCCAAAATGGGAGCTCGGGTATCGGGGAGCGATATCAGCCAGAATGATATCACCGATCGTTTGAAAAAAGAGGGGATCACCGTTTATAGTGAACACAGAGCTTCTCATGTTCCATCTAATGCTATCGTTGTTTATAGCTCTGCTGTAGCCACTCATAATCCTGAATACGTCGAGGCTAAGGCCAAAAATTGCACTTTGTGGCATCGTTCCAAATTATTAGCTCATATTTTATTGAAAAAAAAAGCTTTACTTGTCGCTGGCTCTCACGGTAAAACCACAACCTCTTCTTTGTTGGCGCATGTTCTATATGAAACAAGATTGAGTCACAGTTTTGCTTTAGGCGGTATTTTAAATAATCAGAAAAGCAATGCGGACTTCGGCTCTGGAGAGTTTTTAGTCGCTGAAGCAGACGAAAGTGATGGCTCCTTTTTGAATTACAGTCCTTTTGGAGCTATTTTGACTAATATTGATAATGATCATTTAGATTTTTGGAAAACATCTGATGATCTGAAGCAAGGTTTTTTTGCCTTCTCTCATTTAGTGAAATCTTCTGATCATTTTGTGTGGTGTTTTGATGATCCTGATCTAAGAGAGATGTCTTTAAAAGGGGAAAGCTATGGTTTTCACGAAAAAAGTGACTGGCGTATCAAGAATGCTAAGCAAAACGGCTGGTCTGTTGTTTTTGATCTTGTTCATGGTTCTGACTTGTATGAGGAGATACAAGTGCCCTTAATAGGCTGGCACAATGTGTTAAATTCTTCATCTGTATTCATTCTTGGTTTGAAGCTTGGTCTAAAAAGCTCTTTAATCAAAGAAAGTTTTTTATCTTTTCAAGGGGCCAAAAGGAGAATGGAATATAAGGGGTCTTTAAAAGGATGTGTTATTTATGACGATTATGCTCATCACCCAACTGAAATAAAAGAAACCTTAAAAGGTTTTAGAGCCGCTTGTTTATCTAAAAAGCTTATCGTTGTCTTTCAACCACATCGTTTCTCTAGAGTGAAAGATTGTTTAGAGCAATTTGGGCCTGTATTTTTGGAATCAGATTACGTTTTTATAACAGATATATACGGGGCTGGAGAAGAGCCTGTCGAAGGGATAACCGCTGATTTAATTTTGCAAGAGATCAAAAAAAATGGATTTGAGTTTATAGAATATGTGAATAGGGAGTGTATAAAAGATCGCTTGATCGACTTTCTAAATAGCGAACATGCTCTTATCACTATGGGAGCAGGGGATATCACTAAATTAGGTGGGGAATTAATTTCTATTCGTGATTAATTTTAGTAAAAAAGATTTTCTGCAAATTATCTTATCTGTTTTTTTCATATCAGGAGGAACGGCTTTTTATTTACATGTTTGGAAGCCTATCCAAGTGAATAAACAAAAACACATAATGATCACTTCTATTCTACAAACAGGTCCCCAAAAAGAAGCTCTTCCCAGCCTTTATTTAACCGAGTTAATCGGATTAAGTGCCGACAAGCCAACTTCGGTTTACAATTTTTCTGAAAAAGTGGCTTTAGATAGACTTCGTTCCTCTCCGGTCATCAAAGAAGGGAAAATCAGTAACAATGGTAACGGCTCTATATATATTGATTATGTATTAAGAAAGCCTTTGGCTTGGCTGGCAGAATTTGATAATTGCGCTGTCGACGAAGAAGGGTATGTTTTTCCTGTTTCTCCTTTTTTTAAGCCAAAAAAATTGCCGGAATTGTATTTAGGTTTGGGGCCTTTTGCTCTTTTACCAGATGATTTATCCAAACCCTATGTAAATTGGTGTTATTCCATAAAAAGCAAGCCCTTTTTGTTAGCCTTAGATATTTTGAAAAAGGTTAATCAATTTTATCCTTCTTGTTATGAATCACTAAAAATCGATGTATCAAAAGCTTTTGCAGATAGCTATGGCAAAAGAGAAATAGTTTTGGTGTTTAAAAAAGGTGAGAATAATTTTAAAGAGATTTATATCAGATTGAGCTCGAAACATTACGAGAAAGAGTTAGAGAAATATTTTTTACTTAAGCAACATCAATCTGAAGATGAGAGTGCTGATTCGGGAAAACAGATAGAGATCATCGATTTGCGTTTAGATAATTTGGGATTAATCAGACACTCTTAATCTGTTGAGTATTTTCGTATTTTATTTGAGTATAAATGATCCAGCTGGTAGCTTTTCTTTTGTCTTTTTTTACCGAAAAAGATTGTTAGTTTTTATGATAAATATTTTTAGATTTGAACGCAGAATATTATGAATGAATTTATAGCTTATTTAGTAAAAAATTTGGTCGATAAACCAGAGTTAGTAAAAATAGAAGCGATGGAGGTGGATCAAGAAATTGTCTTAGAGGTTTCTGTATCCCCAGAAGATGTAGCTAAAGTCATCGGCCGACAAGGTCGCACTATTCAGTCTTTACGGACAATAGCCATTAGTGTGGGTGCTCGATTAGGTAAGAAGATCAAGTTGGAAGTCGTGAATTAAACACAAAATGGCTGTTGAAAACAGCCATTTTTATCGGAATACCTATTTGATTAAACAAATATCAGAACCTTTATTATTTTGACAACAAATGAATTTTCACATAAATTTGTTTTGTGCTGTTTTTCTAGAGTATTTGAATATGACAAATCAATTAATCACGTCCATAAATAAAATTAATAGCGTTTACGATCTGTCCCTAGAAGGAAGATTGGACGCTTCTTCTTCCAGCGATTTGGGGGAAAAACTGAAAAATATTCTTTCTTCGCCTCACGTTAAAGTCGTTGTGGATTGCTCCAACTTAAATTACCTCAGCAGTGCAGGTATGCGCTTTTTTTTGATGTCTACTAAAACAATTAAAGCAAACTTTGGGCAAATTTGCTTTTGCCATTTTCAGCCAGATGTGATGGAAATCATAAAAATGGCTGGGTTTGAATCTATTTTAAAAATCTTCCCCACTAAAGATGAAGCTTTGGCTTCTTTTCTATAAAATAGCCGTTTTGTGATTTTAAAAGATTCCTCATCTCTATTAGAAAATTCTGAAGAGGCCCTCCTCGCTAAATCCTCTTTACATCCCGTTGTTCTTCCTAAAGATAGAAAAAAAATTATAGTCATTGCGGGTCCAACGGCTGTAGGTAAGACTCATCTATCCATGCAGCTATGTCGTGCTTTGGGGGGAGAGGTGATATCAGCCGATTCTGTTCAGGTTTACAATGGTATGGATATTGGTACAGCTAAAGCCACTCCACTTGAAAGGAAAGAGATCAAACATCATCTTATCGATATTAAAACTTTAAATGATAGCTTTAATGTTATGGATTTTTACATGGAAGCGATGCAGGCCATTGAAAGTATTTTAAGGCAAGATAAGGTTCCAGTTATTGTAGGAGGAACCGGGTTTTATTTACATGCTTTGATTTATGGTCCTCCAAGTGGTCCCCCTTCTGTGCAGGAACTGAGGTCTCTAATCGAAAATGAGTGTGCTTTAAAAGGAGTTGATTATCTTTTTGAAAAATTGCGTAACATCGATCCAACTTACGCTAATATGATCAGTTGTCACGATAAACAAAAGATCATCAGAGGCTTAGAGATCATAGAGCTAACTGGACAGAAAGTTTCAACTTTCTCTCTTATTAATCATAACGCCCATCATATTTATGATTTTCGTTGTTGGTTTCTGAATAAACCGAGAGACGCTCTTTATCCGATAATTGAAGAGAGATGTGAGCAGATGCTCAATAGTGGATTGCTGGAAGAAATCAATGCCTTAATCCCTTTAGGGTTAAAGAAGAATAAATCGGCTTCTCAAGCGATTGGTTACAGACAAGGTTTGTCTTATCTAGAACAGGAAAGTAATTCGGCTAATTATCATCTTTTCTTACAAAGTTTTAAAGCAGCCTCTAGACAATACGCAAAAAGACAGTATACGTGGTTTAAAAAAGAGCCTCTATTTCGTTGGTTGGATGTATCGCTTATGCCTTCTTCAACGGTTTTGGAAACCATTATACAAGATTATGAACAAACTTTGTAATTTTCCAAGCGTCATCAGCTATCTAATTATTTTTGAAGATTAAACTTTTCAAGAAACCATTTCTTGTGTAGAATTTTGTAAATTAAAGTTCTGGAAATTCTATTTAAAGCCTTTATCGGTTTTTAATATAAGATATATTTATTGAATTTATACAAAAGAAGAATAATTTATGGATTCTACACCGTTTCTATTTTCTGAAGATAATAATTCTGGCGACTTGGCAGAAGATCCTAATGATGTTACTCATCATGAATCTGTCTCTGTTAATGATGATGTTTCAAAAGAGTCATCTCCGAGTGTCCCTTCGATTCTTCCTTTTCAAAGATTTATTGTTGATTTAGAGAAAATACACGATGCTGAAATGAAATTAAGGTTTTGTCTAGATTTCATGAGAGAAAGTTTGTCACAGCAAGGTCATCCTAGATTTGATGATTTTTGGAACAGTAAGAAATGTGCTTTCAATTTATTCAAAGAGCCTTTGAATGCAAAAAGTCGTTCTTTATTTTGGTCTGAATATGTTGAACTTTCTTCTGAAGCAAAAGCTTTAAAACAGATATTAGACGAGCAGGCTGCTTTTGCCGCTGAACAAATTGAGCTAGCCATAAGTGCCCTAGAAAATGACATCAATATCTATGCAAATTTTGAAGCTATTTCTCATCTATTTGAAGTTCCTTCAAGCCTTTTTTTCAAAGAAGGACAAAAGAAGTTTTATGATGAAACACAAAGCAAGTTAAATTTTTTGAATGCCTTAGCATCTAGAATCAATGCCTTAAGGAAGGAAGTTGGTAAAGTTGGCATGAAAATTAGACATAAAGTCAAATTGTTTGATCGGTTGTCTTTGTTAGGCGATAGGGTATTCCCTTCAAGAAAAGAATTGATCAAACTCTTGTCAGATCAATTCGCTCAAGATATCCAGTTTTTTTTGGATACTCAATTAGGGTCTTCTAAATTGGATCTTCTGAATCTAAAGGATGAAATAAAACTTCTACAGTCTGTGGCTAAGCAGTTAACTCTTAACACGAACGCCTTTAACACCACAAGAGTGAAGCTAAGTTCAGCTTGGGATGCTTTGAAGGAATTAAATAAAGAGCGTAAAAAAGAGTGGTTACAAAAACGTTCCTTATTCAAAGATAATCATGATGTTGTCATGAACCAAATTCAGGAATTAGCCGCTCTTTGTCAAGTGGCCACTGTTTGTATGGAAGAGGCTAATCAAAAAGCTGATGCTATTTTTAACTCAATGAAAGCTCTAGCTTTAGGTAAGGAAGAAGTTAGATCTCTCAAGCAGGCTTTACATGAGGCGAGACAGCCCATCTACGATAGACAGCAAGAATTAGACAAAATTGAAAAAATTAAACAACAGGAACTTGAAAAACAAAAAAGAGAAAAAGTCGATTCTTTCAAGACTCGTCTGATTCAAACGGTCGCTGCTTTTGAAAGCTTGACTCTTGAAGAACTCACTCATGCTTATACTCTTTTTTCAACCGAGTTAGCTCAATTGCCTGTTCCAAAATCTGAAAAGATGTTGATGGAAAGATCTTTAAAAGAAATCAAGGATTTAATCGGTGAAAAGAAAAGTCTTTTCTTAATGAACCTATCTCAAGATCAACTGTCAAATTTAGAAAATCTAAAGCTTCTTTTAGAAGAAAGAAAGCAAGATCGGCAGGAAATTAAAGAGCAAATAGAGATATACAGAAAGGCTTTAGGGGGATCAGGCTTTGATTTCGAAAGAGCTATGATGTATCGAGAGTTGATTGAAACAGAAAAAGGACGTTTAGAAAAAGCTAATCGTTCAGTTGAAGAAATAGAAGAAAAAATTTCTCTTATTGAATCATCTTAAAGGCCTCGTTTTATTTGACCTCCTTATATGTTTTTGACCTAGATGGCACGCTCCTGACGAAAAATATTAGTTATGAGTTTGCCATCTTTCTTTTTAGAAGGAAGTATCTTTCTTTATCGAAAATTTTGTATGCCGTTTTCATCTTATTATTAAAAAAAGTTCACTTCCTCTCCTTTGATCGATTTTACAATTTGCTTTTTAAGAAAATGCTAAAGGGCTTTTCGCTTGATTTTTTGGAAAAAGAATCCTCTATTTTCTGCCAGCAGTTTCACAACACATTTCTTTATCATCCTGTTTGGAACCTTCTTTTAAAATGTGTGAAAGAAAAACAAGATTATATTGTTCTAACAGCTTCTCCTCACTTTTTAATTGCAAAATTTTTATCTTTGCATAAGATACAATCCTATCAAGGGTCTATGTTACACACCGATCAGATGGGTATTATCAGAGGGATTGATCTACTCATGAATGGTGAAAATAAGAAAAAATGGATCATCCAACTATCATCAAACAAGAAAATTAAAAAAAAAGATGTTTGGTTTTATTCAGATTCTATAGACGATAGGCCTTGTTTTGTATTTGTTGGGCATCCAATTGTTGTTCGCCCGTCATTCAGACTCTTGATTGTATCATTTTTTAAAAAATGGACTTCTATTTAATTAAGAAAATATAAAAAATAGATTGCTAGATAATAAAAAATATTTTAGGATCTTTTTTATATTTTTTATGGTGCAGTCTATGTCTTCTCTTTCAATTGGTTCTGATCCTTTCGTCAATCAAGATTTTGATTTATTACAGGAAAAGTTGAAGGTTTTTTCCCAGGAGTATTCTCACTTAGAAAAAAAGTTAGAACTTTCTTCGATTGTGGTCAAAGTTGTAGCCCCGGTATTCATGTCTATAGCCACGATTTGTTTTGCTTATCACTGTTATAAAAAAGGGATAACTTTTGTAAAGGCTATCTTGTGTACGACATTGATCTCATCGACTTTGTTTTTGCTTTTTAAAAGAAACGTTATTTTTCATGATTATGTGTACAACGCTTTAGATCGAACTTTTTTTGAAAATAATCTAAAAATTTTATTGGAAAGAGAACAATCTTTGAGTGAACAAATTTGGTATTTCCATTCCGGAGCTCATGCAACACTTAAAATTTCCATGAGCCAATTGAAACTCATCGAGCCGATTTCTTCTTATTTTGCTAAAAATGTCAGATCTATAGAGATATGTGATGTGGGTGATTGTTCAGATTTAGTCTCTTCTTTATCTATATTTCCATTAATAGAAAAGTTAACTCTCAAAAAGGCTTCAGGAGTTCTATCTGTTGCAGCTAACACTTCTGAAGTTCCAGAGTCTGTTTCTCTTTTTGAATCTTTAACACATTTATCTTTGGAAGACAGCTCTATTCAGGGCATTAAAGGTACTTTTAAAAACTTAAAGGAACTTGATTTAACTGAAACCGACATTCCGTTCGATTCTCAATTTGTTCCTCAATTAACTTGTCTTAGCTTAGCATATGAAGAATTTAAGCTTCTTACTTATAATATTAATAAGATACCGGCTGAATCCAAAAATGACCCTAAATTCACTCTTCGTATTGAATCTAAGTATACGCCCGAAGAAGAGTTCTATTTAAACGAATTGCTGGCTGCTGCAAAGATCCAAAAGTGTGTTTATTAATTTGTGCACTCTTTGCACTTTTTAAAAACCTAGACACTATTTATTCGGTTTTCTATAATTGCGTTCACAATTTAAATTTTTTTGAAGGTTATTTTGAGTTTTTTAAATCACATCGCTCAGTCTATTTATGATAAAAAAGGTTTTAATATTTTATGTTTAGACCTTCAAAATGTGTCGACATTAACCGATCATCTCTTCATAGCTGAAGGTTTTGTTGATCGTCACGTTATCGCTATCGCACAACATGTTGAGGCAGAACTAAAAAAGATTGGTGTTTCCGGTTGTCACATAGAAGGCGCTGATCAAGGAGATTGGGTTGTGATGGATTATCTCAACTTTATGGTGCATATATTTAGACCTGGCACAAGAGAGCTGTACCAATTAGAGAAATTGTGGCCTGAGGCGAAAATTGTAGATTTGGAGATAAAGACTGAACCTTTAGAAGGAGGCTTTGAGTATGGCGCACAGTAAAAGAATAGTTGTCACTGGAATGGGAGTGGTTTCTTGTTATGGTCAAGATGTCGATTTGTTTTATGACAAATTACTTGCAGGGCAAAGTGGCGTGGGTCCCATTTCAAGTTTCCCTGTCGATATCTATCCTACTCGTTTTGCTGCCGAAGTAAAAAATTTCGATCCTCAAAATTACTTAGAAAGAAAATTAGCCAACAGAACAGACCCTTTTATCAAATATGGTGTTGTAGCTAGTAAAAAAGCTTTGGAGCATGCAGCTCTTGGTGATATGCAGAGAGGTGATTTAGATAAAACTCGTTGTGGTATCATAGTCGGATCTGGCATGGGCGGTATGCATGCTTACGTTGATGGAGTAGAAGCCTTGATAACAAAAGGTTTTAGAAGAGTTTCTCCCTTTTTTGTTCCTTACATCATCACAAATATGCTTGGGGGGCTTCTCGCTATTGATCTGGGCTTTATGGGGCCTAACTATTCTATTTCAACCGCTTGCGCTACTTCTAATTATTGTATTTACTCCGCTGCCGAGCATATTCGTCGAGGTGAGGCCGATTTGATGGTTTGTGGCGGGTCAGAGGCGGCTCTTCTCCCTATAGGGCTATCCGGATTTGTCGCTTGTAAAGCTCTTTCCGAAAGAAACGAAGAACCTGAAAAAGCTTCTAGACCTTGGGATAAAGATCGAGACGGCTTTGTGATGGGAGAAGGCGCTGGCGTTTTAGTCTTAGAGAGTTTAGAGCATGCCTTAAAAAGAGGGGCTCCTATATTAGCTGAATACTTGGGAGGCAGCACATCGTGTGACGCTCATCATATGACCGATCCTCGTCAAGACGGATCTGGGGTGGCGTTATGCATCCAAAAAGCTATTGCAGATGCAAATATCGACAAAAAAGATATTAATTATATTAACGCTCATGCGACGTCTACTCTTGCTGGAGATGTGGCCGAGATGCAAGCTCTTAAAAGTGTTTTCGGATCCCATATTCAAAATTTAAGTATCAATGCGACCAAATCTTTGGTGGGTCATTGTTTGGGAGCGGCAGGAGGGATCGAAGCGATTGCGACCATTAAAGCTATTTTAACATCAAAGGTGCATCCGACAATAAATTTAGAAAATCCTGAAGATTGTGTAGAAGGGATTAATCTTGTCGCTAATAAAGCCCAAGATTGTGTTGTCTCTGCAGCTTTATCTAACTCTTTTGGATTCGGTGGCCATAACTCTGCTCTGATCTTTGCTCCTTTTCATTCTTAAGAGGCTTATTTTGAACACAGAGTATTGTTTTGGTGTTTTGCCCTTCAAGCCCAATTCTGAAATTCCTTTTGTTTTTATGGTTCAACATGTAAAAGGTGGCTATTGGGGCTTTCCCAAAGGTCACCCGATTGAAGGTGACGGACCAAGGCAGACGGCAGAGAGAGAACTTCTCGAAGAAACCGGTTTGAAAGTCGTTTCTTATATAGATACGATGCCTATCCAAGAGAGTTACACGGTATACAGAGAAGGGGTCGCTGTCTGTAAAACGGTTATTTATTTCCCTGCTTGGGTTGAAGGACAAGAATTTTTGCAAGCGGAAGAAATCATGGATGGCCAGTGGCTTAATGAATCTCAAACTCTTGAAAGGTTAACCTTTGACAGCCTTAAACCTCAGCTGATTCAATTATTCCAAAAGCTTTTTGCGTCATAAAAAGAGAAGGGTGGATCATTAAAGATTCACCCTTCCTTAAACATCTTTTACTTTTTCAATATTCTGTGTGCTATATGCGCAATCGATGAATGGGCTTCGGTTGATATAAACCGTTTATTTAAAGATTTGTGCTCAGCTGTATACTCAAGACCCGTATAAAACAAAGATCTTTGATTTTGAGGTTTGCTATTATTATTGCTTTCGTAGCTCTCTAATCTGTTTTTTGAATCAACATGAACGCGCATTTTGGCTTCTCCTTTTTTGGAACATGAAAAATATCAACATATTCACAAAAAAGGAAAAAGACAAGTAATTTTTTTACTCTCCTGGACGCATAATAGGAAAATAAATCACGTCTCTTATCGAGCGCTGGTTAGTGATGAGCATAACAAGCCTATCAATCCCTATTCCTAGGCCGCCAGTTGGAGGCATGCCCTGACAAATAGCTTCGATAAACTCTTCATCAAGAGGATGAGCTTCCGCATCCCCATCTAGTTTTTTCTGGGCCTGTTGAAGAAGTAGTTCTCTTTGCCATTCAGGATCATTTAACTCCGTGTAAGAGTTGCAAAGCTCTTTGCCTAGAATGAAAGTTTCAAATCTTTCAACGAGTCCTTCTGCTTTTAATTTCGGATTTCGATGCCACTTACAAAGAGGAGTCGTTTCGATAGGGTGATCGATAATATGGTGTGGTTGAATAAGGTGGTCTTCAACGTATTCTTCAAAAAGTTTAGCGATCAATAATCCTCTTGGATAATTTTGAATGAGCTGGTGCTCAGATGGGGGCCGTTTATCTTTTAAATATCTTTTTAACTCTTCATCTGTTGACACGTCTATATCTAAGTGGCCATAAACTTTAATCGCTTCTTTCATCGATAGTCGTTTCCAAGGAGCTGTGAAATCAACAGTTTGTTCCTCTCCTTCTTTATCTATGAGTTTCAAGGATGTTGTGCCGTTGATCTCCAAACATAAATCCTGAACCATGTTTTCAACAAATACCATCATATCTTCATAATCCCAGTAAGCGGCATACGCTTCTAACATGGTGAATTCAGGGTTATGAGTTCTATCAATACCTTCATTTCTAAAAACTTTACTGATCTCAAAGACTCTGGATAATCCCCCGACAATTAATTTTTTTAGAGATATTTCTAAAGCGATTCTTAAGTACATCTCTTGGTCGAGAGCGTTTAAATGGGACGTAAAAGGCTGTGCTTCAGCCCCTCCGTAAATATTTTGTAAAATGGGAGTTTCAACCTCGATAAAATCTGATTTTTCAAAATATTTTCTTATATATTTTACAATAGCAGATCTCAGTTTTAGTGTTGATGTGACTTCCGGATGGTTGATCATATCTAACCATCTTTTTTTGTATCTTGTGCCTTTATCGGTCAAACCACTATGCTTATCTGGTAGAGGTAGTAAGGTTTTACACAAAAGCGTCAGCTTTTTGACGAAAATTGTTAACTCACCTTTTTGTGTTCTGAAAAGATGACCTTCCACACCAATAATATCTCCTAAATCAATCTTTTTCTCGATGAATTTTAGAGATGATAGCTCTTCTTGAGGTGAAAATCCCTCTACATGAGTGTGTTGTTTATTGAACATAACTTGGATTTTCGATTCCCCATCTTGGATGTGACCAAAAGCATTTTTACCCATAGATCGGAACAAAATCAACCTGCCTGCTATTTTAACAAACGGAGTGACAGCCTGTTCGGCTTCTTCACTGTGCCCAACAGCTTCTTTATCGTATGTAGTTTGTATTAAAGAGGCGTTCGTTTCAGGTTTAAAGACGTGAGGGTAGGGGTCAACTCCCATATTTTTAATTTCATGTAATTTATGAGACCGATTACGAAATTCTTCATGTTGATGATATTCAGGAAGATCAAACGACATATAACCCTTATTTGTTAAAGCATGATGGCTAACAGTGTAGCAAAATATTTAAATAAGATTAAATCTTATTAAAAAAAAGTCGATTGAGGATCTACATCGATCAATATTCGTGTTTTTTTAGATTCAAATTTTTGTTTGAAATCTCTTAATAGAGAACTAAAAGGAGCTACGGATTTCACTTTAATTAAAAATTGAAAGCGAAACTTATCTTTTATTTTCGCGTGCCCTGAAGGGACTACAGGGTGGATCTGAGAATTCACCGATAAAGCAGACACTAAGAAAGCTCTTCCTTTTTTAGCCGCTGATAAGCACTCATCTTCCGCTTCTGAGACAAAGACGACTTTGATGAGATGATGAAAAGGAGGAAATTGGAAACTCTCTCTCACTAAAATTTCATCTTTATAAAAAGAAATAAAATCCTGGTTAGCTGCCTGTAAAATCAGGGGATGAGAAGGTAAATGAGTTTGAATAATCGCTTCACCAGCTAAATGAGAGCGTCCAGAACGGCCTGTCACTTGAGTCACAATTTGAAATAAATTTTCAGAAGCTCTGAAATCAGGTAAGTGTAAGCCTGCATCTGCATTTAGAACACCTACAAGTGTCACCGAAGGGAAGTCAAGGCCTTTCGCGATCATCTGCGTTCCTATCAGCACATCTGCTTTGTTCGCTTTGAACTGTCTGAGAATAGACTCGTGACTGCCTTTATGCTTTGTTGTATCAGCATCCAATCTTAAAGTTTTTATTGAGGGGAATAGTTTATAAAGTGTTTTTTCGACTAGTTCTGTGCCAGCTCCTTTGTATTTTAGCCCCTGGTCACATTGACAATCAGGACAAGAGCGTAAAGGGATGGATCTGTAATCACATAAGTGGCAGGCTAACAGCTGATCGGAAAGATGGAAAGTGAGGTGAGTGGAACAGTGAGGGCATTGGGCTGTGAACCCACATTTTTGGCAGACTTGGCTTCTGTGGTAACCTCTCTTGTTGAGAAAAAGAAGGACCTGCTCCCCTTGAGTAATCCTTTTTTTTATCCCTTTTAACAATAAATCTGAAAATAAGGTGAAGCCTTTTTGCTTATCCCATTCATGTTTCATATCAACAATATGAACTAACGGTAATGTCGCTGAATGAGAGGCTCTTTTCGTTAAAAGACTGAGTGAATACTTCCCAATTTGTGTATTATAAAAACTTTCTAAAGAGGGGGTGGCACTGCCTAGTATCACTTGCGCTTTGTTGATTTTTCCTCTCATAACGGCAACATCTCTTGCGTGATAGCAGGGAGCTTCTTCTTGTTGTTTATATGAGGGTTCATGTTCCTCATCCACAATGATCAATCCAAGATCATCCACAGGACTGAATATCGCTGAGCGAGCCCCCACCACAATTTTGGCTCGTCCTTCTTTAATATGCTGCCACGTATCAAATTTTTCTCCTTCACTCAACCGATGATGCAAGATAGCGATCTTTTCTTCAAAACGTCCTCTTAAACGGTCGATTGTTTGAGAAGTTAAAGAGATCTCAGGAACAAGTAAAATAGAGCTTTTATTGAGTTTTAGAGCGTGTTCAATCGCTTGTAGGTAAATTTCTGTTTTGCCGCTACCTGTGACACCAAATATAAGATGTGTTTGATACGTTTGGCTATCAAGTCCTCTTACAATTTTGCGAAGCGTTTCTTCTTGTTCTCCATTTAGAGCTTTTGCCTTAGTCTTAAAATATTCAATATTTTTGCCAAGAGAACGGTCTATCTCTAAAAAAGACAAAGACAGAATGTTATCTTTCACTAACTGATCCACAGGACTTCTAGAAGTTTGGGCTTTTTCTAGTAACTGAGAAAGTAAGAGACCTTTGGGGTGAGAGAGGATAACGTCCAAAATTTTGTTTTGAGCAGGTGATTTTCTTTTGGATAAAATATCCGCTAGTTCAGTCTTGGAGATGAGTGGTTTAACAAACAACTGGATCTTGCTTTTACCATCTTTCCTAATAATAGGAGGGAGTATGATTTTGATCACTTTTCTTAAAGAAGTGCAGTAATAGCGTGATAACCATTCACAAAGAATCATCAATTCTTCTGAGATAAATGGTTTTTCTTGTAAAAGCTCTGAAACAAAAAAAGGATTAGGAACTTCTGCTTCTTTTTTTAATTGGACGACCGTCCCTTTTTTTTGCTTATTTCTCACAGGAACAAGAACACGAGAGCCCACCTTAATATGTGCTGATTGCTCCAAAGTGATGCGGTAGTCTAAAGCTCGATCGAATAGATCATCCAGAATAACGCTTACGTATTCCGGAACAATAGACATAACTTCTCCCATAATTTTCTTTTAGCTTCCGGGTTTTTTAGATAATGGCTGAGAGGTTCTAAAAAAACAATGCGGCCATTTTTTATAAAATGTTCGTTAGAGGCAGGATTTTGTCTGTAGTGTACACCTATTTTTAAATCTTTAATAGGAGTATCTAAGGGTAAGATAAAATGGGTTAAAGTATCTGAGTTTAAAAAGTAGTCCCACTTATTTTCCTGATTTATTTTGAGCCCATTCACTATTTTTGTTGGTTTAAGATAGATATTAATGGCTTTACAAAGGTTTTTCAAAAATTTCAACTCTACAGGGTGAGCATTGAAATATATGATCGCTGTTTGATCCATGAAAGTTTTACTTTCATAAGCTTTTGCTATCTTTTTGGCTGAGATATCGTTCAGAATAGTGTCTTTGACAGCAAATGTTGGTGCGTATTTTTTTAGTATATTTTTAATATCTTCAAAAGGATTGATCTCTTGCGAGACAGGTTTTTGGGGGATTTGTTGTTGTTTATCTGCAATCTCTATCGATAATGGCTTTTTATCCACAAAGGAAATGGACACAGGATCTGGGTCAATGGGAGAAGATTTATAAACTTTAGGAGGAGCCTCTATGAAAACCTTATGATGCTGATTGTTCATGGTAAAGAAGGTCTTATCCAAAGGGTTACTTTGTAGCTTGATTATTTCTTGAAAATGTTTGACTAGATGAAGGTAAGTACTTTTCATTGATCCTCGAATAGAGCCTCTACAAAATCTTTAGCTACGAAAGGAAGCAAATCTTCTTCGCTTTCTCCTACCCCTATCCATGCGACAGGAAGATTTAATTCTTTGTAGATAGATAAAATACCTCCACCTTTAGAGGAACCATCCAATTTTGAAACAATCAAAGCCGACAAAGGGCAAAACTCGTGAAAAGTTTTAGCCTGTTCAAGGCCATTTTTACCTGTTGTACTATCAACAACCAATAAAGTGTAATGAGGAGGGATGCCTAAAGCTTTCTGACAAGATTTTTGTATTTTATGTAATTCTCTCATGAGATCTGTTTTACTTTCTAACCTGCCCGCTGTATCTAAAAGAACGACATCTATTCCTCGTCCTTTGGCCGCAGAGATTGTATCATAAACAATAGAAGAAGGATCAGAACCTGGATGAGATCGGACAATTTGCACACCAATTTTATCGCTCCACAAAGAAAGTTGTTCAACAGCTGCCGCTCTAAAAGTGTCGGCCGCTCCTAAAATCACCGTTTTATTTTGTTTTTTAAAATAATAGGCTAATTTACCTATAGATGTTGTTTTTCCAGATCCGTTAACGCCAGTGACTAAAATCACTAAAGGAAGTTTTGAATTGTCAGGAAAAAGAAGCTTAAAAGGAGGGGTTTTTTCTATCAGTGCAAGAGCCTCTGATTTTAAAAGAGCTAAAATAGATTTGACATCGGCTTGCTGGTTTTTTTTTGTATAAGAACGAACTTTTTCTACAAGCTCGTCTAGAACATTTGCACTGATGTCTGCCTGATAAAGAATCTCTTCTAATTGATTAAACGTTTCTTCATCAATGGATTGAGTAAATAGAATTTTGATTTTTTCCTTCAATCCGTTTGATGTTTTGTAAAGAGCATTCTTTATTTTTTTGAAGTTAGAGCTGATAAAAGAAAACATACGATCTCCTGGCTATCCTAGATTTTAGCAAACCTATTGATATCGGCAAATGATTATCCTTACGTTTTTCTTTTTGAATCATTCAGCATGTATAAGGCAAGTTGCTTACAATAGCATCTAAAAAATCAAAGAAATCTAGTTTTGTGTTTGGATCAGGAAAATTATTATAAATTTTCACAATGCATTTGTTATAAAGCGACTAGATTGTAATTTTGGTTGTCTTTTTATGTGTTTTATGACCCAGTAATGGACCATTTTACACTGTTTGCTCACAGAAGACCAGTGCGTTCAATTTCAAAAATCGCCCCTATTCCTTCTCCATCTTTTTTGCAACTAAGGTGCCATAAACCACATACAGAAAATATATCAATCACTAGAAAAGTAATTTTTAAAATAGCGGGTACCTTGATTCCAATTTCTACGATTCTTCTTAAAGCGGTTATCGGAATATGTGTTTTTATCATATTAGTGAAATAAAAGACCATACTGGCTAAAAAAAGATTCCCAATTAGTTGAATCAAAGTACAAAGAACATGATTTCTTTCCACGTTTTTTACTTCTTTTAGTACATTTGGATTGACAATCCCAGTTTTTAGTTTAGCGATCCCAGCTATGGAAAGTCTTGTTAATAAGGCTGTTCTATCAATAAATGACAGCAAAAATGATAAAGATCTTGAAGTTTCAGCCTTTTCTGCAAATCTTTTTAAAGGTTGTGTATTAATAAGCGCTACTTTCCCATCTTGAGTCAATTTAAATTTGTTGTAGCTTAAGTCAATGTAGCCATTAGCAGATAATTGAGTTAGAGTTTTGGCCTGAATAGGTGTCAACTGTTGTCTTAAAGTGTCTACTCCGTAATTAGACTCAGATAGGTTAATTTTTTCCGCGATAATATAAAATTGTTCTTTTTGTTCATGCCAATAAATGTATTTTTTAGGAACGACTAAATGATCTCCTAAATTGTTTTTTTGGATATAAGTGCGTATTTTTTCTGCCTTTTTTACACGATATAGATGAGTGTCAATGCTTGTCGATGGTTCTTCGCCAAAAGCATCTGTTATTAGATATCTTGGACCTTGGGTCATGTCTTTTATTACATAGTTTCCACCATCAAATATATATGAGCTAAAGGCTTTTTCTAGCGGTTTCAAGTCTTTTTGAAATATAGCATCAATTTCTGGCTTTATGTTAGCGGAGCAGGAGGGAGAACCGAGTAAAAAAGGTCGAAACTTTAGGGGCAAATTATTTATTGTAATTGATGACATAAGTAAATGCCTTTTAATATAAAAATGAATGAATCTTAACATAAAAAATATTAAAAGATAGCATTATTTTTTATAGTAAACTTAAAGCTTTATTGATAAAGATAGTAAGACGTTTGCAAAAAATGTCTATCTTATAAACAATTTCTTACAAACGCTCTTTTTTTAATCTTCTAATTTTATCGTGTAAAATTTCATGTTATACCCTTGCTTAACAAGGAGGATTAATCTCTTATTTTTCCCTAAATTACTGATAATACGGCTAAAGTCATCAAGTGATTTGACCGGATCATGATTGACTTGTAAAATGAGGAATCCAGGTCTTAAGCCTGCCATAGCAGCTGGGGAGCCAGCTTTAACTTTTGTCACAACAAGTCCTGTCTCTTTTTTATCTAAACCTAAAGAAAAAGCTAAATCAGGAGAAAGGTTCTCTAATTCTAACCCTATTTTTTGCATCAACACACTTTCTGACTTTCTATCGGCTGCTTGACCGAGTTGAACTCTGATTTTTTTCGTAGACCCTTTACGATTAATCATCAGCTCCACTTCTTTCCCCGGTGGTGTCATGGAGATTTGATTCCGGAAGCCCCCCAAGCTTTTTATAGGCTGGTTATCACACTGCAAAAGAATGTCTCCTTGTTTCAAACCGGCTTTATCGGCAGGAGAATCTTTCGTGATGTCTGCAATTAAAACTCCTTCTATTTTGTCTAAATTAAAGGCTTCTGCAATCTCTTTATCTACAGCTTGCAAAGATACTCCCAAGAAAGCTCTTGTAACAGAACCTTTACTGATCAACTGGTCCATCACGTTTTTACTCATATTACTCGGAACAGCAAAACCTATACCCATATATCCGCCTGAGCGTGAAACAATCGCTGTGTTAATACCGATCACTTCGCTTTTGAGGTTTAATAAAGGCCCTCCAGAGTTTCCAAAAAAAGCCATAGCCATCTTTTCAAGACCTAAATTGACAAAATAGCGTTTATGAAGAATCACAATAAATCCTTGCCTGTAGAGAGGATGGCAAAAATTTTACAAGTTTCTAGAAGCAGTTACTAGCTACCTCAAAAGGATTCTAAACGATCTCTTGAAAATCAAGAGATCGTTAAAAAGATCAAAGTTGCGCCTTTAAAGAAAACATTATTCCAATAGATTGAGGTCTTATTTTTTAGTTTTATCTTATTCGAAGTCAGAGGAAGAGCTGAGTACAAATGGGTGAAAATTTAGAGGTGAATTATTTATTGTAAATAATGACAAGAATAAAGGCTTTTTAATGTAAAAATGAAATTATCTTATAAAAAAGAATAATAAAATTACTTTTTTATTCTTTAAGCCGATTTCTTTTTTCTATATTTAAACAGAATCTATTGTTTAAGATAATATGATTAAATATAGGAAAAAAAGCATCACTTAACTTTTCCTTTTAAGGACAGATCGTTGACGTAGTTTACTTAGAAAAAACAAAGCTTTTCTCTTTGTCGGATCAGGTCGAGCCCTTCTCCATTTTCTTTGCAGCTCAAAGACCATAACAGGTGTATTTTCAATATATTTAATAAATTAAAACAGATTTTCAAAATAGTGGTTACTGTAATGGTAGTTTCTAGCGTTGTCCTTAAAACGGTTAGTGGGATACGCGTTGTTATCCTGTGATTGAAATAAAGGACTATATTGAGTAAAGAAATTTTCATAACTAATTGAGTCATAGTCCAAAGAACATGATTCCTTTCAACCCTGTTTACTTTTTTCATTGCAATCGGATTCTTAACGTACGTTTTTAGTTTGGCTATTCCGGCAATAGACTGTTGACTTAAAAGAACTGTTTTATCAAAAAATAATAAGGAGATAGCACCCGAACATAGGATCTTATTTAAAGCTCTTTTCTGAGGTTTTGTGTCAATAATGGCTATCTTGCCATCTAACGTGAAGTACAAGTTATTGTAGCTCAAATCAGTATAACCTAAAATAGACAACTCAGCTAAGGTTTTGGCTTGAATAGGTGTTAAATCGCGTTGTGTAGCGCCGGAAGATAAACTTGCGCATTGCCCGAATGATTTGCCACACTTTCTATATTGTAATTCGAGATCTGGGGATGCCAAACTCGCAACCTCTTTAGATAAATGCATTTTTTCAGCCACAACATAAAATTTTTCTTCCTGTGTATGCCAATAGAGATATTTTTTAGGGACCACCAAGTGATCTTCTAGATTATTTTTTTGGATATAAGCGCGTATTTTTTCAGCTTTTCTTATACGATACAGGTGGGTGTCAGGGGGTGTAAGCGAACCATCTTGCCTACTATTCTTTAAGATATAGTTTCCACCATCAAATATATATGAGCTAAAGGCTTTTTCTAGCGGTTTCAAGTCTTTTTGAAATATAGCATCAATTTCTGGCTTTATGTTAGCGGAGCAGGAGGGAGAACCGAGTAAAAAAGGTCGAAACTTTAGGGGCAAATTATTTATTGTAATTGATGACATAAGTAAATGCCTTTTAATATAAAAATGAATGAATCTTAACATAAAAAATATTAAAAGATAGCATTATTTTTTATAGTAAACTTAAAGCTTTATTGATAAAGATAGTAAGACGTTTGCAAAAAATGTCTATCTTATAAACAATTTCTTACAAACGCTCTTTTTTTAATCTTCTAATTTTATCGTGTAAAATTTCATGTTATACCCTTGCTTAACAAGGAGGATTAATCTCTTATTTTTCCCTAAATTACTGATAATACGGCTAAAGTCATCAAGTGATTTGACCGGATCATGATTGACTTGTAAAATGAGGAATCCAGGTCTTAAGCCTGCCATAGCAGCTGGGGAGCCAGCTTTAACTTTTGTCACAACAAGTCCTGTCTCTTTTTTATCTAAACCTAAAGAAAAAGCTAAATCAGGAGAAAGGTTCTCTAATTCTAACCCTATTTTTTGCATCAACACACTTTCTGACTTTCTATCGGCTGCTTGACCGAGTTGAACTCTGATTTTTTTCGTAGACCCTTTACGATTAATCATCAGCTCCACTTCTTTCCCCGGTGGTGTCATGGAGATTTGATTCCGGAAGCCCCCCAAGCTTTTTATAGGCTGGTTATCACACTGCAAAAGAATGTCTCCTTGTTTCAAACCGGCTTTATCGGCAGGAGAATCTTTCGTGATGTCTGCAATTAAAACTCCTTCTATTTTGTCTAAATTAAAGGCTTCTGCAATCTCTTTATCTACAGCTTGCAAAGATACTCCCAAGAAAGCTCTTGTAACAGAACCTTTACTGATCAACTGGTCCATCACGTTTTTACTCATATTACTCGGAACAGCAAAACCTATACCCATATATCCGCCTGAGCGTGAAACAATCGCTGTGTTAATACCGATCACTTCGCTTTTGAGGTTTAATAAAGGCCCTCCAGAGTTTCCTGGGTTAATAGCCGCGTCCGTTTGAATAAAATCTTCTAGATCGGTGATTCTTAGGTTTTGCCGACCTTTGGCGCTGATAACACCTACTGTTAAAGAGGCTTCTAACTGAAAAGGACTTCCGATGGCGATAACCCATTCCCCAATTTCCATTTCATCGGAATCACCAAGATGTAAATAAGGTAAGTTTTTCCCTTCAATTTTGATGATCGCTATGTCTGTTTGGGGATCTGATCCCACAAGAGTAGCCACCATTTCTTTTCCATCATTAAAGACCGCTGTGATTTTACTCGCTCCCTTCACCACATGGGCGTTAGTCATGATATAACCGTCTTCTGAAACCAAAAAACCCGATCCTTGACTCATTTGCGGTGTTGGTTTAGATTGACGATTCTTAGGAGGAATACCAAAAAATCTATTGAACAAGTCTTCATTAAAATCAAATGGATTTTGATAGTGATCTAGCGATGAAGTTTCCTCTTCACTTTCCACTTTGATAAACAAAACAGCCGGCATAGCTTTTTTTGCAACTTCTGTGAAACCTCTGGATGTTTCTTTCAAGGCTAGAACGTTAGGTGAAAGATCTTCTTTAGTTGAGGTTGCCGACAAACTAAAAGGACTTAAAAGATAAGTCGTGCTAGCTAAAGCAAGCCATAGATTATGTTTTAAAGAATTCATAAAACCTCCGTAAATTGACGTGTTAAAGCGATGTTGTCATAACAAGACAAAGTTGTCAAATGCCGTTTACCAGAAAAAATGACTTTAAAAATCTACTTTTAGATGGTATTCGTTTTGAAATTTATCCGCTGAGTTTTTAATTTTTCAGATTCTTGTGCTAAAGCCTGTTCTCCGCAAAAACAAATTTTAATTCCTTCAGATTTTTGAGATAGAATTTCTTTATGGATGGTTTGCTGAATATCTAAAGGAGAGGCTTCTATGATATTTCTCTTGTAAGTCTGTCTCATTTCAAAGGTTTTACCTTCTCTCAACCAATTGTAATTTGTGATCGCTCGATTGGCTGGAGATACAGGGGCATCGATTTGTTGAATCACTTCTAGCTTGGCTTCTTCTAAATCTTGCAAAGAAAAATGCCCTTCGGCCAGTATGGCCACACTTTTTTCAAAACTCGAAAATGTATTGGCTATATTGGGATCTCTGTAAGAATGGAAATAAAACGTTCCTGACGCTGTATTGTAAGCCACCCCAGCTCCATAGGCTCCCCCTTTTTCTCTGATTTCTTTATGAAGACATTTGTTCTCCAATAAGTGAGTGGCTAATGTGAGGTAAGGGCTATTTTGATGGATGTAGTTAATCGTTTTAAAGGCCAAACAATTATAAGAAACAGAAGAAGGTATAATATAGGCTTGATCTTCTATCTTGGGCAATACCTGAGAAAAAGACCAAGGAAGGATTTCTTTTGAAGGAAGATCTAAAAGATCATAAAAGTGATTGTTTTTTAGAGATTCGTAGATGTGTTGATCACCACTTACAACCAAGTGAATGTTTTGTAGACTGAAAATTTTTTCTTTTAGCAAACACAATGTTTCTATAACCGAAGGTAATTTTTCCCGGATATTTTTATGGATTTTTGTGACAAACTCATAAAAGGGTAGGCCATACCAGAGATTGTTGATATAGGAAGAAGGGGATAAACCGCTTAAAGCTAGTTGTGTGCCGTAACGCAAAGCATTCTTATTTAATCGGCTTTGCAAAGAAGTGTAGAGCTGAGAGATGAGCTCTTCAATCCTTTTGGAATCAGAGAAAGAAGTTGAGAGGCAAAAATCTTTAAATAGCTCAAATAATTTGTGCTGGTAACGCCCTAAGCATTTTCCTTTCAAACTAAAAGAGGGTTTGAGTTCTAAATAATTCGATGTTTGCGTATGCAAAGAAGCGCCTCCGCTAATCCCACCTGTAAATGCTTGGATATATTCTAAGTTATCTACATAGTTTCTTGATCCACATCCTATTTCAGGTAAGAGAACGCTAAACAATTGTAAGTACAACAGCTCATTCACAGACAAAGCAGGCAAGTCCATGACAAGGTCTGCATATAATATGTTATTAGTAAAGCAGTTATGGTGGTAAATCTGGCTTTTTTGATAAGCTTCTCTTGAAAGATCAAAATTTTTAGGAGCTTTAGGAACGTCATCAATGGTTAACTGAGGAAGGCAAGCTAATGAGTCTTTTTCTATTTGATCTTGGTAGTTTTCTAAATCTTGAGTTTCTTGGATGATATGTGCCACCTCAACAGAGGACAATTGAGCTTTGATAAGGTTGAGGGTCTCTTTTTCTTGTTTCTCTTCTTTATCCAAAAGAAAAGGATCTGGAACCATTTCTAGTCTTACAAAATGATTGTTTTTCAAAAAGTATCGGCTGATCAGATCGGATAAATAGGACGGATTTTTTAACTTTTCTCTTAGACGATTAAAAAGGGCATGGATATGCAAGGTGTCCTCAATGGAAACCCCATGTTGTTTTGCTAACACTGTTCTCATGAAAAGATTTAAGCCAAAAGGGTGATTATCTCCGTTGATTTCTGTTCGAGAAAATTCTAGTTGATGGAGAGCTGATTCGATATGGTTTTGGCAAAAATCTTGTTGAATGATCTCCTTTAAGGTTTTTCTCAGAATCGCTTCTATGTTTTCGATGGTATTTGTGTCACATCCCTTACATAAAATAATATAAGGAACTTCGCTCATCTCTGTGTCCATGAAAGTATCAACTTGGGAACAAAAATTTGAGTCCAATAAACTTCTTTTTAGGATAGATCCATCATTATCCATTAAAATATGGTCAATGATCTGTAGGGCTAGGATATCATCTTGTTTAATTAAAGGGGCGGTTACCCATCCGAAAGCGATCATCACCTTTTTTTCTAGATCTTCCTCTTTGGCGATGGGAAAAAAATCGCGAGCTGTGATAGGAACTTCAAACTTGGGCTGTACAGGCAGTGGAGCAAGAGGGGGAATGGGTTCAATGCTTTTTAATAAATTTTCTTCTAAAAAATCAAGGTGTTCATCTAAAGGGAAATTGCCATAAAAAAAGAATAAGCAAAGACTTGGATGATAGAATTTTTTATGAAAAGCTTTCAGATCTTCGTGAGCGAGAGAAGGAATGTGAAGGGGATCACCTCCTGAATTATGGGCATAAGTTAAATCAGGGTAAAGAAGGGCTAGCATCTTATGCCACATACGGCTTTCAATGGAAGACAAACTCCCTTTCATTTCATTGAAGACGATACCTTTAAATGTAAGATCTGCTTGGGGATCAAGGGGATCTTGGAATTCTAGCCTGTGTCCTTCTTGTAAAAAAGAGAGTTTTTTCAACTCTGGATTAAAAACGGCATCTATGTAGACATCTAATAAATTGTAAAAATCTTTTTTGATTTGAGTGGCGGCTGGGTAACATGTAAAGTCAGAGCCTGTAAATGCATTTAAAAAAGTGTTTAGGCTTCTTCTGCCCATACTAAAAAAAGGATCTTTAACTGGAAACTTCTTAGAACCACATAAAACTGTATGTTCTAAAATATGAGCCACACCGTTAGAACTATCTGGCCTTGTTTGTAACGATAAACAAAAAAGGTTTTCAGGGTCATCGTGACTGACATGAATGACTTTGGCTCCACAGATTATGTGTTCCAATTCTATGAGCTCTGATCGGATTTCGTGGATGATAGAACGTTTGGTGACGATAAAATTTTTGTAACGAGATCCTTCAGGATAAGCAAAAGAAGAGAAAGGGGACATAAAAATCCTTAATGTTTTCAATTAACATAAAAGATTAAGGAAAAAAAAGAAATTTTTTAATGAATGAAGGCCTTAAGATAGATTTAAGGCCTTCGTGAGGAGATTAATTCCAGTTTAGATTACCAGCTGACTGGTATTCATTGACTCTAGTTTCAAAAAAGTTTTTTTCTTTACCTAGGTCGATGGTTTCACTCATCCAAGGAAAAGGATTTTTGGATTTATAAATAGGTTTTAAGCCTATTCTTTCCAAACGTCTATCGGCAATATGCTGCACGTAGTCCTTAAACATGCTAGCTGTTAATCCTAAAATGCCTTTAGGAAGACAGTCTTGGGCGTAAAGAATTTCTAATTCGACAGCTTGCTGGATTAAATCAACAATTTCTTGTTGAAACTCGTTGGTCCATACAAAAGGGTTCTCTCTTTTGATTTCATTGATCAGATCAATACCGAAATTCAAATGTATTGTTTCATCTCGTAAGATGTACTGGAATTGCTCCCCAACTCCTGTCATTTTATTTTGCCTGTTAAAAGACAAAATCATAACAAAACCACTGTAGAAGAAAATCCCTTCCATGATGATGTAGAAACCTATTAGGTTTTTTAGAAAATTCTGAATACCTTCAGGGGTATCTGTCGTGAAATTAGGATCCAGTAAATTCTCTGTTAACTTCATCTCAAAAGCATCTTTATTATGTATAGTATTGATCTCATTATACATATTAAATATTTCACCTTGGTCTAGACAAAGAGACTCTACAATATAATGAAACGTGTGAGTATGGATCGCTTCTTCGAAAGCTTGTCTAAGAAGATATTGGCGTGCTTCTGGATTTGTGATGTGCTTAAAAATCGCTAGGGTTAAGTTATTAGCCACCAAGCTCTCAGCTGTGCTAAAAAATCCGAGGTTTCTCATGATAACCCTTTTTTCGTCAGCTGATAAAACTCCTGATTTCCAGAGCTCTATATCTTTCGCCATAGGCACTTCTGTAGGCATCCAATGATTAGCACACCCGTTTAAATAGTGCTCCCAAGCCCATTTATACTTTAAAGGCATTAACTGATTAACATCAACAGTCTTACAGTTAATCAGCCTTTTTTCATCAACGCGAACCCGCTGAGAGGTTGTATCGTTAGCTATTTTTAACTCTTCTTCAAAGGTAAGCATAGGATCACCTATATGTTTTTTAATTACTGACAACTTTCACATCCCTCTTCTAAATTACAAGAAGCGGGACGGTTTTTATTCACAACTTCACTGACTGAATGAGTTTCACGATCAACCTGTATTTCACTAGAGGCCGATTTATTTTTCATCCATCGAGGCTGAATACCTCTTTTATTCACGTCCATTGTAGACTTTTCTATCTGAGTAGCGGCTAAAGAACGAAGATAGTAGGTGGTTTTTAGTCCTTTTGTCCAAGCTGATAGATACATTTGGTGTAATTTTTTCCCACTGGGTTGAAACATGTATAGATTTAAAGATTGTCCCATGTCAATCCATTTTTGTCGGCGACTGGCACACTCGATCAACCATTCAGCATCTATTTCAAAAGCGGTCATAAAAATTTCTTTGACTTCTTGTGGAATTCTTTCAATTTCTGCTATTGAGCCATCAAAATATTTTAAATCATCAAGCATTTCTTGATCCCAAATATTTAGCTTTTTCAGTCGATCAACAAGGTGTTCATTGACAATCGTGAAATCACCTGAAAGATTGGACTTTACAAATAGATGTTTATACATAGGTTCAATTGATTGAGTGATGCCTGTGATGTTGGATATAGTGGCTGTGGGAGCGATGGCCATCGTATGACTATTGCGCATCCCATAACGCTTTACAGATTCTCTCACAATAGACCAATCTAAAGAGGTTTCACGATTCATATCCAAATATTGACCTCTTTCTTTTTGTAAAATTTCAATGGTATCGATAGGTAAAAATCCTCTATCCCACTTAGATCCTTTGTAGGATAGATAAGTCCCCCTTTCCTTAGCCAATTCACTAGAAGATAAGATAGCGTAATAAGAGATGATTTCCATGCTTTTATCGGCAAATTCAACAGCTTGTAAACTGGCATAGCTTATATTTTGTTTATAAAGTGCGTCTTGGAATCCCATTAAGCCCATCCCAATAGGTCGATGTTGCAGATTGGCGGCTTTAGCCTCTTGAGTTGGATAATAATTAATGTCAATCACGTTATCGAGCAGTCTAACCGCTATACGGATGGTTTCCTTTAATTTGTGTTCGTCCAACCCTTTATCTGAAATGTGTTCGGGTAAATTAATGGAGCCCAAATTGCAAACAGCCGTTTCTTGAGCAGATGTATTGAGCAAAATTTCTGTGCAAAGATTAGAACAATGTACGACACCCATATGATCCTGCGTTGAGCGTATATTCGAGGGATCTTTAAAGGTGATCCAAGGGTGTCCTGTCTCAAATAACATACTCAACATTTTGCGCCATAACTGCAACGCTTCTATAGTTTTAAACAGTTTAATTTTTCCTTCTTTAGCCATACGTTCGTATTCAGCGTATCTTTTCTCAAAAGCGTCTCCATATAGATCGTGTAAATCTTTGACATCACTTGGACTAAATAAAGTCCACGTTTCATTGTTGATCACTCTTTTCATGAAAAGGTCAGGGATCCAGTTAGCAGTGTTCATATCATGGGTTCTTCTTCTTTCATCTCCCGTGTTTTTTCGTAGTTCAAGGAAGTCTTCAATGTCCAAGTGCCATGTCTCTAAATAAGCGCACATAGCTCCTTTTCTTTTGCCTCCTTGATTAACCGCCACAGCGGTATCATTCGCCACTTTCAAAAATGGTATGACGCCTTGACTTTTTCCGTTTGTGCCTTTGATGACAGAGCCTGTAGCTCTGACGTTCGTCCAGTCATTACCTATGCCGCCAGCCCATTTAGACAATTGAGCGTCATCTGAAATCACTTTAAAAATATGAGATAGATCATCTTCTATTGTTGATAGGTAGCAGGAACTGAGTTGAGAGGTGAGTGTTCCCGAGTTAAAGAGGGTTGGTGTACTGGACATGAATAAGAACTGCGAAAGTATATTATAGAATTGTATAGCGTAAGCATTTTTATTTTCTTTTTCATTAAGGGCTAGACCCATAGCCACTCTCATCCAGAAAATTTGGGGAGTTTCTAAACGCCTATCTTCTTCATGGATGAAGTAACGATCATAAAGTGTCTGTAAACCTAGATAAGAAAATTTATCATCCCTATTTAAATCCATAGCGTTTGCTAATCGCTCTAAATCATAATCCATTAAAGCGGGGTTAAGCCTTTCGATAGAGATACCGTGTCTAATGTAATTTTTGAAATAGGTTTTGTGTTTCATAGATAATTGAGGATCTGAAAACGTTGTTTTCATCGATTCCTTATATAGGCTATTTAGCAACAAACGAGCAGCTACTTTGGAGTAAGCTGGTTCAATTTCAATTTTTGCACGAGCGGCCATGATGTTAGATAAGTCGACTTCATTTTCCTTGATTCCTTCGTAAAATTGACTAATGGAAGCTTCTAAAAGCTCTGAGATTGACACTAATGATTCAAGTCCGCGACAAGCAAAAGCGATAAGTGATCTGATTTGATTATCTGTGATCGTTTCGATGGATCCGTCTGATTTTGTGATTTGAAAAAAATGATGAGATTCTTCTGAAACGATTGGATCGTGTGGGATCGATTCTTGCTGAAGGTGTTCCGTAGCTTTAAACAAAATGAGTTCTTTCGCTATTGAATAAAAACCTTCTTTCATGAGCTGTTGCTCGATTTCTTCTTCAATTTGTTGTGTGGTTAAAGAAAGGCCTTGTTTGGAAAGCGCTACTGATTTCGATACAACTTTTTGGGTCAGCAAATGAACCGCTTCTATGATTTCGTTTTGAGAAGGACCTGTTAATTGATGGTGCCGACGAAAAGCCATTTCGATAGAAGAAGCGATTTTCATAGGGTTAAACCTGACAATGCTTCCATCTTTTCTTGTCACTTTTAAATTTTGAGGGGAATCTTCTCTTAAAGATTTATGTTGATCCCTGTAGATAATATAATCCCTTGTGACATCGTGAAAGCCGGCTTGCATAAGAGTCATCTCTACGATATCTTGGATCCCCTCAACATTTACGCAAGTACCTTGAGAGGCTAGATTAGCAATATAATCAACAACTTGGTTTGTTAATTGCTCAATGATTTCTTTAAATTCATAAGGAAGAGGTTCAAATTTACCCACTTTTTTTGTATCCCGAAAAGCAGATTCGAGAGCCCTGTATATTCTTTCTTTACGAAAGGGAACAAAAGAACCATTCCTTTTGACGACTGTAAAGTGAGCTAATATATTTTGCTTAACCTGACTTTCTTTGATGTTTGAACCTTGTGACATAAAATTGTTAACCCTTGTTTAGCTCTTTTTAGTTGAATTTATTAACTGATTTTGAAATCTTACGCAGTTTTGAAAAGGCAATTACCATATATTGTGTTTTTTTCTTTTCTGTATACAATATATAGTGTTTTTGTGATTTTTTAGTCTATATAAAAATGGTTGCCACAAACTTTTTAGAAGCTACTGAGAGTCTTATTTGAGTCAAAAAAAGGAAGAATAAAGGTGTTATTAAATCATGAAATTCTGAATTACCACAAGTCTAAAAAAGAAAAATGACCAACCGAAAATTTTGGTTTTTTTTAACCTCTTTTTTCCTAAGCCATTAAGAAGATTGTCTACAGGATGAAATTATGTTAGCATATGTTATCAAAATTTTGATTAGGTGAACGATGAAACGAATTTATTTAATTCCCAACATGATTACAGCTTTTGGATTAGCTTGCGGCTTGTTTGTGATTTTTAAAGTCAACATGACGGAGGTGGGAACAGGTATTTACCAAATGTTGTACTCAGCTGCTTTACTTGTATTACTAGCTGCCTTAGCGGACTTGATTGATGGTGCTGTAGCGAGAGCTATGAAAGCGGAGAGTGAATTTGGTGTTATGTTTGATTCTCTTTCAGACGCTATATCTTTTGGGGTAGCTCCTTCTGTTCTTATGCTAAAGAGCCTTTCTTTGGAGCAAGGAACGCCTCTCTCTTTTTTTTCCGTCTTAGCGGCTATGATTTTTTCTATTTGTGGTGTTTTGAGACTTGTGCGGTTTAATGTCAAAGCTAGTGAAGCTAAGCAAAACGAAGAACTTGCTATTGTAAATAAAAAACATTTTACTGGGTTGCCTATTCCTTCAGCTGCTTTGGGTGCTATTTCTTTGAACTTGTTTTTATCAGATCCGAGGATTGCGTCTAACGAAGAAGGGGATTTTTCTGTTAAGGCGTTCATCTTGATTTGTTCTATGTTTATTTTGGGCTATTTTATGATTAGCCGCTGGAAATTTCCAAGCTTGAAGGCCTTAGACTTTAGAGTGCCTTCTTTTTCTTTAGTTCTTGGCACGGTATTCGTGGCCTTATTTTTGCTTTACGGCGTTTTATATTTCTTTTCTCTAGCCTTAGTTGTTATTGTTTGGGCTTACATTTTATTAGGATGGGTGCTGTCTTTGATTCGTTTGTTTGCCGGCAAAAAGTCTTTAGCCTTAAAAGATTACGAGCCTGAGGAAGAAAATGAGGATTGATCCTTTTGAAAGCTATATTTTAATGGGGGCCCTTGGTGTTGCGATAGCATTTTTATATGCTCAATTTCTTTCTATTCGCCATTTGAAAAACAGAATACAGGAAAAAGATCAAGAGATTCTCTCTTTAAAATTGAGCGAAAAAGCTTTGGAAGAAAAGGTGCATTTCCTTTCAGAGGTCAAGACATCTCTAGCTGATACGTTTAAAGCTCTTTCATTGGATGCTCTTCAGAACAATACACGTTCTTTCTTGGATATGGCTCAAGCCAACATGACACATTTTGAGGAAAAAACTAAAGGGGATTGGGATCAAAAGCAGAAAGCTATATCCGATTTAGTTAACCCGGTTAAAGAAACTTTACAAAAAATCGATTTGAACATGAAAACTTTTGAAAAAGAGCAAAAAACGGATCGAGAAGTTATGAAACATCATTTGCAGCAATTGATCGAATCAGAGTATCGTTTGCAAAAAGAAACTCATAAGCTTGTGAAGGCTCTGAGATCTCCGAATGAGAGAGGACGCTGGGGTGAAATCCAGTTAAAGCGGGTTGTGGAATTAGCCGGCATGATTAATCATTGTGATTTTTATGAACAAAATGTGAGCTCACAAGAAGATGGCTTAATAAGGCCTGATGTTATTGTAAAAATGGCAGGAGGCAAGCAAATTATCATAGACGCCAAGACACCTTTAAATGCTTACTTAGAAGCTATTGATTTGGAGAATGAACAAGAGAAAGAAGAGAAATTAAAAGAACATGCTAAAAGTGTTAAAAACCATATAAACTCTTTATCAAAAAAAAGATACTGGGATCATATTTCAACAACACCCGAGTTCGTTATTTTGTTTCTTCCTTCAGAGACTTTCTACAGCGCCGCTTTACAATACGATCCCGCTTTGATTGAAATTGGAGTGGAACAAGGAGTTGTGATCGCTACTCCCACCACCCTGATTGCTTTATTAAAAGCTGTCGCTTACGGATGGAAACAAGATAGTTTATCTAAACATGCTGAAAGAATCAGTGAACTTGGTCACGAATTGTACAAAAGAATGAACGACATGACTTGCCATTGGGTCAAAATGGGTAAAAGCTTGTCTCAAGCTGTTGATTCGTATAATAAGGCTGTAGGTAGTTTAGAATCTAGATTATTGCCAACAGCTAGAAAGTTTAAAGAAATGGGCGCCGCTTCTTCTTCTTTAGAATTAGATCACCTAGAAGAAATTGATAAAAAAACAAGACAGTTTCAAGAAGAATAAATGACTAGCTATGCTTTAATAAGTCAATCCAATCACTGGGTATGCCTGCTTGACGTCTATTCTCTTCATTGAAGATAAAACCTTTAGCTCTTTTA
Organism: Rhabdochlamydiaceae bacterium; assembly: GCA_049240945.1. GTDB lineage: Bacteria > Chlamydiota > Chlamydiia > Chlamydiales > Rhabdochlamydiaceae > JBMLRQ01. The sequence goes on from JBMLRQ010000023.1 coordinate 77,827, forward strand.
GGAGTCACAAGTGGAGGTAGAGATTCTCTCCAAATAGATAGAGGATTTTCTTTTGATGGATTAAGTTTATTGATCCAACGAAATCCGAATGATACATGTCTGATTTCATCATTCAATATGGTGTCCATCAGTTGTTTTGATAAAATATCACCATGCTTGGCAAAAGATGCTCCATATTGGGGAGCAAAATCTAAGTTAGCCATTTCAAAAGTCAAGCTCATAAGACTTAAATATTTGATGGGGTCTGTTAAATAGGGGACGTGAGACCAGAAATGTTTATATAATGGAAGATCACCAAATTTTACTCCCATTTCTTCAAGTCTTGTTATATAAAGTTGAACGTGAGTCTGTTCTTCTTTTAAGGTGTGAGCCACCCCCTTTCTAAAGCTTTTAGACGCTTGAGGAAAGGCTAAAATAGCGTAGGCCATGATTTCAACGGCTAATAGTTCATGCCCTGCGAATCGATGTAGACAGATTGCTCTTTTTTCTAGATGAGCGTGTTCGTCGAAGCGGGGTAAGCGGTCTTTGGACGAGTGTCTTTGGAATTGCATCCCTTGGGGTCTAGTTGGTACATCCCAAAAAAGGGGGCCCCCCGGATCTTTGTCGGTAAGAACATCTGGATAAAAAAGCTTTTCCGCCAAAGTATCTGCCGATAAAATTCTAATAGCCCAGTCTCTAATTTCCATATAAAGATAAAAAAAGCTGATAAAATATTTTTTTATCAGCTTAGTTAGAAAAGATTATGTCTTTTTATTAAGGTTGCACATCGAGTACATAATAAGCGGGGAAAGCAAAATTATTATTCGGTCTATTAGTCACTGTAGCCGTTATTTTTTTACCGACTAGTTCCTGTAGATTGATTTTTGTGCTATAGATATAACCTATAGGGGTATCTTTATCTTTAATGATAAAATCACCAGGCTTATTCTTGATAGAGGAATCGTATGGTTCTACAATACCTGTCAGCACGATCGCATGATCTTTTTGGTTTTCGTAATAATCTTGTATATTCTGGTCTTGGTTTATGTTGCACCAAGTGGTGTAGAGAGCCGCTTCAACAGGTTCCCAGATTTTCATTTTATCTGTCACTTGAGTTAGAATCTGCTTGTACTTTTCTGTGAGAGCTTTTTCTTTGGCAGCAAGTTTTTCTTTAACGGCATTGATTTCAGCTTGTTTTTTACTTTCGATGTAAGCTAGTTTTTTTTGTAGAGTTGTTTCTTGGGCTGAAATCAAGCACTCTTTAGCTTTTTCAGCATATTGAGGAAAATCGGCATAGGTATCAACAATAAGCTGATACTTTTTGTAGATTTCATCAACGTTAAGAGTTTCGTAATCCTTGGAAAATTCAGTTTTAGCAAATGTTTGCGCTTGTTCGAATAATTTTTCAACTAAAGCTTTTCTTTGGTCATGCTTGACTTTATAATCGGGTCCTCCAACATTTTCGACGAAGTCTTTGGATATATAAAAGTAGGAATGTTCAGGAGGAGAGATCTCCATCCATTTACTGTTGATGAGGCTGACTTGACCCTCTATTTTGTCTCCTGTATTCAAGTAGCCGACTACAGCCGCTTCAGTTGATGGTTGAAGCCTTACATTTACTTTGTTGCCTTCTACCTGGTTGTCAATTAAAAAGCGTCTGGAGACGAAAAGTTTCGATTCTGGATCTGGTTTCACTGCCCAAAAATCTCCTTTTTCTCCAATAATTGTGATCAACTCATTTTTTTGTAGTTCCTTGACGACTTGGCTATCAAGATCTGCTCCGGCTCTCAATCTCACTTTCTTTCCTTTAATTCTTCCTGTAAAAGTAGAAAATGAGGAATTTTGTACAAATTTATGGATAGCTTTGGTTTTTTGATTAACGGGTTTTACTTCCTCTAAATCTTCATGAAACAGATTATGAGGATTGGTATTTTCATGAGCAAAAGCATTTTGCAGATCTTCAGTAAATAAATGGCTCGATAAAGATCCCAAAGATAGAGATATAGCTATTAAAGCCTTAAGGTTTGACATAGGTGATTCTTCCTCCTGAGGATTCATAAATAGGTGTCTAATTATTCAAAAAGCTTTAAGATTAAAAACTAAGGGTGATTTTAATAATCCAAAAACTTGTAAAGATAATCTATTGTAGATTTTATCTTTTTTTTATAAAAGGAAAAATAAAAGTTTTAACAAGCATCTGATTAAATGATACTCCTTTCGATTTAATGTTCTAAAACCGCCTTTATATGTTCGCAATTATGAGCTCCACAAGTACATCCAATTGGATCTCCAAGATAGACTGTATAGCATTCATTAGAATCCGAAGGATTGTGTACTTTATAAACTGATTGACCTTCTGTTGTTATATCCCACTCTCTGAACTTGAGATCCTCATCAGATACAATTTCCTCAGAATCCTTAACAGGAAGAGTGTTATTATTTAACGAAGAGTTTATTTGACAGTAAAGACAGTCACAATTTTCATGATTTAGAGAGAGGTGAGAAAGATCCAACCCTAGTGTTTTTGAGAGCTGATTTATTTTTTCAGCTAATTCTTGGGGAATAGAATTTGACATCTTTTGGGACTGATCATGTTGTAGATCAAGATATATATGAGTGATCCAATCCATTAAAGGATTATCTTGTGAGTTTGTGTTAAGGCTTTTTTTTGCTTCATTTTTGGATAAATGAGCAGAGTCGAATGGTTCTTTTTTTTCAAGGTGAGTCTGATGTAGCTGAAAAGCTTTTTCAATGATCTCTGATTCTAAGTTGGGAATTTCTATTATTTGTGAATTAGTGAGATAAACAACGAGTAACGGACTTGATAAACGAAAGTCTACGGATAAAGAGTAAATATTTTGCCAACTGACGGAAATAAAGGGAGGGATGCTGAATACTTTTTCATTTAATGTCATCTTCATAAAAAACTCCATGAGGATTTACTTTATTCATTTTATAGATAAAAAGATTTACAAGTCAATATAATTAGCAGTCAAGGTTTCCGTTTGCTTGTTCGCGGTCTTAATGATTTGATTTTAAGCTAGATAGATATTTGTCATTTTTTTTTAGGCTTTTGGTGACTTTTAATAAAGAATAAGCTATTTCTGTATATATAAAGTTATTTAGATTTTATTTGCCCCTTTTTAAATTAAGGAGATAGTTTTGAACAGAAAAAGTTTTGTTATAGATACCAATGTTTTGTTGCATGATCCTAAAGCTTTGTTGCAATTCAAAGGAAATGATGTTGTGATCCCTTTAGCCGTTTTAGAAGAATTAGATAATCTTAAAAAACATACAACTGATTTGGGTGCCCATGCTAGAGAAGTCATGCGTTTCATCGATAAACTTAAATCCAAGGAAGGTTGCCTTATTGATCAAGGGATTATCATTGATGAAGAAAAAGATATCAAAATGCGCATTGTTTTGGATCAAAATATGAGCAAGAGCGGTCAATTCCCTTTAGGCTTACAAAAAAGAAATGATCAAATTTTGTTGACGGCTTTTGAGTTGTCTAAGAAAGGGGAAAGGGTTGTTCTGATTTCTAAAGATCTTGTGACAAGGGTAAAAGCAGAAGCTATTGGTTTAGAAACTCAAGACTATGAAAATCTGAAATTTTCTTATGAGCACCTTTACAGAGGTATTCGAAAGATGGAGATAGATAAACCATCTATAGATTTTTTTATGAAAGAAGGGTACTTGGAGCTATCAAGTATAAAGGATTTTTCTCCTCATGAATATTTAGTCATGAGTTGTATTGAAAAATCAACGGCTGTCGGGAAGTATAATCATAAAACTAATCGCATAGAATCTCTCTTAAAAATTGGTAAAAATATCTGGGGGATTAATCCTCTAAATATAGAACAAAAATGTGCCTTAGATCTTCTTTTAAGGGATGATGTTAAGTTGGTTTCTTTAATTGGACAAGCAGGAACAGGTAAAACAATGATGGCTATAGCTAGTGGATTGTACAAAGTATTTGACCAAGGGAGCTACTCAAAAATTTTAGTCAGCCGTCCCGTGATGCCTTTAGGCAAAGATATTGGCTATCTACCAGGTTCTAAAGAAGATAAATTGTTTCACTGGATGCGGCCTATTTATGATAACTTAGAGTATTTGTGCCAAAACGGAGAACAACAACATGGAGATGAGACCTTGCAATGGATTATGGACAGCAAAAAAATTGAAATGGAAGCGGTCACTTATATCAGGGGAAGAAGTTTGCCAAAAATGTTCATTATCATTGACGAAGCTCAAAATTTGACCCCTCATGAAGTAAAAACCATTATTTCGCGTGCTGGGAAAGGAACCAAGATTGTTTTGACCGGGGATCCTTCTCAGATTGACAATCCTTATCTTGATAAAGATTCAAACGCTCTTACTTATGTCGTTGGTAAATTTAGGGATTATCCTCTTTTTGGACACATCTTTTTAGAAAAAACTGAACGATCTGAGCTGGCTGCTTTAGCAGCAGACATTCTTTAGGGGGCGATTAAACAGGAGAGCATGATAGTTTTTTTTTGATTAAAATGGATTGGGATTATACTATCTTTAATCAATCTTAAAAAGGTTTTTTCAAATGAGCTCATCAAAAGATGTTATGTTATCTTCTCCTTATCACTCTCTAAGTGATTCGTTGTCTACACCTGTTATCAACTCAAATCAACAACTTCAAAATACGAGTAAAACGGCTGCTGTCTATAGAAATAGCAAAATTGACCAACAAGATAACGTATCTGGATCGAATAGATCTTGTTCATATGCGGTGGTTCCTTCCCCCTTGTATTCTCAAGACTCGAGTCGAGCAGCTTCTCCTGTTCCGGGAAATAAAAAAAATAAGCAAAATAGCGTTTTATCTTCTAAACCTATAACAGACGATAAAATTCCTGATATTGATAAATTCAGGCAGGAACATCCTGTTTTAATGAGTCAGTTGGAGACTTATGTTGGTAAGTTGAACGGCTTACCGATTAATAACGCAGCAGCTTTTATTAAAGAAGAAGACTACAACGGTAACGTGTTAAAGATCAATCAAGATCTAAGCAGTTCTAGAGCTTTAGGTGTTAGAAAAAATGGTGAAGGATTCGATTTGTTTTATATTTTTAAAGTGGAATTTTTACTCGACCGCCGTTTTTGTTGTTTTTTTAGAGAAAAACGAGTTGGAAGTGAGTTTCTTTTTCTTAGCTTTTTCTACGATAACCGCTTTGAGTTGCAGCTCAACCAAAGTTTTTTAAAAAACTATATAGCTCTGCCTTGGGACGGACTATGCAGCTATTCAGTTTCAGATTTAAAGGAATTTTGGCGTCCTTTTTTAAGTGGTCAAGAAAGGGTGGCTAATAAGATAGACGTCAAAATAGGCAATTCCATATATCCTGCTAAATCCTTAACCATAAAAGCTGTCTAGCGCATACACCTATCGAGAAGCTATCAAAATATGGGGAGATAGAGGCTCTAATTGGTTAAATTCTTCGAAAATCGATTGCTTGGCCTTTTCCCATTTTTGGGTTTGGCCAAACAAAAAAAGCTCTCCTCTCACAAACAGGGATTCTCCTTCGACCCATAATTTTGCTTTATAAATTTTACCATTTTCTGGATTTATAATTTTCCCAATATATTTTTGTTTTTGTTTTTTTAAATCCCATATGAAATCAAATTCTGTGTAGTAAGGCTTATTTTTTAACTGAAATGCTCTAGTTTTAGGGTTTTTTATGGTTTCATCGATAGCCCCTTTGTGATCATAAATAGCCACAATACGTCCGTAATATTTATTTTCATGCCCATAGAGTTTTACGACAGCATCCGTTTTTCCTTTCTTACCAGGAATGATCCAAAGGCCTTCAATAGAGGCATTTGCCAAAATGCTGTTTAGATAAAAAATAAAAACGAAGATTTGCGTTTTCATGATAAAGAGATGTTAAGACTTTTAATTAAAGCTGCTAATTGTTTTAAAGTGATGTTTTTTTTGTCAAAAACGATGTAAGAAGGCGATTGTATTGGTTGAAATTTTTCCCAGAATTTTCTTCTTCCATCTAGAGAGAACATTTTCTTTGCGATTTTAAATCCTATTTTGGCTATCCATTTATAAAAGGGGGAAAAGCCGTTCATTTCTCCTATTTCATCAATTTGAGCTACACCAAAACTTATAAATTTAAAGCCTTCTTGCTTCAAAGCTTGCATAGCTTTAAGGATTAATAACTCTCCTGTGCCGTTAGGGGCTGATGAGCTTGTCATGACTATATGCACAAGGTATCCTGATAGCTGCTCCAAATTGTGTAAAATAATAGCTCCCACTATCCGGCCTTCATGAGTAGCATAGAACCATTTTTTTCCCTTTTGTCCTTTGAAGCAATCAACATCGGCCAGATAAATTTGAGGCCCTTTTCGTTTTTTTAGCCATTCTGTGGTTAATTTTTCTAATTCTTTCTTTGAAGATGGTTGATCTGATTGGTACTCATAGATACAAACGCCTAGTTTTTTTGCGTGATTCGTTTTTCTTCTGATCACTCTTCCTAAGCTTCCTTTTTGAGGATCTTTATTTAAATCACAGATCAAATGGGTGCCGATTTCCAGGCTTGATCCGTTCCAGGTTTGGCATATCTGAGCAGAGAATTCTTTAGAAACAGTTAGAAACAAAAGGCTGAGCCCCTTCTTTTGACAATGATGACGAAATTCTTCTGTCAATAGCCATTTATCTTCTTTTTGTGCTAAAGGTTCGCCGATGACGACAACCACATTCTTATGCTGTCTATACCCAATCACACCCTCAGTTTTATCAGAATAAAAAAATAAACAACTTTTATCGTAAAGTGTTAAAGAGACCTCGTTCCCCCATTTTTGGATGAGCTGGGTTAAATAGGAATCCGTTTTTTCTGAAAGTATTGTAGGGTCCGATGTATGCAAAATAAGTATTCCTCTTCAAACATCTTAACGATTAGATATCTTTTTTTTCAGATAACATATAGATGAAATTTCTCCTATATATTTCGAAAGTAATTTTAAAAAGCCTTGGCGTTTATCTAGTTAAGTTTTTCTCTTTTTTATTATCTAGAAGATCGTCTTGAGAGTGTTTTAAAGATTTTTTAAAAAAAACAAACTATAAATATTTTTTGTTTTTTTGAATCTTGTGACATTTAAACGAAAGAAATGGCATAGCTCCTCTGCCTAGTGAAGGCAAAGTGAAGGAGCTAAACACATATTTTTTTACAAAGATAATTTTTATCCTTTTATTCCAAATTAATCGGCAGAGATTGTTTTTTCTTTGTGTATATGATGTAAAATAAGCATATTGTGAATAAGGTTATTAGAATCATGATTTGATAAGGAGAAGATGCAACATTATCTGGTTGAAGAGGAGCTCCTGTTCTATCTCCTAAAGGCCAAAAGATAAGATTGGGAGATCCTTTTAAATTTTCTTGGGGTATAAATCCAAAGTCACGGGAATCAGAGCTCATAGCATGATTATCTCCCAAAGCGAAGTACATATCTTTAGGAACTTTTAACCCATGTTGTTTGATAAAACTGATCTTGATAGCCCCTTGTTCGTCGTAAGGAACGCCTGTATCTTTAAAGGCATTGTAGAAAGGAATCGACTTTTCTTTTGAAATTTCTTCTGCCTGGAAGGCTTGTAAAGTAGGATCTTCTTTGTCGATAATCAAAGAGTCCATCAGGTATAAAGATCCCTCTCTAAAATAGCTGTATCTATGGGGCATTAGTTTATTGTCAGACAAGGAAGGATCGTATCGTCGATTAAAATGCATCCCTAGGTTATAAAGAGTTTGTACTTTTTTTGGCTCAAATTGGCAAAGAGGGTGATCTGCTTTTAATTCTCTTGTATATCCCCCCCAAAGAACCTCATAGCATTTTCCGTAATAAAATTCATAGCATCCATTAGGAACTCCAGGTAAATGGGGACATAAACTTAAGGGTAAAGAGGATTTTTCAACATGATAAGGAAAAGCGATTTCATCTTTAACTATAAAGCGGCATGTGTACATGTTTTGGAATATTTTATTGATGTGAAAAAGACTAAGAGGGATTAAAGACTCATCAACATGCACACTTGGGCGTAACCTTCCAAAATAATCACTTCCAATTTTAGCATTTATCACAGAAGGATGGTGCAATAATCTTAGGTAAAAGCTTGTAGAATTTGGCTCGTCTGGAACTTTATAACCTAATTTTATACAGTCTTCCTTGGATAAAAGTGAGGACATGGCAAAATTTTTAAATCCCCACAAATCAAAATAATCGTTCACATTTTCTTGCAACACTTGACCGCTGACATGAAAAGAATCGTTTAACTTGATCTCAGCGATTTTTAATCCGGACTGATATAAATGGATAGGGGAATACACTCCGTTAAAAGAGGAGGGTAGGGCTTCTATTTTTTGTTCAAATTGAATAAAAGGAATATGTCCAATTTTTTCCAAAACAGGTTTATTCAACTCTTGTGAGATATCACGATCATTAGCATCAATGCCGTATATTCTTCCTCCATAAAAATAAAGAATATCTCCTGGCTTTCCTATTAATCTTTTCACATATTGTTTTTGACCTTTGAATAAATGAAAATAAACAGTTTCTGAATAAGGTATGTTCATATTTTTACCATTAAACACGATTGTTTGGTTTCTTTCTAACAAGTCGGGATTGAATAAAAAATGTCCATTCATAAAAGGTATATTGATAGAAAAGCGAGACTTCGACACACACACCCTATCTTTTTCTTTGAAAGTGGGTCTCATCGATCCTGTCGGTATTTCATAAAATTCAAAGCAAACGCTTCGAATAACTAAAGCGACTAACAGAGCTAGAATAAGAGAAAAAGATCCATCTAATAATTTTTGCCAGAAACTTTTTTTTAGGTTTTTAAGGCTGAAATCAAGAAGAGATTGAGCTTCTATGGATGCACCTTTTTTATCTTTATTCAAAATGGTTTTTTGAAGGGCAAATAAGTGTTTTTCGATTTCAAGTTTTTGGATATCGGTGAGCTTGTGTTTGATTTTCTTGTAGCGTTCTAAAATTTGGAACAAAATGCGGCGGCTTTTTCTTATCGAAAACAAAGATGACTGATCGCTCATTGGACACCTCCAAACATAAAGAAAATGATTTTAATAAATCTTTTTTAATCTCTCAATACTCTTTTCGTTAGACTTATGCTGTTATTCAATTTTTTTATAAATTTCTCAAAGAAAAGTCTCTCATTTGAAGGTAAAGTGGAGCTTCACTTTTTCCAATAAAAACAACTTTCTTAAAATTCATATAACCCAAAAGTCTTTTTCGATCATTTCGAAAGGGATGTTTTTCTTGGTTATTCTTCTCAAGGTTATTTGTTGATTACCAATTTTGACTTTTTTGGAAGCAGCTTCAGTTAGAAATATAAATTGACACTGGGATACATTCGAATTAGCCTCTGTTTTTCACAAAAAGATGCTATTTTTGTGAAAAATAGAGTTACTGATTATGGTCCGGGATGGTGTTTTACTCCAATCCATTTTTCAGATTTAGGTAGCGACTCCTCTATTCACAAAGCTCTTTCATAGCTTTAAAAACAAAATGTCATTCGGCTGCTCGCCCAAGGTGTTTGCGATTATCCCAAAATGCATGATTTATTGGGCTTAATCCCTCCAGACTTAAATGAGATCGCGAAAGCAACTGCGGAAAAAAAATGGAGTTCATTTGGGGAAATGGAGTCCGAGTTGAGCGTATTCCAACTCAGAAGATAAAAAGATTAAAACCTAAGAAGGACAGTTGAATATGACGCATACATTCGCTGGTAAGATTTCGTATTTTAACTCGTCAAGATTTACAAACGACAAAACATCGATATAAAAAGAAGATAATGTTTGCTCTGTTTGATTTCATGCAAATTTTACGCACTAGACTAGGCAAAAGCGGCCTAGATGAAAAGAAAAAGGACTTA
>JBMLRQ010000024.1:0-42483 GCA_049240945.1 Rhabdochlamydiaceae bacterium
TCAAAGAATTATTTTAATGAAATTTATTTTCTATGCCAGTTTCGAAAGAGGTCTACTGTATTTATTTGATCGACGCTTTAATTAAATCCATATCTTTAGGAAAATATTGTTTAACCAAACGCTTGCATTTTTTTCTCTGAATTAAGAACTAATCGGATCGGCAAAGTGCACTTTAAAACTAGTTTCTTCTGTCAAAACATTATGTTCGGTCATTTTAAGGTCTCCACCATATATCATCCATAATCTCAATATGGGGCTATTTTCTTGACTCCAGGAATGAATAGATAAGCCAGAACCTTTGCTAAATTAAAAAAAACGTTGCTTTTTGATTAAGATTTTGTTTAGAATTTATCGTTTTTGAAAAAAATGAGGTCTGTATGACGATCCAAATTGATTCCTATAAAGATTACATTAAAGATATTCAAGCTAGTATGACACCAACAAAATCATCCCCATCTAAAAAAATATTAGAAGAGAATGATATAATTTTAAACGAATTAAAACCCGGATCAAGGGATAAATATAAATCGTTAGAAAATGAGTCCCTTTCACTCAATGATCCCATTTTTGACGATAAGGCTAAAGAGAACAATCCCAATCCTCATTCCCTATTAGAAGTTGTCAAAAGCTACAAGCCTTTTATTGCTGAACATGTAGAAAGAAGAATTCAGTTCTTTTTTATGCAACTTATTTCATGTTACAAGACAGGTATCGAATTTGAGTCTAAAAAGGCTTTGCATCAGGGAGAAAGTGCGCATAAGTACAAATTAGATGACAATAAAAAAGTAAAGGACCTTCATTCGTTTAAAAGGCATGCAGCTCATTCTGCGGTTCTTCCTTGCTTGATCAATAAAAAAACTCAAGAAGTTTTTCTGGCTCACACCCACGTCTATACTTTACAAAATTCCACAATCCAAATGGCCGCTATCATTAACCGATTTGACATGGCTGTAGATCCAAAATTAAGGGATAAAGCTCTTGATATCATTAATCAAATAGCTAAAGCGAATACCAAGGAAACGCCTAAAGAGAGTCTTAAGTCTTTTATAAATGAAAGTTTAAAGCAAGTGGAAGATCTTTTACAGGAAGATAAGGTTCAAAAAGATGATGCTATGAAATACGTTGCTCGTCAATATCAGAAAATCACCAAAGAAGTCTTAGAACAAATACGAGACAATGAAAATGAATTTTTCAATAACCTTTTATCTCTTAACATGAATGAAGATCGTCTCAGTCAAACGATTGGTGACTCTGAAAGAAGTGAAGGTTTAAAAAAAGCCATCTACCAGATCCGTTACCGAACAATTAGAAATGTGGAAATAGTTCATCAAAAAATTTCTGAGAAAATTGAAATCCTTCAGCAATCAGTTAAAAAACAGTTAACAGATTCAAGGTCTCCCGCTCATTTGCGTAGAGGGGTTAAGTTAGTTTGCCTTGATCAAGCTAAAAATAAAGCTGATAGAAAAAGCCTCGAAAAAGTATTTTGTATCGGGAAAAAGCAATTCAGACGAGAAGAAGGTCTCATTAAGAATACAATCGAAAAAATTAAAGCAAATACAGAATGTTTTAACAACATACAAGATGTTGTGAAAGAAGTTCTTAATGATATGAAAGCTTTACATGATAGGGATCTTGAACAAAGAGGTCTTATTTTGAGAGAAATAAGAAAATCGGCCGGGTTGACTCAAAAAGATATGACTAAGGTTTTCTCGAATAATCTGCGAATGAGTTCATCTACTCTTTCAAGAATTGAAAACGGATTCAGGTATCTTTCTAAAGAAGAAGCAAAAAAAATTTGTCGATCTCTAGGGGTAGATGAAGTTTTGTTGATACCTCGTCCCTTTTACTATCGTACTGTTAAAAAGCTGGGATAAGTAAAACAGATAAGGTGAATGAGATTCAGTCCAAAATGCACTAACATAGAGCATGTGAGTCTTTGAGTTTTATCATAGGTGAGCCCATAGAAAATCCCCGCTAAAAAAGATAAAACGATCATCACAAGGCCTTTATCATAATGGTAGAGGCCAAACAAAAGAGAGCTCAAAGAAATAAAAACCAGTTTTTTGGGGATGAGTTCTTTTAAGCGTTTTTGTAGCAATCCTCTAAAAACAACTTCTTCGCTAAAACAAACGAAAAATAAGTTGTTGAGTGCCCATATCATGAAGTGTGGGGGATACTTAAGGTCGAATTTGATGTAATGCGTCAAGAAAGCCGGGGATAATAAAACGAAAACAGTGATGCTTAAATAAAATAAGGTTGTTTTAAAGGCTTTTAAGTCGATCGGTTTTTCTGTTTTTTGGAGAGGGCTATTTAAGAAAATAATGAGACTGATGAAGATTTTATCGGCATTTACATAAGAAGTGAAAGGTTTTGAAGTGATAGACATTTGCATCTGATCAAAAAGAAGGAAATTGGAAAATCCAGGTAACAAATGTAAAATAAAAGTGCTCACCATCCCTATCAAAAAAAGAAAAGAAATCAAAGTGTTTTGCTTGAAGTGCCATAAACTATATAAGTAAAAAGCGAGAAGTAGAAAAGCTCCTGTAAAATTTATAGATCCTTCGAAAAAAAATGAGATTAAAGAGCAAGCTAGCATGAGCAAGGAAAGTTTTTTGTTCGTTGTCAGAAAAGAAAGAACAACAGTCAACAGAAGTAGGACGTCACAAAATCTAAACATAAGATTGAATCAAAAAATCAAAGGATCTTAACTCAAATTTTTTTTTCTAGCTATAAATTTGAAAATGGGAGTGACCTTAGGAAGTTCTTGTTTTAAAATTAAAGAAAAATTAATCTTTTCTTAACTTTAAAAAAGAGGAGGGATTATGCGCTTAGAAGCTCATCAAAATGAATATTTAAAAAAACACATCGAAAATAAAGTTCAAGATCGATCTTGGCTTTTTCGTTTTTTACATGCTGAGAAATATCCATGGGAACATTTTCCTTTTAAGGTCTCTTCGTCTAAACAACTGGATCGTTATCTATACGAGCCAAAAAACTCTCCAAAAGAAAGAGTCATCCGCTCAAAAGATGAAAAAGCGGGATATGTTATCAACATGCCAGCTACGATGCCTTTAGGAGGTGCCTATGACTCTTATAAAAATATCTTAAATAGATTAAAAAAAGAGTCGTTTGGTTCATCTAAGAATGAGTCTCTTCAAGAAGTGAAAGAACGGGTGGTTGTATGCTTGGGTTACAATCAAAGACAATCAGGTATTGCATCAAAGAATGAAACCTTTTTGGATTATATCAATCATTTGCCTGTGATCGAAGGTCTTAGTTACCGTGTATTTGGCTTTTTTTGGTCTATCGATTGGACCGCTAAAACCAAGGAAATTCCAAAGGGAGGAGATAGAGCTTTTGCTCTTGTGCAGATCTTATCTCCCGATCAATACCAGGTTTGCCCTTTTGATTTATCTCCCCCTTTCCAGATGATCAGGGAATGCATCAAAAATAGCTCTTACAATAAAGAGTTAACTCTTTCTATCGGGGAGAGACGTCCTAAAGCGCCTATTTATTATCATGTCATGGATAGTGATTTTATCTCTCTTAGAGTAGAAGGAACAGGTCTTTTGAGTCGGTATGATCAGCTGGTGCTTGATCATAATAGACCCTCTTTGATGAGTTTAGGTTATCGGCTATCTGATCAAGAAAGTTATTTACTAAGACTTGGTGTCAAGATAGATATGGCCGTGAGAAAAGTGATGAATGAGATCATTCCCGCTTCTTGTTATTTTCCAGAGCCTAGCACATGTGTGTTGTTGGGGTTAGCTCCTAAAGGGGAAGAGCTGAAGGCTTTATCGTTTATGGGAATGGGGCAAAGTTTAGAGAATAGACGCCTCATTTATAATGGGATAGCACAACAGTGTATTGACGCTAATAAGATTGTGATGGAGGATGTAGGAGGAGTTGTGACATCTACACCTGATCGCATGCGATCTGATAAGAGTGATCAATTTAAAGATAAAAATGTAAAAGACATAAAAACGAAAGCATTCTTAACAGGTTTACACCGCATATCCCAGACTCATGCTGTTTCTAAACAGTGGGCTGATAATTTGTACTTGTCTTTAGGTGTCAAGGGGGGAGCTGTGACCGAATTCACAGGTCCGATCAGTCGCCTTTTTAAGGTGTTTGATCCCATTATGGTGGTTATCGATTACGCTCAATTTAAAGAAAAGACCTATTCATCTATATTGTTTGCAAAGATTTGGAACTCTTATAAAAAGTATGCCCTTGCGATCAAAAACAAGAACAATGAAGATGAATTTTGTGATCATCAAGCTAAAATTATTCAGGCTTCAGTGAAGGCTTTGAAAAAGAAAAAGCTTTCAGAAGAAACGATTAACCGGATCATCTTAGCGGCCGAAAAATCAGGGTTAGTGATTTACAGGTTAATCAAGAACGAGATTCTTTCTAAAAAGTTATAACCTAGATTGTTTTTTCAAATAAATCAATTGGAGATTTTCTTTGTCGGGAAGATCTCCTTTTGCGATGTAAATTTCTCCTTTAATGAGAGGGCAGCTCTCTTTTAATTCTTCTGCTATATGATAGATAAGACTGTAATTTTGATAGCCTACTTTCTCTCTATAGAAAAAATAAAGAATATAATCTTTCTCTACCCATTCTATTGTGATACAATCTAAATTTTCAGGGATCCTTCCCAATAAAGCTTTTATCAAACATAAGAAAAAATCTTGCCGGTTGTCTCTTTGTATAAAAGGCCATTTCTTTTTTTCTTTTTCTATATATTCATTCAACAGGCTCTCTTGTCTTTGATACAGAAGAATGCCCTCTTGAGGTATAGGGATAGGGTAGTCGATTCTTAGGGCTGTCCATTTGATGTCATAAAAAGGGAATATATTTTTCATGTTGCTGATGAAAGCCATCGTAGACAGCTCATCGTCTTTTGATATTTTTGCATCGTAATAAAAATAGAGTTGGCTTTCTTTATCGGAGATCGAGATTTTCAAAGCTCTTAAAGAAGGTGAAAAATGCCCCGCCATTGCAAAAAATATGTGTAAAAAGATGCTGTTATGACATTGATCGTCATCTTTATTACTATTTGTTTCTGTGTTCAATATAATCTCTCTTATTTTTATAAAAATAATTTTATTTTTAATGAATTGTTTTCTTATTTTTTATGTTTTATTAAATAAAAAAACAAATAGTTTTTAAAGAGTTTTTCAGAAAAAATAGAAAAACCCTTTCACGCCTATGTTTAGAGGGGATAGGAAAAATAAATTTTATACGAAGTAAATGAAATCTTTAAAAAATAAAAGAGCGTTTCTATCAACAAAAAAATTCAAGTTTTACAATTATTTTTTGAAAAAAAATAGTGGTGTATTTGTTCCTGAGTATGTAAATTGTGTTTTTTCTATTTTTCTAAAACCAGGATTTCGAATGAGTGTTTCATCCTATAATATATCTTCGTCGATTAGCCATACTTCACACTCTCAATACATCTTTAAAAAAAGATGTTTGATGATTGCCTTAGCATTAAGTGCTTTAAAATGCTCCTTTTCTCTTTATCATTACGTAACCATCTGTACAAGAATTGTCCGTTTTAAAGCTTTGCCATTCACTTCTTTTGTGCCAGGGCAGCTTTTTTCTAAACAATTAATTGTTGAAGGCGTGTCTTTTTCTATTTTTTTATATAGTTTCTTGTCATTGAAACAAATGAATGTTGAAGAAAAAAAACTGGAGATACTTTATCAACGACAATCTCAGAAAAACACATTAAAACAAAACGAGCTGGAAAGTAAGTGGGCCATATCGAGATTTTTACAAACTCAGAAAGAAGATTGTGTGGTATCGGCTTTAGATTTTGGGTTCAGCGATAAAATGATTGGGACTAAAGAGGGACAACATATCAGACTCTTTAAAAATCCTCGTATCATTTGTCGCGTTGAAAACAAAGAAGCTGTTATTGATATTCTGAAGGTTCGCTATTTCAATACTTTGGGACAAATAGAAGAAGTTGAGCTCGTGGGGGATTTAGCTTCTCGCTTTAAAGAAGCTTACGATTCTTTAAAGGGATTTTCTTCTTTAGATAAGCTAAATGAAGAAGAGAGAATAAAAGTTTTTCATAAGATGTCTACGATTCTCAATAAGAATCTTCCTCCTTTTGAGCAATCTTTTCAATCTGTCAAAAAAGCTTTAGCTTGTCAAGATTTAGAAGATCTAGTGCCATTCGCTTCTCGATTAGACATCTTGTCGGATATAGATGATCCCGAAGTCAAAAAACAAGGGATCAACAAGCTGATACAAGCTTTTAATGACGGTCTAGATCTTTTTATATCTGCTCCTGAATTAGGCATGCCTTTACAAATCATGATAGCTCGTTTAGATACAGGGCTTGTTGTTATGACCAATCCTAAGATAGAAGCAAGTCCTTACACAGTTCCTTACAAAGAAAGTCGTTGGCAACATATATTTGCCGATACAAATGAACCAATTTTATCTTTTCCTTTTTGGATCAAGGTTAGATTTAAAACAGAAGAAGGAGAAGAGAGATTGCTGGAAATTGATCAACAAGATGTCCCTTTTTTTATGAAAAGTTATCTCAGATTAGAAGGTCATTTTTTAGCTGATTTATTAAAAGAAGATGAGAAAAAAGTTTTAACGGATTATTTTGCCAAAAATAATAATGTTTATTTGTTTTTTGAAAAAAAATCTTGATAGTAAAAACGAGAGATCGTATATTTTGAGACGCTATTATTTAATAGTCAATAAATTATTGCAGCTGTCTTTGTAAGACAGAAAATTAATCTAAAATTGAGGTAAATATATGACAATCTCTCAACAAACAGGTGTATTCATTACACATAAAGCTGCCCATAAATTTGACGAATTACGTCAGAAAGAAGGGAAGCGTAATTGGGGTTTCAGGTTTGCAGATCAACCTGGTTTTTGTGGAGCTGGTTACGAATATAAGATGGATATTGCACCAACGCCGAATCAAGAAGATATTGTGTTTCATTCTCACGGCATTGATATCTTTGTGCCACGCACTAGTTTGCAAAGATTAGATGGGTCTGTTATTGACTTTTTGGATAATACAGAAGATCTTAGATTCGATGATTTAGCTCGTGTAGGATTCACCGTTTCTTCTAATCCTAACGTTAAAGGGGCTTGTCCTTGTGCTTGTAATAAAGGTTTTGACTTTTGAGTTCTGATTGCTCTAATAAAGGTCTAGCGCTAGCTATGCTAGCGCCCTTTTTTTATACAGCCAAATCTTTTCTTATTAAAATCGCTCCTCCCGCTAACATCGACTTTTTTGTTTTCTTTCGATTCTTTTTCGACTTTTTAATCCTTCTCCCTTTTTTCATCTACTACAGAAAAGAGTTAAAGAGCTCTCAGAAGCGCTTGCACTTTATTCGGGCGATTTTTGTTGTGCTCTCTATATACGGTTCAGTTTACGGCCTTAGACATTTGGCTTTAGTTGACGCTATTTTATTAGAAAATACTGTCCCTTTTTTTATGGTCATCATCACGATTGTTTGGAAAAAAACAAATATTTCCTTACGCTCTTTCTTGATCCTCTTGTTAGGGTTTCTCTCGCTTTTCTTTATTTTGAAGCCGAAGTTAGATATTTTTCAATTCGCTAGTTTAGCTTCTTTGGGCACTGGACTGGCCGCTGCTTTTACTGCCGTGGCGATTTCTCGATTATCAGAGAAAGAAAAGCCTATCTCCATCCTATTTTATTTTAATTTATTTTGTTGCCTTCTAACATTCCCTCGATGTTTCATCTCATGGTCTTCATCAGACATCCCTTTTATCTCCGAAGGTCGTTTTTGGCTGCCTTTTGTGTTGATTTCTATTTTTGGCGTTTTCTATCAATATGTCATCACGAAATCCTATAGCCTTGTTGAGCCTTATATTGTGGGAGGGTTCATTTATTTTAGTGTCTTATTTAGCGCCTTAATAGGATGGTTCTGTTTTGGTGAAACCATTGATTGTCTCCAGATCATAGGAGGTCTAGTCCTGATCACGACGGGGATCTTAACTTTAAAAGAACATGTGAAACTCAATAAGTGTTAAGAGTTCCATGAAAAATGGTTTTTGAGATAGGCTCCTGAAGAAGAGATAGTGTCTTTTTGGCTCAAATTCTCAAAAGAAGGTTTCCCATCGAGAATAACGCGATCAAACTGCATCACACCTATGGGAGAAACAGCTAAGTTTTTTACGTAAGGCTTTTGTAAATACAGATAATGGTAATAATAAAGAGGGGCGACAGGCATCTCTTCCAATAAAACTTTTTCCGCTTTCAAGGCGATTTCACTTCTTTGTTGTGAATTTGTGGATTTCCTATATTTTTTTAGTAGTTCTACGTATGAAGAGTCTTCCCATCCAGAAAAATTCCTTGGGTTGTCACCGTATTCAAATCGCTCCAAAAAATCAATAACATCAGTATACTGAGAGATGGATGAGGTTAAAGCCATTTCAAATTGATGTTTGGGAAGGCGTTGCCAAAATTCTTTAAAGGGCACGGGATCTAGTTCTATAGATAAATTATCAAAAGTGCTTTCCCACATGGTTTTTAAAAAACCACTCACCTTTGTGAACTCTTCGTTATTTTCATAAGTTAAAGATAATCTTAGTTTTTTCAACCCTAGCTCTTTCAGGCCAATTTGCCAATATTTTTTGGCTTTTAGGTCGCAATTTTCAATCAATGTGTCCTGTTTCATGCCAAGAGGATCGAATGGATAAAAGGAGCGAGCGGCTAAACTGTTAGGCAAATTCAAATTTTGTAAAAGATCCTGACGGGAAAGAGCGTGAGACAGAGCCTTTCGTAAAGGGTTTGATTGGATAAAAGGTGATAAAGTATTGAACCAACAGCCGATCATACCCGCCAATGGCTTGATTCTTTTAGCTTGCCATAGCTCTGAAACACAAGACAAAGGTAAAGGAGAAACAGGATCACCAATCCAGTCTAAATCCCCTTTTTCAAATAAGGATAAAGCTTCTTGTTCATCAGGTATAATGCTGATAGAGATGCGTCCTAAATGCACAAAAGGCCTGTGGGCGGGATTTTTAATCAGCTCTAGTTGCTTCTTAGGCTTCCAGTAATAAAGACTGAAAGCTCCACTTGTGACGGAAAAGATCTTTTCTTTGGGGGCTTTGGCACAAATCGGAAACATGGGGCAAAATGAGGTGAGCTCTAGAAAGTAAGGACAAGGATTTTCTAGTTCCACAACGAGAGTTTTATCGTCCTGAGCATAAACGCCCACTTCAGAAAGAGGAAGATCTCCTTCTTTGGCTTTTTTTGCGTTTTTTATGTAGTAAAAGATATTAATCGCTCTTAAAGGGAAATCGGGGGATAAAGCCTGTTTCCAGGAGTATTCAAAATCATGAGCGGTGATGGGGGATCCATCTGACCAAACATGATTGCCTAATTGAAAGACATATGTTTTATGATTATTTAAGATATGATAACTCTCGGCTAAATCACAGCTAACGCTTTGATTCGCCTCAAAACGTGTTAATCCTTTGAATAATAAAAAGATGACAGCGGAAGAAAAAAAGTCTCCGCTTTCTCTTGGGTCCAGAGTCAGAGGATCTTTTTGAAAAGAAATATTCAAAGTGTTGTGAATCATGGTGTCCTCTTTATCTGATGCCGCTATTTTTTTTCGTAAAACATCTTGTTAGAGGTTCCTTATAATTGTATTGTGCTCTTTTTGTAAATAAAAATTTAACACGTTGTCACTGAAAATGAAAAATATAGGTTGTTTTTGAAAGGCTTTTATTGGCAAAGGTCATCATGTATCTTGATGAGCTCTATTTTGTCTGGTTTTAGAGTCTTTCAAAAAATATTTAATTGCTGAAAATACAAAGAAAAATTAAATTGACGACAATCGACAGAGCCCCTTTTGGGAGTGTTTCTGAAGAGTGAAAAGTTGAAATAAAATATTTCTGAACATGAACTTTAGCCCAAATTAAGGGAGATTAAAACATGAAATTGGCTTATAAAATATTGCCTTCTTTAGCTTTGACATTTGGCCTTAGTCAGTCATTATTACAAGCTGACGTGATAGGCGCTGAACAACCTATCCTTATGAAAGAAGCCCCAGCAAATGGTTTAATGGGAACAAACGATTACAACGCGCCATCAGCTAAGCCTTATTGGCAAGACGTTAACGGTCATATGCATCCTATGAATGCTCCTTTTTTTGATGCAGAACTACTCGTATGGTGGGCGAATGCACAAGGGTTAAATGGTGGTGTTGTTAACAATAATTATTCCCCTTCGACGACTATCCCCCAACAGGCCAGCACCTTGACTTATGCGGAAAATCATTCCCCTCATTTTTCTTGGGATGCGGGTTTTCGTTTGGGTATGGGTTACGCTTTAGACCATGACACATGGGATCTTTATTCATCTTGGACAAGATTCCACACTCATGCTAACACAGCTTTAAACGCTATCTCAACCTCGCAGGTTTTATATCCTTCTTTAAGTGCTGTTAACGCTGATACCTCTATTGGCGATTTAAGAGCAGATCGGGCTCACGGTTCTTGGAAAATTGATACAGACTTTGTTGATGTGGAATTAGGGCGTCAATTTTTTGCAGGTCATTATCTTTCTTTAAGACCTCACGTGGGATTAAGAGGGGCTTGGGTTAATCACCATCATCAAATCAAATATTATAATCTTGTGAATTCAACCACTGGTGGTACAACGATTCCTGTAGATGTCCTCTCTTTGAAGAGCCGTTTTGATGGTGCGGGATTGAGAGCTGGTATTGATTCAGAATGGACAATGGGTCATGGCGTGTCTATATACGGAGATTTAGCTTTTTCTGCGTTGTATGGACGTTACAGAAATCATCAGTTTGAAGCCATGGGGGCTTTGGACTTAGCCACAGCTTCTAACACTTATTTGAACTATAAAGATCGTTACAACGATACCAATCTGTTAGCAGATATTGGTCTTGGTCTTAATTGGGTTCCTGATCTGACATGTGTTTGCCCAACAATGAGATTCACTTTATCTCTTGGATGGGAACACCATTTAATACTCAATCAGGTGCAGTTTAAAAAGGTATCAACTTATACATCTCAACAGGGTGTCAAAAGTTCTTATTTAGGACAAATAGTTTCTGATTTGGCGCTACAAGGATTGACAATTGGAGGACGTTTAGAGTTCTAAAATCGATCTTTATTGAAGCAAGAAAAGACCTAAAGAATTTCTTTAGGTCTTTTTTATTTGATCAGATCTTCTTCTAAAGTCATCGTTTTTAAATTATCATGAATGAACAGAGCTCTTTCATGAAAAGACACTTTTTGTTCTTCTTTTTTTAAGTAAGTGGCTAGATGGGCATTTTGTGCATGAAAAAATAAATCATTCACAACAGACAAATCGATATTCTTGATCCAAGACAATTCTACCCCTAATTTAATCAAACTCAGGGATTGGATAGTTTCTTTGATCTCTAGCTCGTAAGAATGTTTCAATAAACCAAAAGCTCTTGCTACCATATCTTTTACGTGAGGATTCTCTGTTTTCAAGATTTCTTCTCTTTGTTCTTCTTCTTTGGTGATCAATTTGAGGGCTGATGTGTACAAACGGCTCACAATTTCATCTTCATTCAGGCCGAGAGTGTATTGGTTGAACAAAATCACGATGTGGCCGAGATCTGTTTGATTGTTTTCTAAATCTTGTATACAAACGCCTTCATCTAAATTGGCTTTTAGACTGGTTTTTAGAGGGTCAAGACTTAATGAGAGAGGTAAGTGAAGGTATATGCTGATTGAGAAAGCTGTCCCACAATATTGAGGAAGAGCTGTGAGGTAGCCAAATCGCTCAGAAAAGGTGAATGATAAAGTGTTTTGTAAACGTCTTTCTAAGTCGATTAGATGATTTTTTTTATGATTTAACTCCTCTAATTTTTTTGCAAAAAATTGGATGTGTAGGTGATCTTCACCTTTTACGTAAAGGATGCTCTTATCTTCTGGATGGATAAAAACATGTTTTGGTGGATAGCTAAAAATAGAGGGATGGCTGTTGAAGAGATGTTCTAAAAAATATTCTTTTTCTTTTATGTCCCAATGATCGTAATCGAATAACAAAAATTTTTTTTCAGCATGGGCATTGACTATTTTTTCTGTTAACAATACAGCTTGATTCTTCGATAATTTATGAGTGAAAGGAAAGTGAGATATGTTTCTTCTGAGCAGAAGAGAAGAGAAAAGAAAAATGGTGTTATCTCCAAATGACAAAAGATCAAATGGGATCTTGGTGTTGAGCTTCATGTTTTTTCCTTTTCTAAATGCTTGATTTCATCTCTTATATGTGCGGCTTGTTCATATTGTTCTTGTGTAATCGCTTCGTGTAAAGCGATCTTTAGGTTGTCTAGTTGGATAGATGCACGATTGGGCTCTTTAGAAAGAGGGGTCAAGCCTCTATGAATTTTATCTTTTTTTGTATTCAAGGATCTTTTTTCTATTTGATGAGACTCTGTAAGATTATGAATGATTTCCTTTTCAAAGACACTGTAACAAAAAGAACAGCCTAAGTAATTATTGGTGATAGCCTCCTTGAGAGAGGTGTGGCATTCTCCACAGGATAAATCTTTTTCTTCACTGTTAAACGGGTTTTTTGAATGTCGAAGCAGTTTTTGATTTAAAAAAGGACAGTCGGCGCACGTTTCTGTGCAAATGGTCAGCTCACCTACTTTTTCTTGATAGACAATATGACGCGGTTTTTTGCAACCTTTGCATTCTAAAGGTTGTTCATTCATGGGGGATCCTTATTGTTTTGCTCATAAAATCGGATTTTATTTACAATCGAGTTGTTACGCAATCTCTTTGCATGGTTTTCATGATTTTTAAGACACAACAAAATGTCGCTTGGCTAGAATTCGAAAAGCTGAGTTGTTTTTCCTTTTTAAAGCACGCTATCTTTTTAAGGAATACATCATCTTTGAATTGGGAATCTTTACCCTATTTCACTCATCACTCCGCCAAAAAAGCTAAACAAGTTCATGGTCATCAAGTCCATCTCGTTCACTCATCTTATTTGGAGCAAGAAGGAGATGGATTGATGACAGAGCTGCCTTATCACGCTCTTGTCATGAGACATGCCGACTGCCAAGCCACTATTTTTTATGATCCAGTTAATCACGCTGTAGCGAATGTTCATGCGGGATGGAGAGGTCTCACTTTGAATATTTATCAAGAAACGATTATTCAAATGAAAAAAACTTTTGCCTCCAATCCTTCTGATTTAATCGTTTGTATAGGCCCTAGTTTAGGGCCTAAATATAGTGAATTTGTCAATTATCAAACTGAATTTCCTTCTTCTTTTTATCCTTTTCAGTACAAACCTTTTTATTTCAATCTTTGGGCTATCGCTAAAGATCAATTATTAAAAGAAGGAGTCAGAGAAGAAAATATAGAAATAGCTGAACTGTGTACTTACACACATTCCAGCTATTTCTTTTCTTACAGAAGAGACAAGACGATGAGTCGTCACGACACGATTGTCTCTTTGTTGCCTCGAATTTAGAATAACTTAACGATTTCAATGACAATTTCTATGGCGATAAAAAGCATAAGAGCGGTCAATAGAGCCTTGCCTCCCTTTATTTGTTGCCATTTAGTTGTGTATCTTAGTTTGTAGCGCCCTACCCAAACCATAAGGGGAGGCAAAAAACCAAATAACAAGGAACAAGCAAAGCCGCCTGCATAATGTAAAGCCTGCATAAAAAGATGAGGATAAGTCATGCCGATAAGGGTTGGGGGAATGAAAACGGTTAAGCACAAAAAGAACTTATTGAGGTTTGTTTTTTTTACTTTCAATCCATCAGCTAAAAAATCCACATAAGCCAAAGCAAGTCCAATATAAGAAGTGGTCATTGTAAAAAAAGCAAAGCTTTTTCCTATATTGACCAGATAAGGAGATTGGACAAAATGTTTTAAAGGGGCAACAGCGTTATCTCCCTTAGACTGTGCTTCCAATAAACCGTTAGCTCCTTCAACAGGGACGATACCTAAAATCACAAATTCCCAAACGATATAGACCACAAGAGGAATAGAAGTTCCCAAGATGATAGCTTTTCGTATTTGTTTGACATCCCTTTTCATATAGGTCACAAGGGTTGGTATGATCACTTGATAAGTAAAAGAAGTGAATAAAACAGGTAAAGCACACCAAGCTTTAGACCATTTAGTGTAAGTGATCAAAGAGAGGTCAATATGTTGGAAAGAGATGAAAAGAAAAAGAAGGTAAGAAGTGATCACACCTGCCATTAAAAGAGAATTCAATCGATCAACAAAACGTGTTCCTAGGTAAATAACAGGTGAAAAAAGCAGAACATAAAGAACAGTAGACGCGTTAAAAGAAAGACCTTGAGAAGAAAATTCCTGGAAAATTTGTCCCCCACCTAAAACGTGAGCAACCATGACGGATAAAAAAAGAAACAAATAGACAATCCAGCAAATGATTTGTCCCCATCGTCCAAACATTTTACTGGCCATTGTGATGAGGTTAGCTTCCTTGGGCATCCAAAGGCAAACTTCCAATAATAATAAACCCGTAGATAGCATAAAAAGCCAGCAAGCGAGATAGGTCAATATGGAAGGAAAAAAACCACTTGGGCCTGTAGCGACAGGTAAAGCTAGCATGCCTACACCTATAGTGGTTCCCGCAATCAATAATGATCCACCTAAAATTTGGTTAGAAATATTAAAAAGACGCATAATCAAATAATCTTAAGTTAAATAGGTAAAAACATATGAGTTTATCATATAAAAAATCAAGGAAATTGCTTTTTTGTTTTATTTTAATAATCGAACATGTTTTTATTCTGATCAAAAGTAAAAAAGGAAGGCTTCAATGGTTATTTCTTCTTTAAAAGAGTTTATTAACACCTCTTCCCCCTCTTCCTTGGCTTTTACTTTGTCTGTTCCTACTGTTATTCTGGTTAAGTCGCAGCTAGACTCTTTAGTCAGGGTCTTGGGGCGTAAACAAGAGCAAAGGTATGATTGGATGAGGGAAGTGAGTGGATTTGTCATCAGCTCCATCCTAGTGTTGAAAATCATGCATCAATTTAATTTAGTTTTTATTTTTCCAAAGGCGCTTTATCTCCTTCTCAACACATCTGGTTTTCTCTATTTTTTCGATGCACGTGAAAATATTTTCAAAGACGTTCACTTAAGCGTGTTGTTGGGACATTTTTTAAGCTACTTCAGCTCTTACTCTTTATACCCCATTCCGATCGATCCTTTTTTGGGAGGAATCTTTCTTGGAGAAGCTTATCTAACGGAAAGGAGCACAAGAGTCATATCTGATAGGTTACTACATCCTCTTTTGAGTCGAGTCGTTTCTGTGAGTGTAGCGATTTGTCTCACCCTCAAGGTGATGACTTTAGCTAAAATTCTCCATACGCTACCGCCTATAGTGCCTATTTTGTGGGCGTCTGTCGGTGTCATTGTGGCTGTGTCTATTTTCTCCAGGTTGCAACACATGATCAACATAGTGGTTTCTTTGGTTTTTTTGGGGATAGCTTTGAGCTTAGTGCCTTACGGTAATATGTTGGCTTTATTGAGGGTTGTGCCTTACTTTTCGTACTGGGTCAATCTGATGTAATGGATTGGAAAAAATGCTCTATAGAGCTTATGTTCTTTCCATTGATCATTTTAGGGTAAACATTTTTTATAAATAGAGTGGCTTTTAGCCACCCTTCTTTGTCAGATAAATGGGGTATAGAAGATATCTTTTCGGATAACTCTTTAGCCATTTCTGATTGGGCATATGAACATATTAAAACTTGAGCCATCTTAATAGAAGCTTTTTTCATGAACGCATGAGCTAGATATTTTTTGCCTATTTGTAAAAAAACACCTCCTATCGCGTTTCGACAAAAAAGAAGAAGGATGACTATCACTTTAGCTCGAGCTAAATGCAGCAATTTTTTATAGTGACGATATTGACTGACCTTATTTTGTCCCATAAAAGAAGTGCAAGAAAAACAAAAAGAGGCGATGAGCGCTATTTTTAAAATCAAAGGCTTTCGTGTGGGAGGTATTTTTCTGATAAAAGCCACGGTGCTTTTTTCTTCAATCGCTGCGCTCACAAAAGCATCAAAGAGATCTATTTCGGTAGACAACATGAAAATCCAAATGAAAACAACCTAACTGTTAACATTTTTTTTGGCAATTGTATTTTTATATATAGAATCGAAAATTTTTAGCATGCGTTTCAACAAAATTTTTCGCATTTTTTTTGCTATCTTGGCTTAAATCTCGGAGCTTAGACTCCATCAATAAACATATTTCGTGAAGAACTTTTTGGAATTCTTCGCTTTGTTCACAAAGAGCTTCTTCTTTTTTAAAGATACTATCCAAGAGAAAGAGGTTGCCATTATCCGCCATAAGATGATCAGTTAAGCTCAATAAATGAAGTAAAAAGTGGGTTTTTAAGTTTATCTTTTTAGCTGTTTGCAAAAGCATTAAAGCTAGTTGATTCCTAAACACATGACTCGCAAAAATCAATAAAAGGATTTTAGTGTTTTTTATGATTGGCGCACACACGTTGATTTTATAGGAGGTTAAAGACAAGAAATATAAAGCGCCTAGAGCTAATGAGGAGATGCCGACTGTAACAGAACACGGGGCTCTAGGTATGGCTTTTAAATCTTGATAATAATCTTCTTCGTTTCTTAGACAGATAAAACATTTTTGCAATTCAATCATTTATTGTTTCATGGAATATATTTTAGTTTACAATAGTTTATTGTTTAATTATTTTAAAAGTTTTTTTTGCGAAATATTTAATCTTGAGGATATCTTTTTTTCCGACTACAATATAGCAAAATTAATTCAGGAATTCCTAAATATGTCGACTGAGAAAATTTTAGAAGCGCATGCCGATTATAAATATGGTTTTTCGACCCCTATAGAATCTGAAACTTTTTCAAAAGGTCTTAGTGAAGAAGTGGTCAGAGCGATATCAGCTAAAAAAAATGAACCTTCTTTTCTTTTGGACTTTAGATTGAAAGCGTTTCATAAATGGAGCTCTATGGCTGAACCAGATTGGTCTCATCTCCATATCCCGCCTATCGACTATCAAAATATATCTTATTATAGCGCTCCTAAAAAAAAGCAAGAGATTGGAAGTTTAGATGAATTAGATCCAGAAATCCTGAGGACATTTGAAAAATTGGGAATTCCTTTGGAAGAGCAAAAACAATTAGCTAATGTGGCTGTTGATGTTGTTTTTGATTCTGTTTCTTTAGGAACCACTTTCAGACAGACATTGAAAGAAGCTGGCGTTGTTTTGTGCTCTTTTTCCGAAGCTGTGCATCTTTATCCCGATTTAATCGAAAGATATTTAGGCAGTGTGGTCCCTATTGGTGATAATTTTTTTGCTGCTTTAAATTCCGCTGTATTTTCTGATGGATCTTTTGTTTATGTTCCTAAAGGTGTTAGATGTCCTATGGAACTGTCCACTTATTTCAGGATAAATGAAAGAGAAACAGGGCAATTCGAAAGAACTCTGATTATTGCAGAGGCCGGTTCTTATGTGAGTTATTTAGAAGGTTGTACAGCCCCCGCTTATGATAAAAATCAATTACATGCCGCTGTTGTTGAATTGATTGCTTTTGAAGAATCTGAAATCAAATATTCAACTGTACAAAATTGGTATGCTGGAGACCGTCTAACAGGGGCTGGAGGGATCTTCAATTTTGTGACTAAAAGAGGACGCTGTCAGGGATACCGCTCAAAAATTTCTTGGACTCAAGTAGAAGCTGGAGCGGCGATCACATGGAAGTATCCAAGCTGCCTTTTAGAAGGGGATGAATCAGTGGGGGAGTTTTATTCTGTCGCGCTGACAAATGGTAAAATGCAAGCCGACACAGGCACCAAAATGATCCACATAGGCAAAAACACAAAATCAACAATCGTTTCCAAGGGAATATCTGCTGATCAGTCCCATAATACATATAGAGGGCTTGTTAAGGTGGCGCCTTCGGCTTTTAAAGCCAGGAACTATACACAGTGTGATTCAATGCTAGTTGGCCAAGCTTGTTCAGCCAATACTTTCCCAAATATCGAAGTGGCTAACCCGTCCGCTCAACTGGAGCATGAAGCTTCCACTTCCAAAATGAATGAACAGCAATTATTTTATTTGCAATCTAGGGGCTTAACCAAAGAAGAAGCGATCGGCTTAGTTGTTAGTGGCTTTTGCAAAGAAGTGATCAAAGAATTGCCCTTAGAATTCGCTGTAGAAGCACAAAAATTATTGACTCTTAAACTCGAAAATTCGGTGGGATGATGTTACATATTAAAGGATTAGAAGTTGGCGTAGATGGAAAAAAAATCATTAAAGGTCTTGACTTACAGGTCAGAAAAGGAGAAATCCATGCGATCATGGGACCTAATGGAGCTGGTAAATCTACGTTGTCGAAAATTTTAGCAGGAGATCCATCTTATGAAATTCTTTGTGGCTCGATTTTATTTAATGGTAAAGATCTCTTGTCTTTAGAGCCTCATGAGAGGGTTCATGCAGGTCTTTTTATGAGTTATCAATATCCTTTGGAAATCCCTGGGTTAAGCAATGAGCAATTTTTGTATGCAGCTTACCAATCTTTAAGAAAAGCTCAAGGTAAAGATCCCGTCAGTAAAGAAGATTTTGATCATTTATTAGATCAAAAAATTAAGACAATTGGGATGAAATCAGATTTCAAATCCCGTCATCTCAACGAAGGTTTTTCCGGCGGAGAAAAGAAAAAAAATGAAATCCTCCAGATGGCTCTTTTAGATCCTTGTTTGGCTATCTTAGATGAAACAGACTCCGGTCTTGATATTGATGCGATGAAAATTGTTGCTCAAGGTGTCAACAGCTTAATGGACTCAGAAAAAGCTTTACTTCTCATCACTCATTATCAAAGGTTATTGAATTATATCAAACCTCATATCATTCATGTGATGATTGA
Source organism: Rhabdochlamydiaceae bacterium (assembly GCA_049240945.1). Classification (GTDB taxonomy): domain Bacteria; phylum Chlamydiota; class Chlamydiia; order Chlamydiales; family Rhabdochlamydiaceae; genus JBMLRQ01. The sequence goes on from JBMLRQ010000024.1 coordinate 18,939, forward strand.
CGGTAAAATTGTTTTATCAGGTCCCGCTGAACTAGCTTTAGAGCTCGAATCTAAAGGATATGACTGGCTGATCCAAGGAGAGACTTCATGAAAAAGCAACTTGAGTGCCTCGCTTCCGAGAGATTGAATCAAGATGTTTTTAAAGACTGGAGACAGAAATTTTGGGAGAAATTTTTGTCTTTGGGTCTTCCTGATAAAAAACAAGAAGAGTTTCGATATGTCGCTTTAAAAAATCTTTATCAATCGGGGCTCTCTTCTTGTTTTTCTTTAGATAAAATAACAGTAGACGCTCACATCCTTTCTTTTTGCCAAGACAATGTTTTGGTTTTCATCGATGGTCGATATGCTCCTGGGTTTTCTTGCACTAAACACCTGCCTTTAAAAGTTGTCTCTAAAAATCTAAAAGATGCTTTTCGCTCTTATAAAAGCTTTATTGAGAAAAAATGGAAAAAAGATTTAGAAGAAGAGAAAGACCCTTTTTACACTTTGAATATGTCTTTATTTGAAGAAGGCTATTTTCTATTCATCCCTCCTCACACCTCTATTTCAAAACCTCTTCAAATTTTACATTTAACAACTGGGGAGATTTGTTTTCCTAAATTAGAATTGATTTTAGGGGAAGAGGCCCATTTAAAAGTTGTCTCTAAGCAGGTGAGTTTATCTTCTTCTTTTGTACACATGAACATAGGGGTTTCTTTAGAAAAACAAAGCAGCTGCGAATGGACTTTCATGGAAGAGAATGTGCTAGAGAGCTATTGCTTTTTACACATGGCCGCCTTTTTAAAAGAGGGAGCTCAATTTAAACAAGTCATGACCTCTCTTCGTCCTCACGGAAATCGGCATAAAATCAAAGTGTCTCTTCTCGAAACAGAAGCGAGAGCTTGGGCTGGTGGTTTATACTTAGGAGACGGGAAAGATAGATTATCCACTCATGTGAATATGTTCCATTTAGCTCCTCACACGTACTCTACTCAGCTCTTTAAAGGTGTCTTGAATAAAACTTCCCACTCACATTTTAGAGGAGAGATTTACGTGGCTCCTGAAGCTTTAAAAACAGAGGCTTACCAGTTAAATAATCAGTTGTTGTTAGGGCAAGGAGCGGTGGCGATCAGCCAGCCTAATTTGCAAATATTAGCTGATGATGTCAAAGCTTCTCACGGAGCGACTATCTCCCAATTGAATCAAGAACAGCTATTTTACTTGCAAAGCCGAGGACTTAGTCCCCACGAGGCGGTATTGATTCTCTTAAGAGGCTACTGCGACGAAGTGTTAGAAAATAGTTTTTGTCATGCTGAGCTTTTAAGGAATATGACAGCTTTAGACAATTATATAAAGTGTATTTAAATATGTCCTATGATTACAAAAAAGATTTCCCCTTGCTTTTAGAAAAGCCGGTTATTTATTTAGATACTGCAGCCACTTCCCAAAAGCCGTTTTGTGTCTTAAAGGCCATGGATGAGTTTTATCGACATGAATACGCCACTGTCCATCGAGCGATCTATGATCTGTCTTTACAAGCCACACAAAAATATGAAGAGGCCCGTCTATCTGTTCAGAAGTTTTTAAACGCTAAAGAAAGGGAAGAGATCATTTTTGTGAAAGGCACAACTGAAGGGATCAATCTTGTGGCTTCTAGCTTTTGTCAAGTTTTTGTGTCTTCTGGGGATGAGATCTTGATCACACAGATGGAGCATCATGCAAATATCGTCCCTTGGCAAGTGATGGCTCAGCAAAAAGGCGCTCACCTGAAGGTGGCTTCTGTCAACCAAAAAGGAGAGCTGGATCTTGCCGACTTTAAGCGTCTATTGACTTCTCGAACAAAAATTGTCGCTGTCACTCATATGGCCAATACCACAGGTATCGTCAATCCTCTTGAAGATATCATCGAAATGGCTCACCAAGTGGGGGCCAAAGTTTTGGTTGATGGGGCTCAGAGTGTCACTTCTTTATCCATCGATGTTCAGAAGTTAGATTTAGACTTTTTTCTTTTTTCCGCGCATAAAGCTTATGGTCCCAATGGTGTAGGGGTGTTATACGGTAAAAAAGAGATATTAGAGGCTCTTCCTCCCTATCAATATGGAGGGGACATGGTCGATAAAGTGAGTTTTGATCTCACAACCTATCAGCCTCTTCCGTTAAAATTTGAAGCTGGTACCCCTTTGATTGGACCTGTTGTGGGATTGGGGGCTGCTATCGAATACATGACTAAAATATCGATAACTGAAATACACGAACACACCCAGCGTTTATCTCTTTTAGCGAGCGAAAAATTAAGGAGTGTTTCTGGATTGAAGATTTTGGGGGAATCGGATTGTAAAGGACCGATCATCAGTTTTGTTTTAGACCGCCTTCACCCCTTGGATCTTGCTAGTTTTCTGAATATGAAAAATATTTGTTTACGAACTGGTCATTTATGTGCTCAGCCCATCTTAAAACATTTTGGCTACAGTTCAGTGAATCGAGTGTCTTTTGGTATTTATAACAACGAAAACGAAGTCGAGCAACTTGTAGCTGAAATAAAAAACGCGCTGGCTTTCATGGCATAAAAAAAGAGAGCTGTTTTTCAACAACTCTCTTTTTTTTGATTCATAATAAAACGAACAATTAGAAATCTAACTGGATTGACAATGTCCATCCTTCGAAAGATAAGTCTCCTTGATTAGCCACATGAATGTACTCAGGATTTGTTACAAATTTCATGTATTGGTTTTGCCCAACAAAAGATTGTTGTTCCCAACCGGCTTGTAGTCTTAGGAATGCGTTATCATCATTGAAACGATTTTCCCAAGCAAGGCCAGCCGCTAAGCGAGAGACAGGCTTGGTTGTATTGATGTGATTGCGTACATTTGTATCGACAGATACCGAAGACCCTGCGATTTGTTTTTGTTTTTGGTTTAAGTCAAAATGACCTCTCAACATTCCAATATGCCCTTGTGTGTAAAGGCTGAGACTGTTACCTAAGCTCCAAAAAGCATCTAACCCTGTACCTAAGCCGATACCCCAAAATTTACTTTGGAATTGAGGCGCCACTTGAGCTAACGAGTTTCCGTCTGTATAAGAATAGTTAGCGTCTAGCTTTTTACGGATCCAAGCTGATTTTAAGCCAGCATGGGGTCTTAAAGTTAGATACTTACTGACGAAAAACTCTCTTCCCAAAGAGAAGTCTGCCATGTTTAAATGAAGTCTTCTTGTGGCTTCAGCATGGGACAAGTTTCCTGAAGGTGTGCTTGTGGATGGATGCACAAGAGTTGGATATAAGTTGCTACCTCCTACAACGGCGTAGGATGAATTATGTTCATGGTTAAAAAATCTTGTCCATGTTAAGCCAAGATCCCAACCATCATGTGGAAGGTTTAAGCCGATACCGAGTCTAGATCCAGGATGATAATCTGACTGAATATTTTTCATTTTACCTTCGATGATTGCAACAGCGCTCTGGTTCGCGTTGTGATTTTTAAGCGCGTAAGCTATTCCATCTTCTTGGACTTTCCAATAGAGAAAGCTTCCTGATATACTGACATCTAATCCGTCATCAACTGTTGGTCTAGCCGCAGGATTGATCATCCCACTACATCTTTTTTGTTCTAGGCTTGACAAACGGTTTTCCAGATTTCTTAATTGAGCCTCTTCAACGCCCGCTTCTAAAGACTGCGTTAAAGCAGCCGCAGACAAAACAAAAAACGTTGCAAATTTTTGGATTTTCATAACGACCCCCTTATATTAAAAGAAAAACAACAGTTGGGAAAAAAACCTCTGATTGGTAAAAAATACCCACATAATATCTTCTAAGTATCTGAAAAAGATCCTAGGCTATAATTTTTACGTTAAAATTTAGTGCTAATATGATATATCGGTCAACAAAAAAAAGAGAAAAATAGGCCGTTTTTTTCTTTTAATTAAAAAAAATAATGTATTTTTTTATCTCTATAAATGATTTGGTTTTGATTTAAATTGGATTTTTGTTAAAGTAGATGGGATTTTATTTAATTAGGTAATGTATGACTACTTCTTCTTTAATAAGTGATGGGGGAGCTCAACCCTCTGTTTTAGGGACAGGTCCATCGGAACAATTTCCGGTCAATTCGGGAAATCATGTTCCTTACAAATGGGCTAAAATAGCTTTAATAGCCACAGGAACTTTAGGTCTTGTTGGAACGGCTTTTTTAAGCTACAAGTATTTGAGAAATCTTCCTATTACGGAATTCCATTCTCGAATCAATGGGCTTCTTCAGAAAAATCTAGAAGACGCTAGTTATGCTGCGGCCGCTTTAGCTCTTATAAGCTGCGTGAGTTGGTGTTGCTTAGATGCTTCAGGTGATCAGTATGGACCGGGCAATCAGCCACAAAACAGAAAGATTTCTGATTCTGAAAACGATAAATCTGATCCTGCAAACGGTGAAACTGTTAATCAAAATTCCTGCATAGATGATGAAAGAAAAGAACCGACTCCATCTGATCTCGAAATAGGTGATGAAAGAAAAGAACCGACTCCATCTGATCTCGAAATAGGTGATAAAAGAAAAGAACCGACTCCATCTGATCTCGAAATAGGTGATGAAAGAAAAGAAGCGACTCCATCTGATCTCGAAATAGGTGATGAAAGAAAAGAAGCGACTTCATCTGATCCTGCAAACGGTGGAACTGTTAATCAAATTTCCGTCATACCGGATCAAAAATGGACATATTCTCCACCTGCGCATCATCTTTTGCCATCGCATATTCCATCTTTTCTCTCATTGACTTCTTCGAGTTCTTCTAGCAGTAGTTCGAGTACGGCTTCTTCTTCTTTGCGTCAAATTCCCGGTAGTCCCAGATCAAATGACGATAAAAAAGAACAAGAAGACCCACTAGTGCCTCAAATGTTGGGACGTTCTTCTGGCAGTAGCTCAAGTACGACTTATTCTTCTTTGCATCAAATTCCCGGTAGTCCCAGATCAAATGACGATAAAAAAGAAACAGTGACAGATTCTTCATCTCCTGATTCGAGTCCTTCTAACAGTAGGTCGAATACGCCTTCTCCTTCTTCTGTCGATCAATCATCTGTTGTTTTGCCAACAACTCCGGATGAGCAAAATCAAACCCAAACAGAACAAGAAAATGGCTCTCCGATACAAGAGAAAATCCAAGAAAGTCCTTTAGACACTTTGTTGAGTCCTTCTATTGATAGCCAAGATACCAACTCTTCTTCTATTCCAAATAATCCCGACGCTTCTTCGTCAGACAAAGAGAAGAAAGTAGAAAATGAAGAGATTAAAGCTGATGGAAGTGCTAAAACAAAGAAAAAAAATAAAAAAAATAAATAATCTGTTTTTATGAAGCAGCTTACTTAAGTGAGCTGCTTGTCTCTTCAAGGATTCAAATAAGGGGTGATAGATCTCACCTTTTCAAACCATAGATTGGACTGGATACTCATTTGTTTAAGAATAATAAACCAGCCGACGAACAAGACTCCAATACCTAAAAAAGATTTCAAAGGCATGCCCAAAAAAGTGATCTGTACTTGAGGCGCTAGACGATTCGCTATCCCTAAGAATGTTTCAGTCATTAAAATGGCTAATAAAGAAGGTGCGGCTAACTGAATGGAGATGGCCATAAATTGTGAGACAAGAGTGAGCATGGTTTGCCATAAAGGGAGATGAAAACTCTCAAAAAAAGCTCTTGAAAGCAGCTCTGCTGGAGGTAAGACTTTGTAAGCATGAGAGAGAGTGTCCACATATAGATATAAGCCTCCTGTCTCAAAGAAAACCAAGATCATCATATTATTTAAAAAAAGACCTATGGCGCTTGTTTGTGTGAGCATCGATGGATCTGTTACCTGTAGAGAAGAAGAGCCTCTTTGAAAGTCAATGATGGTACCAGAGGATTGAAGCATCAAAAATGGAACACCTGCTAAAAAAGCCAGAAGAACCCCAACAAAAAGTTCTTTGATCACACAAACCAGGTAATATCCGTTTAAAGCCAAATCAGTCTTATTCGTCATCACAATTTGAGGTAAGAAAATAAAAGTGAGGGCGATCGCTAATCCCATCTTGGTGCTGCTGGGTAGCTTAGCTCCAAAGAAGGGGACGAAAGAGACGATAGGAGCCATTCTGATCAAGGAAAGTAAAAAAAGAGCGAATAGGTTAATAGGGTTATTTCTAGAGAGGGCCAGCATGAAAGAGATAAAGTCGCTTTCATAAAGAGAGGGATCGACCATCATCAAGTCCATTTATAAAAATTATTCAAAATGGTGAGAGTGAAACGAACCATTTGCCCTCCCAGCCACCCTCCCATGATTAAAAGGGTCAAGATAACCGCTACGAGCTTTACTGTAAAAGACAGGGTCTGTTCTTGTATCTGAGTCGCTGCTTGAAAAACAGCCACAAAAAGACCTAGTATCATACTGATAAATATAGGGGGGCCAGACAACACCAAAATAAGAAGAAGAGCCTGATAAGAGAGTTGGTAAACTTCAGAGCTAAACATAAAAAAACTCCTTATCTAAAGGTTAAAACTAATCCTTGGACGATCAGTGTCCATCCATCAACCATAACGACCAGTAATAATTTTAAAGGAAGAGCTATAGTCAAAGGAGATAGCATCATCATACCCATGGCTAAAAGAATATTAGAGGTGACAAGATCTATCACAAAAAATGGTAAATAAATAAGAACCCCTATTTCAAAAGCTGATTTAATCTGCGAGGTCACAAAAGAGGGAATTAAAACAACAAAATCATCCTGTTTGATGAGAGGTTTTACTTCTTGGGGAAATGTTTTGTAGGCCAGTTGGTAAAAGCTGGAGATGTGCTTAGGCTGGGTGTTCCTCTGTAAAAATTGTCTGAGAGGTTCTTTCGCTCTGTCAACAACTCCTTTCAAAAAAATCGCCGTAGGAGCTGAGATGAGCTCTTTGGGGGCCTCTCTCTGGATAAAATCTTCACTCGCTTTATACATGCTTAAGCCTGTAGGATACATGACATATATACTCAAGATGAGAGCGATACCACTGATGACTGGATTGGGAGGAGATTGTTGGATACCGATAGCATTACGTAAGAGAGAGAGAACAATCACAATTTTTATATAGGAAGTGAGAAGCATGACAGCAAAAGGTAAAACAGCCAAGCCGGCTAGTATGCCTAGTTCTATAGCGATAGGAGGAGGGCTTGCTCCTTCTGGCATTTCTTGGGCCACAGCGACAGGATTGGGTTTCAAAGGTTCATCAGCTGATAAAAAAGAAAAACAACAAAAAGCCAAGATAAAAATAAAGAATCGAAGGTACTTCATGTTAGTCACTTTGTTCCTGTTGTTGATGAGTGTATTGTTCAAAAGCTTTCTCCAAAGCGTTCCATTGATTTTCTAAAGTTGCATTGATGATCCCTTTATCCGTTTCTATGATGCATCCCCCTTTTGTTATGTCAGGTTTTTCTTGGATGATCAGCACATCTAGTTGTTCGAATAAATCTTTAATTCTCGGTTTTGCTTCATCTAAAACAGTTTTATCATCTTTGTTCACATAAAGAGTGACCTTTTTGCTTTGAAGAGCGGGTTTCATCGCTTGGAGCACAATATCCACAATCGCTTCAGGGCTAAGAGCTAACTCATCTCCGACAATTTTCTTGGCTGTTTTTAAAGAAAGAGGAATGACTTGTTGCATGACCTCTTCTTGAAGCTCGTGCACCATAGTTTGCAATCGAAGAATGTGCTCGTTAAATTGCTTGAGCCCTTCTTGGAAGCCTTCTTCTTTGGCTTTTTCTTTTAAATCTATGCATTCTATTTCAGTTTCTTTTAATAAAATAGATCTCTCTTTTTTTGCTTTTTCTATGATTTCTTTTCCAGCAAGAAGTTGGGACATCTCTTCGGCGGGGATGATCTTGGCTTTATGGCTTTTAGTGATAACCCCTGACTTGATGAAAGTAAAATATGTCATAACACGCCTGTTCTTGATTTTTTGATCTCTTGAGTTAGATTGACAACCTGTTGGATGAGATGTTTTTGGATACTTGGTTTGTCTAGAGGTTGGCAAAGAGCCGCAAACGTTTTAGCTATTTTTTGGTTTAGTTTATGTGTCACATACCAAATCAGATCTCTATGTTGCCCAAAAAAAGCTTTAGCTAAGCGGTTAACTCCTCTTTGGAGGATTAAATTTTTAAATAAAGAAGGTTCGATCATTTGTTGATAACCTCCAATACCTATAGGCTTAAAAGCGACAGGTTCCTTCTGCAGCATCATCTTTTTTAGATAGATGTTCTCTTCTTCAGATAAGATTGAGTGGATGTGGTTTATTTTTTTTGTGTCGATCAATAAAGGCATTTCCAAAGACAAATCTTTGATTCCTAGAAAAAATAATAGCTTATGAATTTCTGTAAAATTTAAGCTTGTCACTTCGTTCAAAGGATTCTCAGGCAGTAAAGAAATAGGAAGAAGATTCTCTCCTTGTAACACATGGTCAAGTAGATGATTTTTGAAGAAATCTTTTGCCAAACGGCAAAGCTTGCAAAGGGGAGAAGAGAATAAAAGGGAGCTTTTTAAGTTTTTTGCTTGTTCATCTGTTAAAGAGGATAGAAACAAGGTGATCTCTCCTTCACTTTTCATGCGAAAAAACGGCTCAAGAAACGAAGGGTGGATCTCGTCAAGCCTCTCATCTTGATTTTTATTAAACAAAGACCCGTGAACATTGATGTTTTGTATAGAAGAAGACAAATGAGAAGGCAAGCAATTGATGATCGCTTGTTGTTGTTCTGCCGACTGATACGAAAGAAGCTGTTTAAAAAGAATAAGATTAACGCTATTCATAGATTACGCTTCTGGTTTTGGGGGAGTCAAATCTTCTTTAGGATTATCTATAGAAAAAGGTTTTATTTGGAATAGAGCTTTTAGACCTTCTTTATCTTTGATAAGAGGGTAGATCTTCCATATCAGCCAAACTGTCGATAAAAAGAAGATCACAATCATAAAACTAAATAATCCGAATAATAGGCGAAAGCGAGACGCCGATTCTTGGCTGATGACAATCGACCATATACTGATATGTTCTTTGACATGAGCAGGCATTAATTCTTGAGTGCTTGAGGGTTCGTTAAAACGAGCTCTATCGGCTATGATTGTGACGTCGTTGATATCTAATCCGTTGACAGCCGAAGCGACGAGCCTTTTGATTTTAGTGATGAGGTGGCTGTTAGGATCATCCATAATCCCTTGGTGTTTGACATACACAGAAGCTGTGACTTTTTGTAAAGGAGGTGGAGGAGCTCCCGGTAATTGATTGTTGTCTGTAGGGGGAAAAGAAATTTGTACATCAGCATCTAAAACACCATCAATCTTCCTGATTGTATTGGCGATTTGTTCGGCAAGCCCTGCTTGATAGCGTATGGTTTCTTCCTTGTCTGTGGTCATCAAACCACCTCCAGAAAATAGATGGAGTAAGCTTGTTCCTTTTCTTCGCGGTAACCCGTTTTGGTTCAACAAACTCATAGCTTCTGTTGATTGGGAAGCCTCGACTTGTATATTCCAAAGAGTTTCTTGATTGCTACCTCCTTTTTGAGAAGAGCTAGAAACAATTTTTGAAGAGGGTATTTCTCTGTTAGCTAAAAAAACAATGATTTCATTCGCTTCTCTCTCTGAAAGATCATTCACGATCGTTGTCTTGGCTCCACAGCCTGTGAGAATTAACATTAAAACGAAGGGTAAGCCAGTATTTTTTATGAGTTTCATGATTGTGTTAGTTATTGGTAATTTCATCAAACGATCTCCCTATCCGCGCATCTTCATCACTTTCATCTTTTATCCTGAGAATGCAGAACAATCTATTAAGACGCAAGTTTAGAATGAGTGTTTTACAATTTTTCTAAAAAACAACTATTTTTATACTCCATTGTTTCTGAATAATCAATATTTTATCTATTAAAAAAAGAGAGTAAGTTCTTGATTTTAAATAAAAAATAAAGAAATTTAAAAAAATAAAATAAGAAAATAAACTTAAATAGAACTGAGAATCTGATCAGCTTGATCAAATACTTGTTTCGGAGAAATTTGAAGTAAACAAAAAGGCTCTTGACATTTTTTTTTAAGACAAGGAAAGCAAGTGGCATGTGTTTGCATCACGATCCCTTTTTTAGTCTTCCAAGGACCACAAAGAAAAGGATCAGTCGGCCCAAAAATGGCTATGGTTGGTTTATCTAATGCAAAAGAGATATGCATAGGCCCTGTGTCATTTGTGATCATCAGATTTGTTTTTTGGATCAATGCCGCTGTTTGATGAAGATCAAATAGACCACATACATTAAAGCTTTTTGCCACTTGTTGACAAAAGATATCGGCTAACTTTTTTTCTTTCTGATCACCTGTTAGTAAAATATGATGGGGATATTTTTCACTGATTAACTGCCCCAAATGAATAAAATTCTCAAGAGACCATCTTTTGAAAAGATCCTTTCCTCCCATATGGAAACAAATAAAATTTTGCGTTTTAAAGTTTTCTAAGAACTTGTCAACAAAAGACAACGATTCTTTTTCGATAAAAAAACTCAATTTAGGAGCTACTTTTTTTGTTTCGCAGAAAGCCACTAGTCTGAGTCTTCTTTCTATTTCATGTTCTTTTTTAACAGAAACAATCTGCTGGAATAAATCATCCAACCCTTTATTCAAGCCTTGTGAAGATATTGTGACATCTGCTCCTGATAAAAGTGTAAGAGGCACAGCGATTCTTTGCGATATATGAAAAATAATAGCTGTATGGACTTGCCATTTTCTTAATTGATAGAGTTGAGAAAAAAAAGATAGACAAGATTTTTTAAACAGAAAGATTCTCTCGATATCAGGATGCTCTTTAAAGACCTCTTTCCCTATAAAAGAGGTGAGAAGAAATAAACGAGCATCGGGGCAGGCTCTTTTAAGAGCTTTAATCGCGGGATCTGCCCATAAACTATCCCCTAATCCTGTTGTCGACACAATCAAAATATTGTTTAACTTTTTTGGATTCTTTCTTAAAAAAAGGTTTAATGATTTAACAAAAAATCTAATAAAAAAATTTTTTATATTCACGATGTTATAGATATAGGTTGACTGAGTGCCCCTTGATTCCCTGATGGATCTTGAGACACTGCATAATAATAGTTTGTCTCTCCAGATGTAAAGTAGTCTTTTAAATAAGGGATCCCAGATGGGGAGATAAAACCGATTAATTTTGTTTCACTACTCACATAATTTTGCGTTTTTGTTGAAGGAAAACTTCTTTTATATATAGCGTATTTAACGGTGGTGGGACTTTGAGATGGTGTGACTAGGTTGATCTGATGATAGTTGCCTATTTTGGTGACAGAGATCACTGGGGCCTCTAAAAATACTTTCCCCAAAAGGACTCCAATTGAGTTATAAGAAGGATTTGATTGAACAAAAGACGGATCTATGGGGCTTGAAGAAGATCCTGATAAAATATCAGTCATTTTAAACATGCAAAAACCCTCTAAAGGGGTAATAGAAGAGGTGGCGTAAGGAAAGAATATTTGAGAGCCCGCCTCATTAAACTTTCCTCCTTCTGTATTGGATAAATAAACATTAAGAGGGGATTTCAAAGTACAAGGAAGAGCTGCTTTTAAAGTGCGTATTTTAGTGAAATTGCCATTCCCTGAACTTGTATCGAACATGTAAGTTAAGTTATAGAGACCCATAGGATCATATCCTTCGCTAGCGAAGATATAGCGTCCATCTTTTGAGAAGCAAAGGCCTGTTAGGCCAACAGAAGAAGAGGACACAATAAAGCTAGTTGTGGGTGCTTCTGGACATAACAAAACACCTCCTGAATTCGGATAGGGGCTTTTGCCAAATCCATAAGAATAGATTGTCGAAGTATTATCAATCACTTTGGGAGATAGAATAAACTTGCTCACATATTTTCCTGAAAAATTTGTAAAGGAAATATCTCCTGGATTACTGTTGAAAAGAGGGATGTTTGTTAATTTTGTTAAAGGAGTCGTTTTGATCCCGCTACTTGTTGCTAAATTAGGATTGAAGTAAAGAAGTGTGCTATTTGCATTTGCCGAAATAGAATAAATAGGGAATGAAGGATTGAAATTGTCTTCATCCTTGATTTTTATACCATTAGAAGCGTCTAAATGAATTGAGATCAGATTACGAGAAGAGGGGACAGTATTTGTGCAGCCAACAAGAAGAAGACCAATAGGGCTATCGATCATGTCTTGCACGATGCGATTCCCTATACTTACTTTATTCATTGAACAATCAGGATAAGGAGGTAACGAAACAATCAACTTGATCACGTAGTTTGTATTAGAAGCGTCTTGATAAGCGAAAAAAAGAGTTGAAGAATCAAAATCATGGTATTTTTCAGACAAATAAAGTTTGTTTTGAGGAAAAGATCCTAGAGTTAAGCCCGTTTTATTATTCATATAAGCGGCATCGATAGTAAAAGCTAAGCTTAATGTGGGGGTGTAAATGACTCGGATACCATCCTGGCTCAGGACAAAGAGGTGTTTTTGATCTTTTGACAAAATCATATGCACGGGATTTTTCCCCACACCGATTTGAGCTAAATGGTAGGTAGGAGGGATTTGTGAGTTATTGATGATAGCTCCTAGACGATCAGTATCATAAACAAAAACATAGCCATCTTGACTTGTTTTTTCTTGAGATAACAAATAGAGGTAATCTCCTCTTAAAGAGATATGGGTTAAGCTCACAAAAATGAATAAAGAAATGAAGGAATAAAGATGTTTCAAAGTGAACCTCAATTTGATTGGGGGGTGAAAGATATTCTTAAACTACTGGCTCCAGCTAAATCGATCGCTTCAACACTATAAGTGGTGCCGGATGGAGCAGGAGAGATGTCATTGAAAACAAAAGGACCATTTGAACAGATTTTAGATATAAAAACATTGTCTTTATAGACATTGTAATAAGCGACCAAAGAAGGACTTGGATCCCAGCTGATTTGATTAATCTGAGGAGAAGAATTACAAGCATTAGGTGCAATTTGTTGAAAAGATAGATTAGAGGGAGGAAATGGTCTTTTTTGTGCTTGGACACTGGTCAGAACGTTTGTGTAAAGTAAGTGGCAAGAAGATAATTTCTCGCTATTGACAATCCCCAAAGTATTCGAGGTTGAAGGGATATAAATGGTTTCTAAGTTTTGAGAAAAATAGAAAGAAGAGCTTCCTACCGGTAAAGAGACTTTTGCTAAACGACTATTAACTCTTTGTGTGTTAGAGCTGGCTAAGAAAGTGTCTAAACGGGCGATATTAAGATAGTTTGTCTCATCTATCCAGTAAATAAGGGGTGTAAAAGAGTTGATCCCTTTTATACTTCCTTTAAGAAGAAATTCAGCATAAATCGGTGAAGAGTCGGTAAGATTAAGAGAGGTAGGTGTTAATGAGGCCGTATCTAAAATCACAAGAGATCCAGGGGAGCCAGAGGCGGTTAAACATAAATATTGATTATCAGGGCTGATGGTTAAATAAATAGAGGAAGGATTGGGGGTGTTTTGCAACAAGTTGGATACTTGGTTAACGAGTTTCTGTATAGCTGTATTAAAAACATATAGAGTGCCTCCTTTCGTGTTAGCAAACAAGTAGATATAACGCCCATCTGGAGATGGGACTTGAGCTAATAAATTGGGGCCAATGTCTATTTTTTTGGTTGTATAGGAAGACGTATTGACAATGGATAGAAATCCGGAATAAAAGCTATTTGCCTTACCCACAAATAAATAAGAGCCATTTTTGGAAAAAACAGGGTTTAAAACTTTGAAATCAGTTCCCCCGTCTAAATCATAAGACGAGATATTTGCTTGATCCATAGAGCCTGTTTGGAGTAAAGGTACAACGTATAAGGTCGGCTGGCTAAAAACATAAATTTTATCTCCACTTGGAGATATTTTAACGTTGGTAGGTTGATTAGTAAATGTGTTGTTAGGAAGAGATTGCAGATTGTAGGTTGTTGTATCTAAAAGATGGATGGTTTTATTGCCGCTATCAGCAGCTACAAGAAAACGATTATCTAAAGAAAGATCTGACTTAATGAGCGTTGTATTAGAAGGATAGAGAACAGAGTTGATCACTTTACTAAGACTTTGATCGAACACGTCTAAACGACCATTACTCATCAGATACAGATAAGGTCCTTTGGGATTGGATTGGGACACGATAAAACCTTGAGAAGTGTTCGAGATATTAGATGGCAAGCTAACCTCTTGGCTGACATCCTTGATGAGACCTTTGCCATATGGCTTGAATTTCAAGATCTTAGATGAGGTGAGTCCATAGACAAAGTCATAATTTGCTTCTATAGCCAGCGACATGGGAGCGTCACTTGAAGTTGAAGAACCATATGATAATGTGGTAGGGCCTTTAGCGTTTAAATCAATAGAAAAATTGTAAAAAGCGGATCCATTTTTTGCGTTGGACACGATCATTGGAAGGAGGTCTGTATTTCGATTTGAGGGAATAAAGACCGCGTCTGTTGCAAAGGCCCCTGATCCAGAGAATAAGGGCCCGAGTGTAGAAGGATGGTGCAAGAAATACCCATTTTCACCTCCTGCAAATACAACGCCTTGTTCTGGAGTGACTAGCACCTTTTTTATGGTATTTGGGGAATTTTGCCTGATGATGTTTACAATTTGATGTGTATTGGTGTCGATCACGGCTACAGGAGCACCTTCCTTGTTAGAAGAAACGTATAAAAAACGATCATCCAAAGAGATGTCTATATCGGTTGGATTAGAACTTATTTTATCGGAAGGAAAAGTTGATAATGACGGATCTGTATTATAGATGTCCAAAAAAGGGAGAGAAGAAATATTTGAAATGTGACGAACCCAAGTGTTCGATGAAGCGTCAATTTTCGTGATGACATTACCCGTAGAAATGTTTGAACTAATCAGATAAAGGAATTTATTATCCCTGGATAAGACACCTTTAGTTGGTTGGCCATTACTTAATCCAGTCGATATCGTCGCTTTTAAAGAAAAGGTTGGCGAGGAAATATCTAAAACAGAAACAGAGTCACTGTTTTTATTGATCACAAAGGCTTTTGTATTATCCTTAGTAAATAAAACAAAAACAGGAGCGGTTCCTACTGTCACAGATTTAAGAGTGCTAAGAGACGTTTTAAGATCAATATAGGATAAAGAGGTTGTGGGGGTACTGGTTGGCAAGAACAGATAGCGTTCATCGTTTGATAAACAGGGTTTAAGAGGGGTGAAGCTGAGAGTGATGGTTTGTTTTAAATTGTCGTTTGTCCCGTCATAAATATAGATCTGATTAGTTCCTCCATTCACGACAAAATAGTAAGCGGCATCTACATAACTGAATCTTAAAAATAGAAAAATAAAAACAAAACACCATCTCATATTAATGCCCCACTTTAACTGTTTTAAAATTTATACTTGATAGAGAGGTATATCGTCAATTTTTAAGGTTTCACCCTGTGCCCTGTGATGGTGCTCAGGCCATCATAAGCCGCATATTTATAAAGATCATGTAAGGTTGGATAATTAAAAACTTGTCCAATGAGCTGATAGAGTGTTTTTTTCTCTTCGACAAGAATTAAACCGTAATGAATCAATTCACAAGCGATATTCCCAATGATATGAACACCTAAAATGGTGAGAGACTCTTTTTCGAATACAAGTTTTAAAAATCCAGCTTTAGCTCCCATGATTTGCCCTCTTGGCATATCTGAGTAGCGAGCTTTACCCGTGCAATAGGATATGTTTTTATTGATAGCTTCTTGTTCTGTTAAGCCCACCATAGAGACTTCAGGAATCGTATAAATCCCGTAGGGGATCGCTGGAGGGAGTTTTTTTATATCATCTAATTTAAAAATATCTCCTACAGCGACTCGTCCTTGGTCCATGCTTGTGCTGGCAAGAGCTGGGAACCCAATGACGTCTCCAACAGCATAAATATGAGGGATATTGGTGCGGTATTTATTATCCACGATAAGAGTTTCTCTTTTCCCTGTTGTAAGTCCTATTTTTTCACAATTGAGAGAACGGATATTGCCACTACGACCAGCGGCGAATAAGAACATGTCCACTTCAAATGATTGGTCGTTATTTAAAGTGATTTTAATAGACTCTGTATCATTCTTTGGGCTCGAGATTTCTTTGATAGAAGAGTTGAATAAGATCTTGATGCCAGAATCCTCCATTTGCCCGATTAAATCCACAGCGAGTTCTTCATCGATTTGAGGTAAAATTTTATCCTTGTCATTAATCAGATAAACTTTAGCCCCCATAGTAGAAAAAATGGTCGCATATTCACAACCAATCACTCCAGCTCCGACAACGCAAAGAGAATGAGGGAATTTTTCTATATTCAAGATAGTGTCTGAATCATGTATCCGTTTCCCGTCGAAAGGGATGTTTGAAGGGTGGAAAGGATAAGATCCTGTCGCGATGACGATATAATCTCCTTCTATAATTTCTTCTTTCTCCCCAGATATTTTGATTTTGTGAGCGTCTTCGAAAGAGGCAATTCCATGATAAATATCCACGCCGTGGCGGATTAAGTTTGTTTTGATTTCATTTTCCACGTATTGACAGACGGTATTTTTAAGAAACATAAAATCTTGAACAGAGGCTTTATGCCTTAAATCTCTATCGATGCCGAAAAGGCCTTTCTCATATTTCCCTGAAAAGAATAAAGAGGTTTCTTTTAGAGTTTTAGAAGGAAGTGTTCCCGTGATCACCTCAGCTCCTCCAAAATGTTTTTCTTTTTCTACGATGGCCACTCTATATCCAAAGTAAGCGGCTTTAACAGCGGCTTTCTCTCCAGCAGGGCCTGTTCCTAAAACGATAAGATCATATTTTTTCATTTGTTTTAATCATTAAAATTGTTTGTTTTATTTTATTTTTTGCTATACACAGGAAATAAAAACAAAGTCAAGAGGAATTGGGTGGAACATTTATTAGAAGTTGAGCAGCAAGCAGAATCTTTTTTCCTGAAAATTAAACATCATTTAATGACTAATATGGCTGTTTCTTTAGCCGAAGCCTCTCAAGAGCAGTTTTATCGGGCTTTTTCTTTGGCCTTGAAGGAACAAATCATGATCAATTGGGTGGCGACAGAAAGAACCTTTAAAAGAGACAAATGTCGAAAATTATACTATCTTTGCCTTGAATATCTTCCAGGTCGTTTCATATCTAACAATATCATCAACATGCAAGGCCTTGATTTGGTCAAAGCTGTCTTAAAAAAAGCTAACCGCTCTATGGATGTTCTCATCCGAAGTGAAAAAGATCCAGGTCTAGGTAATGGAGGCTTAGGTCGTTTAGCTTCTTGCTTTTTAGACTCTTTGGCCACTCAATTTTATCCCGCTATGGGCTATGGGCTTAGATACCAATACGGTATTTTTGATCAGCAAATCCATCAAGGGGCTCAAATAGAAAAACCAGACCCTTGGTTATTAAATGAAAATCCATGGGAATTTAGAAGAGATGATCATTCTTTTTCTGTTCATTATGGGGGTGACCTTGTGACTTACATCAATAAAAAAGGAGTTGAAGCCTATGGGTTAACTAATTTTGAAGAAGTGAGAGCCCTTGCTTATGATTATCCGATTATAGGATATAGCTCAAAGCAGAATTTCAACGTTTTGACATTAAGGCTTTGGACCACCAAAGAATCCCCAAGGAATTTTGCTTTACAAAGATTTAACGCGGGTCTTTTGGATCAAGCAACAGAAAATGTCACCTTAACAGATGTTCTTTATCCAAACGATCACCATGAAATGGGTAAAAGAGTGCGTTTAAAACAAGAGTTTCTTTTAGCCTCAGCTTCCATTAAAGATATTGTTAATAATCATTTGGCTGTGTATCCAGATATGACTTCCTTTGGAGATAAGGTCCGTATCCAAATCAACGATACTCACCCTGTATTAGCGATCGCTGAGCTCATGAGAATCTTGATCAAGTATTATGATTTCAGTTGGGGAGAGAGCTGGGAGACTGTGCAACAGTGTTTCAGTTACACCAATCATACAGTTTTAAAAGAAGCCCTTGAAGAGTGGGATGAAAAAAGGTTGAGTCATCTTCTTCCTAGACAGTATAAAATGATACAAAAGTTGAATTATGATTTTTGTGAATCGATCAGGCGCTTTTATCCAAATAATGAAGATAAGGTTCGTTCTTTATCTGTCATTGAAAATGGCCAAATCAGGATGGCTCATCTCGCTATTTATATGAGCCATAAAGTGAATGGAGTGGCTTCTTTACACACAGAAATACTGAAAAAATCTTTATTCTCTTCTTTTTGTGATCTTTACCCTCACAAATTTTTAAACGTGACAAATGGTGTGACACCAAGAAGATGGATCTTAGAAATTAATCCTCTTTTAGCAGATTTTATCATCAAAAGAATTGGCTCCAAATGGATCACAGACTTTAAAGATATTGAAAGATTAAGAGAGTTTGCAAAAGACAAACAGACACAAGAAGAGCTCATTAAAATAAAGAAAATGAATAAGCAGAAGCTCATGGTTCATTTCCGTGATGAAGATCCTATAAGAGATCGTTTTGGTCAAGCGATCGGGCATTTTGAACTTTTAGGCGAAGAAGCTTTGTATGATGTTCAAATCAAACGGATTCACGAGTATAAAAGGCAGCTCATGAATGCTCTTCATGTGATCATGATTTATCAAGAGCTCAAAAAAAATCCCGATAGTCGACAGGTTAAAAGGATGGTGATTTTTGCTGGCAAGGCAGCTCCTGGTTATAAAATGGCTAAAAATATCATTCAGTTGATACATTGCATTGCGTCTCGTATCAATCAGGATTCTGAAGTTAATCATAAATTGAGAGTGGCTTTTTTAGAAAATTATAGTGTTTCTAAAGCCAGTCTCATCATCCCTGCCGCCGATTTATCGGAACAAATCTCTAAAGCTGGCTTAGAAGCTTCTGGGACAGGAAATATGAAAATGGCTATGAATGGAGCCCTGACCATTGGTACAGAGGATGGCGCTAACATAGATATGAGGTTAGCTGTAGGAGATGCATGGTGGCCCTTTGCTTTTGGAGCTAAAGCTGAAGAAAACACCTTGATGGATAAAGAAAAATCATATAGTCCTCTTGATATTTATCTTAAAAATATAAAAATTAGAGAAGCTCTTGAAGCTTTGAATAATGGTCAATTCACTTCCTCAAAAGAAGAAGAGGAAGCTTTAGGGGAGATTTATCTCAGCTTACTCGATCATTCTCAAGGGCGTCGCGCCGACTTTTATCAAGTCCTCAATGATTTACAAAGCTATTTCGATACCCAACAGAAGGTGGAAAAATTATTCAGTGAACCTTATCGTTGGGCCGAATATGTTCTACATAACATAGCCGGTATGGGTGACTTTTCTAGCGATAGTGCGATCCACAAATATGCAGAATATATATGGAAAATCAACAAGCATCCCGTAGATGAGTTAGAGTTAAGTCGAGTTCGTACCGAATATGAGGAGCATGATCGTTGTCGAATTTTTTAATCGAGATCCCATTTTGTCAAAACGGGGTGATATCCCTTTTTCTCTTTGAGATCAAGGAGGATCTGGTTAAAAATAGAAGGAAGAGGGTGGTCTTTCAGTGTCAAAAGACGTAAGCCTTTGTAAGGGAAAATAGAAGATGTTTGAATGGTCAATTGCTTAGGATATAATTCCTTGATGAAATGAGAGGCCAGGATCCGATTCATAATGATGGCGTCTAAAGATCCCTCGGCCACTTCGCTGAGTGCTTTGCCGTATGATTCATATCTTTTAATTCGAGTCTGGGGATTATTTTTTAAGATCAAAAGCTCTGTTTCTTCATTAAGGACACCGATTAAAGAGGTAGACCAGTTGATGGAATCACTTAAGTTGTTATGATGATTGATCACGATCACATCTGTTAAATCCAGGTATGGTTCGGAAAAATGTAGATATTGATAAAAAACATGAGGCTCCAAGTCGGTTAAAACGGCATCATATTTTTTGTTGATCAACCCCTCAATCAGCTGATCATCGAATTGCCTGATAAAAGAGAAGTTGATATGACCAACTTCGCCTATTTTTTCCATGAGTTCGTAGGAAAACGCCGATATTTGGGCTTCTTTGTGAGAAAGATTTAAGCTTGGCCAAAGAGGATTGAGAGCAACCGTGTAAGAAGAAGGAGCAGAGGAAGAGCATCCAGCTAAGATCAAGACAAAAAAACTTAGGACGGCGAATAAAGTTTTCATTGAGTAATAACCCAGATATTTTGTTAACTAAATATTTTCTTTTTTATCTTATACCAGAAGAGGTTTTATGCAAAAAGATATTGCGTATATCTTAGTCAACTTCGGTGGCCCAAGAAATATTCATGAAGTGCCGATCTTTTTAAAAACCCTTCTTTGTGATCAGGATGTGATTCGTACAGGATGGCCTGAGTGGTTGCATTCTTTGTTTTTTAGTTACATCGCTAAAAAAAGAGTCAAAAAAGTGTCAAAAGGTTATTTAGAAATTGGAGGTAAATCCCCTATTTTTGAGGATACTGAAAAATGGGCTATCGCTTTAAGAGATTCTTCACAAGTTGAGGTTTTAACTTTTCACAGATATTTGCCAGATACCCATGCTGAGTTTTTAAAACGCCTTTATGAGTTAAAAGTTGAACGTTTTTATGTTTTCCCTCTTTTTCCTCAATTCACCTATGCAACGACAGGCAGTATAGCTAGGTGGTTTGATAAACATATCTGCGATCGTCTATTACATAAGTTTTTCTGGATTAAATCGTATCCGACACATCCGTCTTATATCAAAGCTGTAGCTGATTCTATTCGAGATTTTTTTCACCAAAAAGGTCTTTTATTTGAAGACACTTTACTCTTATTTTCTGCTCACGGGTTACCTCAACAATTTATATGTACCGGAGATCCCTATCAAAAAGAATGTGAAGATAGCGCAAAGGCGATCATTGAATATTTGAAAGTGCCCATTCAATGGGCTCTCACTTACCAATCCCAATTCGGACCTAAGGATTGGATAAAGCCCTACACGTCTAAAACTTGCGAAAATCTTAAGCCCAGTTCTTTACAGAAAAATATTGTTATTTATCCTTTGAGTTTTACCTCTGATCACATTGAAACACTCTTTGAAATAGAAGATGAGTACTTGCCGATTTTAAGAGAAAATGGATGGAAAGCTTATAGATGCCCCGCTTTAAATCAAAACGATCAGTGGAAAAAGTCTATAAGAGAAATCATTCTAGGAGGCTGCTACTGTGCCAACAGTATGTTAATGAGCGATTTAAAAAATAGATGCCCCTGTCAAAGAAATCAAAAGACCTTCTGCATAAGGTAAAAGATACAAGCTGTCATCAAGGCGCTGGCTGGGATGGTGACAATCCATGATAAGATGATATCTTTTATCATTCTTAAATTAATTGCTTTGATTCCTCTTGCCGCTCCTACTCCCAGAACGGAGCCGACAAGACAGTGGGTCGTAGAGATAGGAAACCCTAACTTTGAAGCCAATAAAATAGTTGTGGCTGCTCCAAATTCGGCACAAAAACCTCTTGTGGGCGTTAACTCTGTGATTTTTTTGCCTATGGTTTCAATGACTCTCCATCCCCAAGTGGCGAGTCCAAGAACAATACCAAGTCCTCCCAAAGCTAATAGCCATGAGGGAACACTGGCCGTGCTCGATATTTGCCCCTCTTTAATGGTTTGCAATACGGCTGCCACAGGACCTACAGCATTAGCCACATCATTAGCTCCATGAGCAAAAGCCACATAACAGGCGCTAAGAATTTGCAGAAATATAAACATCTTTTCTACTTTAGCGTAGTGAGAAGTTTTGGACATGACACAAGAGTCTTTTTTGATTTCAAATGATAGTGATTTGACATCTTGTAAAAGTTTTTCAGCTCTTTCATGAATATCATCTTTTGAGCAGACCACAAGCCTTTGCAAATGTTTTAAAGCTTTTTCGGCACATATAACCGATTGAGGAGAGGCGCGAAAAGCTATCTCATTAGACAAGTGCTTTTTAGCTAAAAAACGCACCATAAAAAAGGTTATGAGAGCGGCAATTGATCCAATCAGAATAGAGAAAAATAAGATCTGAGTTGTCGATAAATTTAAGTTGAGATGGTCCAACCCTTTGTACATAAAGCTTAAGCAAAATACATTGAAAACAGTGAAGACTAAAAAAGGCAAAGTCCTGATAGCTGCTGCTGTTGGATTCAGAGCATATAAAATTTTTCTTTGGACAAAATAAAAAATAAAATAAGAAATCACCCCACTCATGACGGGAGATAAGACCCAACTCGCGATGATGTGATTGAGCTCACTCCACTGGATGGAGTCGATCCCCATTGACAAAAGACCGAATCCAACGATAGAGCCTACAATAGCGTGAGTGGTTGAAACAGGCCAGCCGAAGAACGAAGCGACTTGTAGCCATAGGCCTGTGCCTAAAAGAGCGCTGCACATCCCGATCACAAGTGTTTGGGGGTCATTGTGAAACAACGAAGTATGAATAAGCCCTTTTTGCATGGTTTCCGATACACTTCCCCCTACAAAATAAGCACCGCAAAATTCAAGGATAGCTGCTAAAAAAACGGCTTTTTTCATAGTCAAAGCGCCAGATCCGACAGAGGTTCCCATCGCGTTAGACACGTCGTTAGCCCCTATGTTCCAAGCCATATAAAAGCCAATAACTAAAACCAAAATTGTTAAAATTAAACTTATATCCATATGAGTGTTTTACCGGTTTCTTTGATCTTATTCATTTATTTTAATTCCAAAACCATGCGTATTCTGTTGGCTAGTTTTTCAGATAATTGAGCGATTTGACTGATCTCTTCAATTAATTTTAAATGCAAAAAAAAGATTGAGGAAGAGAGGTTGTCTCCTTCAGAAAATAAGTACTGTAGACATTTATGACGAAATAAAGAGGCTTCATGCTCTTTGTAAGCTATATTTTCCACCATTGCTTTGACTTTTTCTGCTTCAATGCCTCCAAAAGATGACTCTAATAACTCATCGATTTCTGCAATCACTTGTTTGGCATCCCAATAAACAGACGCATTTTTAGCATACAGTGTTTGATAGTCGATAGAGATGTGTTTGTGCAAATCCAAAGGTTTTAGTAAAAAAAGATGGCTCACTTCTTCTGCTTTATCAGCGATGGCGTCTTGCAGAGACAGGATTTCTAAAAAGTGACCCCTATCAATAGGTAAAAAAATACTTTTAGGGAGGTGATTACGGATATCGTTTTTGTTGATATCAGCTTCATGCTCTAGACTGGAAATTTCTTGGGCCAATCTTTCGATTTTATCAGTTTCTTGTTTAGACACCACTTCGATCATTTTTGTGAGTTTCTCAATACAATTACCCACTTTATTCATGTGTGTAAGGAGAGTGGCAAAGGGGGATTTCCCAAATAGTCTTGCAATTGTGAGCATAAAAAACCTTCCTCATTAAGGATATAATCATATTATGATTTCTTTCATTCTTTATGTAAAGATACCTTTTTAATCCAATGAGTGAATTCATTTAATCGGTAGTGTAACATTGTTTCTGTAAATTCAGATGAGGATATTTCAGTAAAGAAGA
>JBMLRQ010000025.1:0-32347 GCA_049240945.1 Rhabdochlamydiaceae bacterium
TATCGCTGCTTAAGATGTCAATAACATACATAATTCCTTTTTTTTTCCGCAATCTTTTTTCTTTAAAAAAGTTTTTTTTGCAACTTTCCTATAGGGAAATTGAATAAAAAAAATCTTAAATGTTTTTATTTTTGGATCCGTGGTACATTGATCTTATATTTTACAATCATGCAACGCAGAGTGATCATATGTTTAAACGATTTTCTTATTTAAAATGGGAACATGCCTACGCTTGGCTTATTTGGTTTTTAAGCGCTTTATTTATGTGCTTTAAATATGCATTAGAGGTCTCACCCAGTGTCATGACAACCGATCTCATGCATTCTTTTTCTATGAATGCAACACAGATGGGGCATTTGGCCGCCTGTTATCTTTACTCTTATCTTATTATGCAAATACCCGCAGGGCTTTTAGTGGATAGATTTGGCCCCAAAAAAGTCACTTCTTTGTCTATTTTAGTTTGTGCCTTGGGCGCTTATCTATTTTCTAAAGCCCACTCTCCTTCTTTGGCGTTTTTGTCTCGTTTTATTATTGGGATAGGAGCTAGTTTTGCAGCCTTGAATTGCCTGAAAATCATATCCCAGTGGTTTCCTAAAAAACAGTTTGCTTTGATGGCCGGCCTTATGATGACTTTAGGGATGCTAGGAGCTGTAGTTGGACAAAAACCTTTAGCTTTATTGATACAAACTTATGGGTGGAGAGAGGCCATGCTAAAAATAAGCGTAGCAGGAGCTATTTTGGCTGTTGTTTTTTTCGTAATCGTTAAAAATAAAAAAAATGAAGAAGACAAGGATATTCATCTGACCCCAAAAACAAGAGTTTTAGATAAATTAAAACAAACGATTCAAAATCCTCAAACTTGGTACCTCTCTTTTTATAGTGGACTTAGCTTTGCTCCTATTTTAGTATTTGGGGGTTTATGGGGGACTTCTTTTCTTTCGCAAAAATTCAACATCTCTTCCCAAGAAGCAGCGCACAACGTGTCATTTATTTTTATTGGATTTGCTTTAGGAGCCCCTGTTTTTGGCTGGCTTTCTGATAAAATCGGCAAAAGAAAACCCATTATGTTATGGGGAACCCTTGTAGCTTTAGCAAGCTTAATACCTGTTTTATATTTGGACATTCCATATGTGATTTTAGCTTTGATTTTGTTTATATTTGGCTTTAGCATCAGCAGTTTTTTACTTTGTTTCTCCATGATTGCAGAAATATCTAAACCCATCATGGCTGCAACAGCTATAGGCTTTATGAATAGTTTTGATTCAGCAATTGGAGCTATTTCCGACCCTTTAACAGGTAAATTTCTTGATTTAACGTGGCAGGGCCTGAACATCAACGGGTTTCCCGTTTTCTCCATCGCTTCTTACCAGATAGCTCTCTCAACGCTTCCTGTTTATATCTTTTTAGCTTTGTTTTTCTTAAAACAAATTAAAGAGACTTACTGTAAAGAGACTTATCCCTCGTCACTACCTTAAAAAAAATTGAGCGGCTTACTCCATGAGCAAGCCGTATTCATGATTTTTTTAATTTCTGTTCAAAAAAAAAGACTTCTGCCTTCAACACCAAGTAAATCGTTTTATCATGCCGACAACATTTTCATTTGTAAGCATGTCTCTTAAAAGCTGTATTTTCTTAAATCCAGGTTTTCGTATTTCATCTTTTCCTCGCTCATATTGAAAATAGAGAAGCTAAATAAGACCTGCATGAATGATGTCGTGCATCCTAAGCAAACCAACAGCATGCCCTCTTTGGTCAATAACAGGTAAAACACTTATCCATTTACCAGGATCTTTCTGCATGAGTTGGAGACCTTCCCAGGCTAAACGTCCAGTTTCAATAGAAACATATTTATTGGTCATGACCTCTTTGATAGGCAACTCCAGAATAGAGGGTCCTTTGTTTTGAAGAGCTCTTCTGAGATCGCCGTCAGTGAAAAGTCCTATTAACTTTTGATCATCGTCTAAAACTAAAACACATCCACATCCCTTAACAGTCAAAATAGCCAAAGAATCCTTTAAAGATGTTGAAGTAAAGCAGAAAGGCAAATCCGCATTCTTCAACATCAGATCATCGACTGTCATGGTGATTTTCTTGCCTAAAGTGCCTGAAGGGTGAGTTTGAGCATAATCGAATAAGTTAAATTGTTTTTGCTTCATTAGAGCGATAGCCAGCAAATCCCCAAATAACAATTGCACAGCCGTAGAAGTAGTGGGAGCCAAATCAAAAGGACACAGTTCTCTCATCATAGGCAAGATCATTTCTTTGTTGCATTCCTTTCCTAAGGAGCTATTTTTCCTACAGACCACAGCCACTAAAGACGTTTTTTTATTCTTGATATAAGGGATTAACGACAATAGCTCTTCTGTCTCTCCACTTTTACTGAATAAAAAAAGGATATCTTGGTCCGACAAAAGGCCTATATCCCCGTGAAGAAAATTAGTCGAGGGTAAAAAAATAGCCCTTGAGCCAGTTGAGCTTAAAGTCATCGCTATTTTTTCTGCAATGATCCCACTTTTGCCTACACCTGTAAAAATGATAAGCCCTTTACAAGCTAAGCAATCCTCAAATACAGCGTGTAGCTGAGATAGGTCAAGATTTTCATAAAAATAATCGAGGTTCTTTTTTTGTTCATTTAACAAATGCTGCCACATTTACAGATCCTTTTGCTTTAAGATAAGACTAAATTTTCAGCTAAAGCGTTCTTTAAATGATTTAAAAACGCGCATCCGTACATGCCATCTATGATTCTGTGATCAAAAGCTAGAGTTATGTGGACTTTCGAGCGAATCGCTATCTGATCATCGTTCATCACTGATACCTTTTTAAGGATGGTGCCGATAGCCAAAATACCCACTTCGGGGAATCTGATGATCGGCAATCCAATCTCTACCCCTCCCATACCGAAGTTGCTCATCGTAAATGTCCCTTGCGCAATATCTTCTTGGCTTAGCCTATCCTCTTTGGCTTTTCGCGATAAGTCTTGTATTTCATGAGAGATTTGAGCGATCGATTTTTGATCACAATTTTTAATAACAGGAACAATCAACCCCTGTTCGAGGTTAACAGCGATCCCTATATTGATTGCATTCTTTAGAACAATCTCCTCTCCTTCTATGGAAGAATTGAGAAAAGGGAACTGTTTCAAAGCGCTGGCTAACGCCTTCATAAAAAAGGGTGTTAAAGTTAATTTAAGACCATACTGACTGTGAAAGACTTCTTTTTGAGCAGAAATTACTTTTAATAAATCAGTGACATCAACTTCTGTGATTAAAGAGGCATGTGGAGCTTGATAAAAAGACTTAACCATATTGTCAGCTATGGCTTTACGCATACCCGTGATTTTAATTTTCTGGGTCTCTCCTCGGCAAGGAATTTGTTCTGGATCACAATTGAGGAGATAGCTCTCTACGTCTTTTTTTGTTAAACGCCCTTCTTGGCCAG
Source organism: Rhabdochlamydiaceae bacterium (assembly GCA_049240945.1). Classification (GTDB taxonomy): domain Bacteria; phylum Chlamydiota; class Chlamydiia; order Chlamydiales; family Rhabdochlamydiaceae; genus JBMLRQ01. The sequence continues at coordinate 3,442 of JBMLRQ010000025.1, forward strand.
TCCTTGGTATTTTATCTAAATCTTGGACAGAAAGACCTTCTTTAGAAGCTAAACTCATAATAGAAGGAGAATAGAAATTATTTGCGGACTTGATCGGACAAATCGAAGATGTAGAAAATTCTTGCCTTTCAGGAACCTGAGCCAAATAATCAGTCTTATGGCCTGTATCAATGTAAGCCAAATTACAGCCAACTTCGACTTCTTGATCAGTTTGAATCAGAATTTTTTTTAAAATTCCACTAACCGGTGAGGGAATTTCACTATTCACCTTATCTGTAGATACTTCTAATAATGGTTCATCAGCTTTAACCCTATCCCCTTCTTTTTTAAACCATTGAATAACAGTGGCACTAAGAATACTTTCTCCTAACTTTGGTAAAGTCACTTTATAGTGTTCTTCCATTTTCAAGCCTCTTTTTGATTAAACGTTTTACGCAGAGGATCATTTCGTCCCAATGCTCTTTTCCTTTATGCATTTCTAAAGACACTTCCACGACCACTATGGGTAGACAGAGATGAAAATCTTTTGGAAGCTTAACATGATCTTTCTCTGTACATACTAAACATTCAGCCCCTAAATTGAAACTTTCATCCGCAAATTTTTGCAAACTATCTAAAGAAAAACAAGCGTGATCATCATATATCAATTGATGAACCACCGTTGAGCCTAAATTCGTAACAGTTCTATAAAAATGTTCGGGCTTCCCGATAGCACAAAAAAGAGCAGATTTTTTGTAAGCTAATTTATTTTTAACCAAAAAATTGGTGAATACTAAAGGAGCTTGAGTGTATTTTCTGATTTGATTTATCATTTTTTGCTCATCAATCCCGACTGAATGATTCAGCACAACCAGATCCGCTTCAGATAACACAAAAGGGCTATCTCTCAAAAAGCCTCGAGGTAAAAAGTAACCGGTTCCCCAAACATCTTGAGCATCCATAACGACAATGTCGATGTCTCTTTTCAAGACAAGAGACTGGAGTCCATCATCTAACACAATAAGAGCACATCCAGCTTCTTCTGCTTTTTTAAGGCTTTTGTATTTATTTCCTATCCAAGAATAAATGTGAGGATGTCTTTGTGACAACCAAAAAGGTTCATCGCCAATTTCTTGAGCCTCTTCCAAAGGACCATTACCTTGGCAAACAGGAATAGATCCGTTTTTAATTTTTTTTTTGGCCTTATAACCCCTGGAAATTAAACCTAATCGAATATCACCTTTTAGTTCAGCTAAAAGCTGATCGACGACAGGTGTTTTACCATTTCCGCCTGCGGTGATGTTACCAACACTTATGATAGGGATGGTTGAACTATAGCTATCAAAAAAGCCATTTTTATAAGCTTTCCTTCGACATCTAACGCCTAACTGAAAAAAACAAGAAAGAATAAAAAGGAAGGGACGTATTATTCGATAATATTTCTTCCCTTTAATGGCTTTTACAATAACTTCTTCAACCTTCATAAAATAATTTTTGTTCTAAGATTTCAATGGCGATATGTATGGCCGCCATATGAGCCTCTTGAATTCGATCAGAATATTCAAACCCTTCAACAATCCATTCTAAGTCACTCAATCCCTTTAAAACGCCTCCCGTCTTTCCCAAAAAGGAAACAACGACTAGCTCCATTTCCTTTGCTTTCACCACTGCATTGATGAGGTTTTGTGAATTTCCACTTGTACTCAAAGCAACAAATATATCGCCTGGGTGTCCATAAGCCTCGACAGCTCTAGAAAAAACGTGTTCATACCCATAGTCATTCGCGACACAACTTATGTGACCAACATCTGCCAAAGAGATAGCTGGTAAAGCTTTTCTTTTCCCTCTAAATTGTCCTGTTAGCTCTTCAGCAAAGTGAATAGCATCACACAAACTCCCTCCATTACCTGCTATTAAAACCTTTTTTCCAGCTTTAAAACCATCAGCTAATAAATCCACTAATGTTTTTATAAAATACAAACTTTCAGGCTTCTTTAAATAAGAAGCGGCTTTGATAGCGTCATTAATAGAAGATAAAATTTTATTTTCCATTTAAGTCTCTCTCCGTTGAAGACATAAATTCTATTTATTCTTTAAAGTAAAAGATTATACTATTTTTGTGATAATGAAAAGGATTGGGTTAATGAAATACAAAGTTGGCATTGTAGGGGCTACAGGCGCAGTCGGACAAGAACTAATAAAATTATTAGAGAAAAGAAAATTCCCTGTCAAAAATCTCCATTTGTTTGCTTCTCAAAAATCTGTTGGGAAAAAAACAATTTTTTCTGGTCAGTCTATTGAGATAGAAACGATAAAAGACTTTAAAGGATTCGATTTTATTTTTTTGTGTGCTGGCCGATCTGTTTCTCAAAAATATGCAGAAAAAATCACCCAAGAAGGAGCGTTAGCTATCGATAGTAGTTCATTTTTCCGCTATCACCCAGATGTTCCCTTAGTCATACCTGAGATCAATCCAGAAGCCATAAAAAATCATAAGGGTCTTATTTCCTCTCCTAACTGTACAACAACTATTATGCTTTTACCCTTATTCCCTTTACACAAATTATTTAAGATCAGGAGAATAGTCTCGACTTCTTATCAAGCGGCTAGTGGAGCTGGAGCTTTGGGGATGACCGAACTTCTGCAAGAAACCCATTCCGTTTTGAATGGCCAGCCTTATGAAAGAAGCGTCTTTCAACACCCTTATGCATTTAACTTGTTTACACATAATTCTCCTTTAGACTCTTCGGGATATGTGGAAGAAGAGCTAAAAATGATTCATGAAACTCGGAAAATTTTAAATGATGACAGCATCAAAATCAGCCCCACTTGTGTGAGAGTTCCTGTATTGAGAGCGCATTCTTTGTCAATGAATGTGTCCTTCGAAAAAGATGTATCTTTACAAGAGATTTATCGAATCCTAGAACAAGCTCCTGGTATCAAGATCCTGAATGACTACAATCAACATGTTTTTCCCATGCCAGTCCTAGCTTCAGAAAAAGAAGAAGTTCTGTGTGGGCGAATCAGGGAAGACTTCACGGAGAAAAACACCTTTAATTTTTGGGTTGCCGGAGATCAACTTCTAAAAGGAGCCGCTTTAAATGCTATTCAAATAGCCGAGCTTGTGACTAAAAGAAGCTAGGGGCTTTTTCGAATGTCAAGAACTCTTTTGTTACAGGATGAATGAAGCTAAACCGTCCGTGATGCAAGCAAATTTTCTCACTGTGAAAAGAACTTCCGTATTTCTGATCTCCCCATAAAGGATGACCTATAAATGAAAATTGCGCTCTGATTTGATGATAACGACCTGTAAGCAAAGAGATCTCGACAAATGATTTGGCTTTTTCAACTTTTATCACTTCGTAGTCTAGTATAGCTTGCTTGGCTTCTCTGTCTTCTTTTGAAGAAATAAGAGCTTTGTAAGCCCCGTGTTTTAAAAAGTTCTCTAACCTTCCTTTCTTAGGGGTCACTTCTCCTTCTACAATACCATAGTAAATTTTACGCATTGTCTTTTCTCTCATTTGAGCATTCAAACGAGATAAAGCTTTGCTGGTTTTCGCAAACAGCACTAACCCGCTGACTCCCTTATCTAGACGATGGATAGGGTGAACAAAAACATCTCCTGGTTTTTTCTTCATCAACTTGATCCACGACTTAGCCTGATCCTGTAAGGAAATAACGCCGGTGTCGTTGGGTTGCGTCGGCATACCCGCTATTTTATTCACCAACAAGATATGATTATCTTCAAACACTATATCCACTGACTCTCCTTTGCCGACGAGCTTCGTAAAGCAATAAAGTGGTGGCAGAAGCGACATTTAAAGAGTCTCCTAATCCATACATGGGTATTTTAACTTGAATGTCAGAGACTTCTAACCAAAAAGAAGACAAGCCCTTATCTTCTGTTCCCATGACGAAAGCTACAGGGGCAGCAAGATCGACATCTGTATAGCAATGAGAAGCTTTTGGGGTTGTTGCTAATACGCTGATGTGGTTTTTTTTCAACCAGTCATAAGTTTGTTCCTTATCTGCTTGAATGACCGGCAGTCCGAAAACAGCACCTGCGCTAGCTCTAATAACATTCGGATTGTAGACATCTGTTTGGCTACTGTTTAAAATAAAACCGTCAGCTCCAGCCCCATCGCAAGAACGTAGCATGGCTCCTAAATTGCCAGGTTTTTCTATCTCTTCAGCAACAACCAGTAAGGAGGAAGATCCTTTTTTATATATTGAGTTCCAATCATCTTTATCCTTCTTAGCCACAACAACAATAGACTCTGTTTTTTCACGGTAACAGATTTTTTTCAATAAATCCTGAGGAACTTGATAATATTCATTTGTTAAAGCTATTAATTGATCGAGAAGAGATCTTTCTTCATTTAAAAAAGAAGATGGGTGAAAGAAAACCCTTTTAATGTTCACTCCCCTAGAAAGAGCCCTTTTTATTTCTCTGTAACCTTCTATCAAGAAAAGAGAATTGGCTTCTCTAAATTTTCTATCATACAAAGAAGCAGCTTCTTTTATTTTCTGATTCTGTAAACTGGTGATTTCTTTCATCATAAGAGACCTTCTTCTTCCCTAAAAAAATCATAAAGAGCTTTCATGATAGCAAAAGCCGATTCTTCCTTCATCTGATTTCTGCCTCCTTTCACTTTAACTGGCCAAACTTTCTCTCTCCCGCCTCTGTGTCCTATAGAAACCCATATATCTATTTCAGAGCTTTCTAAAGAAGAAGGAGTCGATGAAAGATAGCCTGTCACACTCAAAGCGTAGTCTGCATCTACTTGATTGAAAAGAGATTTCATGAGAGCGGCTGTCGTTTCTTTACTGACCTCGCCATAAGTGGAAAGAAGGCTTTCTTCTATATTTGATACTCTTTTTTTAGTCTCCGCCCTGTAAACAACAAGTGAGCCTAAAAAATAAGAAGAAGAACCCGCAATCGAGGTTAAAAGATGAGCTAAATAACCACCTGTACAAGACTCTGCAAGAATTAAGGTTTTCTTTTGTTTTACAAATAGATCTCTCAAAGCGTTACACAACCCATGAACAGAAGAAGCCAAAGAAATCTTAAAAGGCTGATTTTCTAAGCTAGGTATAAGATGGACCCAAGATAAAACTTTTTTTCCTATTCTAATAGGCAAATGGTGAGATTGATGATCTAAGATGACACACATAGGGACAGTGTGATGTCTTATCCAATGAGATAATTGGCTAAAGAGTCGGTTATTTTCAAATCCATTGTGGGACCTTACCTTGATAAATTCGTGAGAATGAGGGTCTTCAAAAATCTGTGGATAAGAGATCTCGATTCCAAACGGGATACTGTCAAGACTATTGATCATGGAACGAAAAGATCGGTCCAAAGAAGAATAGAGAAATTGATGATTTTGGATTTGTAAAACCGGCTGTTTAGGCCTTAGAATAACCTTGTTTTCTTTCACCTTTATAGAGTAAAGAGCTTCCGAGGAGACACTCCATACACATGTTAGATCCTGTTTAGAAAAGGATGGGTGTATTAAGTCCCTAATGTAAAGACGATATTTATCCAAGAATTCTGAAGAAGATCCCGTTGATTCTTCAATCGGTAAAACTTGTCCTGTTTTGTAGTAGCGAAAAGAAGGCAAATTTTCTATCAATCCTTTTAATTCTTCTTCATCCAGCAATACATGGTATTTCAACCATTTAGAAACAGAATAACGCCCCTCTTTAGACGGATCACTCTGTTGAGGAAAAGTTTTCATTTAGCCACTCTTTTTTTAGATGAAAAAACCTGAAAAAAAATAAAAGAAGCCGATCCAAGAAAAATAGATATATCAGCCACATTGAAAATAGGGTAAGAATAAGTAAAAAATTTAAAATAAAACATGTCGACAACATGTCCGTAAATAAAATAATCTAAAATATTGCCTAAAGCTCCAGCGCTCACTAAAGTTAAAGAAAAGACCTCTTTATCTTCCTTTTTCAACCGCTTGATATAAAGAATTAAAAAGATAAAAGCGATTAATCTGAAGCCTAATAGAGGCAACTGATAAGCTGATAACCAACCCCAAGCGGCCCCTTTATTAGCTGCGTGAACCAAACAGAAATCAATCCCAAACCATTGATAAAATCCTTTTAAGCCTCCGTAAGGATAAGAAAAAGGAAACTCATCAATTAAAGGCAATCCCCTAGAAACAAGGTATTTAGTCAAAGTATCTATAATAAGAATAGGAAAAAATAGAATCGAGACTAGTCCTATTTTCTGCATCTTAAGATATGAGTCCTTTTTCAAACTGCTCTTGAGCCTTTACAGTCATTGTAGCATAAGGAAGAGCTTCTAATCTCTTTAGAGGAATTTCTTCACCAGAGAGATCACAAATCCCATACGTATTTTCATCGATTTTTTCTAAAGCTCGATCTATTTGTTTGATCACTTCATATTCTTTGGTTGTCAATTCGACAGACAACATCAGATTAAAGTCGTCTGTGCCGGCATCGGCTTGATGTTGAGAATACCCTTTGCTTTCTTCTCCTGTTCTGACATCTTGGGCCGATTCTTTAGCCAAATGAGACGTCTGATTTTTAAGATTAAGAAGTCTGATTTTAAACTGGCTGATTTGATCTTGACTTAATGGCATAAAACCCCTCTTTATGAAAAATTATCTTTCGATGGAGCTTGGTTGATGGCCTCCATTAGCTCTTTAACATCTTTAAATCGACGATATACACAAGCGAACCGAATATATGCAATAATATCCAATTCTTTTAGCTTCTGCATGACGATTTCTCCTATCTGAGTGGTTGAGATTTCTCTCATTTGTAGTTCCATTAAATCGGTCGTGATTTTGTAAGCTAACGCTAAAACCTGTTCATGACTGATTTTAGTATATTTACAAGCAGCATCTAGACCTCTGATGAGTTTTTCCTGTTGAAAATCCTCGTAGGTATCATCTTTTTTACGAACTTGGATGGTCAAATCTATCGTTTCAAAGGTGGTGAATCTTTTGAAACATTGCAGACACTCCCTTCGACGTCTCACGCCATTGATATCTAAAGAATCTCTAGAGTCTGTTACTTTCAAGTGACTGTGATCACAGTAAGGACATTTCAAGGAATCATCTCCTTCTATTTAGTTCGTTTTTAATGATATAAAAAGGGATGGTATACTCCTATTCGTGAATCTGTCAATCATTTTTCTATGAAAGAAAAGTCTTCTTTGCTTCCATTTTTATTCTCATCCTTTTTGAAGAAGGAGCCTCTCATGATTCAAAAGCCATTGCTTTTTGTTTAAGCCCCCTCTATAGCCTCCCAAAAGCCCAGATTTTCGAACGACTCGATGACAAGGGATGAGGATTAAAATTTTATTGGCTCCATTAGCGTTCGCGACGGCTCTGATTGCTTTGGGAAGAGCTAAAAGAAGTGATTGTTCTTGATAGCTGAGAGTTTCTCCGAAGGGTATTGCCTGCAAAAAAGACCAAACGGTTTGTTGGAAGGGTGTGCCTTTTTGTTGAATAGGGATATCAAAGGATCGCAATCGTTGAGAAAAATAAGCCTCTAATTGCTCAAAAAGAGTCTTTAAAATTTTATTCTTTTCATGAATAAAACAGCCATTTTTTGATAAATCTCTTCTGACCTCATTAAAAAGAGGATCTTCAAGAAAGCCAAGAAAAATCAAGAACGAGTCATTGGCTAAGGCCACCATTAACCCTATAGGAGAAGGAAAAGTTTGTTGATATATGACAAAAGAAGAAGACAAATCCATCAAAGCTTCTCTTCCGACAAAAGATTAAAAATGTCAAGTCCCCTTTGCAAGATTTTTTCTCTTTTATTTTCTTCAAATTTGTCCCACGTCTTATACATAAAAGCTAATCTCGGATGATGTTCAAACAAAGAACGATGTCTGATCAAAAAAGACCAATAAAGAGCGTTAAAGGGACAACTATTTTTTTCCGTGTTTGTCTCAACATTGTAAAAACAGCCCGAGCAGAAATCACTCATCTTATCAATGTATTTACCACTGGCTAAATAAGGTTTACTTCCCATAATGCCCCCATCACCAAAAAGCGCCATACCAAGAGTGTTAGGCATTTCCACCCATTCATAGGCATCGGAATAAACAGCCAAATACCACTTCTGAACCTCTTCTACGTCTAAAGCCGCCAGCAGAGCAAAATTGCCAGTGACCATGAGCCTTTGTATATGATGAGAGTAAGCTTCGTTCTTAGTCTGCTTGACAACCTCTTTCAAACAAGCCATTTTTGTTGTTCCTCCCCAATATAGAGCAGGCAAAGGCTTTTTAGCCCCCAGATGATTCATCTCCGCATAAACTGGCATATGAAGCCAATAAATACCTCGAACAAATTCTCTCCAACCTAAAATCTGTCTAATGAATCCTTCTACGCTATTCAAAGGAGCTTTTGCTGTTTCGTAAGCATTGACAGCTTTTAAGCAAATTTCGTAAGGATTCAAAAGACCTATGTTCATGTAAGACGATAGCTTCGAATGATAAAGATAAGGCTCACCAGTCAGCATGGCATCTTGATAGTCTCCAAAAAAAGGCAAATGAAGTGAAATAAAATGATCCAAATCTTCTAAAGCTTCTTTCCTATTGGTTCCGAGTCTAAAAGGGAAAATATCCCCAAAATGATCACTAAAGCTGTTTTCCACAGAGAGAAAAACCTCATCCATTAAGGAGTCACTTTTTTTGGAAGAGGAAAAAAAAGCAGGGGAAGATCCCTTAGAAAATGATTTTCTATTTTCTTTATCATAATTCCACTCCCCTCCTTCGGGCTCACCTTCTTTGGTCATTAAAAAACCGTACTTTCTCCTCATTTCCCTATAAAAAAATTCCATGCGCAACTGTTTTTTTCCTCTAGCCCAGCTCTGAAAATCTGAATGAGAAGCTAAAAATCTTGGATCTTCCTCTATCTGAATAGGGATGTGCAACTGTTTGGCTATTTTTTTAAGTTGTTCATTGAGAGAAAAGCGGCCAGCTTCTATGGCAACTATTTTTTCTATTGAAAATTCTTGGATGGCTCGACTGATTTCACCAAAAAATGTCTGAGAGTTATTCGGATCATCTATCTTAACGTATTTGACTTTGAATCCCTTCTTAACTAAATTCAAAGCAAATCGTCTCATGCAGCAGAAAATAAAAGCGATCTTCTTTTTATGGTGCTTGGGCTCACGCCATTCTTCTGCTACTTCACACATTAAAATGAGATCTTCCTCTGAGACCTTATCAAATAAAGGAAGATCTTCAGTTAAATGGGAACTCAAGACAAGTCTTAAAATTTTCATGATGTATCACTTTCTATGTATATCTTATTTTCTATCGACAATCTTTCGCAAGCGTACCGGTAGGTTATTTTTGACATGTTTTTTTTGTGCTCTTTTAAGAAATGAAGTAATGTCGAAAGATCTTTTTTTCCCACTTCTCTTAGCATCCAACCGCTCGCTTTGCGGATAAGGTCCTCTTTATCGTCAAAAAGTTCTTTTGCCAATTCCAAAGTGGGCTGCAAATGATTTTTTTTGATAAAAAACAGCGTAGATACAATCGCTATTCTTCTATACCATAAGTTTTCTGATTTGACCAAGTCCCACAAAAGAGAATTGTTCGGAAAATCAAAAAGATAAGCCCCTAAAATATAAGGAGCTGAGCTATCCACTAAATTCCAATTGTTGACAAATAGAAGATACTCCCTATAGAAATCGTAGATATCTTTTTTCTTTTCGTTGTCTGACTTTTTAAAAACTGTGACCATCATGATCAAAGAAAGTAACCTTTCTTCGTTATAAATAGAAGTGATGAGAGGAATCCAGTTTTGTGGGTTTAAAGTGAGGTATTTATCGGCAATTTTTCTTAGATTAGGAACTGAAATCCCTAAAAAGCGATCATGAGCCGCGTAAGAAGAACCTTCCGTTTTAAAAAAACGACTGACCTTTAAAGGATCGGAGATCAAGTTCTTCATCTCACTTCTTAAAGAGGTTAAAAATAGCTCATTCATATATTTTTATATCATGGGTTTTTGGGCGTACACAACGACGTTTTCTCGATGATCTAAAGCCCAGCAAATAGAAGGGCAAGGAGTTGGAACCATTTCAGCTCTGATGTTCATAAAACCCTCTTCTGTGAACACTCTCGATAAAACAGCATCATCTAAAAACATGAAAGGTCCTTTTGGATTGCAGTTTTTTTGTAAGGCTGTCTGCCCTTCTCCGTTGAACCAAGAAGCTAAAGAAGCTACATAGCCTGGAAATAAAAAGCCTTGATTCTTTCTTTTTTCATATTCGGGAATGAATCTCTTATAACAGCCCACATAAGGAGTTAAAGCAATCCCGTGAACAGATCCGCCTGGTTTCAACAATTTGTAGATCTTCTTAATCGCTTTTTTCAATTGACTCGGAGAAAAAAAATGTAAAACCCTTGCCACTAAAATCATATCATACCCGCCCTCTGGTAAAAGCTCATCTTTTGTGATATCGGCTTTTATGAATTTAGTCGTCGTCAAAATCTCCTCAAATCGATCATAAAGACCTTTAGCAGCGATGAATAAATGTCTATGATCTAAATCGTTTAGGTGATAAATGGTCGTCTTCTTTTTCTCTATAACTTTCTGCATAACTTGGCCATAAGCACCACCAATCTCTAATACTTTTTTCCCGGGGGCCCTTGCTATGAACTCTTCCGTGGCTGGATCTGGTAAAAGGAACATAGCTCCTTTTTTATTTAGAGTGCGAACCCTTCCATCTTCATCAGGATCGGGATATCTCTCTTTGATGAATCGATAAGAAAACAAAGCTTCGGAAAAAGAATAATGTCGATGCATCCCTAGCGTATTCATAAAGTTAACCTTTCTCTTCCATTTTAACTAGATGCCATAAATCTGCCAGCACGCTTGGATTCTGATTTTTCAAATCCAACAACCCTTGTTTACTAGCGATTGCGCGCAATCGATTTGTTCTGATCAAAAATTTATCGTGAATCTTTTGCAAGGTCTCGTTGACATCGTAACCAGCAAACAAGATCAAAGAAATCACGGCATGTAAAAGATCTCCCATCTCTTCTTGAATTCCCCCCCCTGAACTGTCTTTAACTATTTCATCTTTCACTTCTTGAATCTCAGAAAAGACCTGATCCAAGATGCTCTTCATATCAGGCCAATTAAAACCATAAGCACGGATCTCTTTTTCTAGATCGATTAACTTTAATAAGGGGTCCACAATAGCTCTACTCTGTTTTTATCTCAAAAAATAATAAGGGAAAAAAAGATTTTTTAAAGCTATTATTATTTTCAAAAATGGAAAGAGAGAGAAAAATGTTTAAAACCTTAAATGTTAAAGAATTGCAGTCTTTTCTATTAGAGCATCAAGTTTTGCTTATAGATGTGAGAGAACCTGAAGAATATGTGATAAGTCATATCGAAAGATCTGTTAATATTCCTTTATCAAAGCTTGACATTAAGGGACTGTCTTATAGAGATCGTAAAATCGTTTTATATTGTCGTTCGGGCTACAGAAGTTTAGAAGGTTGCAAAAAAATATACGCTCAGGATCCCTCTTTAGAACTTTATTCCTTAAGCGGAGGTCTACTAGCATGGGAAAAAAAGTGAATCCTTTAGACTAACTGTATGAGATGATCTTCTCTAAAGACTTTGGATAGGAAGAAGTCAATAAGGAGCATCCTAAGGCTTTCTGCCACCTTAAATAAGCCTGACGGATTTCCGCTTCTCGATCAACTAAATGAAGGACAATACGCTGTTTCTGAATGGACACCTCTTGTAAGGGAATTTGGTCAATCAATCCGGCTAAATATCTCTCATTTTCTAGAGCTAATTTCGATTCAATCAAAGACAAGTTTTCTTTTTCTTCCTGATAATTTTTATAAGAAGACGCATAATCGTTTAAGGCTGTTTGGGCTTCTTTCAAAGCTGTAATAACCGTTTTTTCATAAGAATAAAAAGCTTCTTCTGATTGAGCATCAGCGATCTGCAAAGAAGCTTTTAATTGACCAAAATTGAACAAAGGAACCCCTAACGAACTGGCTAAAGACCACATAGGAGAAACTAAAAGCAACTCCTTATCACCTTTCTGCCAACCAAAAAACGTCTTTAATGTTATGTTGGGCCAAAAATCCTGCTCTTTAGCTTTTACATACTCTTTAGACGCCAATAAATGCCAGAAAGCCCCTTTAACATCAGGACGATTTTTGATAATGTGTAAAGGGACATCATCCATTGAATAAAGTAAAGGAATGGATAAAGGCTGATGATCTAACATAAATTGATTTAAAGCTTCCGACCGATCAGCGCCCAAAAGCTCTTCCATAGCGTATTGGGTATTTCGCAACCGAGCTTCTGCAAGAATTTTTTCTTGTTTGGCTTGATTTTGATAACCTTTGATAACCAAAAGCTCATCTTCTGATATGTATTGAGCTCTTAGACGGGCCTCTAAAATATCAATATGTGTGTCGTAGAGGAGAATAAGGTCGTTTAATTCTTTAATTTTTTGATAATCTTGTTTGTAACTAATACAGTAATTAACCAAAAAAGTGATAACCGTGTTAATCACATCTTCTTTATCTGCCAAAACACTATTTAAGTAACACCAAGCCCCTTTCCAATTATGATAGTTTCCTTTGAAAAGAGATATCTCCCAATTGGTTTCAAATCCTCCTTCATGAATAGAAATGGGACGTGGCACGCCCATTTCCTTATTCGTCCGATTAGCGCTAGCTATACCGTTTAGATGAAAGAACGAGACCGATTTTTCTAATCTCAAATTTCCTTTGGCTTCCTTGATTTTACTGTAAGCTTTTTGAACATCCCAATTTTGATACATCAATTCTTGAACCAAATCATCGAGGAGAATCCCTCCATATACATGCCACCAGTTTTGAGGTAACCTCTCTTTAGAATTGATAAAAGAAGAGATCTCTTTTGAATCTCGATAACAACCTGAAAGAAGGGCAACCAGGCAAAGGATAAAAAAGCATTTATTCATGAAGAGCTCTTTTTAGAGGCATTGATAAAAACATCCATTTGTTGGCCTACACGCCATTTATCTTCAGAATCCTTGATTTCGTAAATCACCTGTAAGACTCTAGTGTCTACTTTCTGACCTATGATAGATAGATTTTGTTTTGATCTCACAAGTGGCTCTACCCTTACAAAATCTAAAGATATTTTTTGTGTCGTATCTCCCCGGATAAAACCGTAAGCAGCATTATCTTTACCCAAAGGGATACTTTGACCTTCATCAATTTCAACTCGCACGTATAGTCGATCAGTATCACCCATATAGAGTAAAGCGCCTTCGGGCAGATTAGAAGTCAATTCACCTTTGTGAATATTAATAGCCAATATCTGACCATCAAAAGGGGCTTTGATAAACAGTCTTTCTCTTTCTGTACAAGCTTGCTTGAGCTCTTCTTCTGTTTGTAAAGCGTAATGTTTAGCCTTCTCATAAGCATATTTTTTAACATTATGATCATACGTAGATAAAGCCCTTTTATCTTTGATATCATCGAAAATTTGAAACTGTTTTAAAGCCTCCTCTTCTTCTATTTTAGCCAACGCCAGTTTCCTTTTTAAAACAGCGATCTGAGCATCTATACTCACAGTATCTAAAACACATAAAAGATCTCCTTCTTTAACCTTATCGCCGCCTTCGACGAGTACTTGTCTAGCCACACCTATGAGGTCAGTCGCCACTTTGACCGTTTCTCCTTCAGGCTCTATAACGCCCACTCCACAAATTTGGGTGGGATAAGCGCTGTAAGGGGGAGACTCAACAAAAGAAAGACTCTTAGACCCTTCTTTATAAAACATAAGATATAAGGCAATCGCAAACCCTATGAAAGCTAAATAAGGGAGACAACTTTTTTTATATAATGATCCTTTCATTCTCTTCCTTGGCAAAAAATAAATCGGCGGGCAAGTCTTGGATAATCATTCCATCGCTCATACTGATGACATGATCGGCAAAAGAATAAATCCTTGGATCATGAGTGACAATAATCGAAGAAGCGTGGCTAGTTTTCGTCATTTCTTGTAAAAGTTCCATGATACAGCGTCCGGTGGTTGCATCCAAAGCTGAAGTGGGTTCATCACAAATGATTAAAGAAGGGTTGTGAATCAAAGCACGAGCGATACAGACCCTCTGCTGTTGCCCTCCCGACAGTTGGTTGGGATATTTATGAATAAAGTCTATTAACCCAATCCGATCGAGCATATCTTTTCCTTGTTTCTCAGCTTGATCCGTATTGATACCCTGAGATAAAAGAGGGAGACACACATTTTCTAAAGCTGATAAAGACTGAATGAGATGGTATTGCTGGAAAATAAAACCTATATGGTTGCGACGAAAAAGCACTTTATCTGTATCTTGCATCTCATGGATATACGTTCCAAAAACCGAAACCTTTCCTTTAGTGGGAGATAAAATACCAGCTAAAATAGAAATAAGGGTCGTCTTTCCACATCCAGACGGTCCAATAAGCATAGAGATTTCTCCCCTGTTAAGCTTTAGATTAACGTCTTTTAAGACGCTAACAACTTCTTCATCAGCGTAAAAATCTTTATAAAGGTGAGATATTTCAACAACAAATGACATAAGCTACCCTCTAAAAACAATAGAAGGATCCAGCTTGAATAATTTCCTCAGGCTAAATACAACTGATAAACAAATCAGTAGAATGATTAAACCTAAAGAACCAACCGCGATTTGCCAATGCAAACAAAACCCTTTGAATGCAGGGAAATAGGAACCTATTTTCAAAAAGCTAGCTGTTATGCCGATTCCAAGACCGTAACCTGTGAACCCCACGAAAGCAGCTTGAATCATCACAAGGCCAGCTAGTTGCTTGTTCGTGAATCCAATAGCTTTCATCGCACCAAACTGCTTTAGATTTTCGGTCACAAAAATATATAAAGTTTGAGCTGTGATCGCAGCACCAATTAAGGCTCCCAAGAAGATAGTCAGTCCAAAATTGATCGCTATACCCGTTCTCTCCAAGATATAGCGTATACTGCGCCAAGCAAATTCTTCTTGTGTTAAGGCCTGTAATTCTGTTTTTTTCTCGATCTGTTCTTTAACCCAATCAACAGAATAACCAGATTTGACTTTAACAAGGACGAAAGGAAGCCTTTTACGCTGAGGAGGAATCATCTCCATGACGGTGTTGTAAGAGACATATATGATGGGGAAAGTAAAAAAAGTAGGGTTGGCATCACAAACAGCTGAAATCATTAAACGATTGTCGTTTAATTCTACATACTTATTGAGTTCAAGCTTTTGATCAGGCCAAGTGAAGTGATAACCGTTAAGGTCTATCATCCCTTTTTGAGGTTCTTGAATGGTTAAAGGATCTCCTAATACAACTTTCGAACAGAGACCAACCAAACTCATGTCATCGACTCCGATCAGCTGAACTTGCTGAGTCAAGCCGTCTAACATTCGTATAGAATACAATCCCTTGTAGAAAGGGACAGCCCATTGAACCCCTTCTACTCCTCTCACGTTATAAAGTTCTATATCACGCATAGGTTCAACTTCTTCGATGTATCGGACCCGTTTATCCATCACCCATATATCAGCTTCTTTAACACCGTAGATAACCCCAGCGGTTCTAGACATTAAACCTACAAAAATCGACACTTGCTGAGTTATCAACAAAGTGGCAAATGCAACACCTGCTACAAGTCCCCAGTACTTAGGCTTGTCACCTAGAAGCATTTTTAAACTCAGTTTAAGCATGAAAGAAGTCCTTGAGTCGCATTTTATGCTGAAAACTACATCTAAACCAAATAAAGAATTTAACGCAATTGTTTAGGAACAGTATTGTAAATGATTGGATTGTGTTCGTATAAACGACGTAATAAATTTTTAATATTTTGATCTTCTATTTGAATGTGCATCTTGGCGAGTACATCAGGAGTGATAGTCCACATATAAGAACCTAGCGCTCCAATCACAGAACAGACATCATTGACGTTGGTGGCTTTATTTCCGACAACCTCGTATTGAATATTTAACATATGTTCTTTGAGTAATAAATTGATAACAGCCTCTTGGTATTTAACATGTGGTTGATTGGACACAAAAATAATGCGATGGATAGCTTTGTGATCAGATAGCCAATTGAGCAACTCTAAAATAGTTGTTTGAGTTGTAGGCCTAGGCAATTCTCTTCTAGGCGTGTTGATCACATAAAAAGGAAAAGAATTCTGAAACAACTCCGATTTGAGATAAAGATCTTCAATTAAGTGAGTCTCTGTTAATTGTGTCCAATTAGACAATCCGAAACTTTTAGATAAACTGATGAGTTGATCTTCAGTTCCATCAATACCTTTTGTTACATACCTTTCTCCAGCTAAAAGAATAACATTTTTTGTCGTCACACCGTAAGACAATAGATGCTGAGCGTAATCAATACGATTTTTCATTCTAGCAGCAGCGGCTCCTAAAATACAAAAAGAGTCTGCATTTTTATGCTTGGGTAAAATGGGATCGATAAAACCTAAAACTTTTAAATCTTGCAAAATCTTATCTTTGTCATGTTCCATCCATTTTAAGGCCTCTACCTCCCATCTCTCTTGAGAGCCTGTTCTTAGAATAAACTTCTTTTGAACAGATTGAAGCATATTGATGATGTCTATAACTAGATCTTCTTTAGAATTCCTTGGAGGAAAAGCATGGTCTAATGTCGCGTATGAAGGGATGACTCCAGAACGCTGAAAAAGATCCTCTATAGCTTCTATTTGTTTATTTTCTTGAAATCCGTAAGCTTGCAAAACTTCTCTGATAGAATATCGAGAGTTACAATGTTTAGAAAAACAACTGTACGCAGATAAACTAAACAATACAAAGACAAAGCAGGCATAAAATAAACGGGATAAAGTCTTTTGAAAAACCATGGAAAATTTAAAATTTTTTTTTGAACGGATTATATGAAGGAAATCGGAATGTGTCAAGAATGGTTTTTTAAGAAAATCTGTATAAGGATATTTTATTATTTAAAATTTTTTGCCAGATATTTGGGCTAATTGCTTAACATGCTTAACGAGGTCCTTTAATCCTTCTCCATTAAGAGCCGAAATCGAGTAAAGAATCCTATGATCAAAAGGGAACCTTTCTTTGAACGCCTTTATAGAAGACAGAGCCGATTGCTCATCACATTTATTCAAAGCCACAATAAAAGGCTTTAAGAGCATATCGGGATTATAAGCTTCTATTTCCTGACGAAGGGTGATGAAATCTTCCAGAGGATCTCTTTCCTCCATCCCTGATCCATCAATGATAAAAACTAACACTGATGTTCTCTCAATATGTTTGAGAAAGGAAAAGCCAAGCCCTTTGTTTAAGTGAGCTCCTTTTATTAAGCCTGGTATATCGGCTAATAAAATTTTTGAATAATCATCAAACTGAATATAACCTAAATTCGGGTATAAAGTGGTAAAAGGATAAGGAGCGATTTTGACAGGCACAGAAGTCAAACGTTTCATTAAAGTTGATTTACCAGCATTTGGCATGCCCACAAATCCAACATCGGCGATTAACTTGAGCTCTAAATCGATTTCTTTTTCTTCTCCTAAAACTCCAGGAGTCGCTATATGAGGGGCTTGCCTTGTAGGGGATTTAAAATGGACGTTCCCTTTTCCGCCCTTTCCCCCTTGACAAATCACCACTTGCTGTTTGGCTTCAGTTAAATCAAAGAGAACGACCCCTGATTTAGCTTCTTTAATCAAAGTGCCTACAGGCACTTTTAAAAGGATATCTTGACCGTCTTTTCCTTTTCTGAGAGCGGCACCACCATCTTCACCATTTTTCGCTTTGATTATTTTAGTGTTTCTAAAATCTTGAAGAGAAAGAACTTGAGGATCGCAGATGATCGTAATAGATCCCCCTTTCCCCCCGTCTCCACCTGCAGGACCACCTTTGGGAACAAATTTTTCTCTTCTCCAAGAGATCACACCATTCCCACCTTTGCCAGCGCAAAGTGTTAGTTTTACTGAGTCAACAAACATAAAAACCTAAAATATGAAAAAGCCTTGAAACTTCAATGATCAAGTTTCAAGGCGAAAAATAAAAAGAACGATTAAGCTTCAACTGGAAGAACAGATACGCAAGTGCGATTGGATTTTCGGAAAGACACAACGCCATCAATCAAAGCGAATAACGTATCATCCTTACCTCTTCCTACATTTTTCTCAGGATGCCATTTAGTTCCTCTTTGTCTCACTAAAATGCTACCTGTTGTCACAAATTCACCAGTAGTGGCTTTAATGCCCAATCTTTGCGACTTAGAATCTCGACCGTTACGGGTAGACCCCTGACCTTTCTTATGTGCCATAACTAAATTCTCCTTTAAGCAGCTGTAATATCGATGATTTTCACTCTTGAATACTGTTGACGATGTCCAACTTTACGTCTTTGTGTTTTACGTGCTTTATATTTAAAAGCAATGACCTTGGGACCTTTAACCTCACCCATGAGTTCTCCATGGACGAGACATTTTTCCACACAAGGCTCTCCAACCTTTATAGAAGATCCTGTATTTAGAAATAAAACCTTTTCAAACACGATCTTACCATTTTCGTTGGTTTTAAGCAGTTCAACATCAATAATGTCACCTTTTTGAACACGGTACTGCTTGCCCCCTGTCTCTATAATTGCGTACATATTAAACCTCTTAATTATGAATAATAGCGGAATCATACCTGAGTTTACGCACAAAAGTCAACTATACTTTGAAAAGGTGTGTGTCTCAAATCTCATAAGAGATAAAATCTTTTTTACTAAATTGACAAAACAGCAATTAATAGTGTAAGATGCAATTATGAATAATAATCAAATAAAAACATTTTAATTTATATAAAAAGAGGTTAAATGAAAAACATTAAAAAAAATAACAAGAAAGGAATTTCTATAAGCAAACAAAAAAAGAGTCCCTTAAGAAAAAATAGCCTTTGGAAAGAGTTTTATGATCGCTACTGTGCATTTTAAGTGAAAAACCACTAAAACGAGTTTTTTTTCAAAAAGCTTAATGTATATAAACAAGCGGCCGTTAAGGCAATCGTGGCTCCTGGAGGCCAATTGGCTATATAAGACAATATCATACCTAGAAAAACAATCAAGCTACCTAATATAACGGAAAAAACCATGACCGTTTTCAGCCTAGAAACAAAACGGCAAGCTATAGCTGGAGGGATCGCTAGCATGGCTATCACCAAAATAGATCCCACAATTTGAATCAATAAAACAACAGAAATAGCGATCAGGCTTAACATCAAAAAATAAATAGCAGCGGGATGTTTTGTATGTAACTTAGCATAATGATCATCTGCGCAAATCGCTAAAAATTTTTGAAAAAAACAAAAATTAACAACTAAAAGGAGAATATCTAGAGAAATCATTAATAATAAGTCTTGTTTAGTGATCCATAAAATATTTCCAAATAAAAAATTGGATAATTCTACGTTATATCCTGGAGTGATAGCCATAAACACGACACCTAAGGACATCCCTGTTGACCATAAAACAGCGATAACTGTATCTTCTCTTTCCTTGTATTTATACTGGATATAGCCCATGACAAAAGCTGAAAAGATAGAAGCGGCTAAGGCTCCTTTTAAAGGGGACAACCACTCAATATGATGAACTTGCTTTAACCATAGAGCCACTCCGATTCCTCCCAAAGCCGCATGAGAAATACTACCAGCTATGAATATGATACGCCTGGTGACAGCATAAGTGCCCATGATCCCTGCCGCAATAGCACTACTTAAGCCTGCTAATAAAGGAAATAAAAAAAAAGAAGATGCCAAAAGAGAAAAAAAATCCATATAACCTATCTTTGCAGAGGGGGATGATAAAGACCTACAGCGTAGTGAGCGCAAGCCTCTTCTTTTTTCAAAGAAGAAACTGTGTTTTTGATGAATAGCAATTGATCAGCCTGATTTAAGATGGCGCTAAAATCATGTGTCACCATCACAATAGTGAGAGAATCTTTTAAATCAGACAATAAATGATAAATAGCGTGTTCTGATTCTTGATCCACATTCGCTGTGGCTTCATCCAAAACTAAAAGGGAAGGTTGAGAAATTAAAGCTCTTGCTAGTAAAACCCTTTGAGCTTGCCCTCCCGATAAGGTATTAAAAGGTTTTTTTTTGAAATCAAGTAAAGAAACCTTTTCCAAAACAGTATCCACTGATTGATAAGTCTTTTTTGGGTAGCCTCCCCACCATCGACATTGGGAGAGAGCCCCTGTTAAAACGAGTTCTTCAACAGTGATAGGGAAATGTTTATCTAGTCTATTGAATTGAGGCACATAACCGATTTTTCCCGTCATCAACCGAGGAGATTTTTGTTCAATAAGAAGTTCTCCTTTTGTTGGTTTTAAAAAACCAAGAAGCAGATTGAGAAATGTCGTTTTCCCTCCTCCATTAGGACCAAAAATGAGAGTCAAACTTTTCGCTTTTATTTGAAGATTAATATCTTGCAAAATCAAAGCTCTATCGTAAGAAAAGGAAACATGAGAAAAAGAAATATAGTTATCTGGAACCATTTGATCGCTAGGAGTTGAATTTTTCTGTTAAAGTGAGTAAATTTTGCAAAATGTCAAAAGCATAGGGATCAAAAGAATAAACAGGC
The DNA here is from genome assembly GCA_049240945.1 of Rhabdochlamydiaceae bacterium. Lineage (GTDB taxonomy): Bacteria > Chlamydiota > Chlamydiia > Chlamydiales > Rhabdochlamydiaceae > JBMLRQ01. The sequence continues at coordinate 24,052 of JBMLRQ010000025.1, forward strand.
TTGTTTATTTTTTCTGCGATCAAATTAATTCCTTTATTACTATATTGAGGCTGAGCAAAAAGAGCCAGTACAGGGCGAGAGGAGATCTTTTTTATGATTGCGGCTATATCTTTTGGCCTAGGCTCTTTTCCTTCCGATTCTATAGAAAGCTGCTCTAACCCGTAATCTCGACAAAAATAAGTCAAAGCAGGATGGGATAAAATGATAGTGTGCTTATCCAAAGACAACATCACATTCTCAATACGGGAATCTAATAGATCTATTTCGTTATGTAAAAGATCTAATCTTTCTTGGTAAACAGCTTTGTAGTCGGGTCTAACTTTGCATAAAGCCTCAAAAATAGCATCAACTTGAATATGCAGTTCTTGAGGACTTAACCAAAAATGACGATCCCAATTTTCAGACTGTGAATGATGAGCACAACAAGCTTTAGAATCTAAAGGAAGTAAGGATATTTTATGTGACAAATCAACAATGTCTAAAAGAGCGTTTTTTTCTTTTAAAGTCCCTTTGATTTTATTTTCAAACAATTCACCGTAAGTCAGCCACAAAACAGCTTGGTACAAAGGAGCCACGTCTTTTACAGTTGGTTCATATAAATGTGGATTTAAGTCAGGAGGAACAAGACAAGAAACTTGAACACTATCCTCTGCAATTTTTTTGACCAAAAACTCGTAAGGGGCGATATTAACAATCACAACTGGGGGCTCAGAAGCCTCTATCTTCTGAAAAAAGCACGTCAAAAGAAAAATAAAAATGAAAGAGCTTTTCATACTTAAAGCCTGCTTAAACTTGGGTATGTAATCATCCGCGTTAAATCTGATTTTTGCAAGCAATAAAACATTTTGATCCCTAATCTAAAAAACGATCCAAAAACTTTCACTTGATCACCGGATGTCTTAATTTCCTAAGCACAAATCCTTCCAAAGCGTTAACGACGCTATTATCTGGACGTTCCTTGAGAAGAGATACATGTGTATCAGGTAATTTAGGTATCTCATTATGATTTAATTCTGTGAGCTCTTCGGGGATCATGGTACTGGGCATAACGGTGATCCCCATTCCGGCTTTTACAGCGGCTATGCTACTATTGTAGCTTGTGCTAGAAAAAACTAAACGCCACGATCTCCCTATTTTTTCCAAAGCTTCGATAGCCGCTCTTCTATAAACACATGGATGAGGAGCTAAAACGAGAGGGATCGGTTTATTATTATGTATAAGATTTTGATTACCAACCCATTTAAGGGGTTCTGACCATACATCCACTCCATTAGGGAAATCTTCTGGACGGTTCATTTTCACAAGAACTAAATCAAAACTCTTTTTTTTGAACTTTTCAAATAAGTTAAGAGTTAGATCACATTCGATATTCAATAAAATACGCGGGTGCAGACGAGAAAAATCAACAAGAATTTCGTGCAAATAAGCGCTAGCGAAATTTTCTGGCAATCCAAATCTGACCTCTCCTTCTAAATCAGGTTCTTTAAATCTATCTATAGCCTCTCTTTGTAAGGTGAAGATTTGCCTTGCGTAACTCAAAAAAATATCACCATCGATTGTGAGAGAGAGTTCTTTTCCCCTAATGATTAAAGGCTTTCCTATTATTTTCTCTAGTTTAGTGATTTGCTGACTCACCGCCGATTGAGTGCGACCCACTTGCTGGGCCGCTTTTGTGAAGCTTTTAGTTTCAGCTATGGCTATGAATGACTGAAGAGTGAGGGCATCTATATTCATTAGAATTTCTAATCCTATTTATAAAAATAATTAATTTTTCTAATAGTAGAAAAATTGTTACCATGAGTCAATAAAAAAGATTAAAAAAATAGGTCATATGCCAATGAATCATTATTTTCAGAAAACAATCGCAGAGTTAGACAGTTTAGCTATTGTCATGATCTGCTTGATCGTCTACATAGGGACGTGTGTTCTTAGCTTCGCGTCTCGTTACATGAAAGGAGATACAAAATATCAAACTTTCGTCGTTCACTTGATCGCTCTTATTGGCTCATCTGTAGTCATGGTGAGCGCAAAAGATTTAATTGTTTTATTAATAGCTTCTTGTTTAAGCCATTTTATCTTAGTCCGTTTAATGATCCATAAAGCAAGCTGGAAAGCAGCGCAAGCTTCTGGAAAACTAGCCGCTAAAAATTACTTGATCAGCAATTTATGCCTTATCTTAGCTTTTACCATTTTTTATTTGACCACGGGCCAAACAAGAATAGATCAAGTCATCGAGCATAGTCATGATTCAAGGGCTAGTTTTGTAGCTTTAATCTTACTATTGATCGCTTCTATGAGCCAATCCGCTATATACCCTTTTCATAAGTGGCTCATCAGCTCCCTTAATTCTCCAACCCCTGTTTCTGCTATGATGCATGCCGGTCTCATTAATGGAGGAGGTTTTCTCTTAACAAGATTTTCTCCTTTATATCTAAAACATCCTCATTTCATGACGTTTATATTTTCCATAGGGATCCTAACGGCCGCTTTAGGCACTCTTTGGAAATTGATGCAAAGTGATATCAAAAGAATGCTCGCCTGTTCCACACTAGGACAAATGGGCTTTATGTTTGTTCAATGCGGACTCGGTCTATTTCCTTTAGCTATTGCTCATTTATTTTGGCATGGATTATTTAAGGCCTCTCTCTTTCTCTCTAGCGGAAGTGCCGCTCAAGACAAACGATTTGATGAGTTTTATCAACCGAAATTTTCGGTTTTTATCGTAGCCCTTTTTTGTGCCCTATTAGGAACATTGGCTTTTGCTTTTGGAAGTGGTAAATCTTGGTTGGTAGCTGATAGCACTCTTGTTCTGATGTTCATAGTGCTTGTAGCCGGTCTTCAGCTATCTTTTGCGATCCTAAGCTCTTTAACAATAAAGAGGATTCTTTTTTCTTTTTTCGTTAACTTAGTCACCGGCTTCGTTTATGGAGGAAGTGTCCAATTGATCGCCAGATTCATGTTACCCATGAAAATCAATCAACCACAACCACTCAACGGGTTTCATCTGTTAGGAATAGCCATCTTGATTTTGTCTTGGGTGTTTGTATTTCTGATGGATACCTTGTCAAAAAAAAGGCTATCAACCCACAAATTTTGGATGAAAGGCTATGTAAAAGCTCTCAACGACAGCCAACCTCATCCTAAAACCATCACCTCCCATCGTAACCATTATAAAGCCCAATAAAAGGAGACTAAAATATGCCAACACATGATTGTGATTTAAAACAAGGATCTTTGGATATAAAGCATTTAGTGAAAGAAGCTTTTAAAACAATATCCCCTTTTTGGCCTTTAAAAAACTTAATCGCCGTTAACCCCTTACAAGGATTGGAAGACCTACCTATAGAAGAGGCCTTAGACAAAGGGCAAGCGTATTTTGAACAAGTTGATATCCCAGAGCATTTGTTATCAATTAATATCGAAACCATCAAATGGCTTCAAACCTACTTTGATGAAGGTCAAGCCAAAATCACGATGCCCTTCCGGAAAGAAGGGTTGTATAAAGCTTGGAAGCAACTAGCTATTTACGATGAAAGAATTCATAAACGTAAACAAGAAAACATCATTTTTTTGACAAACTTACCAAGCTCTCCAGAGGAAGCTATTTCAGTATGTTTATCCAAATTAGGAGTATCAAAAAAAGATAGTCAACTTCTGATCACCCTACTTCTCACCTCCTTAACAGGTTGGGCTTCTTACATAAAATATCAAAGCGAATGGGCTCAAGCTGACAACATCCCCCCATCATCATCCCAATTAGACTATGTCGCCTTTAGATTGGGGATCACTTGTCTCTTATGGCCGGAGGCTAAAGAGTTGATCAACTGGCATCATAAATTTTCAACAACTTCTGCCAATAAATCACTCTGTCAAATTCAAGAAGTAGAGAACCGGTATCGCTCAAGCTTACTGAAAGCGATTGCCCAGCAAAAAATCACCCACCCTCAAAATCACGAAGCTCAACTTGTGTTCTGTATAGATCCAAGATCAGAACCATTCAGAAAAAATTTAGAAGGAATAGGCCCTTATCAAACATTTGGCTTTGCCGGTTTTTTTGGCATACCTGCCTCTATCAAGGATGAAACAACGGGCTTATGTCACAGCTCATGTCCAGCTCTTCTTCAACCAAAGCACCATCTCATTAAAAAACCTTTTGATCAAAAAGCTTATTTAAAAGATAAAAAAGGCTACAAGCGTTTTCGTTTAGTGAAAAGCTTATACCAAAGCTTAAAATACAATTTTTCTACTCCCTTCGCCCTTGTAGAAGCTCTTGGTATTTTTAGTGGCATATGGATGGGATTAAGAACATTTTCCCCCAAATTAGCTTATCGAATGAAGCTTCAGCTGATCTCTTTGTTAAGACAAGAACAAAGATCGCATCTTTCCATCGATACAATATCTTTGGAAGAAAAATGCACTTATGCCGAGAATGCTTTGAAAATGGTGGGACTAACAGAGAACTTTGCCCCTCTGATCGTTTTCTGTGGCCATGGCAGTAGCACTCAAAATAATGCCTATTCATCCGCTTTAGATTGTGGAGCTTGCGGGGGTCATCCGGGTGGAATAAACGCGCAAATTCTCACAACAATCATGAATGATCCAGCCGTCAGAAAACAACTTTCTCTTAAAGGCATTCATATTCCTGAAACAGTCCTATTTTTAGCCGCCCAGCATAACACCACAACCGATGAGGTCAAAATATACGGACATCACGAGAAAGAGGAAATCAAAAAGTTGCAACTCGCTTTAAATAAAGCAGGTCTCATGAATCAGAAAAATCGTTTAAAAAAACTCGGTCATAAAGAGGGCTCTAAAAAAATCGCCGAGCATCGTGCTTATGATTGGGCTCAGGTGAGACCCGAGTGGGGACTAGCGCGTAATGCCGCCTTTATTGTGGCTCCAAGAGATCTAACAGCCAGCATAGATCTTGAAGGGCGCTGTTTTTTACATTCTTACGATCACAAACAAGATCCCGAAGGCGTTTATTTAAGAACAATTTTAACCGCTCCCGTGATAGTGGCTCAATGGATCAACATGCAATATCTTTTTTCAACCCTTAACAACTCAGCTTATGGGGGAGGAAGTAAAATCACTAAAAATATCACAGGTAAAATGGGTGTTATGCAAGGTAATGCTAGTGATTTGATGACTGGATTACCCCTACAATCAGTCTATTATAATGACAAAGAGCCTTTTCATGAACCTCAACGTTTGATGATTGTGGTTCTCACCGAGCAACCCATTTTAGATAGAATCATTAAAAACGAAGCCATTTTGAAAAAGCTATTTTCTAATGGATGGATCCAAATGTATATGATAGATCCAAATGATCACAAAACTTACTCACTTAAAAGGGATTTATCATGGGAAGCTGTTGCCTAGAAAAAACTTCTTTATACCAGAATGAATGCATATTGTTGGCGACCAAACACGCCAAATCGGCAGCTATCCATCCTGTTTTTTTACAAAACTTGGGGGCTCATGTTATAGAATATCTTTTGGATACAGATCAGTTTGGAACATTTTCTGGAGAAATTCAAAGAAAAGGAACAGCTTTAGAATGCGCACGTGAAAAATGTGAATCTCTCTTAAATCAATTCGATTCTCGTGTTCAATTCGCTCTGGCCAGTGAAGGGTCTTTCGGCCCTGATCCTCTTCTTCCTTTCCTCACGTTTAATCAAGAAATTTTATATTTTATCGATCGTAAAAGAAATATCCATGTCCACGTCAGTCACATCAGCTATCAAACTAACTACCACGGGCAAGAAGTTTCTTCTTTAGAAGAGCTTCATAAGCTATTTGATCGATTAAAATTCCCTTCCCATGCTCTGATCATACGCTCTTCTCATAAAGAATGGGATGGTCCCGTATTCAAAGGGCTGGATACAGAGAAGGCGATTGAGCATGCATTTGGGGAATGCTTAAAAAAAAGCCAGAATGGGAAAATATGGATTGAAACAGATATGAGAGCTTTATTCAATCCCTCTCGGATGAAAGTCATAGAAGAAACAGCCTTAAAACTTTGTGAAACGCTCACAACGTATTGCCCTGTGTGTGAAGCCCCAGGATGGAAAGCTATCACCTTGGAAAGAGGACTACCCTGTAGTGACTGTGGACTAAAAACAAATCTTGTAAAATCAGAAATTTGGGGATGTCCTAAATGTTTCTTTGAAGAAAAAAAAGCACGCTCCGATGGCAAAGAACAAGCTTCTCCTGCAAACTGTCACATTTGTAATCCCTGATGAGATATCTCCTCATATTTTTTCTTTTTTTGACATTGAGACGAGCAATATTTAACATCCTCCCAAACTTTTTCCCATTTTTTTCTCCACTTAAAAGGCCTATCGCAAACGACACAGACTTTTTCTGGAAGATGTTTTTTTTCAACACCTTTAGGCATAATAAGATCCCCTTCTGTCATTTTTTTCAAAGCTTTGACGTTCGATGGGGAAAACAAAATGAGATTTATAAGAAAACACTATACAGCCTCTTGCTCACAGGCGTTGTCGATAGCCTTTTTGAGTCGAACACTTTGAGGAGATGTGGTTGAATGGAAATAATCGATTAAATGTCCTTCTTTGTTGATGAGATATTTATGGAAATTCCATTTAGGAGCTGTTCCAAATCCCAAAATTTTTTTTGCCCATTTATAGAAAGGATGGGCGTCTTTCCCTGACACATGTTCTTTCTGAGTCAAAAAAAAAGTAACCCCGTAATTCAATTGACAAAAACTGGCGATTTCTTCGGCATGACCAGGTTCTTGTCTACCAAAATCGTTACTTGGAACGCCAATGATGACGAGTCCTTTGTCTTTATACTCTTGGTATAATTTTTCAAGATCTGCGTATTGGGATGTCAATCCACATTTGGACGCTGTGTTCACAACCAAAATGACTTTCCCTTTGAAATCCCCCATTTTTATTTTTTTCTTTCCATCTATGGACACAAATTCAAAGCCATACACATTTTCTTCCATCTTCTTTTCAGCTGAAATCAGGTTGTTAGAGCTCATCAGTAGCACTCCTATATTGATGATAATCATTAGTATCTTGAACATATTCTGTTTACCCTAAAATGTCATTTGTTCTTTATTTTTTTGTGAAACTTTATATTTCTTGCGAGGAGACTGGCGACTGCCTAGTTTGTTATACGTAGCTTTTGCCGTTTCTTTGAATCCAGCAGATTGTCGAACTTGAGATAATTGTTCTTTAGCGTCTTTGATAGCTTTTTTGTGATCGACAATCGGACTTAAGTAAAAATTCGAGAACCCTTCAAACTTCCAGGGCTCATGGATAAAACTTTGTGGGATATTTTTTAATTCAGGAACATACTTTAAAATAAAATCACCTTGTGGATCGTGATCCAAGGATTGCTTGATAGGATTATATATCCTGATGGTGTTAATGCCTGTGACACCCGATTGCATTTGAAATTGGGAATAATGGATACCAGGTTCATAATCTGTAAAAAGACCAGCCATATAAGGAGCCGTTTTTTTCCAATCAAGCCATAAATGGTAGCTAGCGAAAGATACTAACATCGCTCTCATACGAAAAGTGATCCACCCATTTTCAATGAGACTACGCATACAAGCGTCAATCAGAGGATACCCCGTATGACCGTATTTCCAAGCTTCAAAAAGATCCTCTCGAAATTGGGTCTCCCTCATACCTTCGAAAGCCGGATGCATACACTCTCTTTCGATGCGCGGTTGTTGCTCAAGTTTTTGTACAAAATGACAGCGCCAGGCTAACCGTGAAAGAAAAGCCGTTAAATTATATCTTAAATTTTTAGCTTCGAAATCCGTGTAAGGTTGTAAATCTTTGATTTTTTGTTTTGTCAATTGCTCAATTTCACGAACAGAAAGTGTGCCGTATGCAATATGGGCGCTTAATCGGGAGCAGTGACGGGACGAAATACCCGGTTTAGAAAGGTTGAACATGTATTGACTTGCTCTTTCTTGTAAAAAAGACTGAAGTATCCTCAGCCCTAAAGATCTTCCTCCCGATTGAACTCTTCTGCCATCACTAACACCAAACATATGATGATCTTTTGCAGGAATAGAGTGGCCCATGATTCCCGAGGCAAAACGAATACGTGCTGGAGATGGGATGGGGGTATTTTCCATGCGAGCATTTCTTATCCCAGCCCAATCATCTCTATTTTTGAGTCCCCTCACCACGCCATTTGAAGGAAACTCTCGCCAAATAACACCATTTTGTTTACACCATTTCCCAACTTCAATAGACCTCTTTCGAAACTGGCATAGAAAATAAATTTCATTAAAATAATTCTT
>JBMLRQ010000026.1:0-3635 GCA_049240945.1 Rhabdochlamydiaceae bacterium
TAATATGATCACTATTTAGAAAAATAGTTAAAAAAGAGAATTTCTTCTCTTTTTTAAGCTTGTCTATAAAAAAAGACATCTGTTTTTATAAAACAGAGCCTTTGGAAACAAGATTTCTTGCTCATTTTTCCCAAATTCAACCTTTGCTTCTTTTGTTTTCAAGTTAGGCAGAAGTCTTACTCAGACTGCCCTCATGCCATTTCTTTTTTATTGATCAATACATATCGAAATCTAAAATATGTAGATCTATAAAAAGGCAAACATTATCATTTCCTTTTTCATTCAAAGGTTTTTATGCCAAATTTATCTTGCGGAATCGTCGGTCTTCCAAATGTTGGGAAATCCACCCTTTTTAACGCTCTTACAAAAAAGGCAGCACCAGCAGCGAATTACCCTTTTTGCACGATTGACCCAAATGTAGGGATTGTAGAAGTCCCCGATGAACGCTTGAAGTTACTGAGTGAACTCTCTAAAAGTCAAAAAATCATTCCTGCCACTGTTTCTTTTGTCGATATTGCCGGATTGGTTAAAGGAGCTTCTGAAGGAGAAGGATTAGGCAATCAATTTCTTGCTAATATCCGTGAAACAGACGCTATTGTTCACGTGGTGAGATGCTTTGAAGACGATGATATCATTCATGTTTCGGGAAGAGTGGATCCTTTAACAGACATTGAAGTGATCAACCTTGAATTAGTTCTAGCTGACATTCAAATGATTGATAACATTTCAAAAAAACTAGAGAAGCAGGCGCGTTCTAAAAAAGAAGTGGCTATCACTTTAGAGATCTTAGAAAAGGCAAAACAACACCTAGACAAAGGGCTTCCCTTACGTACATTGGATTTGAATGAGGAAGAATTGGATCTTATAAAACCTTACGCTTTTCTCACTAACAAAAAAGTCCTCTATTTAGCCAACGTTTCAGAAGTGTCCTTACCTAGTATGGAAAATGAGCATGTACGAAAAGTCAGAGAATATGCGGAAAAAGAAGGCAATTCCGTTGTAACCGTCTGTGCAAAACTCGAAGAAGAGCTTGGTCAATTATCTGAAGAAGAAGGTAAAGAGTTTTTGCAAAGTCTAGGAATCTCTGAAACAGGGCTCAATCGTTTGATCAAAAATGCATTCTCAATGCTTGGCCTTATCACTTACATCACCACTGGAGATATTGAAACGAGAGCTTGGACGATTAAAAAAGGGACAACCGCTCAAGAGGCAGCAGGAGAGATACACTCTGATATTCAAAAGGGCTTTATTAGAGCTGAAGTGGTTTCTTTTGAAGATATGATCACCTTTAGAGGGCGAGCAAGAGCGAAAGAAGAAGGCCGATCCCGTTCAGAAGGAAAAGAATATTTTATGCAAGACGGAGATGTCGTCTTATTTTTTCACAATTAATCATGAAACACACTGTTAGAAAAAAAGAGTTATTTGTATCTTGTCCTAGCCAACTAGAGTCTATTCTGATTGAAGAGCTTCAATCGCTAGATATTCCTATTAATAGAAAAGGCTGTAGAGGGGTCTACGTCCCCTTTTCGATGGAGGCGGTTTACAAAATCAACTATTTATCTCGGATCGCCACTAGAGTCTTATATCCCCTGATAGACTTTTGCTGTAGAGATAAAGAAGATCTCTACAAAAATAGTCGCGATTTCGATTGGCTAAATTATTTAAATCCTGAAAAAACTTTTGCTATTGATGCAAATGTTTCTCATAAAAACTTAAAGCACAGCTTGCACGCTGCTCTTGTTGTCAAAGATGGAATATGCGATTTTTTTAGAGAAAAGCTGAACATAAGACCTTCTGTCAATACTTCTAACCCTGATATACAGCTTAACCTGTTTATCCACAATGATCGCGCTGTTATCAGTTTAGATACGTCAGGAGCTCCTCTTTATAAAAGAGGCTATCGCCTTGATACCGTCCCAGCCCCTGTACAAGAAAATATGGCAGCCGCTTTGCTGTATTTAGCGAGTTATGAGTCCAATATGGTTTTCGCAGACCCTTTCTGTGGTTCCGGCACTTTTTTAATCGAAGCGGCTATGCAAGCGACCAAAACACCTGCAGGCTTTTATCGTCATTCTTTTGGTTTTTTGAACATGCCTGAATTTTCTCAATCAGATTGGGACAGATTCAAGAAAGAGTGGGATAAAAAAAGATCTCCTCTAAAAAAGCAAATGATTTATGGATCCGATATATCCGAAAAAGCGATTGAAGCCTCCTATAAAAATCTCGAAAGAGCTCATTTTGTGAATGAAGTTCCTGTCTTTGTGCAAGACGTCAAAGATTATAAACAAACACCTGATTTGATCATTTCCAATCCCCCCTATGGAAAAAGACTTGATAAGCTCGACTCCTTGTATCAAGACCTCGACAAACTACTCGAAAAGACAAAAGCTCATATTTATATGCTAGCTCCTCTTAGCCAAAGAAGACTACCTTTCAGAGTGAAAAGAATTGTATCTTTGATGAATGGAGGGCTTCCCGTAGATTTTTTCAAGATTTCAAAGAATTAATACGCTAAGAGATAGTGTGAATCTCTGTTATTTAGAGAATCAACAGGGTCATCGACTGAATCTTACTCTTTGATTTGTATGAAAAAAAAGATCGAATCTCTTATCGAAAATATGTTTAGGCTCTTCTTCCTCATCTAGACAGAACTTCTCACACTTAAAAGGAAGAGCTTTAGACAATAAGACCTCCATTTTTGTGGGCTTGTATTTCTCTAGTAGGGCAGGATAAACAGTTTCGAAAAAAAAGAGCCATTTTGGGTTTTGCCAGCCGTCTGACAATAGTTGCTGTTCTATTTGTTCTGTCTTGATGGTTTTTTGATTCTCCACAATATTTTGGTGCATAAACAGCTCAAATGCATCTACACTCCCTAAAATATTTTCATCCACTAAGTAATGAGCGTTTTGTAAAAGTGTATGAAAAATAGATATAAGAGCCATTTTTTCTTGTTGTGAGGGATATTTTGAAAAAAATGTCAAAAATAGTTCTATTTCCGAAAACGCTTTTTTAGGGTCATCGGATTGAATAAAATATTGCATCAGCATCAGATCATAAGAGTCTAGTGTCACATAAACTCTATCAGAGACATGGCTCCATGCCTCTTTAAACGTTAAAAGAATCACAAAGCGATCTTCTTCTTGCACTTTTTCAAGTCTAGCCATTAGAGGAGAGGCTAATTGAGGGTATTGAGAAAAAAGAGGAATCAAAAAAGAGGCTTCTTCGGGGTGTAAGGTTAACATCTTACGATGCATTTTAATGGTTTCTTCTAAGCCCATAAAAAAAACCATAGAAATCCCCCACTGAGCAATAATCTTTTCTTTAAAATCTAATAGAAAAGAACATAGATCTTGATGAATCTTTTTATAGATCATCTCGATATCTTCATAATTATCCACTTCTAAAGCAATTTTTTTCTCAAGAGGCAAAGGCAAATATAACGTGAAATATCGATTTGTTTTAAAAGACACAATTTGCTCTTTGATAACAGCATTTAATTGGTTATTGATTAAAGCCTTGAACTGATGATAAGGATGATTGTTGGTTGTTATGTACTCTAGAAGGCTTTTGTGAATGAGCTTTTTGGATTCTTCTGTCCAGAGACAAGAGTGACATTTTAAATGGTAAAAAGATAT
>JBMLRQ010000027.1:0-20154 GCA_049240945.1 Rhabdochlamydiaceae bacterium
TAATATGATCACTATTTAGAAAAATAGTTAAAAAAGAGAATTTCTTCTCTTTTTTTAGCTTATCTATAAAAAAAAGACATCTGTTTTTATAAACAGAGCCTTTGGAAACAAGATTTCTTGCTCATTTTTCTCAAATTCAAGGTTTGCTTCTTTTGTTTTCAAGTTAGGCAGAAGTCTCTTCTTCGTTATCGGATACATTAACTATAGAGAGACTCAGCCAATCCGTCTCTAGTTCATCATCATCCTCTTCATCTTCTTCTTAAATGGAGATCTCGGAAGAGATGGGCACTATGATAGCGTCCGTCATTTTATAGAGACATTTAGCTGACGAATTATGTTGTAAAAACCTCAAAGTGTTTAGCTCTCCATAAAATCTTTAAAATGCTCTTGTAGAACGGAGGGAACGATTTCTTCTACACCTTTTTTATCATACATAAGAAAGTATGTACAAGCGATCATCACACCAAAAGCCGGGTTAAAAAGAGCGACAAACAAAGATAAACCACAAGCCAAGGATCTTCTTAAAGAAATCCAAGAACTATGGATGAGTTCTTTAAGTATCGAAAACTTTTTTAATGTCAAAAGATGAGAAAATATAGCTAATGTAAACGTCGTTAAAGCATAAAGGCCCCAAAGAAGATCTAAAAGAAAGAAAGAAAAGAAAAATAAACGAGATGTCAACAGTGTCAAAAATCTATCGGTTTTTTGTTTTTTGATCTCTAAATCCCCTTGCTGAATCAGTGCCTCAGAAGAAAAATTATCTTCCTCTACTTTTAAGTCTTTTAAATCCTTCATCAAAACCTTATTTTCTAATCTTATTTAATCCGTTTAAAGCGGCAATTCTATAGCCTTCAGCATAAGTGGGGTAGTTAAAAACATGTTCAATAAAATAGTCCACTTTAGCGCCAAAACTCATGGCGATCTGGCCTATGTGTATTAATTCAGCGGCCTGCCGCCCTATGATGTGAACACCTAAAATCTCCAAAGTTTCATTATGAAACAAAATTTTAAACATACCTGGGTCGTTACCAGCGATTTGGTTGCGAGCGATTTCTTCATAAAAACCTCTACCCACACCGTAATTAAAACCCTTTTTTTTCAGATCCTCTTCAGTATAGCCACAACAGGAAATTTCTGGAATGGTATAAATGCCAATAGGAAAAAAAGAAGGAAAATAATGAACTTCATCTCCGAAAGCGTGCCTAGCCACTAAACGACCTTGCTCTAGACTGGTCGAAGCTAAACTAGGACGTCCAATCACATCTCCAGCTGCGTATATGTGGGGCAAAAGGGTTTGAAATAAAGGATTAACGGGTAGATTCCCATAACTATCTAATTCAATCCCTATTTTATCAATATCCAAAAAATCGACATTCGCTTCTCTCCCTACAGCATAAAGCAACATATCTGCGCTTAAATGAGAGCCATCATTGAAATAAACATCAACAGATTCCCCGTTTTTTTCAATTCTTTGAGGCTCTTTATGACCAAATACTTCTAAATTTTGTTCTTTTAATAAGGTCTGTAAATGATCAGAGATCTCTCTATCCAAAAAAGACAATAAATGGGATTTTTTATCGGCAACCGTCACTTTAGCCCCTAAAGTGGCAAAAAAACTACCGTATTCAGAGCCGACGACTCCTCCTCCTAGTACTAGCAAATTCTTAGGAAGTCTTTCTATATTAAGGATAGTGTTTGTGTCTAAAATCGTTTTTTGATCAAAAGGAACATAAATAGGATGTCTTGGTTTTGACCCTGTGGCAATAAGAAAATATTTGGATTCAATGACAAGAGGCTCTTGATGGTTTTCTCTTTCTATCATGACATGATGGGTATCAATGAAACGCGCTTTCCCATTTATTGTCTGAATGTGATTTCTTTTGAACCGATCAATAAGCGCTTGCCTTTGCTTATCAACAACTTTCTTGAACCGATAATTTAAATCAGAAATAGAAACTTTATCAAGAGAGACTTTATAGCCGTAAAAGCTTCTTTCGTAAAAACCTGTTAAATCTAAAATAGCTTCTCTTAAACATTTTGAGGGGATCGTACCAGAATTTAGAGAAGAGCCTCCAAAAAAGGTTTTTTGTTCGATTAAAAGAACTTTTTTACCTAATTTGGCCGCCTGAATCGCCCCTCCTTCTCCTGCAGGTCCCGATCCAATCACGACTAAATCAAAGATTTCATTATACAAAATATAACCTCACTTCAAGCGTATAATCGAGTTATCATATCTCATTTTGCCTTTCAAGCTCTTTTTATAAGAATCCACTAGAGCGAATAGCCTCTTCATTTTTCACTGAGATCCTCTTTAATGAAAGAGAGTCCTTGTTCAATATAAAAGAACCTGTTACTATGTTGTAAATTTTAAAATCGTATTTCTAGGAGTCAATTTATGGCTAAAAAATGTCAAGTCACAGGAAAGAAACCTGTTTTTGGCCGCAGTTATGCCCTTAGAGGGGTTGCTAAAAAGAAAAAAGGAATTGGTCTAAAAATCACTGGGATTAAAAAAAGACGATTTCTTCCTAACTTAGTGAAAAAAAGATTTTGGCTAGATGAAGAAAGCCGATTCATCACTCTTCGCCTTTGCACAGGGGCTATGAGAACAATCGATAAGCTAGGTCTTTCTGCTGTGGTAAAAAATATGCGTTTATCAGGTGAAAAAGTCTAAGCATCTCTGTTTTATAGGGTTTGTTTCAGCTTTTTTTGTTTTTTTATCTATAAAAGCCACAAGCCCTTCTCTTCCTAATCTTGATCACCCTTTAATCTTTTACTCAAATCACACGAGAGATGATCTAAAGTTAGTTGTCTTAAAAACTCTCAAACAAGCCAAAAAAAAGATCTTTGTTCACATCTATTCCCTGTCCGATCCTGATGTTTTATTTCTTATAGAAGATAAAGCTCAAAAGGGCTGTGATGTCGAAATTTTCTTCGATCCCTCAGCTTCCCCCCTGCCTAAAGCTCTGTCTTCGAAGATCAAAACCAAAGAGCATATCGCTCAATCTTTGATGCACAGAAAAATCATTTGCGTCGATGATCAGTTAGCCCTTATAGGTTCTGCGAATTTAACGCCTCAATCTTTAAAAATGCATGATAACCTCATGGTGGGTTTTTATCATCCAGCCCTGGCAAATTTTTTACAGAAACAAGAAGAAAGAGCTCATTTTTATGATCAAGAAAATCGTTTCTCAACCTACATGCTACCTCATCCCAAAGCTCTTGAAGATCTATTATCTTGTATAGATAAGGCCTCTCAAACAATTAAAGTATGCTTATTCACCCTTTCTCACCCTAAAATCGTCTCTCATCTTGTCCAAGCAGTAGAACGAGGTGTTGAAGTGAGTTGTATTCTTGATAGATACACCGCCAAAGGTGCTAGCAAGCAACAGGCTGAAATTTTAAAAACTAAGGGAGTAAAATTATACACCCACACAGGCTCCCAGCTCTTCCATCACAAATGGGCTTTGATTGACAACACTCATTTCATTTTAGGATCAGCGAATTGGACTAAAGCGGCTTTTAAAAGAAATAAAGAATGTCTCGTTATTTTTGATTTTCTGTCTTTTGCACAACAAAAAAAACTAACTAAAATATGGACAAAGATCAAAAATGAAAGTGTCTTATGTATTTAATATCTGAATAAAAGGTTTTTATGAATAAACTGTTTTTCTTAACAATAAATCTCTTCGCTTTGATGGACTCGATAGGTAACGTTCCTCTTTTCAGTACACTCCTATCAGCTTTTTCACCCCAAGAACAAAAAAAAATCATTATCAGAGAAATGTTGATTGCACTGCTGTTCATGTTCGTTTTTTATTTCATAGGGGATGGCTTAATGAAAGCTTTGCATCTTTCCTTGGAAGGATTGATGATATCAGGAGCTATTCTTCTGTTCATGATCGCCATCAAAATGTTATTTCCTAGTAAAGAAATGAACACACCTCAGCTCAAAAAACAACCCTTCATCGTACCAATGGCTATTCCTCTTATCACAGGTCCAGCTATCATCTCTAACTTAATGATTTATAGAAAAACAGATTCGGTTGAGATGGTTATCTCAGCTCTTGTATTAGCTTGGCTTCTTTCTCTTTGCGTTTTAATGAGTTCCATTTTTTTAAAATCCCTTATAGGAGAAAAAGGGTTATTAGCTTGCGAGCGCCTTGTAGGTCTTTTGTTAACTTTTATGGCCACTCAAATGTTTTTAGACGGCCTTAAACTTTATTTAAAAACCATATGAAAAATTTCAAAATTGTGATTTCTTACGACGGAACAGCCTACCTAGGGTGGCAACAAACACCTTTTGGATCTTCTATTCAAGAAACTTGTCAACAAGCTTTTACTATCGCTTGTCGACAGCCTGTTCTATTAGAAGCGGCTAGTCGGACTGATAAGGGCGTGCATGCAAAACACCAAGTGCTTCAGACAACCCTTCACCCTCCTTATCGTTCTTTACGCTCTTTACAGCATTCTGTTAATTGCTTGTTACCCAAAGATATCGTCGTGCAATGTATAGAGGAAACAGATTTTTCATTTCACCCTTCTTTAGATGCAAAAAGCAAAGAATACACTTACCTTGTATGCACAAAACAGTTTCAATCGCCTTTCCAGCGCTTCTCTTCCTGGCATTTTCCTTTTGAACTCTCTATACAAAAAATGCAAGAAGGCGCTTCATTCCTCGTAGGACAACACGATTTTACAGCTCTAGCCAATAAATCGGTTTCTTTTTCAGATCCATGTAAAGAGATTTATGATATAAGTATAAGGGAGGTTGAGCCTGGCTGTTTCTTGTTCACAATTTTAGGAAATAGTTTTTTATATAAGATGGTGAGAAATATAGCTGGTCTTCTGGTTTACGTAGGTTGTAGTCGGTTTGAAGCTGATCAAATACCCCATTTATTAGAAAGCAAAAACAGACAACTAGCTCCTCTCACAGCCCCTGCTCATGGGCTGACTTTAAACCGAATATTTTATGACATGTAACTTAGAGAACAAAAATGAATCTTAGAAACGAACCCTGCTGGTGTGGCAGTCAAAAAAAATGGAAAAAATGTCACTTTCCCGAAAAACCCTCTCTGAAAAACTCGAGTCAAATAGCGGAAAAATATTTTAAACAGTATGGGATCATCATTAAAACTCCCGAACAAATCGCAGGCATTAAACAGGCTTGTCATGTCGCTTCACACATCCTTAATGAGCTGTGTTTGAAAGCTAAAGCCGGTATAACAACGAATGAATTGAATGATTATGCCAACTTATTACACAAAGAGTTTGGCGCTATACCAGCCCCTCTCGGTTATGGAGATCCCCCCTTCCCTAAGAGTATCTGCACTTCTTTAAATGAAGTCATCTGTCACGGCATCCCCGATAATAGACCTTTACAGGAAGGAGACATTGTGAATATTGATGTGACATCAATTGTGAACGGTTATTACGGAGACTTAAGCCGTATGGTGTGTATAGGACAAATCGATGAGAACAAACAAAGAGTTGTTGATGTTTCTCTAGAATGTCTACAGAAATCTATACAAATTTTAAAACCAGGAGTTCCTTTATACGCTATCGGAGATATCATTGAAGAACATGCCAAATTGCACCGTTGCTCTGTTGTGAATCAATTTGTGGGGCATGGTATTGGCGTTTATTTCCATGAAAATCCTCAAGTGTTTCATCATAGCAACAATTGCGAAATTCTTTTAGCCCCCGGTATGACTTTTACCATAGAACCTATGATTAATGCCGGTAAAAGAGAAGGGATTGTAGATAAACATGATCATTGGACAACGAGAACGATAGACAATCAACCAAGCGCTCAGTGGGAGCACACAATTTTGATCACGGAGACAGGTCACGAGGTTCTGACCTCTTATTTTGACAGCTAGTCTCTAGCTTTTCTCTAAACTTTCCATGATGTTAGATATCAGATAAAATCCCTGTTCAAATCTAGATAACGAAAAGCGTTCATTAGGAGAGTGAATATTATCAGAGGCAAGCCCACAACCTATCAAGACACACTCCCCTTCTGTCACTTGATTTAGTTGAGAAACGATAGGAACAGAGGCTCCACTCAGAACATAACAGCAAGGACGACTAAATACCGTTTCATAAGCGTTTGCAACCAAAGATATGAAAGGATGCTCTTTCTTTCCTCTGTAGGCTTGACCTCCTTTGTGAATGATGATATTGAGGTCTATCCCAGAAGGAACATTCTTTAATAAAAAATTCTTCACACTTTCAGCTATTTTATCAGGATTTTGGCCCGGAACTAATCGACAAGAAAGCTTAGCGACAGCTTTTTTGGGTATAACAGTTTTCATCCCTTCCCCTCCATATCCCCCATGAAGCCCATTGATCTCTATCGTGGGCAGCAACCAATTCGCTTCAGAAGGAGAAACATTCTCCTTATAATGAAAGGCTTTCACGCCAAAAGTACGACTATAGGCCGATCGATCGAAATCATGATCCAATTCTTTAAAGTACGAACAAGATTGTATACTCTCATAAAAACCTTCTATGGCTATGGATCCATCTTCGTTCCATAGTTTGGCCAAAAGATCGACCAAAACTTTGTTAGGATTTAAAGCGATTCCTCCATGTGTACCTGAATGCAAATCAAAGAAACTGTTGATACATTCTATCTCTAAACCGATCATTCCTCTTAATCCTAAAGTGATAGTGGGAACTCCCTCCTCTTTCAAGTCCATATCCACAATAAGCACATGATCAGCTTTTAAGGATTCAACCTTTTGTCCTATTATTTTGGACGTATTTTCTGTTCCTGATTCTTCCTCTCCTTCTATCAGAATTTTGATGTTAAAAGAAGGCCTAGGGTTAAGGGATAAAAAAGCTTTAAGAGCACTGAGACTATAAAAACACTGTCCTTTATTATCTAAGGCGCCTCTTGCGTAAACATAACCGTCTTTTAGATAAGGTTCAAAAGGATCTTGATCCCACAGATGCAAAGGATCTACAGGTTGCACATCATAATGGTGGTAGATGAGCACTGTCGGGGCATCAATAGCTTCGCTTTTGAATTCAGCAAATATCACAGGCCATCCATCGGTCTTCCAGATTTCAACCTTTAACCCCATACCGCTTAAGAAAGCTTCTAGCCAATTTACACAGTTTTTCATTGCCAAAAAAGCTTTAGAGTCACTGCTAACCGTAGGAAATCGTAAAAAATGGAAATAATCGGCTAGAATATTTGATTTATTATCTTTAAACCAATATTCATATTTGTTCATACGACCCTCGTTTAGTTTAGCTTCACTCTAAAGAACAATTTGAATATAATAAGGAAACGCATATAAAGCCATGATTTTATAGGTCTCTAAAGGTCTGGCTTAAAAAGCCGAGGAGATGTAGATATGTTTAATTTTATAAAAAGAATTTTTTTGTTTTTAGCTGTTAACTTTTTAGTGATGATGACTGTATCGCTCATCGTTAATCTGTTTGGGTTGAAATACGCCTTAAGAGAATCTGGATTCGACTATAGAGGACTGCTTATTTTTTGTTTCATTTGGGGTTTTACAGGAGCTCTTATTTCTCTCGCTTTATCTCGATGGATGGCAAAAAAAATGATGAGGATCAGAATCATCGATTCCTACAATCCCAAAGATCATGCTGAAGAAAAATTAGTTGAAATGATGAGAAGGTTGTGTCGAAAAGCGCATTTACACCAACTTCCTGAAATCGGTATTTATGACTCTCCAGAAATCAACGCGTTTGCTACCGGCCCTACAAAAAACCGTTCTTTAGTGGCTGTTTCTTCTGGTTTAATGCATCACATGTCCGATGATCAAATAGAAGGGATTATAGGTCATGAGCTTTCGCATATAGCAAATGGCGATATGGTCACGATGACCCTTTTGCAAGGGGTAACAAATGCTTTTGTGATGTTTTTATCAAGGATTATCGCTTATATCATAAGTAGTCGATTCAAAGATGAAAAAAATAAATCCAGTGGGTTTATTTATTACATATGTGTTTTTGTACTAGAACTGGTGTTGATGTTATTAGGCTCTTTATTGATTGCCGCTTTTTCTCGGTATAGAGAATATAAAGCCGACGAAGGAGGAGCGAGACTCGCTGGTAAACAAAAAATGATATCAGCTTTGGAGGGTCTCCAAGCTTTTTATTTTTCAAAAACCGAAAATGTTTCCTCTTCTAGTTTTGACCAAATGAAAATACATCATAAAAATAAAACAAGCCTATTTGAGTTATTGGCTTCTCATCCCCCTTTAGAAAGCCGAATCGACACTCTCAAAAAGCTAAGATAAAGGATAAAACAGCTGGCTCATAAACCAGCTGTTTTGACTGATTCAGCTTAGTTTTTTAGCTGGGAAATATTTTGTGTGGAAGTGAACTCAAGAGTCTTTTTAACCTGTAAAGATTCTAGTAAGACAAAATCGACATCTTTCCAAGCGGCGATTAAATCGACAATCTCTGCTTCTCTAGAAGCATTTTTTATACAAACAATCACCTTTTGCTGCTTTGATACTTTACTTAATCCATGTAGTTTTTTCAGTAAGGAGATACTTAAGTCTTCGTAAGCATCTACAGAAATCAGTGAATAAGCACAATTGCCTAAGATTTTTCTAAATACATGCAGATATTGTTCGTCAAAAATTTTATATCTGTGATCAAAAGAGAACAATCTTTCCGCGATTTGTTCCAAACTGATCCTCGCACAACCTAGCTGCTCTACCGATAAACTAGCTGCTAAATTCGCTAAGTCTAAGCTGTCTACTAAAGAAAACTGGTTACCAACAGCTAAACTCAAGATAGCCATAACCGTATCACCCGCTCCTGTGACATCCTTTACCTCTTTGACTTGTTTATCGGGAATAGAGGCGTGGACGATTGCACCATCTTTTGAAAACACAGAAATACCGTCAGCAGAGCGTGTGATCACAACATGCTCAACTTCTGTATCAGCTAAAATTTTTCGAGCGACAACATCTAGGCTTTCGTTTGGAAGAGAAGCCGACCCTAAATAAGCCTCAGACAAATTCGGCTTAATGATAGTGGCCCCTTTGTACTTTTTGAAATCAATACCTTTTGGATCGATGATGACGGGGATGTTTCTCGAGCGAGCTTCTAGGATCAAAGAGGCTAAAATAGCATCAGACAAAAATCCTTTACCATAATCGGACACACACACCAAATTGACCCCTTCCAAGATAAACGGAATCCTCTCCAAAATCATATTTTCTAATTCTGTATCGATCGGATGAGTCTCTTCATAGTCCACCCTTAACAACTGCTGGCCTTCGGCTATCATTCTTTTTTTGACTGGAGTCATATAAAATGGATCAAGAAAAATGTCCTCTGTGTGTACGCCTTCTTTTTCAATGATCTGGATCAATTCTTGTCCTTTTTGATCATGACCAACACGGCTGAGCATATGAACTTGGCAACCAAGAGTTTTTAAATTGATAGCCACATTACCAGCTCCTCCAGCCAAAACAGACTCTTTAACAACATTTAAAACAGGGACGGGCGACTCAGGGGAAATACGTTTAACTTTACCAAGAGTGTAACTATCCAACATCAAATCTCCCGCCAATAAAATCTTAATCGGTGAGAGTCGACTAAAAGAGTCTATGAGCTTTACCATCTTTTATCCTTTATTAGATAATTCATCACATAATCTTTTACAGCCTCTTCTAAAGTGTAGCTCTTGGCGTTAGATTGAACCGCTTTGGAGTGCTTAGTCATATCAGCGCAAGTGTAATTTTGATACTGTTTAGCTAGATTGGGAGGCATATCAATATAGTCAATATGGACCGGAAGAGAAAGAGCAGAAAAAATAGCCTTGGCTAGATCATTCCAGGTAGAAGGAATACCAGAACCGATATTGAAAAGACCTGAAGCATCAGTATGTAAAAATTCACAAGTCATTCTGGCTGCATCTTTCACGTAAATAAAGTCTCTCAGCTGTCCCCCATCTTTATACAGCTCCGGTTCAGATGATTTAAAAAGCTGTATACGTCCTTTTTCCATAACCTGAGGTAAAATTTTCAAAATCATAGAGGCCATGTTTCCTTTATGATATTCATTAGGACCAAAGACATTGAAATATTTTAATCCCACAACTTTATCGAGTGCTTTATGCTGTTTTAACCAGAGATCGAACATATGCTTAGAAAAGCCGTACAGGTTTAAAGGCTCTAACTGATCTAAACCCTCATGATCATCCTTAAATCCTTTGGAACCATCACCGTAAGTAGCCGCAGAAGAAGCGTAAATAAATTTCAAACGGTTTTCAATAGCGTATTCAGCGAGCCTGATTGAATAGCGGTAGTTATTTTCCATTAAATAATCACCATCTGTCTCCAAAGTATTGGAGCAAGCGCCCAGATGAATGATAGCTTTTAAAGGAGAAGACTGGTTTTTTAACCATTCAAAGAGATTCTCCTTAGAAATAAAATGTAAAAATTGCTTACCTATTAAATTTTTCCATTTAATAGTTTTTTTTACATCATCAACCAGCACCAGGTTGGTGTAGCCCTGGTCATTCAGATATCGAACAACAGCTGAGCCTATTAAACCGGCTGCTCCGGTGATTAAAATATAATCTTGATACATAAGACCTTCGTTTTTTTAACAAAGATACTAAAAGAGAGCACTTTTTTAAAGCGAGATCTTACAAAAAGAAAAAAAACCCAAAAGATGTCAGGTCTTTTGGGTTTTTTATGAATCTAAAAAAAGATTTAATGAGAGATAGAGCCTTCTGCGACGATATTAAGATCGAAAGAAGCGTGAACCCCCTCTTTGAGCTTAACAACCACTTTGTGTGCCCCTAAAGTCTTAAGACCGTGAGGCAGAGACAGATTTCTTTTCTCTAATTTAATATGATGAGCGTCTAGAAGGTTTAAAATTTCTGTAGAACCGACAGATCCATACATATGACCATCAGGATCGACTTTAACTTCTACAAGCAAAGATAAAACGGATAATCTTTCGGCTAAATCAAGAGATTCTTTTTGATCAAACGCCGCTTTTTTTGCTCTTTCTTCTTGAAGCTTTGCTCTCATTTTAAGAGTCACAGCATCAGCCACTACAGCTTTTCTTTTAGGTAAAAGAAAGTTTCTAGCAAAACCTGGCTTAACAGAGACAATATCGCCACTTCTACCTAAGTTTTCAACATCTTCTACGAGTAGTAATTCTTTTTTCATGCGGGGATCTCCTTATTCTTCAGCGACAAACGGTAAAAGGGCCATATGTCTAGCTCTTTTTATCGCTTTTGCTAATAATTTTTGATGAAGAGCCGAAACTCCTGTGATTCTGCGAGGTATGATTTTACCTCTTTCGGTGATAAATTGAGTTAAGGTATCTACATCTTTATAGTCGATTTCCTTAATCCCTGCGGCAGTAAAGGGACAAGACCTTCTTTTTTTCCCAAAGCTTGAGTCTAAAGCTGATGATTTTTTTTGCGGTAGAGCCATCTTTTATTCCTGCGGTAAAGGTTTAAATTCAATTTTTTCTAAAACTTTTTCAGCCGTTAATGTCACGAATCTAATAAGATCCTCATTCAAATGATAATCTCTCCAAAGATCACTGATGATATGAGAAGGGGCTTCAAAATAAATCACGTAATAATACCCTTCTCTTTTTCCATTGATGTCATAAGCTAATTTTTTTCGTCCTAAATCGTGGATTTTATTCACTTCCCCCGACCTTTCGGTGATACCAAAAGTGATTTTATCCAAAGCTTTTTGACGAGCTTCTTCACTTAAAGTCGCACTTAAGATAAACATTCCTTCATAAAGCTGCTTTCTTGGCTTAGTCATTCTTTCTCCTTAACAATCATACTATTTAGCAACAATTGCAAATTATTTTTAATTTCATTTTTTATTAGTCATCCATCTATAAATAGTGGCTAACACATCATCTAACTGGCGAGGCAAATCTTGTTTTTCTTCAAGAGAATATTCTGACAAAACAAAATCTTCTAAAGCTTTTTCTTTGGGCTCACCTATCCCAATGCGAAGGCGAGCGTACTCATTAGAAACTAAACAAGATTCAATGCTTTTCAAGCCATTGTGACCACCTGAACCTCCTTTGGTTTTCATTCTCAGAGTTCCAAAAGGAAGATAGATATCATCACATACGACCAAAAGGTTTTGCATAGGTATCTTAAAAAAATCTTTCACTGCTTTAATGATTTGACCACTATTGTTCATGTAGGTCATTGGTTTTAGCAATAAGACATCCGCTTCTTGAATATATCCTTTGGCCAACAAGGTTTTTTTCGAAAACCCATATTGGAAAGACAGATTATTCAACTTAGCGAGCAAATCTAAACTCATAAAACCGACGTTATGTCTCGTTTTCTGATATTGAAGACCTGGATTGCCTAACCCAATTATTAAAAGCATATGGCTCTCAACCGTTTTTGAAGTAGCTCTTATTTCTTAGCGATGACGACAACAACTTCGTTCAAAGATATTAGAGGTTTGATACCCTCAGGAATCACTAAGTCGATCAAACGTTTTTTTTGTTTAATTCCCAAGTCTTTGACATCAACCTTAATATCGGAAGGGATATGATCGGCAGGACATTCAGCTTTTAAATGTCTAATCACTTGCCTTAAAGATCCTCCCAATTTGATACCGGCGCAATCAGCTATTCCCACACAAGTTAAAGGTATTTTAACTTTAATTGTATCCTTAACAAGTTGGAAATCCAAATGAATCACTTTGTAGTTAACAGGGTTGTATTGAATATCTTTCACAACAACTTTGTGTTCTTTTCCTTCAAAATCAAGATAGAAAACAGTTGTCGGCAACTGACCTTGCTTGATTTGTCTCAACGCACCAGAAAATTCAGCCTCATTAACAAGTAACATATGATTGGCTTCTCCTGGAGCATAGAGAATAGCCGGGATTTCCCCTGCGCGTCGGGCTTGATTCACTTCACTTTTTCTCACCCCTGAGCGACTTTTGACCGTAAGTTTCATCTCTTTTTCTCCCAAATAATAAACGTTAAACTAAAATGTACCAAAGAAAGTTGAGGTAAGCTGATAGAGAAGATGGGAAGATAAACACAACCTTTCGAAAAAAGAGTTGATTAATCGCACTTCTATCGAAAACCAAGAGGGTTTCGACTCTCATTGAAGAGACTGTTTTGCTTTTTCTTTATTTTCTGAAAATAAAGAATGAAAAACCAAAGAATAATACCTAGGACACTGTGCGATACAACCAAAACAAAAGTGTCGTAAATTTGGGCGCTTTATAAGCGTTTATTCTTAAGAGGTTTATCACCAAAACTTTAACTAGTTTTTATAAAAAACTAATTTGGGGTGGAAGGATTCGAACCTCCGCATGGTGGTACCAAAAACCACTGCCTTACCGCTTGGCGACACCCCATTGAATACAGAACCATTATATTGGCAACATGTTTTTTTTCGCTAGCAAAAAAAATGTTGTCATTATTTTTAATAAAAAAAACAGTTCATTCATTGACAGTTGATTGAGAGCACCGTGTTTTTTATATCAAAAATCAAACAGGAAAAATATTTTGACTTTTATTTAGAGAATGGTTGAAATGCAAATTAAATATTTTAAGCATTAAAAACAGGTTTGACATGAAGGTTGTCCATTTAGCCACTGAACTTGCACCTATCGCCAAGGTAGGAGGACTAGGAGATGTCACACACGGTCTATCTAAAGCTCTCAAAGAAGCCGGTCACGACGTTACTGTTATCTTACCCAAATACAGCCATATAAACATCTCTTCATATAAAGCCTCTTTTTTCCCATCCTGCCTCTCAGATAAAGAAGGCTCAAAACAAGATCAATTTTGGACATCGCAAGAAGAAGGAGTTAAAATAATCCTTATCGATTCTTCAAAAAACCATTTCAACCGAGGGACTATTTATGGTGAATGGGACGATGCAGAACGTTTTCTGTATTTTTCGTTAAGAGCTCTAGATTATTTAAAGCAAACGCAAGAACCCATTGACGTATTGCATCTCCATGATTGGCCAACCGCAATTGGAGCCTTTCTTTATAAAACGTTTTACCAAAAAGACAACTTTGTCATCAAAAAAGTTGTCTTCACTATCCATAATCTAGAGCACCAGGGCCAAATAGAGATCAATCGCTTTCTAAATGCTTTACCTTACAAACGGCCACCTTCTATTGAGTCTTTTTTAGAATCAAACCATCAAGTCGTTAATCTGATGAAATCCGGAATTATATTTTCTGATGCGATCACAACGGTATCCCCCTCCTACGCCAAAGAAATTCTGACATTTGAGGGAGGGCAAGGGTTAGACAACTTGCTAAGACAGAATCAATATAAGCTAACAGGGATTTTAAACGGGATAGACAGATCAATTTGGAATCCAGAAAAAGACAAATATCTCTCTTGCCGATACGACAGCAAAAATGTCTCTGAGGGAAAAAGAGCTAACAAATATTTCCTCAGAAAACAGTTGAATTTATCCCTTACGGGCAAGCCCCTTATATGTTGTATTTCGAGGCTGGCTTATCAAAAAGCTCCTCACTTAATTAAACACACCTTGATCAAAGGGTTAGAAGCAG
Source organism: Rhabdochlamydiaceae bacterium (assembly GCA_049240945.1). GTDB lineage: Bacteria > Chlamydiota > Chlamydiia > Chlamydiales > Rhabdochlamydiaceae > JBMLRQ01. The sequence goes on from JBMLRQ010000027.1 coordinate 14,550, forward strand.
GAGGTCAATGCATTCTTTTGGGGTCAGGATCCGACAATGAAAAAGCCTCTTTCGAAGAACTAAAAAAAGAATTTAAAGACAATCCAAATATTCACATTTATTTGGCTCTTAATGAAGAGTTAGCTCACCAAGTCTTTGCCTCAGCAGACATCTTCGTTGTGCCTTCTTTATTTGAACCATGTGGGCTGACGCAGTTGATAGCTCTATCTTACGGAAGCATCCCTGTAGTCAGAAGAACGGGAGGCTTAGGAGACACTGTTTTCGATCTTGACACTTCTTCTATGCCCTTAGAGGAAAGAAATGGGTTTACATTCGATCATCCGGACGAGAAAGGATTAGAATGGGGGCTTTTGAGAGCTATTCGTTTCCATCAATCCCAACCCAAAAACTGGATTGAACTTCAGCAAAGAAATATGCAAAAGGACTATAGCTGGAAGAATCATTTAGACCAATATGTCCAAATATATAAGAAGGAATAAAAACTTTTAGAAAGTTATTTTCGAAGGGCTTTTCTAATAAACAAACGGTTCACGTAAAAATATTCGAATCCAGTGACAAAAGCATAGATAGCACAAACCATGAGACTATAGTAAGCATAATCTTGCAAGAAGCTTAAAGTAACCATTCTCATGTTATAAAAGATTTGCAATAGCAAAACAGAGAAAGCCACAAAAGCTAAAAAAACAGCCTTTAATTTACCGCTCTTTCTGGCGGCTAAAGCGAATCCTTTCAAAGCACAGACACTCCTTAAGGTGCTAACCAAAGCATCTCGATAAAAAATAATCATAACAAAAAAAAGAGGCGCTTTGACTATGCTTTGAGTAAAACTTAAAAAAATGGTCAACTTAAAAATACTGTCAGCTAAAGGGTCAATTAATTTCCCAAAATCAGTCACCTGATTAAACTTTCGCGCAAAAAAACCATCGGCAGCATCTGAAAATTCAGAAACAATGGCTATTGTGATCAAGACAATAGGTAAATATAATTCATTAACACCTAATTCTTTGTGATACAAAGAAATGATCAAAAAAATAGGAGCAAGCAAAATACGAATTAGAGTGAAATAATTGGCAAAAGTCATTGATATTCCTTAAATACTAAACACTTTCCTGCAAAGCCAACTGACCACAAGCTGCTGCGATATCCTTACCCTTTGTATATCTCCAAGTGGTATTAATTCCTTCGTCTTGTAGTATTTCCTTAAAAATCTCAATCACATTTTTTTCTGGTCTTTTTAACAAAAGACCCTCAACAGGATTGTAGGGAATAAGGTTAACCGTGCAACGGTGCCCTTTGAGCAAATCAGCTAACTCTAAAGCATCTTCTTTTTTATCGTTAATCCCTTTGATCAAAGTGTACTCATAGGTGATATCTCTTTTCGTTTCCGAACCAAAGAACCTCATGGCTTTCAAGATTTCATCTAGAGGATATTTACGCGCATAAGGAATGATTTTTTGTCTCACTTTTTGATTGGGAGCGTGCAAAGAGAGAACCAAAGACACACTCAAGCCTTCTTTAGCCATTCGTAAAATCCCTTCAACCACACCAACTGTAGAAACTGTTATTCTTCTTTGAGACAAATTTAATCTATCTGGGTCTATCAATAATTTAATAGATTTCATAACAGAGCCATAATTTTCAAAAGGCTCCCCCATCCCCATATAAACAACATGAGAAACTCTCTCACCTTTCGCTTTTAAATCAGCGTTGATCAAAACCACTTGTTCGTGAATTTCTTCAGCAGATAAATTCCTGATTAAACCCTTTTTACCAGAAGCGCAAAAAGCACATCGAGCGGGACAGCCCACTTGAGACGAAACACAAACCGTGAGTCTATCAGGAGCTTTGATCAAAACAGATTCCACTAGTTTACCATCAGGTAAACTCCAAAGATATTTTGTGGTTTCTCCATCAGAAGATTCCTGTACTTTAACGAGAGAAAGAGATCTCAAAGAGAGGTGCTGAGACAATAAAGTTCTAGAAGATTTATTAAGATCTGTCATCTTATCCCAATCCAAAACTCCCTTTTCATAAACCCATTTCATGATTTGGGCGTAACGGAAAGGCTTTTCACCTAATTCAACAAGAGTTTTTAAAAGGTCTTCTTTAGTTAAACCATGAATAGAAGAAGTTGACACTAAGCACCAATGTAAAAATGAGAAGAATGATTAAAATGCGTTAAATTAAAGTGAGAGGCTAAGTGAATTCGCTTAATGTGATCATGTTGGCAGGCCTCTTCGTGCTTCTTTAAATCTTCTTGAACCCTGTTTATAACTCTTGAGGCAAGAGAGCTAACAATCTGGCAACAGGTCTTCAAAGCAAAAACTTTTACCTCGTGTAATGCTGCATTAGCGACTGTTTTTTCTAAAGCATTCACCATAAATCCTCCTAGATTTTAAACCACCTTATTATATAATGAGCTTTTTAAAAAATCAAGTTTTACTCCTTAACTAAGAGAGCTCTTATGCTAACTTTCCAACAACTCATTTCCAAACTCACGGCATTTTGGGAAAATAAAGGTTGCGTTATTCACCAAGGATATGATTTAGAAATGGGCGCAGGGACTTTTAACCCTGCCACCTTTTTACGTTGTTTAGGACCAGAGAGTTACAAAACAGCTTACGTTGAACCGTCAAGAAGACCTTCTGATGGCCGGTTTGGACAAAACCCCAATAGAGTCCAATTATTCCATCAATTCCAAGTCATCATCAAACCTTCTCACGCAAAAATACAACAAGACTATCTGGATTCTTTAGCTTTTATAGGTCTAGACGTCAAGAATCATGACATCAGATTTGTGCATGATGATTGGGAATCACCAACAATAGGAGCTTGGGGACTCGGTTGGGAAGTATGGTGTGACGGAATGGAAGTCACACAATTCACTTATTTTCAAGCGATAGGCAGCCAGCTTTTAGATCCTATTCCTGTAGAAATCACTTACGGAATAGAAAGACTTGCGATGTTTTTACAAGGTGTCGACAATATTTTTGATATCAAATGGAACGATCACCTGACCTTAAGAGACATTTCTTTGCAAAATGAAGTTGAATGGAGCCAGTATAACTTTGAAGAAGCTTCTACAGAAATGTGGATCAAACATTTTGAAGACTTCGAAAAAGAAGCTAAGATACTTATTTCAAAAAATTTACCCATCCCAGCCTATGATTTTGTAGCTAAAGCTTCCCACGCCTTTAACCTGCTCGATGCGAGAGGAGCTATTTCTGTCACGGAAAGAACCGGTTATATCAGCCGAATCAGAGAATTATCTCGATTAATAGCTGTCGCTTATGTAGAGAGTAGAGAGTTAATAGGTTTTCCTTTAAAAGAAAAATACGCGTCTTTTCCCTCACAAAAAACCGATAATTCTTTTGATGATTTGAATTTTAATCCTTGCGAAAGCTTGCTTATAGAAATAGGATCTGAAGAATTACCGGCCACTTTTATTCCTTTAGGTGAAGAGCAAATAGAGAAAAAAATCATAAAATGGCTTAAAGACCATGAGCTATCTTGTGAGCAAATTCATATATTTGCCACTCCAAGAAGACTTGCTGTTTTTGTAAAGAATATACCTTCGTTTACAATTGAAAAAGCAGAAGAGAAAAAAGGCCCCCCTTTATCTTCCGTTTACGATACAAGCGCCCATCCTACGCCCCAGGGTATGGGCTTTTTCAAATCCATGAATGCAACCCCTCCAGATCTAGAAAAATTGAAAAGTCAACAACACCCCGTTTTTTACCTACGGACGATTAATGGAATCGAATACATCTACGCTAAAATAAAAAAAGAAAGACAGTCTACTTTTAATTTATTGAAAGCCAGTTTAGCTCAAATCATCCTCTCCTTAGACTTCCCTAAAAAAATGCGTTGGGGAACCTTAAACATCTCCTATCCAAGACCCTTAAAATGGATTGTCGCTTTGTTTGGATCTCACGTGATTCCTTTTCAAATAGGAGACATCGTATCCGGTAACGAATCTTGGGGACACAGACAAAGATCTCATTCACCTATTATGATTAATCACCCAGACCAATACGAACAACAATTGATCCAACATTTTGTTATAGCTTCAAGTCAAAAAAGAAAGGAAAGCATTTTATCTCAATTACAAGAGATTGAAAAAAAATCGGGATTGAAAACTCATTCTGTAGGAAAGGTGCTTAAAGAGGTCGTTTATCTAACTGAATGGCCTATTTTAACAATAGGAACCTTTGATCCCTCTTTTTTAAAAGCCCCTAAAGAAGTTCTTATATCGGAAATGGTTGAACACCAAAAATATTTTCCTCTAGAAGACTTACATGGTCAGCTCATTAATCAATTTATTATAACAGCAGATAACGAACCAAACTCTTTGATTCGAAAAGGAAACGAAAAAGTTTTATCAGCCCGTTTGTCAGATGGGGTGTTTCTTTACGAACAAGACAGCAAAACTCCTCTTGAAGAATTAGCGGAAAAACTGAAAACGATGACTTTTCAGAAAGACCTAGGATCTGTTTACGAAAAAAGCATGAGATTACATCAACACGCTCAATATTTACAAAACCATCTAAACATAGGTTTTTTAGACCATGTTTCAGAGGCGGCTTTATTATCTAAAGCTGATTTAGCTTCCCATTTGGTTAAAGAATTTCCTGAACTTCAAGGATGTGCAGGCAAGTATTATGCTTTACAGCAAAATCATCCAAATGAAGTAGCCATGGCTATAGAAGAGCATTGGAAACCGATTGCCGATGAAGCTCCTTTACCAGAAACACCTGCAGGGATCATTCTTAGTTTAGCTGATAAAATAGACAATCTCTTGGGCTATTATCTGGTCGGCCTGAAGCCTTCCTCTTCCAGCGACCCTTACGCCCTCAGAAGACAATCATTGGGGATTTTGAAAATATTAATTTCTCACAAACTCTTTTTAGATTTACGATCAACACTCGCTTCTTGTTTAAGTCATTTTTCTCAATTACTCCAAAACAATACAGATCTAACCCAAATAATCAATGAAATCCAATCGTTCATAGCGAATAGAGCCAAAGGATTATTTGAAGATCTAAACTTTTCAAAAGATGTGATAGAAGCTGTGTCGCAGAAGAAAGAGTACAATCCATATGATTTATTCTGTAAGATGGAAGCCTTGTCAGCTTGGAAAAAAGAAGCCAAAGGATTTAATCTTATTCATGAAGCCTATAAAAGAATGAAAGGGCAAGTGCAAAATCAGCAGCTCTTTTTAATCGATGAAAGTTTATTCCTAGAAAAAGCAGAAAAAAATCTACATGATTATTTAAAACATATCGCACCTGTTTACGAAGATATGCTGACACAAAAAAAATATAGTCAGCTCTTAGAGCTCCTAGGATCGATGCATCCATTTGTAGACAATTTGTTTAATGAAGTCAAAATCATGGCAGAGGACCCCCACGTTAGGAAAAATAGAATAGCTCTTATACAAAAACTAATTGGTTATTTTGATCAATTCGCTGATTTTAATCAGATCAAATGAACAGATCTCATGACAGATTGAAACACATAAAAAATAGACCTCTTTCGAAACTGACATAAAAAATAAATTTCATTAAAATAATTCTTTGAATTGAAGGAGGAGATGATGAAATTT
>JBMLRQ010000028.1:0-20930 GCA_049240945.1 Rhabdochlamydiaceae bacterium
ATTTCATCATCTCCTCCTTCAATTCAAAGAATTATTTTAATGAAATTTATTTTTTTATCACAGTTTCGAAAGAGGTCTAGTATTTCAATGCATATAAGAATAAGTATTCTGCACAATCCCCTACAGATCTAAATGAGCATAAGAATCAAGGCTCTCTTCCAAAGGATAATAAAGAATTAATTCGTCTTATTTCGAAGATCTCCAAGAAATTAAAATCGCTATCAGGCCAACAAACATTTTTATCAGAACGATTTGATCGCACAATTCTAGATCAAATAGATCCTAAAATAACCCTTCATATCATGAAGGCGAGACTTGAATCCTGTTTGGAAAAATTAAAAAAAAGAATTTAACATCGAGGCAAAGGAGGTTTTCAACAAACAAATCGCTGCTATAGATGATTACAACACAAAAGTTAACAATCATATTCTACAAATTTTAGGTCAAGAATACGTAAAGAAGAAAAACCTCCTTTTGAGAACAATTCACGAATATAATCCTAAATTTAAATCCTAGTTGTTTATGCCCATCTTCTCTTACATATTAACGGCCCCTCAAGCCAAAAGTTTCTTGATAGATGGAATGAGTTGAGAAAGGAATATGGCTTATCTTCCGCAATCGATCTCCGTCAAATAGAAGATGATCTTGAGAAAAGAATTTCAGGCACAGATCCTTCTCTTCAAAAAAAGCTAGAAGAAGAATTCCCAGATGTCTGGGAACAAGTAAGTGATTATTTTAATAAAACTGATGGATGTTGGTATATATCCAAAAAGGTATCAAGCTGTATTAAAAATCCGAGACCTTGGTGAAATAGTAAACCTATGAGCGTTAAAGATGGCATGTTTTTTGGTGGTGCTTCTATCTTAGCAGGAGCTATGGCAAAAGGAGATTGGATAGGAAAAGAACCCACTATAGGCGTAATCACAGCAATCACTGTGTTTATGTGTTTACCTCGTCTTATCGAAAGCTGCGGATGTTGTTGCTTAAAAAACAGAGTTAAAATACAACCAAGTTATTGATCCTGAAAACGGCAACGATGGAAACTTCAAACAAAAGGGTGTAAGTTTTTTTTCTTACACCTTTGTTAATTTTTTATCAGATGGCTTAATCCATTTTAAACCTTAAAAAGATCCATACTATTTAAGAATATCCTTCCTTTTCTTAACCATTTCTGATCTTCGGAACCATGGGCGCTCATCTCTTTTTGTGAGAGGCTGATCGCTTCTATTAAATATTCTTTGGAAAGGCTATCAAAACACTCAAATAGCTGAGTTGTGATGAAAAAGTGTCCTTGATTGATCGCGTCTAGCATCAAAACGATCAGATAAGACTCCATCTTATTATTGTCAACAAACGATTGAGACAATCTTTCGATGATCCGTTTGGTGATTTTATCTGAAGAGGAAGGTTTCAATCTGTATTCGATTTGACTCAAAAGAAAGAAAGTTAGCTCTTCAGGAGCTAATCGACTATTTTTTATGAGATAATCGACGATTTCTTCCCCATCTGATCGATTGGCAAGATCTTGATGATTTAAAATCACATCCCCCGAACTGTAGTCTCCCACGTTGATCTTGAAATGATCATGGTCGATGAGTTTCTTGATCACAGAGATCTCCAGATTTCTTTCTAAACAAAAGAGGAGAGCCTCATAAACATCTTTGGATGAACGGGGATTTAAATAATTTTTTAAGCACTGGATCCGGTCGCGATCTAAAGAGTGTTTGTAAGGCCCTAAAAGATTGGGAATAACCATTAAAAAGCTCATGCATAACGCTTTTATATGCAGAGGATAGCTTGCTTTGAGCCCTAGATCAAGCTTTAGACTTTTGAAAACAGTCAAAAAGATCAGCGTGATGGTCAGATGAACAAAAAAGCGCTGAAAGAACCATTGAGAGCCTTCTTTATCGATAAATAAATAAACTCCACATAAATGCAAATGAACATAAGTCAAGCTTAAAGAAGACTCTATAAAAAAAAGAGGTATTTTGTGAGAGAGGGAAGGAAGATGTGAAGGGTAAATATGCGGATTTATGTAACAAACAAGACAAGCTAAAGAGGCCAGAGCCACTATTCGTGTAGCATCTTCTTTAAAAGCTTTTTCATTTAAATTAAATACTCTCGTATGAGTGTATAACTGAATGAAACTCTTTTCAATATATGAGCACATAAAACCCCTAAACAGGATAATATGCTAATAAAAAAATAAAATTAAATCAATTACCTTTTTAATTTGCTATTAAAAACCAATTTAATTTTTTAAATCATCTTTTGATAAAAAAACTCTGTTGAGCTTGTTCGATTGCTTGTTCCATCAACTCTTCTTTATTCACCATAACAGGGAGAAATGAAGAGCGTTCATACGTAAAAGCGCCAGCTGGACACTCTCTTTTAAATTCCATGAGGATGGCTTTATAAACGGTGTCTACCTTCTCTACTTGGATAAGCCAGTTAGTGTGTTTATGGGGAAAGACCAAAGATTTAAGACAACTCTCAGAAATGTTAAGAAGTTTAAGCTCCTCATTATATATAAAAGTGATCGGGCTCACAGAAGAACTCATCAACTATATCTCCTAAAATAATTTTCTCATGTCCCAAAAAGAAAACTGAGCTTTGTTTTGTGCTTGATGGACAGCATCAGGGCAAGAACCAGACAACAAAATATGATCATCTAAGGGCAAGAGTACAGACGTCCTTGCTTTTGTTTCAGGGTTATCCCTGAGTGTAAATAAAGCCTGAGAGGAAGCTCTAATATCCCAAATTTTGATCAATCCATCATCGGCGCAGCTAGCTAAACTATTTTTTTGGGTATTAACCACTGTCCAGACACGATTTTCATGTTCCCTAGCTTCAAATGAAATTTTCTGAGAAACTACATCAAAAACCTGCATAGACCCATTAAAAATAGACAAAGCGACTTTACGATCATCTCCTATTAAGGGAGTCAGACTCGATATAAAAGAACGATCTCTCTTTTCTTTTAAATCGGCGTAATGATTGAATTCTTCAATCAAGAGATGAGTGCTCCATTTTTTGTTCTCGGAAGAACGGTGAAGAAGATCCAAACGAGTGCCTGTGACCACTAATAGTTTGTTGATATGAAGAGGATGTATAGCATACACCCAATCATTTTTATCCACCTTAACCTCATCTATATGATCCACCCATCCATCTTCATTTAATTGATGCCACGTTAATTGGGTGGCGCGTCCGATTGCAAAAGTGGGAGAAGAATATAAAGAAGATAAATCGGTTAAACAATTGATCCTATCTTGATTTCTTCGCTTAGAGAGATGACCATGATCTACAAATTTGGGCTGAAAGCAAACCTCTTTTTTATCATCTTTATTCCATATAGAAAGGTAATTATTACGAGATCCACTCATCCAGCTATCTTTCCCTAAAGGAGCCAAAGCTGTGATCCACTGATGGTAATTAACTCTTCCCTCGATTCTGCGAGCTTTCCATACACACTTGTTAAGATTCCCTTGAGAATCCCAAACTTTTAAACTGCCGTCTTTTGAACCAGAAGCAAATCTATCGTGCGAGATCTTGATCAAAGCATGAATATCATCTTCATGAACATTTTCTATAAGTTTTACTCTAGCTTTCTGAGAATCAGTGATATGTGTTTTTTCTAATTTATCGTTGATCTCTTCTACACTCGGTTCTTGATATTTTTTTTCTTGCAAACTCGGTGTTTTATAGCCAGTTAAAGCGGATATATAAGAGGACATAATTAAGACACCTTACTTATATGGATCGCCAAAACACCAAACTGACGCTCTTTTTGTGGATAGGTCGGTATGCTGGCATAGATCGCTGCCGCTTCATCCACAGAATAGACATCAGGAATACAAAGGCGATAATTTTCTCTTGTTAACATCTCTCTAAAAGAAGAATAGTGATTGATTTTTATGATTTTGCAAAGCACTTCTGTCTGGGATCCATCATTGTTACCAAAAAAGAAACGAACAGTCTGTCCCGCTTTAAGATATCTAAAAGCTCCTGTGTTAATCCGGCCTTCTATTGTTTTAGACCCTTGCTGAATATAACGTAAAAATTTAGCTTTTAAAGGAATGGATTCAATCCGTCCTTCTGTCCTTTGAGGAAAAGAGTTTGTATCTTGTCTAGGACTACGGAAAAGAGGCTGATTAGAAGATGATTGAGGCAAGCCAGACGAACTAGACGAACTCGATGAAGTAGATGAGCTAGATGAAGAAGAAGGCTCTTCTATTCGAGCCTTTTTAATCACATGAGCTTTTTCAGGTTCGTTTTCTTTTTTTCTTAATTCCAATTCTTGTTGATAGTTTTTAGCATCCTCTACTAATTCTTGAAAAGAACCGCTATCTCTATTTCGTTTTTTAGACGCTTCTGCAATCTTAGGATCGTCCTGTAATTTTAAGATATAAAAGATCCCATTTTCTATTTGAGACACCCGTTTGTCGGCAACTTTGAATCCTTTACTACTTAAGTCGTTCACCTGCTGATGGCTCATGTTCACCGTATCAATAAAGATAAAATGAGCTTTTTTAGCTATCGCTTCCTGTTTAGCTTCATTAAGTAAGATATCTAAATGTTTTTTGTCGTCAGATTTAGCTGTCAATTCAAGCAGCTTTATAGAGAAAACATGTTTATAACCCACATCCTCATAACGTGTCATCAAACGATCTTTATAAGCTAAAATACCGACCACTTGATCTTCTTTACCTTTGCATAAGGCCCGACATTTATAATCTCTGTTTTCAATGGAATCCATGATAGATGAAGAAAAATGGTGCTTAGCCAGATGCTCGACCACAGCTTTTTTTCTAAGCTCCCGTCCTTCTCCTAGAATAGGTTTTAGTAATAAATCGCTTGGGGAAGGGGTCAAATTTAAAATCGATGAACTCATATAAGCCTTTAGTTTTTGTTTAAAATTGTCTGATATCAAAAAATTTGAGAGAACGTCTTTCAGGAAACTCTAAACGAGATTTGCTAGAGGTCCCGGCCACCAATAAATGATCGTTTAAAGACATGAGAGCGGAAAAACCTTCATTCGGATTTTGAGCCTGAATAAAGGCAACAGGCCGAGGCAGATTTGCATCCCAAATGTTTATGAGACCATCTTCTCCGGCACTTGCAAAGCAACGTCTAGATATATTTTCTATTTTCCAAATTTTATCTTTATGCTCTTGATAGGTTCTCACAATCTTCTCAGTAGCCACATCCACTATCTTCAGCTGAGCTTTAAAATCCCCTGTCGCAAAATGATTGGGATTGGATAAAAGAGGTGTAAGTACGCTGATGTGGGCTCTTTCTTTTCTATTATCCAAAGAGGGTGTTTCTTTGATAAGGGTTGTACTCAGCTGCCACTCTTCTTGATCTCGAGCCCAAACCTGCAAAGACCCAGCCACCACGGTCATCACTTTATTTTCATCTAAAGGATGAATGCAATACACCCAATCGTTTTTATGAACCTCTTTTGTGGATTTCACCCGACCTTCGATCAAGTTAAATTCATTAAACATAGTGGGAAAGCCCGTATAAAAACTAGGTTTGGATGTGCTTAAGCCTCTACTTAAACAAGTGACACGCTGCCGGTTTTCGGCTTTACTGACATGACCTTTTCTGGGCATATGCAGTCTGATATCTTTCACATGATCCCCTTTTGTGGTCCACAAACTGACCCTTCCACTTCTTTCTCCACTGATCCAGTAACTGTCGTTGATGACTTCTAAAGCGGTGACCCAGTGATGGTGATCAATCTGAACGGGCTCAATCTCTTTCACAACTTTAACAATCTCTCCCTGACCATTCCATTTAATGATCGAATTATCTTTAGATCCACTGATAAACGTCCCGTCGGAGAGAAGTTTGAGGGTGTGTATATCATCCCAATGAGCTTCGATTTCATTCAAAAGGGAAAAAGAATGAGGATTATTTGGAGAAGAAGAACTTGAACTTGCTGGATCTAAAGTCATTTGAGGGGGAGATATATTAACCGTCTTTTTTATTTTACTAAGAACTTCTGGAGTCGCTGCTAGTAAATATTCTTTTTTACCTTTTATATATTTACCATCCCAAACATGCATGATAGTGAACCCTTTTGACAAAAAGAAAATAAGAGATTCTTTTTTATCTTCGCTCACCGTAACATTGTAAAATTTTGGATCAAGTCGTTTGGCCGTCTCTTCTATAATCTTTGTGAGAAGAGTTGTTCCAAGCCCTTTACCAGAATTTTGATCTGAATTGACCACAAATAAGGACTTGATTTCAACACTGTTTGCTATCCCTTTACTAGAAAACTCATCACTCAGTACATCCTTAAAAACGATCACACCCAAGGGATTAGTCGACTCATCTGCACAAAGAAGAAAGGCTTTTCTATCTTTTGATTCCTCAATTTGTTTTAAAGCCTTCGCTTGTGACCCATAAAGAGGCTCTAAAATTTTAGAAAAAATCTCTTTCATTTTAGTCATTAAGGGACTATTGCCAGAAACTTGATAAAAAGTGCGCCCTAAATGAGATGGGAAAATAGGAGACTGAGGAAATATACCGATGGGTGAAGACATGTCAAAACCTTTTTTTGAAAAATACTAGTTTGTCGTAAAAATTTATTCAAGTTTTTTTAAAGAAATTCATATAAGCTTGAGATTTGAGATTTCAATAAGCTTTGGAATTTAAGGTTCCAATTTGAAATGAATCGCTAAAACACCAAGTGATTTTTCTTCTTCTTGGTAATGAGGGAAACTATGATAAATCTTAACACCTTCCTCTATATGCTCAACACCTGGCAATACATTTTGAAGGCCCTCTATATTCAGCATTTCATGAAAAGAGGCGTATTTTTTTAAAGATGTTACTTGAGCTCGTATAGGTGGCTGAAGCTGTTCTTTATTATGGAAATAGATCAGATGACCTGTTTTTAATCCATGCAAAGAGGCCTTAAAGGTCCGTCCTTCAACTTTCTTCACCCCTCTAGCGATCAAAGAAAAATACAAGGGATTTAAGGTCAGTTTTATACAGCTAGCCATGCTACAGCCTACTCATTTGGATAGCGACAACCCCGTGTAGGCGGGCTTTTTCTACATAGCCAGGTATCGATTCATATAAAGAAACCGCTTCTTGTTGACTAAAAGCTTCAGGCACACATTTCTTAAAATCTTCTTCATTAAGCATATCCTGAAAGGAGGGGTATCTAGTGATCTTCTCAATCTGACAAGTCACATCATCTTTCGGATTCGAGAAATAAAAAAACCGTATAGACTGACCCACGGAAAGATTTTTAAACATCCCTTTGTAAACCCGGCCTTCGATGTTTTTTTTCCCTTCACGGATAGCTTCAATATAAACCTTTCTCAAAGTGGAGCTCACAAGCCGTAAAGGATTTTCCTTTTGTTTTTTCCGATCTGATCCATCAAGGGAGGAGGAAGCTTTTCTTTTACAAGCACCTATAGATTTTATCAAAAGGATTTCATCAGAAGAAGAATTGATCTGTTTTTCTTCTAAAAAGCCTTGTTTGACAAAAAAATCGGAAGCAACACTCTCTACTTTCAAAATAGAAAGCTCTATCTTACGGAGTTGATACTCCCTCGCTTTTTTATTGATTCGTCTCAGTAGTTTTAAGAAAAGCTTTTCTTTGAGATCCCCTTCTATTTCTTCCGTTTTAAGGACAATTTGCATCTCTAAAGAGACGATGTGTTTATAAGCAAAAGAAGCGAAAAAGGTTTGATGATTGGTCAATAAGACCTCGCATTTAAACTCTTTATTTTTTATCTTTTGCCAAACATGAGGTCTTAAAGCCCAAGAAGTTTCAATTTTTTCCATAAGAGCCTTTCCTTTAGAAGAATTCGATAGATCCCATAAGGATTTAAAAGACCAATTCATTTTAGACAAAGAGGAAGGATCAGAAGAAACGGATGACATAAATCTAAGAGCATAAATTTTTGAAAATCCACATTACAATCTTTTATTAAAAAAATAAATAGGTTTTTCTATTTTATCTCCCTTGCTATTCAAAACAATTACCAAAAGCTGATTGCAACCGTTTGAAATGGCGTAGAGAGATCCTATCTATGCATTTTCTTATTCAAATCATTCATGAGATCCTCGAAATGATCGATACGCTCAAAAAAAGAAACAATCCAACAACAGTTCAATTTGTTTGATCAAGACTCTTTCCTCAAAGCTAATGATATAATGATAGCTAATATACAACAAAAATCAATTTATATAGTGCATTAGACTTAATGCACCACAAAAATCAGTTTATATGGTGTATTAGACTTTAATGAACAATAAAAAACCTGAATGTATCACATCTTTTGTCAAAGAGAGTGGATAAAACTTCCTTGACCTTGTTCCCTCTCACCTATTTTGCAGCTTATTGGGCTAATAAATATCTAAAAAAAACATATGTTGAAAAAGTTTATAAGCCGTCGAATATCTTTAAAATAAGCTTAATCGTGAAGGCATAAGACAGCCTCTTCATTGTTCGTGATTAGTCAAGTATTGCTGATTTTTACTTTTTGGTTTATCTGGTATGGTCATGAGAAGCCATTTTTTCTGTATCAATGGTTTTAAGTAAATTTTATAAAAAGATTCTCTGTGCTTTAATCCTAGTAGCTTCATGATCTCTTTTGCAGTTCTTGGTTGTTTACAGAATTCTAGAATTTTATCTTGTCCGGTATCTTGTCCGGTATCTTGTCCGGTATCTTGTCCGGTATCTTCTTTTTTATCAGTTTCTAAAAATGATTCTACTTTTTGTTCTTCCGAAAAGAAGTGACTCGAAAAAAATGTAACCATCAAAGCACCTGGTTGCTCTTCCCATACAGGAGTTGGATTTTGGTTATCTTTACACCACTTGATAATATTTAATGTTCCTGTGCCCCACTGTTCAATGACACCGGCTCTGTAAAAAACTTCTGCTATTATAGGGTTCCAAGGTTTGGAGGTGTGTGGTGCTGATAAATTATGTGGGTTAAGACCAAAATGTAAAGATCCGGGATTGACAACTTCCAAATGATCATCATACATTCCTATGGCCACAGCTCCACCTGGGGAATGATAGTCTCTATGACAAACTGCATTAGCGATCGCTTCTCTCAAAGCGCGAAATGGATACATGGGATAATCTTCCCGAATCATTTTCCCTGCAAGCACCCGGCCAGCTATAGGGACATGATCTCGCAAGAAAGACTCTCCTCTTCTCAGAAGAGCAAAGGCGTGCCCCCAATATGAGCGATTATCTAAAAAATCCGCTAATCGATCTTTCCCTCGAAATCGAGCCAATCGGATTGAAAACTGGGGGAAAAGAGAGTAAAGTTTATCACTTTTTCCGTACAAAGCTAAAGCAGCATTCAGTAATTTTCCTTTATGAATCAACTTCAAGCCAAAAAGAATAGATTCGGTATCAGTTCGAGGAGGCTCATCCATCCGTCCTCTTTGGATCGCGTTTTTAAGAGTATTATGAATCTCTTCTTCATCAAGATCTTGAATAGTGATGCCGTCAGGAACAGGTCTATTTTCCCACCGATGTGTGGCATGAAGTCTTTCGATTAATCTCCGTTCATATTCGCCTCTTGGCATAATTTGGGTGGTGGAACCATGTCTTAAATAAGGTCTACCGTCATAAGTATAAATACCTTGTTCCCCATCGACCCGAATGAGAATGAGCTTTCTATCATCTTCAATAAAAATTGTTTGGATTTCAGGGAACGCAGGGGGCTCAATACGACGTAGTTCGATGGCAAGATCTTCAAGAGTTTTATTCGTCACTTGCTGTCCACTTAATATCCCCTTATCAGAAACGCCAAAAATAACCATTCCTCCGAAACCGTTAAGAAGAGCACAAACAGTCTTCGCTGCTTCTGTTCTTTGTCCAGTGGTTTTCTTGAACTCTAAGCTTTCTGACTCCCCATTTAAAATTATTTTTTTTAGTTTTTCCAGCTGCATGAGATAGAACTTCTCCCTTCCAACAATTGATTCTAGAATCTTTTAATCATCAAAAAAATCATCTTATTCTACAATTAATCTTCAAGACAGTCCAGAAATAAGCAGATGTTTTGTTCTCATTCAATTATCCCTTATTTGAAAAAGGACAGATTCTTCGGTGACATAATATTTGTCATATGTAGCATGGTTCCATCTTTAAAGACCTTTCCCCTCTATCGATAAGAAATCGTCGATTGCTTTCTCTTCGTATGATTTGATCTTCAATTTTTTATAATCCATTTTATTCCCTGTTATTCCAATAACTGAGTGAAATCGATGATTTTATCAAAATATCCAGCATCTAAAACACTTTCTTCTACTCCATTCACGTGAATAAGAACAGGTCGAACGGAGCAAAATTTAGGAACTTTTAATTTTTTTCTCTTTGTCTCCATTTCTTTAATGATCTTTTGTCCTATTAAGTTTTTTGAAAATTTAATTTCACATAAAAATAGTCCATTAAATCGCGTTTGGATCAAGTAGTCAATTTGACACCCTGGTTGTTTTTTTGTTGGGTTCTGAAAGAAGGGCCCATCCATGATAATTTCTTCTGGGGAGAGGTTCAACAGATGCCACATAGTTTTACGATTATGGGTCACAAGGTTCTCAAATTGTAATCCCATGATGGATTCCCATGCTGGGAGTCGTGTTAATGCTGCATTTATAAAAGTTTCTTTTTCAATTTTTGTACGGTTTGGAGCAATATACTTTAAATAAAATCGAAGATAATTATCACTTAAGCGATACATGCTTAACTTGCTTTCTTGACCATTGGCTAAATTCCAAGTGAAATCCCTCTTTACAAAACCAGCCTTCACAAGATCATCTAAGTGTTTCGTGTATGCACCTGAAATATCTTTTTTTAATGCTTTACAAATTTTGCCAAGGTCTTTGGGACCGTTTGCAAGGCATAAAACGATCTCTTTGTGGCTTGCATTTTTTCTAGAGAAAAGATCTGAAAAAATTTCATCGAATTCTCGAACCAACAGTCCTCCTTTTGTGAAGCAGAGGTCTTTAATATTCTGTTCTGCCGGCAGATCAGGTTTCATTCTTTCAAGATAAAGAGGAATTCCTCCTGTAACAGATAAGAATTTAAATTTTTCGTAAGCTGTGATTCGTTCTTCTTTAGGATGCCAAAAGGCGTTACAAACATTTAATGGTAGCTCTTCTAGGACAAGATCAATAGCGATTCTACCAACGAAGCCCGTATTACTTAAAATATTTTCCTCAATCCACGAAGAGATTGACCCGCAAAGTGCGAGGATCAATTTTGGATTTTTACTAAAATACATATCCCAAGCAGTTTTTAACTTTCCTAAAAAATCAGGATCTTTTCCTCCCATCCAAGATATTTCGTCGAATACGATCAAAACAGGTTTCGTGGTCGTATGTTTTGATAGGTGCCAAAATAGATTGCCCCAGTCGTCAGATTTACTAATGGGCAGCCCTGCACGCTCCATTTAGTAAGCGAATTCGTCACGTTGGGATTGTGCAGTCGTTTTTTTTGCAGGAGGAATGCCGGAAAAGAACAAGCTTCTCATTCCTTTTCCAAATTCTGCGAGAAGCCGGCTTTTTCCAATTCGCCGCCTCCCTCGAACGACGATCTAAAGATAGAATTCTATCAACAAAAAGCATTTTGGCTTTTTGTTGATAGATTTTAATAGCTGTCCTATTGAAAGAGATATTCTCAAATGGAAGGTTTTTGACGACTGAAATACGAACCGTCTGAACAAAAGGAGATCAATAGACAATCAGATTAAGCCTCTCAACTCATGAAATAGAATCAAGAGCTGTTCCTTTGCGATAACTTCTTGTAGGAAAGATGAAGAGCAACTTTTATATCTCTTCATCACCAACCCGAACGCTAACGTCTGGCCTATGCGATTTAAGGCCATCTTGAATAGATTGTGGTAATTGATTTGTTTTCAATCTCTTAAGATATTGCAAATCTATAACGATGTCCAAATCTGCATAAGAGAGATGAGGAACAACTAATCTTTCTAAAAGAGGAGCGCTTTTTAATACATAGCTTAAAGGGATATAGGCCTTTGACACATTAGATACGTTAAGTGTTGTCAATTTATCAAAAGACAAGTGCGGTATTGGTGTTTCTGTTTGCTCAATCTTCTCTTCCCCAAATAAATAAAAGGAACCGAACAATCCCTTTTTATGAACAACAGGACCTTTATATTTTTGATAATCAGCTATCGTCAGACGTTTAGGTTTTGTCACGATTGTTGTTATTGGGGGATGGTATAAATTCAAAAAGCTTATATGAGATAGATCTAAAGTGACTAGATTAGGGGTGTTCTCTAAAATATTAGCCATGTGTACCTCTTGACAATTAGCTTGCCTGATCATGAAATAAGACAGCTGCTTTAAAGGGGCTTGGAGATCCTTGCTTGATTTTAGATTGACAGAGCTATCGATTTGTAAATGTTCTATCTGATGACATACACTCATGAGAGCGCTTAAATCAAATGTCGATCTTTTTTTGTCTGAAGAAGAGACTCTTGTTTCTTCCATTTTAAAAGATTTAAGAGAATGAGAAGTCAAAGAGTCCTCATCTGTAAAAGAAATAGATCCTTTAATTTCAAGATTTTCTAGATTGGGGAAGCTTTTGAGAATATCCTGACCGTTGATGAGATCCTTCATACCTTTGACATCAAGACCGAGTTCTTTTAAATTTTTTGCCTCAGCTAATACCTTTTTGAGAACTTGCTCATTAGATACTTTAGCACTCTTTATTTTAGAAAAATCAATGACCTCCAGATAATCACTTAAACTATTTGTGTTTAGATATTTCCTCAGCTCATTATGCTGACCATAAAGCTCCAAAGAATCATCAAACACACCTAAATCTTCCACTAACATTTTAAAAACTTGTAAAGGTTCTTGTTGATCTTGGATAGCGTTTAGGTAAAACGTGTTACACTTATCAGCTAAGAAGTCTTCTTCGATGCGGATCAAATGATTAAGCTCAGAAGGGATCTGGTTAGGATATCTTAGCTCTAAAGGAATGCGGGATAAGTGAATAGATGTTAAATCAGGCATAAGACGTATCATCTCAAGAAATCGAGAGTCATTCATTTTGATCGATGAGCCCTCTCTTAAATCTATTTCTTTCACATGAGGATGAGTCTGTAAATAAGCTACAAATTGATCCAAAGACAGAAAAGAGGAAGAAGGGACAAAAATCTCAGGCTCGACAACCCTGAAAGGGCCATCAAAATGAGCTTTTTCTCTTGTGGTTTCTGTCGTATGGCTCATGTTATGATGTTTGTCTATTTCTTCTTTAAACTTTCTTATCTTATTTTGGGCTCGCTGTACATCTTTATTGATCGCTCTATAGCCATGATCTGTTCTAAAAACAGAAGGATGCTTGTCCACAAAAGTTTCGTAAGAAATGACGACATCTTGGATATCTCTAAAAATTTGGGGATCACATTTTTTATTCAACTTCTCTCTTTCTAAAAAATTTTGCCAAGTGTCTAATTTTTTAAGGGTCATACTTGTGACAAGACGGCACTCTAAACTTTCTTTCATAAGAGAGTATGATTTTTTTTCCTTAGCCAAGGTAGGATCTGTCAAAACTGTGTCTAGTTTTTCTAAAAAAGCAATGTCTTGTTCCAAATCGACGGGATGGACATCTTGCTGCTCCAAATGAGAGCGTATCTGATTCAGCTCTTTTTGAAAAATATGGGCTAAAATAGAAGATTTAAAAGGGGTCACATTTGAATGATCCAAATGTTGCCAAGATTTTTTAGACGTTTTTTCTAACCCATCTTTTAAATGAGAAATAAAAGATTTTTGCATACAAGAGAGATCAGAAACAATCATATCAGTTTTAGTCAGGCTTCGAAAAAAATCTCCCAAATATTGGGCGACAAAGCCATTTTGTACTTTATAAACATCATCTTCAGCTTTTTTTAAATTATCGTAACTTTGCTCTATCCAATTCCAATAATTGAATAAAGATTCTTGGGTATTATCTAGAGCGGGGGGGACGGTTATCTTCTTTAAACGTAAAGACGCCTCATCTGCTTCTTTAGAGGTCCAAAAAGAAGGAGAAAAATCAATAGGCTGTAAAGGTTGAAGAGGTTGAGGAAGCCATTGAGAAGACTCTTGAGCTGTAGGTATATGATCAATATGCATAACACAAACACCAATTTAAAATATCACAAAAAAACCAACTTCTATAATTAATTCTAATTAGTAATGTAAAAAAAATAATTAATCAATATCAAAAATTAGCTGCTTATAAATAAGCTTTGGGTTGTGAGCTTTTTTACCAAGACATATGAGAGACTTGTAGATGAAGACACTGGCTAAGCCAACACCCGCTACTGAAGCGCTGTAAGCGATGAATTGTCGCCAATCGATGACTTTAGAAAGAGTAAGAGAAATAAAAGTGCCCACACAAATGAGAGCACCACCAATTAAGAGATAAAGAAGGATTTTTTTGCCTTAAGGCCTTAAGATCCTGAGCATTTATGAGAGAACAAGCACTGATCAAATCTAAAATCACCTTTTTTGGTAAGTTGGATCCCCAAAAATTGTTTTTTTTCAAATGAGGACATTTGACGTCCTTCTTGATCCTTAATGGACCTTCGTATTGAGGGCAATTAAGCTCTTCTTTTAAAGCAAAAGAATCAGAAAAATCTATCTCTTCTAAATCAGGTGAATCGGATAAAATAGCTGTTAAGTTGATCTTAGCTAAAGAAGAGTTGACAACCGTCAATCGACGTAGGTTCTTTAACCCTAAAGGAATACTTACAGGTTTTTGGCAGTGACTTAAGGTTAAACTCTCTAACTGAGGATAAGAAACCAAGAACGAATCTATCATCTCTTGAGAAAGATCAGATCCTCCCAATTTGAGGTGTTTAAGGTGACTCAAAAAGCCTTCTTTCAGCTCCAATCGATCATCATTTAAAGCTAAAGGCTCCTGCCCCTCTTGACTCTCTTGAAAAAAAGTTAGATCAAGACTTTCTAAAGCGAGAGGACTCTTCAAAAAACTCTTTATGACTGATAAGGGAAGAGAAGAGTGTCTTAAAGAAAGCTCTTTCAAAGAAGGCAATGCAATCGATATATCCCCCATTGTTTTGTAACCATCAAGAGATAATACAGTTAAAGAAGAAGCTGATGTCAATAGTTCTTGTACATGAAAAGAGTCTATACAATCCCCTGATACCTTAAGTTTTTTTAAATGGGGCGTATAAAGTGGTTCATCAAAAATCAGGACCTTTCTATAGGCTGATAAATGGATCTCCTCCAATTTGTCACTTTTTAAGTTCTTTAGGTGAGTCTCCTCTAATGACGTGTCTAAGTGCATTTTTTTTAATTGGAAATAACGGGCGTCGATATCAAGAGGGTGTTGAGGTTTCTTGATAATGAGCTCTTCTAGCTGAGCTTTACATAACTCATCTATAACGGCTTTTCCGATAAAACAACCACAAAGCTTAAGACTTTTTAAAGAGATCTTAGCAAAAGTTTTCTGAACTAAATGATTGCGTAAATCGCTATCATTGATCTCAAGAGTATTGATTTGATCTAGATGGATGAAGAGGATTGATAACTCTTCTTGATCCCATCCATCGGCTTTGACAGCTAAACCATCCCATTTAATCAGTTTTAGGATCTCTTTTTTTGAGCAGCCAAGAAGATATTGTCCCAACTCCGTCTGATTTTTTTCAATAGGAAGGGAAAAGTCTAGAGATTTTGTTATCTCTATCATTTTGATAAAAGCTTGATCTGGGGACTTGTATTTATCTATCAACAAAGCAAATATCTCTTCTTTCTCTAGATAGGGGATCAAAAAATCTTTTTCATACAAACGAGATAGAGTCAAATGAAAAAACATGTTTCTGGACTTGAGAGCCTTAATTTCAGCAGGAATGATCTCCTCGTCGTCCACACAAATAGCGTCTAAACAAGATAGAGTTAAAAAGGCTTCTATGAGTTTTTGATCTCGCCAATCAATAGAACGACATCCTCTCAAGTCAATTTCTATGAGTTGAGGGTGGCGATGAATATAATGAATGAGTTCCTGATTAGATAAAGAAGACTTATAAGGCTTAAACCGTTTAATGGGTTCACTCACGAGATCTAAACAATCGTCTACAATCCCTAATAAAGAGTTTTCCCTATCTAATATGATCTCAACACGAGCTTCTAGGTCTTTATAAAAGGCATCTCTTCTCTCTTTGCATCGAAAAAAGAAGTCAAAGAGACGATCTCTCCCCCCTTATCTTTTAGGCAAGGCTTGTGCTCGGAATAACACCTATTCATGAGCTCTATTCTTAAATAGTTAGATAAATAATCTCTGGCCATAATAAGAAAAACATTTTGTCGTTTTTTTTAAAGCCCTTATAATGATTTCGCAAATTATTCTTTTTGGAGGCTTCTTAATGTCTGTTCATTCATATTCATCTTCATCTTTTTTAGATGCCTATCTTATAGAAACTGGTGTTCTCAAAGAAATTAATAAACTTAATAAAAAAATCGACAATCTCTGTATAAAAACAAGTTGGCCTCGAATTCAAGAAGCAGAAACAACCTCATCAGAAGCGAAAAAAATATTTTGTGAGATAGGTGATGTGTGCGTCGATTTTTACCAATACGCTTACGAACATAAAACCACAGCGAAAAAGGTTAATTGTTATTGGGAAAAAGCTTTGCTTAACTATCAAAAATGCTGTGACTATCCTACTCAAGATAAAAACTTAAACTCCAAAAATTGGATGAAAATCGCCGATCTATACTTGCTTTATTTGCGGAACAATCATGGCAACAGTTCTTCTTTAAATCTTGAACACATTCCTTATATACAAGAAGGGTTAAAAGCCATTAATCAGGCTTTAACATTCAAAAAAGATCATGCTACCCTCCATAAAAAAATTGCATTCATATGCGAGCTGCAAAAATATGGAGAATTCGTTTCTGAAAACCCAATGAATTATTGGCCTGACTACTTGCAAAGCCACCCTCATCCTCAATCACAAGGTTATATTGAAAAAGAATGTGAGTATGGATTTGCTCTAATACAAACTGGTCATTTTAAAGAAGCTAAAGAATGGCTCTCTGAACTGAAAAACAATAAAGAACATGCTCGGATCTATTATACTTTAGCAATCGCCTGTTATTGCCTATTGAAAGAAGAAGATTTAACAACGGGTTGTCCTTGTCCGTTAGAATCAGAAGCTCTTGAGTATACAAAAAAAGCTTTTTCTTTGGATCCTGATAATCTAGAGATGCAATGTGATTATGGGTTTGATCTAATACAAACTGGTC
This sequence comes from Rhabdochlamydiaceae bacterium, assembly GCA_049240945.1. Lineage (GTDB taxonomy): Bacteria > Chlamydiota > Chlamydiia > Chlamydiales > Rhabdochlamydiaceae > JBMLRQ01. Next base: position 17,266 of record JBMLRQ010000028.1, read on the forward strand.
ATTTTAAAGAAGCTAAAGAATGGCTCTCTGAACTGAAAAACAATAAAGCAAATGCTCGGATCTATCATACTTTAGCAATCGCCTGTTATTGCCTATTAAAAGAAGAAGATTTAACAGCGGGTTCTCCTTGTCCATTAGAATTAGAAACTCGTGACTATATAAACAAAGCTCTTTCTTTGGCTCCTAGTAATCAAGAGATGAAATGTTTCAAAGAAAATATTTCACAGCATCTAAGACTAAAAGAGCTGTACCTTCTAAAAGATCCGGCTCATGCCGATGAGATGGATTCTATCATCGAAGATACCAGAAAATTGAGAAGCTCTTTCCCTACCCCTCCTAATAATAACAAACTCCTAGCCGATGTATATGTCTCTCACGGCTACTATTATCTAGACCTTGATGATTTTGAAAAAGCTAAGAAATATCTAACAAAAGCTATTCAATTAGACCCCAAAAATATAGTCGCTCTAAGAGCTCTGGCGATCGTATTCGCTGAAACAAGTAATCTTGAAAAATTTAATGCACTAGCAGAAGAAGCTAAAAATTTACACCGACAAGACCTCAACCAGCAAGATAAAGAAGACCTCTCTGGCTTTTTTTATAATATAGCCATTGGACTTTTGAGAGTTGATCCATCAAATACGAATTTTAATCAAATGATAGAATACCTTAAACTTTCTCAGGAGCTTAATGACAAACATTTACCAACACAGAGTTCTTGTGCTCAAATTCTTGTGTATCTTGATAAAATGGAAGAGGCTTATAAGCTATTAAAATCTTGCTATGATAAATTAGAAGACAACCCTTTATATTATGAAGAGTTTTATAAAAACGAACTTTTATTCGGATCCCTTCCAGCAGACAAACACAAAGCTTTTTTTTGTTACGCAGCTATTTTAGCTCTAAGAGGAGACCTCATAGAAGCAAAAAAAGTAGTGATTAAAGCACACCCATTAAAGATAAATCCTGATGAGATTGGCAATCTTGAGAGGTATATCTCCCGTTTGGAAAACAAAAATATAGACAACGAACCGACCAAACAACAAATCAAACAATCGATCTATAAACTCAGCTTTGATTATCGGATAGGTAAGTTGAGCGATGAAAAAAGCCTTGTGATACCCCAAGGGTCTTTTGTTGGTTATCACGGCACAACCGATATGTATGCCGCTAGCATCATCCAAGAAATTAAACCTCAAAAAAATCCAACCCGCCAATTTAAAGGAAAAGGCTTTTATCTCGCAGAAGATATAGAGATCGCTTCTTACTTCGCGATGAAAAAAGCTAAACATGAGAAAGAAGGTCATCCGGTGATTTTAAAGATATTTGCGGAAAAAGAGCTCATCGGTAAACAAAGCAATTATCCTCGCAAAAACGATCACCGTTCTTTCGACTTCATTTCGAATAAGATTTCGGGCTTTGAAAAATTTTCTCAATTTTATGTGATGGAAAACAGTCTTAAAAAGATAAAAGCAAACGAAGAAATTGAAAAATTTTTGTGGAGTGATTCAGATTACGAAAAATTTCAAAATGACTGGAAAAGATCATAAAAAATAAATAGAACAAGTTCATGAATTTTATCACAGATACTTTTAAACAATCTTATACCGATGTGATCACCTTTGATAAAGGGATCACAAGTTTTAAATCGGAAGCGATATCTTTGATGGCTCATGCGGCTTTAGTTCTGCTAATCTTACAGCTTAAACCATCCATATTCCCCTTTTTAGGCACATCTCAGTCATTCATAGAAAAGATAGGGCTGTCCCTTATCATGAGTAGCTATCATCTCACCCTTATATCGGCAAGTATCTTTGCCTCTCGTTTATTACTCTCTTTTGATGATAGATGGGCAGAAGATCACACAAATAAATCTAAGTGGTATTTAGGAAGGAGTTTACTTTACATAATGGTCCACCTGATCGCTTTAGGTGGGTTTAAATGCTTAAATAAAAGCTTTGCCATTAACCCAGCTTGTCTATCTTGGCCTCAGTATGGGCAGGTAACAGTTCTTAAATATCTGAAAAACTACACAAGTGTCCAGTTTCATAAATTCTTGTGTGTTATTTTTCATCCCATTGTTTTTGGGATATCACTCAACCATATTTTAACAACTAAATACTCCTATAGCTTCGAAAATCTCATTCATCAAGATGAGGAACAAATCACCTTGGCAAGCGATTATTGTCAGGCTAATGATCGGTATTCTTTGGCTAATCTATTTCAAAAAGCTTGTGAGAAGCGAGATATAAAACTGATTAAGTTGCTTATCCAAAACCAACACTTTAATATTCATACCTCTTCTTTTGTGGGCGTTGGATTCAGAGGGTATATACCTAATTTATTCAATCTCCCATCATCAGATAAAAAAGAAATCTTAGAAGAGATGATCAATCGCTCACAAAGTCAAGTGGATTTTAAAAAGCTCTCTGAGCTCGTTTTTATCTATTTTGATCCCCTCTTTCAAGATATGAATGAAGTAAATAGAGATAAAGTTGTCAAGAGATTGACAGAAGATGAAAAATTCGATCCTTCATTCTTGTTTAGCCTGAAAAATAGCTTTTATTCTCCACCTCAATACATAGATTTAATAAGGAGAGCTCTCCCCTATTTGACGGAAAAATCGTTTACTATTTTGATAAAAAAATATCAGAACCTAGACTCCTTAGGGGCATTAAACCTACACTCTGATCTTTTTGTAGCTCTTATGCTGTCTCAGGATTTAAATCGAAAAAACAAACTCTCCGTTCTTATCAGCAGCCCTCATTTTAAATGGGATCAGCCCTGTATGTTTTCATGTCATCCTTTGACTTACGCGATCCAGTGTCAGGATGGGGAGATGTTTGACATCTGCTTGGACAGCTTTTTCATTCACTTAGAGAAAGAGCCCAAAAAACTTCTTCCTTGTCTCGATGAGGCCTGGAAAGAAATTCTCCACAACCTCAAGTATTTTGCGCTATCTCAAGAAAAAGCTCAGAAAATTCTCAATCATCCAGTTTTTATTCGTGCACTAACAGAAGAGATGAAAGAAAAATACCAAATCAAATGAGACGATGATTAGAAAAAAACACACATTTCGAGCCTTAGAGCTAGTTATGTACCATCTTTCTTTATAAAAGATGACCTGATTATTGTTTATCCATTTTGAAGTAAGATCACTTTCAGTTTCTATAGCGATCACTTAAAATCTTAAAACCTTTCAGACAGCCTATAACATTCTTATTTAAAACTCGCCCTGTCGCTATAGCACGGTTTGCTTGTTTTTCCTGTTTTGTTAAAGATTTCCCTTTTGGCCTTTTATTGGGAGTCTTATTGTGCCCTGAATTTTCTGAATCCCAGTGTAGCCAGAGTCTGTAGGAACACTCATCTCTTTTGTTCACCGAACTCGACTCTCTTTGAACAACTTAAAGTCGTACTTTTTCCCGTTGCTGAAATTCGTATAAATCACTGCCTTGACTTTTTTATCCACCTGACCTTGCTACAATTTACTAGACACATAGAATCCTAACAATTAAAAATTGTTAGGAGGGATAACCGATGAGTACAAGAAATTATGATAGAGAATTCAAGCTAAATGCCGTGAAATTGTATAGAGAAAGTCAAAAACCAATGGTAGTGTAACATTGTTTCTGTAAATTCAGATGAGGATATTTCAGTAAAGAAGA
>JBMLRQ010000029.1:0-9728 GCA_049240945.1 Rhabdochlamydiaceae bacterium
AATGTTTGTTGGAGAGATTCGGTTTCTTTCTGGGTTGTGTTCTTGATTTGTTGTTTTTGTTGTAGGCTTTCTTGTAACTTTTGAATCTCGGAGTTTTTGTTTTGGATTTGTGTACTGATAGCATTTAACTCTTTTTGAGATTGAGGAATAAGTTTTTGAAGATCGGTTTGTTGTTGGGTCAAAGCCTTTAAATTTTCTTCAAGAGTTTTAGTTTCTTCTTTGGTCTTGTCATTGAGTTGTTGTTGATCTTTCAGATTTTGTTGTAAGGCGGAAAGTTCCGTATTTTTTTGTTCCAGTTTTTCCCCAAGGCCCTTGATATCGGTTTCTAGAGCCCCTTTAGTTGTGGTGAGAGAATCCAATTCTCTTCTAAGATCCGTTTGCTTTTTCTGTAAAGCATCTAATTCTGTTGTCAGTTGAAAGATGTTGCTTCCCAGATTATTTTTATTTTGAGAAAGAGAGATGAGCTGCTTTTGCAGGTCGTCGATTTCATTCAGAGCCTCGGCTTTATTTTTCTCTTGTATTGTTAAGTCTTTTTTTAAGCCTTGAATCTCAGATATTACTTGTTGGATGTTAACGCTAAGGCCGTGGAGTTCTTTTCTAGATTCGGAGATTTTTGATTCTAAATCCTTTTTCTGGTCATTTAAAGTTTTTAAATTTGTCGCTAGTTTTTGAGTCTCTTCTTTCTTCTTGTTGAGTTCTTTTTGTTCTCTATGAAGTGTATTTATTTGTTGCCGAAAGCTGGCTATTTTTATTTCGAGGCTTTCTTTATCTTTTTCAAGCTTATGTATCTGATTTTTTAAATCAGAAGAGATCGTTTGTTGCTTAAATACATCATCTTCTTGTACTGATTGATTTTTAATATGGGTGTTTAAGGCTTTGCAGACTAACTTATGACTTTTCAATAAGCTATTTAACGTGTTATCGGGAACCGTGTTTTTTTCTTTTAGCTCATTTATTTCTTTAGAGAGTTTTTGAACCGTTTGAGAAAGGTTGTCTATTTTTTGATTCACGATTTCGTTTCGATGATTATAAGAAGGAGGAGAATCTGATAAGCTTTGAAGGATTTCAGGTGATTGAACATAAGGTTTAGAAGAAGATTGTTGAAAGATCTGATTTGAAATTGTTATGATAGATTCAGCTAATTTATTTAAAAGACCCTCGGGATTGACGATAAGTTTTGGATCGTTATTAAGTATGTAGACATATCGACCCTTATCTCTTTCTACATGGATGTGCTTTAAAGCATCTGATAAATCCTTTTGTAAAATGTTGGAAGCTTCATCAAAATTTTTTTGTAGCTTTACATACAAGTGATCTGCAGACTGGCGTGCAGGAGCCTCTCTTATAGCCTTATCGGAAAAAAACTTGAAACGATCTGTATAGATAGGATTATTCATTTAGAAGACTTCTTTTAGGAGCAATCGGTGCATAAATATTTTTGATTTGTGCCCATAATTCATTTTCTATAATATGGGATTTGTTTAATTCAAAGAGTGAGCCGTATAGCTTCTCGTTTTTGGTTAATAGAGGAAGGTCGTCTTTATTATTTTCTAGGGCCTGGTTGAGTGATTTTACATGAACATCTAAAGCAGATTTTTTACGCTTTTCCGAGATAGTATTGGTGGTATTGTTTGTATCTTTTTCAAGCTTTTCCAAGATACCTTTGGTGATAGTTGTTAATTGTTCTAAGGTTTTTTGATACAGTAAGTTTTTAAGCCCCTCCTGAATATTTTCATTTCCTTCTATTAAAATCTCTTTACAGTTATTTAAAAATTTTTTTGCTTCTGATTGCTGAGGAAGTGATTCTTCTTTTTCTTTTATTGCTAAAATAGCTAATTGTTTTTCAACTACATTCCGCAAAACGGCTAGGTTTTCTTTCTTCATTTCTTCCGACAAATTTCCAATTTGGCGAGCGACATAATTGGCCATTATCATGGGAAGAGGAATAGATTCTTCGGGATTACTGGATGAAGATAAATTAAATAACCCCGGAATTCCTCCTTCCTCTATTGTCATATTGTCAACTAATTGATTAAGGCCTGATTGATTAATTTGATTTTCATCCGGAATCACAAGCTTAAGCTGATCACTTACTGTTTGTAAATTAGAGATCCCTGTGGTGCCTTGGAAGACAGAAATGTGAGAGTCCTCACTGATCTTATCGACTAATATTGACTTTAAGTTCTTTGTTGAATCAAGGCCATTCAAGATGTTTATATGGGCATTTAAAGAATTTCCATATTGCTGTCCTAGTAAAGATCTGTCATTAGCTTTACCTAGTTTTGCTTTATATAAGTCTGATAGTTGATTGGCAAATAAAACCTTCAGATTTTCGTCTGGTAGCTTACTTTCTAATATCTTAATTATTTCGCCAAATTCGTTTGCTTCATTTTTGGGGTCTAATGGGCTAGCTTGTGGTATCTGTGCATAAAGATTCGTCAAAATAGCTAACTCTTGGGTATTCTCTTGGGCTCTATTTTGTTGGATGGATGACATAGCATTTTGGATATTTTGTTCCAGCTGTCCATAAAGGGGAGATAGCGCTTTCTTAATGAGATTATCTTCATTCAAACCATTCATCACAGCGATTAGTTTTTCAGCAATTTCAGCTTTTTGGAGTAAATTCTCCTGATTATTGACAGAGTCTTTGTTCAGAAGTCCTTTTAGATAGGTTCCTAAACTATCGGAGATTAAAGGTGCCATTGTTGGTTCTGCACTTGTAAGCATTTTTATCAGATCTTCAGGTTGATCCTTTCCTTGCTCTAGTTTTATTAGAGTCTCTGACAATTGTGAAAGAAGTCCACTCTCTTTATCACTCTTTTCTATATCGGCAATCGGTTCATCAGCAAGAGATGAGGGCGTGTAAGCTGCTGCATCAATAGAATTACCTTCATGAACCTCATGTTCTTCGCTGACCTCGTCTGCTTCGGAAGACATTGTTCTATTGAATATCTCGATAATTTTTTTAGCGATTTGGTTGACATATAGCGAGTCTGTGCCTGTAGAGATGATCTTATCTTTAGATGTAAAAACTTGATTGTTTTCATGATCAAGCACTTCAAAAAAATATTTATGGCCACTTTGTTGAGCTTTTAATTCCAAAGAAGAGGAGGGTTTTCCGCTAAGATGGGCATTGATAGAATCAAGCGCTGATTGGAATAACTTTTGTAGATCGTCCCCATGTTGATTTAAGGTTGTTTTATGAGGACTTGAATCAACATTTATTTTTTTATCCGAACTATATAAATTGTACTCTGAACTTTTGATATTAAAATTCATAAATATAAACTCGTTTTTATTTTTTAAACTAATTTATATTATTATAATAATCAAATGTTTTTTTAAGAGGCGAAGCGTTAGGCTTCACCTCTTAGTAAAAATTCAAGATAACAAAAGATGCTCTAAAATTTTATGAGACTTTTGGACAAAAGAGGGGAGATCTTTAGGGTCTAACTCTTTTTGCGATAGTTGAGATAGTCCGTATAAATACTCCACTACTTCTTTGGCTAAAGAAGGATCCTTCTCTTCGATTTCATAAATTTTTTGGATGAGTTTATTATTTGTGTTCACCACAAATGTGCTTTTTTTCATCAATTCATCAGGGAGTGATTGTTGACTTAACAGCATATACTCTCGGATTCGTCTGACTTGTTCGTCAACCACAATAAAAGCGGGGACGTTTTCAGAGCTAAGGCTTTTCGCTTCCACTTGAATAGTTTCAGATCCCAGATGTTTTTTGATGGTGTCAGCTATTTTTGTTCCTTTTGTTTTTCCTTCTTCATCTAACAAGGTGTCTTCTTTAGAAGTGTCTAAAATCGCGTCATCTATCGCCCCATCAACCCGTTGGAAGGTGACAGATAATTTTCGCTCCAAATGACTGATTAAAGCAGAATCTAAATAAGAGGAAGCGTAGAGGACCTCGATATCTTTCTCTTTGTAAAGAGAAAGAGAGAAAGAACCGTCTTTATCTTCTGTGGTGTAAAAGACTTTGTTTTTATGACGAGATTCGTTGCGCTGTAGATAATCCTCTATTAAAGTCCATTCTTCTTTTAAGTTTTTCCATACTAAAAAGTTTTTGGCTTTTTCGTAGAATTTTTCATCTTGCAAACAACCTAGTTTAATGATGATTTCTATATCCGGCCAAGAACTAATAAATTTATCTCTATCGAGATTGTAAAGGGAAGAGAGTCTATCTACAACCTTTTTAGAGATGTGAGAAGAGAGTTGTCTCACTGTTTTATCCATTTGAAGATAACTTCTAGATACGTTGAGAGGGATATCGGGGCTGTCTATAGATCCTTTTAAAACCATTAAGAAATCAGGGATCAAGTCTTTGCAATTATCTGAAACAAACACTCTATTGCAGAATAATTTAATGTGACTTTTGTTCCATTCGAATTTCTTAGTGATTTTAGGGAAATATAAAATCCCTTTTAAATTAAAAGGGTAATCCACATTAAGATGGATCCAGAAAACAGGATCTCCTTCAAAAGGATAAAGAGAATGATAGAAATCGATATACTCTTTATCTGTGCATTCAGAGGCTGGTTTGAGCCAAAGAGGATCTTTATCGTTGATTCTTTCTCCATTAAAGAAGATGGGAAATGGAAGGAACGCACAGTAAGTTGTCAGGATAGTTTTAAGTTTATCAGCCTCTAAAAATTCTTCACTATCTTGAGAAATAAACAAAGTGATTTCCGTTCCTCTTTCTTGTTTTTGCCCTTCGGAAATTTCATAGCTTGACGACCCATCACAAGACCAGAAAACGGCTTGGCTATCTGTTTTGTAAGAAAGAGTGTTGATTTCGACTTTTTCAGAGACCATGTAAGCGGAATAAAAACCCAAGCCGAAGTGACCTATAATCGCTTCTTTTTCGTTTTGGCTTTGATACTTCCCTAGAAATTCTTCCGCTCCCGAAAAGGCGATTTGAGCGATATATTTTTCTACTTCTTCGCTCGTCATCCCGATACCTGTATCGGTTATTTTAAGTGTTTTTTTCTCTTTATCCAAAGTGATGGTGATCTGCATCTGATCGTCTTGTGCGTCGACTTCTTGATGATCGCGGAGGATTTTTAATTTGTTTAAAGCGTCGCAAGCATTTGACACAAGCTCTCTTAAAAAAATTTCTTTATCTGAGTAGAGCCATTTTTTTATGATAGGTAAAATGTTTTCTGTGTGTATTTTTAGATTTTTCTTCAACATAAGTCAACTCCTTGTAGTGTAGCACAATCATATCACGATTGCTAAAAAAGAGCTAGATCTCATCCCACGTAAAAGGAAGAATAGGGGCTATAGAGTCCAGTTTATATTGTAAAGCGAGAAGTCTATCAAAACCGACCGCTACCCCACAACAATCTGGCAACCCTTTCTCTATAGCGTTTATAAACTTATCGTCAATAGGTAAGACCCTTTTTCCACAGGCCAAACGAAGAGCGTTGTTCGTTTCTAAACGTCTAAGAAGTTCCTCTTTATCTTGTAATTCATGATAGCCATTGGCTAATTCAATCCCCTCATAGTAAATTTCAAAGCGTTTAGCGACCCTTTGATCTTCTTTTTGATAGATCTGAGCTAAAGAAGCCTCTTCTTCTGGATAATCGTAAATGATTGTTATTTCGTTTTTCCCAAGATGGGGTTCGATGAGTGTGCCCAATATATATTGACAAACTTCTGTTTTGGAAATGTCTGTTGTAGAATAAGGGTGTATGTTTTTAGCTCGAAGAGCATTAAGAAGCCCCTCAATGCTGCTTAAAAAGGGATCGACATCAACTGTAGCTAAAAAAGCTTCTCGATAAGTTAAGTATCGAACAGGGATCGAAGGAAGAAACAAAGAGATGAAAGAGATTGTTTCTTCAATAAAAAAAAAGTAATCTTGATGGAGTCGATACCATTCGACCATTGTGAACTCAGGATTGTGCCATTTCCCTTTCTCTTCTGATCGAAAAACATGTCCTAATTGATAAATATCTCCAAGACCGTCGGCTAGCAATCTTTTCATTCTATACTCAGGAGAGGTATGGAGATAAAACGATTGGCCTTGGTGTTGCAAACTCATCACATCGATATGTAGATCAACAGAAGAGGCGGGACTCAAAATAGGGCAGTCAACCTCTAAAATATTTCTTTCTAAAAAAAAAGCACGAGCTTTGCTGAGCATAAAAGCACGTGCTTTCAGTAAGAAAAGTTTAGACTCTAGAGACGTATTCACCCGTTCTTGTATCCACTTTGATTTTTTCTCCTTCTTCAATAAAAATAGGAACTTGAATTTTAGCTCCACTGTTTGTCAAAGCTGGCTTAAGCACTCTACCTGATGTATCTCCTCGTAGTCCTGGGGCTGTTTCTGTGATAGTCATTTCCATAAAAGTGGGAGGGTTAAGATCGATGATTTCCCCTTTATAAAACACCACATCGTACAAAAGTTCTTCCATGAGCCACTGTTTTTTATCTCCTAAAAGAGAAAAAGCAACCGTGTATTGTTCAAAAGACTGATCATCCATCAACACGATTTCTGAAGGCTCTGTGTAAAGTAATCTTAGTTTTTTTTCTTCAACGTCAGCTAAATCAAGCTTTTCTCCTGATTTAAACGTTCTTTCCACAACTCGGCCATTCAAAAGGTGCTTGAGTTTAGTTCTGTTAAAAGGCTGCCCTTTTCCAGGTTTGACAAACTCGTTGCCGACCATGATAAAAGGTTCTCCTTCTATTTCGACTTTCATCCCTACTTTAAATTCATTAGTGCTTATTTGAGGCATGAAGGTGACTCCTTAATAAAAAAATAAAAATATAAAGCTATCATAAACCATGAAAGAGTTAATTTCCACTATTCGATGGGGATTTATTGACAGGAGTAGGTGGAAGTCGATGACTGGGTGTGGAGGGAATGTGATGGGTGGGAGTGGGAGGCACAGAGTTGAAATTAGCGATCAATAGACTGCCTTCCTCATATATATCGAAGTTAAGCATGGATCCAGGAGAAACACTTCCTTCAAGGCTATGGTTGTCATCATCTTCTTCCTTACAATCGTATTCCTGGTGTGCGATACTGCGCACAGCCGTCGAATGATCGCGAGGAGAAGAAAAAGGAGTGAATATAGAAGCCGCTAATTCAGTTTGACTTTCAGTCAGATTCATGAAGCCAGAAAAAGAACCTTGGCCTTCGGTTTCGATTTTGATCTGTTTTAGCAGAGCTTGGGATGCCTCCTCTACGGCCTCTTTGGTCAACCCATTTTGAATTAATTTCTCTACAATTGCAATAGTTTCAAGGACGCGGGAATGTTCTGAAAAGCCCTCTAATTCGCTTGATTTTTGGATGGCGTCTTTTTTGATATTTTCAATGGCATCTTTTAAGTTTTTAGTTTCAATCGGTTTTTTCTCGATTTCAGCGCTTGTTTGTTTGATCAAAAGGTCTTGAACATTATCGAATTTTTGTTGATTACAGCTATTTTCAAATAATTGTTTTAATGTAGAGAGCGTTTTTACACTATAAAGATCAGTAGAAAGATTTTTCTCCAATCTTAAATTAGACTCGACCTGAGTTTTTATAGCTTCAATGATCTCGGATATATTTTTGTTTAAGGAGGGAGTTGTGTTTAATTCATTTTCTAAATATCCACACCGATCCTTTAGATTTTTTATGTCAGAAGATTCTGTGACGTGTGTTTCAATCAATACATACAGACCTAGGTTAGGTATAAAATTGGCGCAACACAAAGCTTTAACCTTAGGATTCTGTTTAGTGATTATAGACCATGCGATCAGAGAAATAGACAAAATAATTCCTGAGATAAAAAACAGATGCCTAGCTTCCCATGATCCACTTTGACTGGGGACAGATGGGAGATGAGAATTAAAGTTGGGGTCAGCAAAAACAGATGGTTTTATCGAAGAGCCTTGATATCCTGAAAGCATAGACAACATTCCCTTTTTCAAATAGGCCAAATTTTAGAAAATAAAAATAATATTATCAATATAATAGATTGTTTTTAGATCTATCTAAGAAAAACAAACAAAAAACATCTTTTTTTCATCGCAGCACACACTGAGATAGTTAGGGTAAAATGGGTCAATGGGGGCTCTTTATCTTTATTGATTATGATTTTAAATCACTGGAAGAATATCTATAAGATTCTTTGCTTTAGAGAGATCTTATTTGTGGCTTAAGAACGTGTTTTTGTGGAGTTTTTATGGGATTAAGTCTCTTCTATTCCAACCAATTTTGATTTAGAAAACTGGTTGGAAGTAGAGACTTTTTTTGTGTTTTGTAAGGAAATGATAACACACAACAATCTTTAAAAAGAATCTCTGTTACATGCCTCTCAATTGGGATTTTTTAGAATAGCTGATCTTATTTGTAAGGGCGTTATTAATGTGTGAATGACTCGGTTTTCTTCGTTAACAGGCAAATTCACTGTATCGTAAATTTGTTGATTTATACTTATTTTTTTCTTTAAAAGCAAAATATATTGTTCAATATTTTTAATGATCTCATCTTTCGGTATTTCTTTGTTTTTCTGTTTAAATTTGGCTTGTAATTTCTCGAAAAGATCTGTATCTAACAAAGCCGAATAAACCAATGGGTGTCTCTTATCAACAGTAAAATCATCAAAAGGAAAATACTCATTCATTAAAATGGTCTCTAAAAAGCCGAGATTTGGGTAATCCGATTCTGCCATCTCAAAACTTGCTTTAAGAAAAGACTTTAAAATTTCTTTATTTTCCTTAAATTTCTGTAAGCCCAGATTGAAGAGCCGATGGGGACAAGTAACCGAGATGTTAGCTGTAAAGCCCAAGAGACTCTCTGTATCATCGGCAATATAATAGACATTTTCAGAATTCAAGAAATGATTTGCAAAAGTTAAAGGCTGTAATTGTAGATTTAAGATAATATATTCAAACACGGCTTTATCCATGAAATATGTGCCCTTACTAGGAATGAGGTCTTCAAAATGGTTTGATAGCGATTCATTTTTTCCATGTTTTTCAAAGAGAGCTTTGCAAATATCCAGCTGCGCTTTTTGTGAAAAATAGCGATGTTTTATAACTAAAGACAACTTTTTTAATATTTCAGCTTTAGGTTCGAATTTTTCGTGATGAATAATAGCTATAACAGCTGAGCTATTTAGATATTTAATCGCTTTGTCTAAGATATCAGATATGTCTTTGGATCCGTCTATAGAAATTTTCTCTGGAGGTACAAATCCCGAACGTGTCCCCATTATTCGTTTAAAGGTATGAAATAGAAGATTTGTGAGAATGAAACATGCTGTGGTTGAGGAAAATGTAAATACAGCATTTGGGGCATTACGGGGTAATGAAAGAGCCATATAAAAAATAGCTAAGTTCGTGATTGTTACCAGCATTTTTTGATTTAAAAAAGCTTTTTTAATCTTACTGTCTGAAGAATTGTTTTGGATAGAAATTATCACTTTTATTAATCCTATCCCGACCAGCTTGCCTGCCAAAAAACCTATTTTAACAAAGAGACCTTGTTTAAAGTAAAAGGCGGCTTTATGAGTTAAGGAAAATGTATTTGTAGGCATCTTAAAAAAGGAAGGAAATAGATGATTGACTGATAGACAAAAAATTGATGAGGCTATAACAGTTATGATCTCATCTTTAAGATTAGGGTAGTCTTTCATGGCCGAAAAGCTCACAAAATTCGCTTCAGCGATCTTATTTAAAAGACTTCTGCCTAACCTGAAAACAAAAGAAGCAAAGGGTGAATTTGGGAAAAA
>JBMLRQ010000030.1:0-47566 GCA_049240945.1 Rhabdochlamydiaceae bacterium
TTCTCCATGAATCATTGTCTTCATAATATAAACCATAATTATCTGGGATCAAACAGCAAATCTGGATGATCGAGAGGGCCTACTGGGCATTTTTGCGAAGAAACGACCTGAATATTCGGGGTTGAAAATCCTATGGGCGGATGCTGGATACCAAGGTGATTACTTGAAGGGGAAATTATGGAAAGAAAAATGCAGGGTAGAGATCGTAAAAAGGAGCGACCCATCGTTCAAGGTGCAACCACGTCGATGGGTAGTTGAAAGGACTTTTGCTTGGCTCGGCAAACAAAGAAGACTTAGCAAGGATTACGAATACCGGACTACAACAAGCGAAAACCTAATTTTTCTAGGCATGCTCAAGAAAACTTTGCGAGTGATTATTCATGGGAAATGAATTTGAAGACACTCTCTCAATTAATTAAAAATAATATAATAACTATTCACCAAATCTTATCAATTTAAAATTTTTAGGTAATAAGCTATCAATTTGAATTAGATCTTATTAAGGGATGGCAATCAAACATAAAAAGAGTTTATTGAACGTCATGGATGAAGAATGTATTCATATTGTTTTGAAAAGCTTAATAGCAAGAAAACCTTTTTATTTGCTGACTGAACTCGCACTTCTAGTTTGTCTTTTCATGAAAAATAACTCAAAACTCTCTAAATTATCAGATTAAAATAGTAAAAAAAACAACCAAGTTTAGAGTTGTGTCATCCTCTCAACCATCGTATTTTATTCTATTTTTTGAATAAATCTCCTCTTTTTAAGGAATAAATATTAAAAACATTGATTTTATAATTAAAAAAAATTAAATATAAAATTATAAGTGAAAATAAATAAAAAAAGAGAATTAAATGAAACTAAAAACAAAAGTATTATTTTTTCTAGTAGCTTTCAATTTCATAACTATTAATTACGCTCAAGCCAAAAACGAACAAACTCCCCCTTCGCATAATCCTTCAACTATTCATAATAATCAAGATAAAGATGGTTGTCCTAAAATCTATTGTCACCCCAAAAAAGAAAAACCTGCCCGTTGTTATCCAAAAGTGCAAAAAACCGCTCCTAAATTTGGAGCGCCTTTAGCAAAAAAACCAAAACGCTGCTATGCAATATGTCAAAAATCAAAAAAAGCATGTTGCGAGCAAAAAATACTTCCGAACACATGTACTCCTACATATGCTTGGAAATGATCAATGTTTGTAAAATAAATCTTAACCCTTAAGGTAAAAATATGAATAAATTTTTATTAAAAATATCATTAGCTTCTTTGTTTTTTAGTGGATATGCTTTTGCTGAAGGATCAATGAAGTCTGACGTCAATCAAGCCACTGAACCAAAAGTAGAGCAAACAGAAAGCCAACACGGATGTAGACCACAACCTGAACCCAAAAGCTGTTCCCCTTCAAAAAAATGTGTTCCAGAATGCCGTGAAAAAAAGAAAAAATGTAACAAATGTAATCCGAAACCAACATGTAGTCCTAAAAAAGGATGCACCCCTTCTAACTAAATTAATCTAAGAAAAAAATATAAGGGAATCTAATATTTTTCCCTTATATTTCTTATTGATTGTAGTTATTTTCTTCACGTATTTTTAAATTAATTTAAAAGGTCCTAGATCTTTCTCAATCATCCCGATTGAAACAATAGAGATATCAGAAAGTCTATTGTCAAAAAGAAAAGAGAAAGAATTACAATAAGCTTTTAGGAGAATCTTTTTAGAAAAAGTACATGATTTATTGGTGATTGATTTAATTCTTGAGCGAACGTGTTAAGTGATTTTTTAGTCCGGAATGCTTTTCTAAAATATGTTATGATAAAAGAGTTTAAAATTTAGATTTTGAGGTATAACCAGTTAGACTACTTATCAATCAGTTATTTAGTTTGATATCACTTATTTATTCTAGAAAGTGCTCGGAGCGGGAGTCGAACCCGCACGGGCTTGCGCCCAAGAGATTTTAAGTCTCTAGTGTCTACCATTCCACCATCCAAGCAACAGGTGTTTTATAAGCTAAATTGTAAAGTTATTGCGACTTAAAATCAAGCTTAGAATCAAATAAAAAATTCTAAACTTGATCAGGATATTTTGCCTATTTGTCTAGACTAGCATCTAAGAAAATGGGATCGCTGTT
Source organism: Rhabdochlamydiaceae bacterium (assembly GCA_049240945.1). Lineage (GTDB taxonomy): Bacteria > Chlamydiota > Chlamydiia > Chlamydiales > Rhabdochlamydiaceae > JBMLRQ01. Next base: position 2,134 of record JBMLRQ010000030.1, read on the forward strand.
TGTATTCTCGTGAGCAGCGGAATCAGAGGGCTCTTCCGATTTATTTTTCCCCTCTAATCCAGACGAAGATTCCTCATTTGTGATGGAACTTGGTTTTAAAGATACAATATCTTTATAGCGAGACATAGTTTCAGAAATCAGGTTAGGTGGAGGTGGAATTAAACGAGTTAAAACGGGGAGAGGTTGAGCTTCACTCGTTTGGCTAGAGTGGTTCGCGTCGTTATCTTTCAAAATATTTTCCTGTTCTTTAGAAGAAAGAGTTACTTCTTCTTGAGAACGACGACGACGATTTTTCCCTCTGTTTCTTTTCTTTTCATGTTTTTGTTCTTGATTAGAAGAAGGATCCTGGGAAGAGTCTGAGGAAACCTCTATTGCTTCTGAAACCTCTTCTTTATCGTTAGAAACATCTTTTGATGACTTTGAAGTATTTTCTTTTCCTCCACCTATTTTTATGGATCGATCATAAGAAACATTTTTAAGAGGAACTCTTATCTCTTTGATTTCTATAATTTCGTAATCTGCGACAGGGACTAAAAAAGAACGAGGACGCTCTAAAGAACGAAAAAACAAGGACTGTCCGAAACAAACAACCTCTAAAGCATCAAGCTGATATTCTTCTATTCCCACACATTTACTATTTCTTAATAATAATTTGTATCCATCTCTTGGCGTAATGATCGTTTCGATAATGGGTTCTCTGGTAAAATTCACAAACTAGTCCTGTTGTTAAATTAGAAAAAGTAAAAGGTTATCATATAAAATTTAGTTTTTCCAATAGGTTTATTTCATGTAAGACAAAATATGATTCATCAAATCAGTCACCCTATGAGCGTATCCCATCTCATTGTCATACCAGGCGATTAATTTGTAAAAATAGCTATTCAATGAGATTCCAGCTTTTTTATCCAAAATACAAGAGTATGTCGAACCAATAAAATCAGAAGAAACTAATTCTTCTTCACAAATACTTAAGATCCCTTGCATGTGATTATTGGCAGCTTTTTGAACCTCATGACAAATTTGCTCATAAGAAGTTGGTTTAGACAACTTAACTGTTAAATCAACTACGGATACATCCAATGTAGGCACACGAAAAGCCATACCTGTCAGCTTTCCCTTTAACTCGGGCAAACACAAGGTAACAGCGGTCGCAGCACCCGTTGAAGAAGGAATGATATTAGCCAAAGCAGAACGGCCCCCTCTCCAATCTTTTTTTGAAGGTCCATCAACGGTAGGCTGTGTAGCTGTTAATGAGTGAACCGTTGTCATTAAAGCTTCTTCAATTCCAAAAGAATCTGATAACACCTTAACTAATGGAGCTAGACAATTCGTTGTACAAGACGCATTAGAGACAATATGATCAGACAGTGGATTATATTTATCGTGATTGACTCCCATAACAAAAGTAGGAAGGTTACCTTTAGCTGGTGCTGTAATGATCACTTTCTTACTCCCAGCTTTAAGATGAAGAGCAGCCTCTTCCAAGGTAGTAAAGCGTCCTGTTGATTCAATCACAAGATCCACTTCTAGAGACTTCCAAGGAAGTTGAGAAGGGTCTTTTTCGGCAAAAACAGCCACAGGTTGATGATTCAAAAATAAATGAGAATCATCTGAACGAATATCAAAATCAGCTAACCCATGAACAGAATCATATTTCAACAAGTAAGCCAAATTATCGGGAGGAACTAAATCGTTAATGGCAACAATTTTAATATCAGGATAACGCTTGGTGATGATTCGGCAAACAAGTCTACCTATTCGACCAAACCCATTTATAGCCACCTTCAGAACCATTTTTTAGCCTCATAAATTAAAAGAAACAATTTCAGATCTTAAAAAAATTCTCTAAACAAAAGAGCCTTATCAGAAAGGCTTTTTTTTCATGATAGTTAAGAAAGTCAAAAAAATAAAGAAAGTTTTCGAATTTTGGCAGAAAAACAAAAGAGAAAAGCCCAAGTTTTACTTGGGCGTGTCTAGAGAAAATAAAAATCAAGCTTCTAGATACTCAATCAGACAAGATGGAGAGTTATCTCCAATTCGATTATCTAATTTGATAATCCTGGTATAGCCGCCATTTCTATTAGCAAATCGCTGAGCTAATTCACCGAATAACTTGCCAATAACTCGTCTATCTCCATTATATACAGCCTCTTTCGCTTTTTCTTTATCTTCAGCGTTTTTCACCATTCTAACTTCTTTGGAAGTTAAAGTATTATAAGTAATCATCAACTCAGCTATAGCCCTTCTTCTGCTAGCTAAAGAATTTTTCTTTGCTAAAGTGATCATATGATCAGCATGTCTTCTTAATTCCTTAGCCTTTGTTTCTGAAGTCACTATCTTTCCATGCTCAATGAGTGATTTCAACATATTTGCAATTAAACATCTTCTATGCGACGAAGTTCGTCCTATTTTAAATGTATGCTTTCCGTGTCTCATGCTTCTTCTCCCGCCTTTTCATTTAAAAATTCAGAAACCATTTCTTTAACATTATCTCGATCGATCCCTAATCCACTTAAGTCCATTCCCAGAGATAGATTCATTTCTTGTAATTTGGCCTTAATTTCATTCAAGGATTTTTTTCCGAAATTTCTGAATTTTAGCATTTCTGATTCCGGCATTACAACTAACTCTCCGATAGTCTCTATGTTAGCACCAAACAAACAATTGGTGGAACGAACTGACAATTCAATTTCGTTAATTTTTAGAGCCAATTTAGACATAATAGCGTCTCTATCAGAGTCGGTATGCGCATCATCCTGGTCAAAATTTATCTGATGAAATTGAAGTTTTTCAAAGACTTGTAAGTGCATCATTCCGATCTGAACAGCAAAAGAAACCGCTTCTTCTGCATTAACACGAGAATCCGTGCAGATATCTAGTATCAAACGGTCGTAGTCTGTGTCTTGACCAACACGCGTGTTTTCCACAAAATAATTGACTAATCTTACGGGAGAAAATGAAGTATCAACAACAATTTCATCTACCATTCTGTCTTTGATTTCGTGTCTTTCCGAAGGAACATAACCTCTACCAATTTCAATTCTTAGATCTACTCTTTTAGTCATCGGTTTTGTAACAGTGAAGATCGTCATTTCAGGGTTAACAATTTCGTAGATATGGTTGTCAATAAGATCCTTTAAACAAACTTTATAGTAACCGCCATTTTTCTCAAGCATGTCTGGAGTGATCTCTATATTTTTAGTTAAAAGTCTCGACTCTCTAGAACCCGGTTCTTCGTCGGAAGGTAATTTTCTAAGTAGTGCATTTTTCAAATTCAGAACGATATGGGTCATATCCTCTATGATACCTTCCATCGCCATGTATTCATGAGAAACCCCTTCTATTCTAACAGAAACAATAGCTGGGGACTCTAAAGAAGATAGTAGTATTCTTCTAAGAAAGTTCCCCACAGTGTGTCCAAACCCTCTTTCAAAAGGTTCGGCAATAAAGCGAGTGATTCCTTCTTTTTTCATAGAATCGTCAACTTTTATTTTGGCTGGCACTTCAAATTTGCCATATCTTATAGCCATTTGGTAATCTCCTGTAGAATAAATACTTAATTATACACGTCTTCTTTTTCTGGGTCTGCAACCGTTATGAGGGACAGGAGTAATATCTCTTATTAAAGTGATAGCCAATCCCGCGCTTTGTAAGCCTCTAACAGCTGATTCTCTACCAGCCCCAGGGCCTTTTAAATTCACTTCTACTTCTTTCATGCCCGCAGAAGCCGCAACTTTACCAGCATCCTGAGCCGCAACCGTAGCTGCAAAAGCGGACGATTTTCTGGATCCAGAAAAGTTCACTTTTCCTGCAGATGCCCAAGCAATCACATTGCCTGAAAGATCTGTAATAGAAATGATAGTATTGTTAAAAGTAGATTGCACGTGAGCTATACCGCTAGGTGCACTACGCAAGGCTTTCTTTCTAACCTTAGCCGCTGGTTTTTTTTGCATCTCTTTTTGTACTTCTTGTTTAGCCAAAAGTCGACTCCTTACTTAACTTTATTTTTTCTTATTAGCAACAGTTTTTCTTTTTCCTTTTCTAGTACGAGTATTTGTGCGCGTTCTTTGTCCTCTCACCGGCAGTCCTACTCTGTGTCTAATCCCACGATAACAATGAATGCTCACTAAGCGTTTAATGTTTGATTGTATTTGTCTTCTTAGATCCCCTTCAACGATATACTCTGATTGAAGAATGGCGTTTAAACGAGCAACGTCATCGCCTGTAAGCTTATTAGCTTTCATATTTGGATCAAGACCTAGCTTAGCTATGATTTCATTAGACAAACATTTACCCACACCATATATGTAAGTTAAACTTATCTCTAACCGCTTATTATCGGGGATATCTATCCCAATTACGCGTGGCATGTAAAATTTCCTTGTTAAAATTCTATTATTATCAGGCCTAAAAAATTATCAAAATCTAATATTTTAGGCAATTATAACATCTGTTTTTTAGTTCTGCAACTAACTAAATTTTCTTGTTTCGTCTTTTCATGAAACCATCATAACGTTTCATTAAAAGATGAGCCTCTATTTGTTTAGTCGTATCCAAGACCACTCCAACCAAAATCAGTAGAGAGGTGCCTCCAAAAAAATAGCTTATACTAGAGTCGACTTTCAACAACCCACCTATAATAGTTGGAGAAATAGCGACCAAAGCCAAAGAAACAGCTCCTATTAAAGTGATTCGATTCATAGAGGACTCTAAATAACTCTCAGTCGGCTTACCCTGCCTAATTCCTGGAATAAAAGCTCCATTCTTTTTCATATCGGAAGCTATCTGTTCTGGGTGAAATTGCGTAGCTGTCCAAAAGTATGTAAAAAATAAAATAAGCAAAACATAAAAAATAGAATGCCAAAAGCTTCCAGGCGCAAGCATGTTAACAAAACGACCTAAAACGTTCCCGGTTCCTATAAATTGAGCGATAGTGGCAGGAAACATCAATAAAGAAGAAGCAAAAATAACGGGTATAACACCTGCATAATTAACTTTTAAAGGAATGTAGGAATTGCCCCCTTGAACTTCTTGTCTACCAACAACTCTTCTAGCATACTGTAAAGGAATTTTTCTCTGCCCCTGTATAATCAAAACAGTGCCCACAATAACAAGGACAAATAAGGCTAACAAAACTAATAGAGAAGCAAAATTCAACTGCCCCATATCTTGAGAATCGAGATTAAGCATCCTCAAAATAGAACCTAAAGTAGTTGGTAAAGAAGACAAAATACCAATAGTAATGATCAAACTGATGCCATTTCCGATACCTTTTTCCGAAATTTGCTCTCCGATCCACATCAGCATGATAGTCCCTGTAGTCATCGTGATCATCACAATCATAAAAAATAAAACCGGGGCATCGAATATTCTTAAGTAAAACAGATCTGGAACTATGATGCCAGGGGTAGAAGAATTTAATTGAACGGCATACTTAGCAAAAAGGGCGGATTGAAAAAGAGCTAAACCTACCGTTAATAGGCGAGTCCACTTGCCTATCTTTCTTTTACCAGCATCACTATTCTCTTTAATTTCTCTTTGCAGAGAAGGGACAAGAGCCACCATTAACTGCATGATGATAGAAGAAGAAATATAGGGCATCACACCTAAAGCTATGATGGTCATTTGAGCAAAAGCTCCGCCAGAAAAAACATCCATTAATTGAAATAAATTTTGGCCCCCGCCAGTGACTTGCTTCAGGAGATTAACGGCTACTTCGCCATTAATGCCAGGGACAGGAATGTAAGCGCCTACACGACAAATCAAAAGCATAAAAAGAGTAAAAAAGATTTTGCTTTTTAAATCAGGAACAGAAAAAACGCGTTTGATTGCTTGTATCATATTTTTTTATTTAAGGTGTGATTGATTATCAGCTGTCCAAAAAATGAACAGCTTTTTAGTTAATTCACAATTTTATAGGGAATGCCACTATCTTCTAGCTTTAGCTTAGCTGACTCTGAAATAGCTTGAGCTTCGATGGAAACTTTTTTAGAAATTTCACCGTCACCAAGAACTTTAAATCCACCCAATGAACGTCTTACGTTACAACCTCTGTCATACAAAGCTTGTAGAGTCACGACTTCACCATCCTGAAAAAGATCGTTGATTGTGGTTAGATTGACAGTGAATACAGAAGATTTAAACATTGAATTTGTGAACCCTCTGCAAGGCAATTTTCTGTAAAGAGGGAGAGGTCCGCCTTCTCTTCCGTAATTTCTTTTATAGCCCATTCGAGCTTTGTCTCCTTTATGTCCTCTTCCACAAGTCTTACCTCTGTTAGAAGCCATACCCCGACCAACTCTCTGAACTTTTTTTGCTGGTCTACTAGTATTAGATAATTGAGATAAATTAAGCATCGATTCCTCTTTGTGCCATGGTTTTTTTACGGTTTTTTAAGCTGGTTAAAGCCATGATCGTAGCCCTCACTTGATTCAGAGGATTATTAGAACCCATATTTTTGGCTACAATATTTTTAACCCCACCCAACTCTAGAACAGATCTCACTTTTGATCCCGCAATAATTCCAGTACCTTCTGGCGCTGGCCTTAAAAGAACTCTGGAACCATCCCATTCAACGGTGATTTCATGAGGTATTGTGTTTCCTTCTAATTCAAATGTCAAAATGTTCTTTCTGGCAGCCTCGCCACCTTTTCTAATGGCGTCGGACACTTCATTAGCCTTAGCGAAGCCGTATCCTACTCGTCCTTGACCATCACCGACGAGAATCAAAGCAGAAAAGCTAAACTTTCTTCCCCCCTTAACAACCTTTGAACAGCGGTTTATGTAGAGAACTTTTTCTTCAAACTCAGTTGTAAAATCTTCTTGTCGAAAATGTTGTTTATTTTCTTTCATGTGTTTTAAACCTTACGTATACCTATTAAAATTGTAAGCCATGTTCGCGACTAGCTTGAGCTAACTCGGCCAGTACACCGTGATATTTGAAACGCCCTCTATCGAATACGGCGAATTTGATACCTTTTTCGGAAGCTAATTTAGCTAGTCTTTCTCCAACAATCTTAGCAGCAACTTTATTTTTTCCTTTAATATCTGCAGAAAAATCTTTAGATTGAGTTCCGTAACTCACAAGTGTTTTACCAGACTCATCATCAATTAACTGAACAAATAAATTTTTGTTACTCTTGTAGACTGTTAAGCGAGGCTTTTCGGAGCTACCAAAAATTTTACCTCTAACCCTTAAAGCTCTTTTTTTTCTTACTAAATTTCTTTTAGCTATGACACTTTCCATCTTAAGACCTATGACTATTTAGCTTTGGCAGCTTTTCCTGCTTTTTTACGAACGAATTCATTTTCATACCTTATTCCTTTTCCTTTGTAGGGCTCAGGAGGCTTCATAGCTCTTATTGATGCAGCGAATTGACCAACAGCTTGTTTGTCGATTCCACTTACAACAACAGCCACACTTTTATCAACTGTAACGGAGACGGTTTTAGGTATTTCTAAACTCGTTGGATGAGAAAACCCTAACTGAAGATCAAGTCTAGAACCTTGGACTGTAGCTCTGTAACCAACGCCAATTAGAGATAGTTTCTTTTCAAATCCTTGAGAAACACCAATAATCATATTGTTTAAAGTAGCTCTATAAAATCCATGAGTCGTCCGAGGCAACTTATCATTATTTTCAATGTTTACAACCACTTTATCTGCTTCAACAGTTAAAACAACACCTTTAACCAAAGCAAGATCTAAACTACCTTTTGGACCTTTAACGTGTACTTTACCATCTACAATTTTCACTTCCGTATTTTTTGGTAAAGGCACTGGAGTTTTTCCTAAACGGGACATTTTTCACCTCTTTATTTTTACCAAACCAAGCACAATAATTCGCCGCCACATTTCTGCTGACGAGCCTCTTCCCCACCCAAGATTCCTTTGGGAGTAGACAGGATAGCCAGTCCCATGCCGCCCAGAACTCTAGGAATCTTTTTATAGCCAATATAACGACGCAATCCTGGAGAAGATTGTCTGATAATATTTTGTAAAACAGGAACACGCCCTTCACTATATTTCAAGTAAACACGGACTGTATAGTTTTCCTCATTTCTAAAAAATTTATCTATAAATCCCTGCCCTTGCAACAGCTTTAAGATAGAAAGAATTTGGTTACTAAACTTGACGTCTACGTAACGATGTTGAGCATCTTTGGCATTTCTTAAACGTGTAAAAAAATCAGCAATTGAATCACTTACAGACATCTTATCTCCTTACTTCTTCATTTTTAAAAGGGAGCCCTAACAATTTTAACAGCTCAAAACATTCTTGATCATTTTTTGCTGTTGTTACAAAGGTTACGTTCATCCCTTGAGTTCTTTTGACTTCATCTAAGTTCAATTCAGGGAAAATCTGTTGATCCTCAATGCCTAAGGAATAATTTCCTTGTCCATCGCATTTGTGAGAGAAACCTCTAAAGTCTCGAATACGAGGAGCAACGATATTACAAAAACGATCAAAGAAATCAAACATTCTTTTACGTCGTAAGGTTACTTTAATTCCAATAGGTTGATTTTCTCTTAATTTAAAGTTAGCAATGGATTTCTTAGATCGAGTCAAAATCGGTTTTTGACCAGATATAAGAGTCATTTCTTTTAAACAATCCTGAAGAGCATTCTTGTCTTTTGCAGCTTCTGCAACACCCATGCTGATAACAATCTTTTTCAATTGAGGGACCAAATGAGGATTAGAATAAGAAAACTTCTGATTTAAGCTATCTTTTATTTCCTCTTTAAATCTTTTTTGTAATCTCGACATTTCAAACACTACATTTTTATTTTTTTAAACTCAAAAACTTTAGATGGACCGGAAAAGTTCTTCTTTCCCATTAAGTCTGTAAAATAATTCCTTTTTACCATCATTAAATCTAACTTTTAGCTTAATAGGCTTACCTTCATCATTACACAAGCTAACGTTTGAAATATGAATAGGAGCCTCAATTTCTAAAATATTAGGACGAGGAGCATCACTAGTCCTTTTAGCGTGTTTTTTGCGCAAGTTCACGCCCTGTATAACAATCCTATCTACCTTCTTCATGACAACGAGTCCAGTCTTACCTTTTTCGTTACCAGCAATCACAACTACTTTGTCGCCTTTTTTTATCCACTTATTACTCATTTATTAATTCTCTCTTGTTTTAAATAGATTCAGGAGCCAAAGAAGCTATCTTAAGGAAAGTTTTTTCTCGAACCTCTTTAGCGATAGGTCCAAACACACTCGTGCCTTTTGGATTATTCTTTTCATCAATGATGACACAGCTATTATCAAAAAATCGCAAAAAGGATCCATCAGCTCTTCTAATATAACTCTTGGTTCTCACAATCACAGCCTTGACCACTTCGCCTTTTTTGACACTGCCTTTTGAGTCAGCCTCTTGCACAGCGCAAACGATAATATCGCCAACTGTAGCATAACGTCTTCTAGATCCACGTAAGACTTTAAAACACTTAACTTTTTTAGCCCCTGTATTATCCGCAACGTTTAAAATTGTTTCTTGTTGAATCATGTTTTTTTCTCAATATCGTTAAGATTTATCCTAAAACTTCTAAGACTCTCCATCTCTTCAATTTAGATAGAGGACGAGTTTCTTCAATTTTAACTCGCTGGCCCGTGTGTAAGTTGTAATTTTCATTGTGAGCGTAGTACTTCTTCCAACGAGTTACAACTTTCTGATAGACAGGATGGCGATATGTTCTCTCTACTCTAACCGTTACAGTCTTTTCCATTTTAGTAGAAACAACTGTACCTTCTTTGACTTTTCTTCTACTTTTGATTGTATTTTCCATAAATTATAACATCCTTTCTCGAAGTAAAGTTAAGACTCTAGCTCTTTCTCTTTTTTTCTGTCTAAGAGCATGAGGCTTTTCTAATTTTCTTGCCAATCTTTTTTCAGAACGCAATTTAAATATGTCTTTGGAGAGATTTTTATCCATTAACTCAAGATCTTCTAAGGATTTTTCTCTTAATTTTTTTGCTGAATTCATCATATTTCCTCTATACTCTTTCGACACGTTCTACAAAGCGGGTTTTTAAACCTAGTTTAGCGGCAGCACGTCTGAGAGCATTTTGAGCAATGTCTTTAGAAACATTCCCTACTTCAAACAATACTCTACCGGGTCTGACAACAGCCACCCAATGATCTAGATTTCCCTTTCCCTTACCCATTCTTGTTTCCGCAGGCTTTTTAGTTACAGATTTGTCTGGGAAAATTCTAATCCAAACGTTACCTTTACGATTAAAATAACGATTGATAGCTACACGACATGCTTCAATTTGCTGACCTGTGATTCTTCCTCTCTCCAGGACTTGCATGCCATAATCACCAAAATCTACAAAATTAGCAGCTCTGCTAATGCCTGAGTGCTGCCCTTTTTGCATTTTACGATGTTTTGTTCGTTTGGGCATTAGTACCATAATTATTAGCCCCCCACTGCCAGTTTTTCAGTTTGCTCTTCGCCTTTATTTATCCAAACCTTAACACCTATAGAACCATACGTAGTTTCGGCTCTACCTGTAGAATAATCAATATCTGCTCTTAAGGTGTGCAAAGGGATTCGACCTTCTTTGTACCATTCTTTACGAGCAATCTCAGCTCCACCTATACGTCCGGAAATTTGGATTTTAATGCCAGCGGCACCTGCATCCATAGTGGACTGCATAGCCTTTTTCAATACTCTTCTAAAAGGAACTCGTCTTTCTAGTTGTTTCGCAATCGCTTCAGCTACTAAAAAGGCGTCTAAATCGGGACGCTTGATTTCCTCTACCTCTATCCAAACCTCTTTACCTATACGCTGACGCAATTCTTGTTTAAGCACGTCTATTTCAGCCCCTTTCTTTCCGATAACTAAACCCGGACGAGCTGTGTGAATAGTGACTTCAACTTTACCACTCATTCTTTTTATGCTAAATAGGGAAGCTCCACTACAAGCAGGTTTTTTCATTAGAAAATTTCTAATCAAATTATCTTCAGATAGAAGATCCCCGAACTCTTGTTTATTAGCATACCAAAGGGATTTCCATTTCTTGTTTCTTACTAGTCTAAAACCGACTGGAGATGTCTTTTGACCCATTTTTACTCCTTTCCTATAACAATTGTAAAATGGCTAGTCCTTTTCATAACAGGAACTCGCCCACCCTTGTTTTTAGATTTAGCTCTCTTCATGACTGGACCCGCATCAACACGAATTTCTTTTACTCTCAGATCCCTTTTTTGAACGTTCATCTGATTTTCAGCATTCGCCACAGCACTATTCAAAGTCTTTAAGAGAAGACGACCTCCTCTTAACTGAGAATGCTGGAGTTGAAGAGCTGCATCTTCGACGTTCATATTTTTTATAATATTAGCTGCGTATCTTGCTTTTCTGGGGCTAATACGCACAAATCTGGTTTTTGCAATCGCCGTTTCCATACAATTTTATCCTAACCTATTTTTGAGAACCCGAAGAGCCGCTTTCTTTTTTAGCTGCATGACCTTTGAAAGTTCTAGTGGGGGCAAATTCACCTAATCTATGTCCTACCATATTTTCAGTTACGAAAACATTTAGATGTTTCCGACCATTATGAACTTCAAAGGTATGTCCGATCATATCTGGTATGATCATTGATCTTCTGGACCATGTTTTAATACCTTTTTTCATTCCCGCTTTGTTCATCTTTTCAACTTTTTCCATTAAATGATGATCAACAAAAGGGCCTTTTTTTAACGATCTACCCATAGATTCCCCTATTTCCTACGATCCTTTACAATCCATTTATTACTTTTCTTCTTAGAACGAGTACGAAAACCTTTCGTAAACATAGCCCAAGGCGTCTGAGGAAGATATCCGTTATGTTTCCCTTCACCACCACCATGAGGGTGATCTATAGGGTTCATAGCAGTACCTCTAACCGTAGGACGGATTCCCTTCCAACGATTTCTTCCTGCCTTTCCTTCTACTCGGAGGTTTCTTTCAGCATTTGAAACAACACCGAAAGTGGCACGGCAATCTTCATTTATCATACGCACTTCTCCAGAAGGCATTCTCAAAGTAACGTAACCACCACTTTTGGCCATTAACTGAGCTGACAAGCCAGCAGAACGCACTAATTGAGCACCTCTTCCCGGGTATACTTCAATGTTATGAATAGTAGAACCCAAAGGCATAAACTTCAAAGGCATAGAACAGCCAGAAGTGAAAGGAGCATTTAAACCAGAAGAGATCGAATCCCCTTGCTTAAGACCCTGAGGTGCTATAATGTACCTCTTTTCACCATCAAGATAGTTAAGAAGAGCAATGTGAGCGCTTCTGTTGGGATCATATTCGACAGAAGCTACTTTAGCGGGTATCCCGTCTTTATCTCTTTTAAAATCGATAATACGATAGAATCTCTTATGTCCTCCTCCTCGATGTCGACAAGTAATATGTCCATGATGATTGCGGCCATTTGTTCTACGTTTTTTTAAAAGCAGCGGCTTATGAGGTTTAGCTGTAGCACGCTGAGATTCTCCGAATCTGGTAAGTTCATCATTACTGGTTAACACTAATTGACGTTGACTTGGTGTAACAGGGCGAAATTTTTTAGTCATATTTATTTAAACCACAAGTTAGTAATTACATTTCTAAAGAATCACCAGGCTGCAAAGTCACAATTGCTTTCTTAAAAGCTGACTTATAGCCTACTCGTCCTCGGACTCTTCTTTGCTTAGGCTTCACATTGATAGTATTTACCGATGTAACCTTTATTTTATTCTCAGAAAATATTTCTTCTAAAGCTTTGGAAATTTCTTGCTTATTGGCATTCTTGTCGACCAAGAAAACAGCCTTCGGAGAATCAAATTTTCTAACAGAAGGATTACTTGTATTAGACTGTAGATTCTCTAAAACTTTAGATTTTTCTGTAACGTATCTAGACTTAATAATATCGTAAGGGTTTTTCATTATACACTGCCTCCTAAAAGATTAATAAAGTCATCAACAGCGGACTCTAGAACAACAAACTGAGAGGCACGAACAATATCATAACCACTCAATTGGGCAGCAGCTTTAAACTCCACTTTGGGAATATTTCTCATACTCTTAATGAAATTATCATATTTTTCAGCCAACATACCCTGAACAAATAAATTTTCTTCACTAGGAACGAAAGTTTCAGACAAAAATACAACTCTCTTATCATTTAAATTCAATTGTTCCAAAAAATTCCAAACTAGCTTTGTTCTAGGTTGCTCTAAATCTTCAAGTTTTAGAACCCTAACGCTATCTTGCATGATTTTCTCGGAAATCAGATGACGAATAGCGGCACGCTTCTCTTTTTTATTAATACGAATATGCTGATCAAATTTTGCTCTTGGAGAATGTACTCTTCCTCCTCCTCTATAATGAGGGGCTCCCAAATAACCTTGTCGAGCTTTACCAGTCCCTTTTTGAGCATGGGGTTTTTTCCCTGAATGATTAACCTCAGCTCTTGTTTGTGTATGAGCTGACCATTGTCTCGCGTTGGCACGCAAAGCGACTAAATAGTCTTTTATCATCTGCAAATTAGCTTCGGCTTTAATCAAATGATCGTCAATAGATACTTCACCTATTTCTTTAGCTTGTAGGTTGTATGTTTTAATAATAGCCACAATAAACTCCTAAATCACCTGCTACCTTAGGCAGCTTTTTTCGTTGCTTTACTTAAGTAAACCAGACCATTTCTAAAACCTGGAACAGCTCCCTTAACGAGAATAACCTGATTTTCACGATCGATTTTTACCACTTTCAAATTTTGCACTGTCACTCTTTCATCGCCCATATGACCAGCTTTTTTCTGTCCAGGCAAACAACGACCAGGAGTGGTTCTCATCCCGCAAGATCCACCGTGTCTATGAAAACTAGAACCGTGCGAAGCAGGACCTCCCTTAAAATTATGTCGTTTCATGACACCTTGATAACCTTTACCTTTCGAAAAACCAGTAATATCAACGTATTGGCAATCTTCAAAGGCAGCTAAATCTATTTCCTGGCCTATAGAATAAGACTCAATACCATCAACCAAAGATTGAGCCAAGTAACGACGAGGTTCAACTCCAGCTTTTTTAAAATGCCCAACAAGAGGCTTAGACACATTTCTTACTTTTGAAGGCTTTACTTTTTCAGCACAAAGCTGAACAGCGTTGTATCCATCATTTTCCTTTGTCTTGATTTGAGAAACAACATTGGGCTCAACCGAAATAACGGTACAAACCACTATGTTCCCCTGATCATCGAAAATGCGGGTCATCCCTCTTTTTTTTCCCATGAACTTCAAAGTCATAATATTCCTTCTAGATCAATTTATTACTGACTACTTTTTTTTCAAGTCTACAATAGACCAAAGATAATTAAAAATAACCGACAATCAAGTCTATGTTTAGCTTATTAAGACAGGAAGCTAAGACTCTTGTACCAAGTTATTTTCCCAAAACGAAAAGTAAATACAGATCTTATGCAATTGAACTATTTTCTTTCAAGGCTTTAATCCAAAAAACTTCATTTTTCTATTCTACTCGAGACTTTTCCTCTTTAGGCCAGCCATAAGCTTGATAAAAAAGAGCCCCTAAATTAAGAGTCACAGAAGATAGCCCGAAAACAAATTTGCAATTTGCGAATCCAATAGAAAGAAATCTTTTAGATATAAATTCCAATCTAGCACCAACCATAAGAATCATACTGATGTTAAATAAAGCCGTTAGTACATAAGACACCACAACTATTCTTTGAAGCGTCATTTTCGCTTTGTCAAAACCAATGTTTTTCGATCTATTTTGACTCTCTTCTGGTGAATCTACAATTCGATCCATCGCATTTTCTCTACCACTTATACGAGCCTTTAAGGATAAGATTTCAGAGAAAGTTTTCTCGATATCAGAAAGATTTTGACAAACAGCAAACAAAGGCATACCGCATCCGTAAACAGCAGCCTTCCAAGATCTGAGATTTTGAACATGTTTAGCAGAAGCAAGCAAAGAATATGCCGCAAAAAAAATTAAACCGACGGCTAAAATAACCCTAAAAATTTTATTTTTAAAAACGGAATGAATCATTTTGTTTTGACCATATGAGTCAAGAGAGGTCTGATAATCTTCCGAAGAAACAGGAGATGTTTTTAACGTGAAATCGGAAGAAGCTTCTTGTTTTTGTTCGTCATATAAATCCAAAAGTTTTTTCATTCCTAGGAACAAAAAATTGCAGTTGTCAAAAATTTTTATGTTATGCTTCAAACTAAAAACAGTCGAATCTGACTTTAAAGCAAATGAAAACAAAGGCGCGTCTAATATAATCAAAGAGAAGCGCATAAATTCGTGCTTAATATAGTCCATTAACTGATAGCGATCTAGTTGAGGTAAAGGTTTTTCCCCATCCATAAAACATGGAGACAAGTGATGCAAAGTAATAATATCCATTAAAGTTCCCAATTTTTTGATTTAAGCACATAAATTATAATAAAAAAACGCGAGATTGTAATGATCAATTCGCAATAATCGAAAAACTATCCCTTAAACCATTTAGAAAATCCTTAGGAGAGCAACTTTTTTTCCCTTCTAACTGTAATTCTAAAATCTCAAGATGTCCTTCACCAGTACCAACTATCATTTTTTTATCAACCAAACGCCATTCGGCTGGATTAGATTTGGTCTTATCAAAAGCAACAGCTCGCCTGATTTTTATATTTTTAACGACAGACCCTACAGCTACTTGCATAAAAACACCCGGATAGGGAGAAAGCGCTCTGATTTGATTCAAAATCTGTTCGACTCCCAAAGCCCAATTAATCTTTCGATCCTGATCAGAAATTTTCGGAGCAAAAGTAGCCAGAGAATGATCTTGCGGGGTTTTCTTTACATCCCCAGTTAAAAAAGCTTTAATAGTTTCGGAAATAGCCGTACAAGCTAAAAGATTTAAACATCCTTCGACTTCAGAAAAATCACGACAATCTTCGATATTTATTTTATGTAAGGACAGGATATCTCCCGAGTCCATGCCAGCCGTCATTTCAATAATTGTGATCCCAGTTTCTTTTTCTCCTGCCATCATAGCACGCTGAATAGGAGCCGCTCCTCTATACTTAGGTAAAAGACTAGCATGAATATTCACACACCCTTTTAAAGGAACATCCAACAAGTTTTGCTTTATGATTTCACCGTAAGCCACCACTATAAATAAATCAGGTTTGTAAGCGCTTATCTCTTCCACAAAAGCATCCGTGGAAGCCTTAATAGGTTGATATAAAGGAATACAGACAGAAGAAGACAAATAGCTTTTGACAGGAGGAGGAGAGAGAAGAAGAGATCTCCCCTTGGGCTTATCTGGTTTCGTAACGACAGCCACTACTTCAATATCTTGCAAGCCAAGCAAATGAGCTAAAATTTTTGCAGCGAAGTCGCTGGTTCCAAAAAATACTACCCTCACTCACAACCTCTTTAAACCGGAAGATTCGTCTTCGTCTTGTTCCTCTTCCTGTTCATGATCTTCAGATGCCGTTTTTAAACCTATAAGACCTCTGCGAGAACTACGGCAAAAGTCAAGCCAATACTGCACCTCCGAAGAAGGGCTGATGTTTTTTTCTATACAATCTAAAGCATCTACCAAACGTAACCCCGATCTATAAACCAATTTAAAGGCCTGTGCCAGATCTTTTCGTTTAGACAAAGAAAAACCATTTCTCTTTAAACCAATCAAGTTTAAGCCACCAAGCTTAAAAGGGACCCCAGCTCCTATAGTGTAAGGAGGGACATCGTGAGTGACTCGACTAAATCCTCCAACCATAGAAAAACGACCTATACGACAAAACTGATGAACAGGAGTCATTCCTCCGATGATGGCATGATCTTCTACGATCACATGTCCAGCGAGATTAACGCTATTCGCTAAAATGACCCGGTTTCCCAATTCGCAATTATGAGCCACATGACAATAAGCCATGATCAAACAATCATCTCCAACTTTAACAACTGTGTTTTCCTGGCAAGACGAGTTAATGGTCACAAATTCTCGAATCTCACATCTCTTGCCAATCTGAACGTAGGTTTTCTCACCTTTGAACTTCAAATCTTGTGTTTTTGTGCCTATGCTAGCAAAGGGCCAAACAACAGTTCCTTCGCCAATAGTGGTGTAGCCGTCAATATAAGCGTGCGATTTAATCACAACGTTATCGTGCAGAGTGACGTTTGATTTAACAATCGCGTAAGGCTCTATGACAACGTTACAACCAATATGAGCACCTTCTTCAACAACAGCTGTAGGATGTATATTAGACATAAAATTCAGACTCTTAGTTTTTAATTTATATTTATTTAAAGCTGATCTTTATTGACTAAAGCAAATCCTATTTCAGCTTCAGCAACAACAAGCTCATTCACTATGGCTTTTGCCTCTATTTTTCCACCTTTAGAACCCAAATGAATTCCCGTGACGTGCAAGTAAAGCACATCCCCAGGAACTACGGGCCTGCGAAATTTTGCATTATTCACACTTAATAAAACAGCCGTTTTATCCTTAATACCTTTCTGATGAATCAACAATCCCCCGGCTTGAGCTAAGGCCTCTAAAATCAAAACACCAGGCATGATGGGAGCTCCTGGAAAATGACCTTGAAAAAATTGTTCATTAAAAGTCACATTTTTTTGCGCGATAATTTTATTTTCTTCTAGATTCAAATAGACAACCCTGTCAACTAATAAAAAAGGATAACGATGGGGAAGTAAAGCGGCAATTTCTTTGATGTTCATACTAATAGATGATAAACTATCGGGATTATCCATCCTCATTTCTCCGTATTAAAATAAAGTTCTAATTGTTTAGCAAACGCTATATTTGAAGCATGCCCTGACTTAATGGAAATCACATGAGCTGTGAAAGGGAATCCTATAATAGATAAATCACCTATCATGTCTAGGATCTTATGCCTGACCATTTCATTTGGATAACGCAAACCACCGGGGTTCAAAACTTGGTCCTCTTTCACAATAACCGCGTTTTCTAATCCTCCTCCTTTGATCAATCCCTGCTGAATAAAAGGCTGTATTTCCTCATATAAAGAAAAGGTCCTCGCTTTCGCTATTTCCTGAATGAAAGAATGAGAATCCAATTTTAATGAAAAAAATTGGGATCCAATTAAGGAAGAAGGATAGTCTAGTGTATAACTAATCTGGTACACGTCAGAAGGAAGAGCACATATGTGTACGTCTTTATGAGACCAATAGACAGGATGCTTCAATTGATAAATAGGCGTTTGAGCCATTTGAACAGATATTCCTACATCTAAAAAAGACTGTATAAACTCAAAAGAACTACCATCTAGGATTGGCACTTCTTGATTATTTATTTCTATTAGCAAATTATCTATTTCTAAAGCTTTAACAGCCGCCAAAAAATGTTCTACAGTTGAAACAATCGATTGGTTAGCACCTAAAATGGTACATCTGGGAGTCTCCTTTACAAAAGATAGTTTAACTGGTATGTCCTGAGGTGTCAAAACATCAATTCTTCTAAATAGTATACCATGATCAATCGAAGCAGGGTGAATATGCATACAAACTTCTTCACCGTTGAATAACCCTTTCCCCTTGATAGAAAATGACTTTTTAATCGTTTTTTGAAGCTTGAAAGAACTAACGTCTTTATCGGAACGAGAATACAACTAACACCTTCTTCCTTAAATCTTAATTAAACAATCTCAAATACCTTCAAATGATAAATTAAAAATCAAAAATTAGCAAGAATGTAGTTATTGTTATTTTTTGCAACCCATAAAAATTTCAAGAAGAGCACCTTACTAAACATAATTCAGACTCTTCAACTGAATCGGATAACACTTCTTTTAAGAATGCGGTTTTTTATGACAAACAAGAACAATAATCAGTCTAAAAATCAAACATCAGAATTCTTATCTTTACGAGAAGGGGCGTGTTCTTTTTTTGTCATAGATAAGCGTTTTGTATTTTTGCCGATCACTAAAAATAATCCACCGATTAAACCTACATTTTTCAACAAATTAAGTATCGTCTTATAATCCCATTCAGGAAGCTGGTGTTCGAGCAAAAATAAAAGAACCGTATAAGGAACAAAAACCATAATGATAGCAACCACACCTACAAGAGATAACATGTTTGACAGGATTAGCATGCCCCCTAGAAATTGAGCTCCAATTAAAACCAAAGCCGTTAAATGAATATCTTGACTAATCAAATCAAGTAGGCCGTCAAGAAAACTAAAAGAGCTAGCTATTATTTTTCCTTCTATTAAGGATGAAGCGAGGGTTATCTCTAGGTTGGGCAAATCAACAAATTGCAAGCAACTATTTGATATAAAAAAAAATCCAATAAAAACACGACCTATCCATGAAAAAAAACAAGACATATAAAACCTATCTATAAATTAACAGTCTAATTAGTATACGCAAATCGAACAAATTGCTAAAATTCAGCTTTTATCCTAATAAACATTAAAATGAATCAAAAATTTTTAGACTATCATCTTTTTACTTTACTGAATCATCCTCTGTTTAACAAAAAGCCATTAGACGTTTTTTTGAGTGAATATTTTAGAAGAAATAAAAACATAGGATCTAAGGAGCGTCGTTTTATTAGCGAAACCATCTATCACTTAGTCAGATGGCAGTTGTTTTTTGATTTCTTCAACGCAGATAAGTCCTGGGAAAGCAGATACCGCACGTCTATATCTAAGTCTCCTCTTGAATATGTGCAAGCCTCGCACATACCAGAATATATTCGTCTAAGTATGCCAGAACACCTTTTTCATATGATAGTCGCTGAATACGGAATCAAACAAGCGAGAGATATTAGCCTCATTTGCAACCAAAGAGCGCCCTTAACAATTAGAGCTAACCTTCTAAAAACTGATAGAGAAAATTTATTTCAAAAATGGAAAAAAGATTACAAAGTACAAAAAACACCTTTATCCCCCTTGGGGATTGTGTTCCCTGAAAGAATTAACTTTTTCGGTCTACCAGAATTTAAACAGGGGTTGTTCGAAATACAAGACGAGGGGAGCCAACTTCTATCTCTCCTTGTCAAAGCAGAGCCCAAACAACATATTTTAGATTACTGCGCAGGATCTGGAGGAAAAACATTAGCCTTTGCTCCTTACATGGAAAATAAAGGCATTATTTATTTGCATGATATTAGGAACCTAGCCTTAGAAGAAAGCAAAAAACGCTTGAAAAGAGCAGGCATTCAAAATGCTCAACAACTTTACTATGAAGATTCTAAAAAAAATAAATTAGTGAACACCATGGACTGGGTCTTGGTTGATGCCCCTTGCAGTGGAACTGGCACACTAAGACGAAATCCAGACATGAAATGGAAAATTTCTAACCAAGACATTAAAAACCTGGTGGACACTCAACGAATCATATTTGCAGACGCTCTCTCGTTTTGTAAAAAAGGAAGTAAAATCATTTATTCAACATGCAGCATTTTAAGCCAAGAGAATGAAGAACAAGCCCTTTTTTTTACAAAAAAACATAATTTAGAGGTATTAGAAGAATTAAAACTTTTACCGACTGAAAATGGTCACGATGGTTTTTATGCGGCTGTCTTTGTTCGGAAATAAAGAATTCAAGCTTTGAACTTTTTTCCTTTTCCTGTTAACTAAATAAGAGAATTGATAAAATTAGGTTATGGCAATCCTTTTTACCCATTTTTAAATATGAAAGTTATTTTTCTTTTCTTGTCTTTTTTTCTGTGCTTCAGCGCCCAAGCTCAACCATCACCCTTTGATTTAGCGCCTAAAATAACCATTTCAAATAAAGTTTTGGCTAATGTAGCCGGCACAAATATATCGGTTTTTGATCTCGTGAAGAAAATGGATTTGTTTTTGATGGAAAATTATCCTTTGGAAGCTGCAAATCCACAAGCTCGCTATCAATTTTATTCGACTCAATGGAAAAGGATTTTGCAGCAGATGATTGATCAAAGGCTCATTCTAGCAGACGCTGAATCAAAAGATGTTAAAGTCTCAGAAGGAGATATTAGAGAAGAAATGCAAAGACGATTTGGCCCACAAGTGATCTCTAATTTAAAAAAAGCTAACCTTTCTTACGATGAGGCTAAAGAATTAATCAGAAATGAAAAGATCACACAAAAAATGAATTGGTTTTACGTACACTCTAAAGTCATCCAAAATGTCACAAGTAAAGAAATAAAAAAAGCCTATCAAGATTTTGCTTCACAAAATCCCTCTAAAGAATACTGGACTTACCAGGTTATCAACTTTAAATCAGATGATTCAGCTCCTTTGGATGCCGCCGTTGTGTTAACGCGCAGCACTCTTAGCACCTCTCAGCTTCCTCTAGAGCAGTGCATCAACCAATTACAAGAGAAACAAACTGTACCACAATCCATTGAAGTCAGTGTTTCGAAAGAATTTATGACAGAAGTGAGAGAACTTTCGCCTAAATATAAAAATATATTAGCAGCCCTAAAACCGGGGGAATACAGTCTTCCGATCAAAGAGCAAAAAAGCAACGCTATTTCATCTAAAATCTTGCTTTTAAAAGCAAAAAAAATAGAATCCATTCCATCTTTTCAGGATATGTTACCAACATTAAAAAATGAACTCATGCAAAAAGAGTTTGAAAAACAAAATAGATACTACATAGAAAAATTAAGACATCGGTTTGGTTATACCCAAACTAACTTGATGCAAGAAATGGCCTCAGATTTTCAACCTTTTCATATAAATTAAGCATGTCCGTATTCAAGCCAAGCAATCTAAGATCTTTTTTAAATGAAAATTCATTGTTCGCAAAAAAGAGTCTATCTCAAAATTTTTTAATAGATGGCAATATTTTAAAAAAAATAATCAAAGAGGCCTCTGTTCAAGAAAACGATATAGTGATTGAAATAGGCTCAGGGCCTGGAGCTCTTACGGAGCAGCTTTTGATAGCAAAAGCTTCTGTATTTGCTATCGAGAAAGACACTTTATTAGCGAAAACTTTAGACAGGTTGAGTGAAGAAGGTAACCACCTCAAGGTTTTTAATGAAGATTGTTTAGATTTTGAATGGGAATCCTTTTTTCATAAATTAGATTTGTCTAAAAATAAAAAGGTAAAAATTGTTGCTAATCTACCTTATAAAATCACAACCCCTATTCTTGCTATTCTAGCCCCTTTTTCGGAATACATATCTTCTATAACTGTTATGGTTCAAAAAGAAGTCGCTGAACGGTTTATAGCTAAACCGGGATCTAAAAACTATAGTAGTTTCACCGTATTTTTAGATATATTTTCCATACCGCGTTATTGTTTCACTATATCTCCTAACTGCTTTTATCCTAAACCAAGGATCTATTCAGCCCTTGTCCAACTGACTCTCAAACCCGTAAAACAAAACCTAAATATCGACATGTTTCTAAAATGGAATAGAGAACTGTTTCAAAATAGAAGAAAAATGTTAAAAAGCTCACTAAAAACCAAATTTGAAACGGAAAAACTGAACAACGCTTTTCTAAAAACGGGGATATCAGGAACAAAGCGCCCTGAAGAACTTTCTACAGATGAGCTAATAGAACTTTTTAGAAGCTTAAATGACCATTGAATCGTATTAAAAAAATTAGTGATGATAGTCTGGATTAGATATAAGAAGGTATTAAGCTCTTCCATCTTTTTTTTTGCATATAAAAAGAAAGTAAAGGTAAAAGAATAGGTTAAATAACACAAAATAAATGGTCCCCAAAAAATCAAAATTCAAATAAAAGAAATCCCGAATTCTTTTTGCCATCTCATAAGAGAAAGTCATATCTACATCTTGAAATGCATGTAAAGAGGATTTCTTTATTAAACGCCCATCCTTAGTCACAATATGAATATGACCAACTAATTCCCCTTTTTTGATAGGTAAACTTAGCTTATTCCACTTGAGAACAGCCTCAAAATCAGGCTCCTCTGCGGGATAATATGTGATATCCAAATCCTCATTCAAAGAGCCCTCTAGAAGGGATTTCGCTCCTTTAATGGACGTGGAAAAACGATCATAAAGTTTGTTAAATAGAATACGTTTAGTTTTTGACTGGGAAAAAGCAGCTTCAAATAGAGCTATACAATCTCTATAACGTTCATTCATTTGCTGAGCGTTCAACAAAACAGCGATGAGTTTTCTATCCTGAAATTGAGCCGCTGCCACTAAAGTATAACCGGCCATAGAAGTGTGTCCTGTTTTAATACCGATGGCTTTTGGATAAAAATTTATACCAGATTTTAATAGCTTATTGGATTGAACGAATATAGTGGCTGGCTGTTTGTTAGTTTCTGGTCTTTCATATTGAACAGTTTTGACAATATCGGCAAACATGGGATTTTGCATGGCCAATCTAGCGATCATGGCCATGTCGTAAGCTGTTGTCTTGTGTTCTTTGTGATGTAATCCGTGAGGATTATAAAAAGTCGTATTTTGAATCCCTTTTTCTTTAAGAAATTGATTCACTTCTTTCATAAAAGTTTCTATATCTCCAGACACATATTCAGCGATCACATTAGCCGCATCATTTCCAGAAGAGAGCATCAATCCATACAATAAAACCCTTAAAGGAAGGACTTCACCTGGTTTAATCCCTATATGAGATCCTCCAAATTCTAATTGATAAGGTGGATATTTTTGACATTCTTTATCTTTAGAAGAAACAACTCTCAAAGAGGTAGCTTTAGCTTTGATTAGATCGTCAAGACAATCACCTTTCTTCTCTAAAGCATACCAAGCTGTGACTATTTTTGTGATACTAGCAGGATAAGCGAACTGGCGACTATTTTTTTCGAATAAAATAGCACCCGTTTCGGCATTAATTAATATCGCTTGACTTACAGAAAGGTCTACTTTTAATTTACTGGCGTCTAAACCAAAGGATAAAAAAAATAAATACGCAAAAAAAAGAAATCTCATAGAGAGGAATTATGTTAAATCAGTTCATAATCGTACAACTTATAGATCATATAAGACAAGCAATTACAAATAGATGAAAGATAACAGGAGTAAAAACTTATTCTTTACATCATCTCTTTTATAAAGTATCTAGATGAAATAAATACGTAGCAGTGATTTTTAGCTTTTTGAAGCAACGAGATGTTATTCTTTAAGGGAAGGGCTTGATGATAAACTTTAATAAATTGGATTTAGCTTACGAAGAATTCACAAAAGATCTTTCTCGTTGGATCCCAGATGGAATCATACCGGTGAATTTAGAGTTAATCAGCTCAATTGGTTTTTTAGGTACAGAAGAAGAAGCCGAAGTATCGAAAAATTTTTCTGAAAATTTTTTAGTTTATGAAACAGAAGAGAAAGTGACTTTATATAATGAACAGTTCGCTATATGGATCATCCCTACTATTATTCAAAAAAAGCCAACAACTATATGTCTATTAGCTATTTTAAATGACGGTGAGCCTCATCTGGAATTAGCTTTCTCAACAGGAGGAATCTACAACACCCCGAGATACATCTTACAGATACTTAGTTACTATTTGTCAGAAATTTTAGATACAGAAAAAGCCATTTCTCATATCAAAAATAATCACTGATCACTCAATTTCCATCTTTTTCGTATGTATAAATAATTCGCACCTAGATTTCTTTGGTAAGTTAAACCATCTGTAAAGTTTTTCATAAGAAATAAGCCTATTCCCCCTTCCTGACGCTCTTCTAGAGTGGTAGGGAATTCTTTTGAAGGTAAAACCAATAGAGGATTAAACGGATCTCCGTAATCTTTGATACAAAAAACAATATTTTGATCCTTTGAATACTCACAAGTAAGCTGGATGTAACTAGAACAACTAAGATTAGCGTGCTTGATAATGTTCACTAAAGCTTCTTCAAGGACTAGTTCAGTGCGATTCGCAATAAGAATATCTACTTGCCAAGTCTTTAACAAAGAACGAACCCACTCTAAAGCTAAATCCAAAGAGCTCAAATGAGCTCTAAAAAAAAGCAAATAGGAATAAGAATACATATTATAAAATCTCAGCTATTTGATCGAAAATAGAGCTAGCTAGAATTGTACAAATTCTTTCATTGGTATTTTCTTCTGCTCCTTCTTTGGAATCAAGTTGCCCCATGGAAAAATCCATAACAGATTCTTTTATATTTCCACGCTTTAAAAACCCTAAGTCATTAACATTCTGATTATTGTAACAATCATAATCTAAATCAACTTCGATCATCTTAGGGCCCCACACATTCTTGCGCAACCTTTGATCAAAAAGAGAAACTTCTACTTTTAGGATCCGCCTCCACTCCACCGGAGTTAATCGACTTTTTAGTTTTTCTTTATTCTGGTCATAATCGTAACGGAAACCTATTTTGTGCTTATGATCATCAATGAGATTAACTACCAAGGCATACTGACCACAATGCTTGTCATAAACAAACTGATTCCTTGTAAGAACTTCTCTCACCAAAGCACGGTTGAGATCTCCAAAATCACATTTTTTTTCCGCAAGAATTGTTAAAGTAGGTTTAGAGGAGACCGTTTCCAACTGATTAGAAAATTGGTAACCACACCCTGAGAAAACTAAGGAAAAAATAAACAGAATCGTTTTAATCATCTAAAAACTATTTTTTTCCTAAAATATTTCGAACTTTTTGTGCTGTAACCGTTTTCTCGTATTTTTTTAGGATTTGATTATAATAAACGGATGAAGCTTCCCTTTTGCCTCTTTTTTGATAAAACTGTGCAGTTTCAAATAGGCTTTTGGCAAAAAATTCCTGCATTTCGTCTAAATAGTTCTCTAAAACACTTATTTTTTTATGATCAGGAAAAGATCTTTCAAAGTTATTTTTATTCAAAACAGCAAGTTCCATATTGTGAGGATCTGGAAAAGAATCGAGGCTTTCTCTCAAATAGCTCAATCCTATTTTGATAAAACTATCAGCAGACAAGGGAGCTTGAGGGAATCTCTGTATAACAGATTCAAAGATCTCAATAGCTTCTTTATACTCTTTTGCTTCAAAAGCCATTTCCCCTTTATGAAATAAAGCTACCCCTCCTAAATGATCGTAAGGAAGAGCCTGGAGAACCTCTTCGTAAATCTGCAAAGCTTCTTCTTTTGAAGAAAACAACCTGGGCAATTTCTGCACACCCATCAAGTGTTTTTTGCCACCTTTTTTGAAATAATCCGCTATTTTAAGTTTATAAGCGATAACCTCTTTATGTTTTGAACTGTCTTTGGTAAGACTTAGGTAGTTTGAGAAACTCTCATTCGCTATTTCGTATTCGCCTAAATGAAAAGCTCCCACTCCTTTAAAAAACCAAGCTTCATTGATTGATCCATCTAATTGTGTTAATGAACAAGAGGTTCGATATAACTCCTTCCAGTTTCGTTCGTTCACACAACGATCAATAGTTTGAAAAGATTTTGCTATTTTATCTGAAAAATTGTTCTGTTTTGCTTCTATGGAATTTGCACATAAAAAATGGCATAGAATCAAAATGAATGTAAAAGACGATTTTTTCATAAACTCCTTCTAAAGAGAATTAAAACGACTGTAACTATTAAGCCAATTTACACTCTATGATAGAATTAACTTTTTTTATTTCATATTTTATTTTTTCATCAAAAAAAATCCCCCAAGGCTTATCAATAAAAATACTTTTAATTTTTTGATTATCTAATACAAAATCGATCAAAATTTGATGTTCTCCAGGGTGAGAACGGAAAATATCTTTTAAAGCCAAAAAATGACTGAGTTTCGCTTTTTCTAAATCGATCGTTATCGATAAAACGGCTAATTGTTCTCTTTGAATATCTGTTTTCATTTCTCCATTAGATTTTTTATGAGATTTTCTTTCTATAAATTTATTTTGAAATTTTAATTTTTCGTACAAAGTTTCGCTTTCCTTGACTTTATTAAGATCTACTAAAGTTAAATCGGTCAGCCATTTTAACTGCAATTTAATCTCTTCTTGAACCTTGTCGATAATAACAATAGCGTAAATCAATTGACTTTCTTGAAGCAAGCCGGAATGCGATTCATACAAATCACTCCAAACAGGTAATTCAAATCTGTCTAATCCATCACTAATCATCAGAATAGCGAATTTTTTCTGATTTTTAGCTGACACTTTAACACTAACAGTTTCTATAATAAAAGCTGTTCTGCATACAGTTCCATCAGACAAATCTTGTAAATGGGATAGAGGGACGCAAGATAATTCAATAAGTTTGTGCTTCATTTCATCCATAGGATGGCCTGATAAATAAAACCCTAAGAGTTCATTTTCTCTATTTAATAAATCTCTTTTATTGATTTTTTCAGAAAGTTGAGGAGGCAAAGAAAATCTGTCATGTGAGCTGTCTAAAAGGGCAAATAAATTAATAATCCCTTTTGACTTTTCCTCTTGTTCTTTGGAAGCCGCCTCGTACATTTCGTCTATACTAGCAGCCAGCTGTGAACGACTCCAACCTGTATAGTCAAAACAACCAGCCCAAACTAAATATTCAACAACCTTTTTTCCAATTTTTTTTGTATCGATTCGTTTGAAAAAATCATACAAATTTAAAAATACTCCAGAAGCTTTTCTTTCATTTTCGATCAAATGAACAATTCCTTCTCCAACACCCTTTATGGCTGTCAAAGCAAAACGGATTCCATTAGCTGTTGCTCGAAATTCTGTACCTGATTCATTGACATCCGGTGGCAATATATTAATGCCCATTGTTTTAGCCTCTCGAATGATCTTAGCCACTTTTGTGATATCTTCTTTATCAGTGGTCATCAAAGCCGCCATCCATTCATAAGAATAGTTCGCTTTTAAAAAAGCTGTAACATAAGTTAGATAGCCATAAGCAGCCGCATGAGATTTATTAAATCCATAAGATGCAAATTTTTCAATTTTATCAAAAATGACACTGGACGTGCTTTCATTGATACCATTGCTCAAAGCCCCTATTTTGAACTTTTCTCTTTGCTTGGCCATTTCCTCTTTATCTTTTTTCCCCATGGCTCTTCTTAGTACATCACCTTCTCCCAATGAGTAGTTGGCTAGTAAACTAGCTATTTGCATCACCTGCTCTTGATAAACCATAATCCCGTAAGTTTCTGCTAAAACGTCTCTCATTAAAGGGTGATCGTTTTCAATTTCCTCACGCTGATGCTTTCTGTTGATAAAAGAGGGGATCATCTCCATAGGTCCTGGACGATACAATGCTCCTACAGCCACAATTTCCTCAAATTTATCAATATGTAATTGACGGGCTAGATCTTGCATACCACCAGATTCTAATTGGAACACGCCCATGGTCCGGCCTTGATTTAACAAATTGAAAGTATTTTGGTCATCTAAAGGCAAGTTCACCCAGTCTAGTTTAACTTGATGATTCATATAAATAGCGTCTATCGTCTTTTGAATAGCTGTCAAAGTTTTTAAGCCTAAAAAATCGATTTTCAACATCCCAACGGCTTCAACAGGTTTCATTGAATATTGTGTCACCATCATTTCAGAATCTTTAGCTGTACAAGCTGGGATTAAATCTAGTATGGGCTGTCCTCCGATGATTAAACCAGCAGCATGTATTCCCGTGTTACGAATGGAACCTTCTAATTTTTTTGCAATATCAATTGTCTGTTTAATTTCAGGATCCGATTCGTAAAGCCTGGACAATTCAGGATCTAGTTCAAAGGCTTTATCTAGAGTGATATTAGGATCTTCAGGAACTAATTTAGTCAACATATTCACTTTGGGCAAAGGTACGCTCAACACTCTGCCGACATCTTTAATCGCCATTTTAGCTTTCATGGTTCCAAAGGTGATAATTTGAGCGACTCGGTCTTTACCATATTTTTTAACTGTGTATTCAATAACTTCGGCACGCCTTTCCATACAAATATCG
This sequence comes from Rhabdochlamydiaceae bacterium, assembly GCA_049240945.1. Classification (GTDB taxonomy): domain Bacteria; phylum Chlamydiota; class Chlamydiia; order Chlamydiales; family Rhabdochlamydiaceae; genus JBMLRQ01. The sequence continues at coordinate 30,982 of JBMLRQ010000030.1, forward strand.
ACATCTATATCAGGATAAGAAATTCTTTCAGGATTGATGAATCTCTCAAAAAACAGATTAAATCTTAAAGGTTCTATATCTGTGATTCCGATAAGATATAAAATAATAGAGCCCGCTCCAGATCCTCGGCCGGGTCCCATGGGAATATTCTGTTGCTTAGCCCAATGAATAAAATCGTAAACTATGAGTAAATAATCACACATCCCCTTGGAAATGATCAGATCTAATTCATAGTTCAGCCTTTGATTGATGATTGCAGAAGCATCTTTATCAGGATATTTCTCCTGCACTTTGGAAAGCCTCTCTGGTGTGTATCTTTTGGGAATACCTTCTAAGCACAGTTTTCTGAGATAATCATTGGCTTCTTTTTGACGAAATTCAGGAGATATATTCACACCTTCTAAGTGAGGAGGTATATAAAGAGGATAATACCTTGTCTTGAAATCTAGTTGAACATCACATTTTTCCCCAATGCGGACAGTTTCTTCCAGAGCTTCAGGCCAATCACTAAAAATTTTTTGCATCTGCTCAGAAGATTTGAAATACATTTCATGGGAAGGCAAGATCTCTCTTTTGGGGTTTTTGACTTTACTTTTTAATTGACCGAAAGAATCTTTTTCCCATATTTCGCAAGGCTCGCCAGACTGAATATTCATCAAGATTTCCTGAGCTTGCCAATCTTGCCTGTCTAAATAATGAGTATCATTCGTGGCGACAGCTTTAATCCCCCATTTTAGAGATAGTTCCTTCATTTTTTTTAGAACAATTTGCTGCTGTGCGACATAGTCTAGGTAAGTTTGATAAACCCATCCTTCTTTATCTAATCCATCGTAAATAATATCTTCTTGAAGCATGCTGTGATTTTGACACTCAAAATAGTAATCCTCTTTAAATAAACTAAAATACCACTCAATTTCTCGGTTTAAAGGCTCAAATTCTTCTTTTAAGATATGAGTTGAAATAGAACTTTTAATATTACCACTTAAGCAAATAAGCCCTTCTTTGAATTGCTCCAATAAAGCTTTATCTATTCTGGGAGTGTAGTAAAAGCCCTCTAAATATCCAAGAGAGGACAGCTTGCATAGATTGCGATAACCTTGGATATTTTTTGCAATCAAAGTGATGGGATGTCCCACACTTTGTCCGGATATTTTTTTTTTATCTAAACGACAAAATGGAGCCACAACAATCTCACAACCTATGAGAGGTTTGATTCCTTCGCTTTTAGCTAATTTAAAAAAATCCACCGCTCCATGTAAATTATATTTATCAGTTAGAGCTAAAGAAGAAAAACTATATTCCTTAGCTTTTTTGATCAAAGCAGGTAAAGATACAGTGCTACTCAAGATCGAGTATTGAGAATGTACGTGAAGAGGGATCCAATTCATATTTTGACGATCCAATAAGATGTATTATAATTGGTCTACTTCTTACTTATTGTAGAAGAATGATATTTAGGGTTGTTTGTGATCGACCACAAGGGTAGTAACAACATCAAGCCAAGAACTGAGGCACCAATTAGAATGGTGAAAAAACCAGACCAACCTGTGTGCTGAGCTATCACTCCTAGAGGGTACCCAGCCATAGCCGCTCCTGCATAAGACCAGCAACCAGAAAAACCTGAAGCTGTTCCTACAGCTCTTTTGTGAGAAACTTCTGTTGACACCATTCCTATCAGCATCTGGGGGCCAAAAACACAGAATCCTAAACAGAACATATTAAGGTAATTTAAGTATAATTGAGAGCACCCAGAAAGGTAGAGAATAGTCAAGCAAAGCAAAATACCTAAACTATAAATGACATTCACAGGACCTCGGCGACCTTTAAATACTTTATCGGAGACAGCACCAGCCATAAAACTTCCACAAAATCCACCTATTTCAAAAGCAAAAATACAGCTAGCTGCTGTTAAACCAGAATAGCCTTTGGTTTCCATAAAATATAGTATACTCCAATCGTTCACGGCTGTTCTGATCATATAAAGAAAAAAGTAGGCAAAAGAAAGGATCCAAAGATAGCCATTTTTCAAAATGTATTTGATGAGGATTTCTTTGGTTGAAATAGATTCATCCATGGAAAGGTTCTTAGCTCCTGGATAATCGTCCCGAAATTTTTCTATAGGAGGCAACCCTAAAGATTGAGGCGTATCACGCAAAGTATACAAAACAAAAAAGCCTACAATGATCGATAAAGCCCCCGGCACATAGAGAGCGATTCTCCAGTTCCAATGAGTGATACAGAAAGTCACGATGATAGGGATCAAAGCCCCTCCTAAGGTCTGGGATGTATTCCAAAGCCCCCACCAGGTTCCTCTTTCTTTTTGAGAATACCAGTAATTCAGTAAACGAGCACAAGGAGGCCAACCCCAACCTTGAAATAAGCCATTTAAGGCCCAAAAAACAGAAAAAAATAAAATAGATGAAGAAAGGCCAAAGCAAATATTGAAACATCCAGTCAAAATCAGTCCCGTAGCCATAAAAAAACGAGGATTTGAGCGATCGGCTAAGACTCCACTCAAAAATTTACTCACTCCATAAGTAAGAGACAATATACTCCCCAAGATACCTAATTCGGTTTTAGAAAAACCGAGATCTATCATAAGAGCAGGAGCCGCGTAACTATAGCTTTTTCTCGTAAAATAATAAAAAATGTAACCGACATACATGCCAAAAAAAATTCGCAATCTCCAATACCTGTAGTTTTTTTTAACAACCTCTACATCTTGGATCTCATCAATGAGTTTGGATGGTTTAAATATATTAAAAAAGCTCAATATGTCCTCTTTTTAGCTTAAGGGTTGTATTCTACTATAAAAGCCTCATGATTCCTTTATAGAAAATATGACTATCTTATGGCAAACAACTTTAAAAAAAAACCACAAAAAAAGAAAGTTAGCAAAGAGAAAAGCCTTCTTTTATGTTAGCAAAGAAAAAAATGTAAAAAGAATCAATGATTGCTTTTTTTATTTTCTTTTTTGATTTATCTTAATGAGAATCAAAATCTATGATTGGACTCAGTTATTATGGAACATGCAGCACCCAAAGGCACTTTCGATATTCTCCCTTATTCTGTGAATGAAAAAGAGGAGTGGTGTTTATCTCATCGATGGCAATACATAGAATCAGTGATACGTCAAACTGCCAAAGATTACAATTTCCAAGAAATCCGTACTCCCATTTTCGAAAAAACTGATTTATTTTTAAGAGCCGTTGGAGAAACTTCAGACATCGTATCTAAGGAAATGTATACTTTTGATGATAAAGGGGGACGTTCTTTAACCTTGCGACCTGAAGGAACAGCCGCTGTCATGAGAGCTTTTGTCGAGCATCAACTCCAACAAAAAGGGGCAGTCCATAAATTATTTTATATTGGACCTATGTTCCGCTATGAAAGACCACAGTCTGGTAGGTATAGACAACACCATCAATTTGGGGCTGAAGTGATTGGAATTTCAGGGCCCGAACAAGATGCTGAAACAATAGATTTTTTGTGCGAGGTTTACAGAAGACTTGGATTAAAAAACTTTAAAGTCCTTATTAATTCTCTCGGAGATCAAGAATCTAGAGAGTCTTATCTAAAAAGTTTACGTGCTTATCTTTTACCCTACTTGCCTCAACTATCTTCGGATAGCCAATATCGTTTTGAAAAAAACATTCTCCGTATCTTGGATTCAAAAGATGAGCAAGACAGAAAAATACTTGAAGGAGCGCCTAAATTTCAAAATCACCTCAACGAAGATTGTTTGAATCACTTCCTTTCCGTCCAGAAGCTTTTAACTCAACTCAATATTGAGTTCGAGATCAATAGCAATCTTGTAAGGGGATTGGATTACTACAATAAAACAGTTTTTGAAGTGGTCGCAGAGGGATTAGGTTCTCAGATTAGTATAGGAGGCGGAGGAAGATACGACGGAATGATTTCCTCTTTTGGGGGACCACCTCTTCCCACGTTTGGATTTGGAACGGGCATGGAAAGATTGTTAAAAACTATGATTCATGAAGACATTAAATTTCCTACACCACCTCGTCCTTTCATCTATTTAATCGGTCTAGGTGAAGGATTCACAGAAGTATTCAGACTGTCATCTGTTTTAAGAAAAAATCAAATCCCTTGTGATCTTGATTTATCTCCCAAAAAGCTGCAAAACAGTTTACAAAAAGCATTCAATAGTCTAGCAGAATACATAGTGATTATTGGCAGCGAAGAAATAGCTAACCAAAAAATACAAATTAAACACGCTTCCTCTAAAAAAACTCTGGATGTGTCTTTTGCAGAATTTATCAATAAATGTAAGGAACTATATGTTTGATTATAGAAGAACTCACAATTGCGGAGATTTGAACATAAACCAGATCGGTGAAGATGTTGTTCTATCAGGATGGGTACATAGACGCAGAGATCTAGGTAGCTTGGTGTTTATTGATTTAAGAGATCGATTCGGTCTCACACAAATTGTTTTTGATCCTCAAACGCATCCTCACCTGGAAGAAATCGTTCATAAGTTAAGACTTGAATGGGTTATCTCTATTAAAGGCAAAGTATCCCCTCGAGCTCAAGGAATGAGTAACCCAAAATTAAGCACGGGTGAAATCGAAGTCCGAATTGAACAAATACAAGTTCTTTCAAATGCTAAAACACCACCTTTTTTAATCGAAGATCAGTCAGATGTAAACGAAGAATTGAGATTAAAATATAGATATTTAGATCTAAGATCCCGTCGATTAAGTCGTAATATGGTGATCAGACATCAAGTGATGATGATCGTCAGAAAATACATGGATCAAAATGGGTTTTTAGAAATCACCACACCTATCTTAGCTAAATCCACCCCCGAAGGAGCAAGAGATTATTTAGTTCCTTCCCGTGTATATCCAGGAAATTTCTTTGCCTTACCTCAGTCCCCTCAAATCTTCAAACAATTGTTAATGATGGGAGGTATGGACCGTTACTTCCAAATCGCTACTTGCTTTAGAGATGAGGACTTAAGAGCAGATAGACAACCCGAATTCACGCAAATAGATATAGAGATGAGCTTTTCTTACCCTGAAGACCTCATGTCTTTGGTCGAAACTTTGATTAAAACTATTTTTGTTTCTGTTTGGGGGATAAATGATGATTTTCACTTTCCTAGGCTTCCTTACAAAGAGTGTATAGAAAAATATGGAACAGACCGACCAGATTTACGTTTCGAAATGCCACTGATTCGTCTTGATGACTTATTTACTGATACGACTTTTGAAACGTTTGCCCAGGTTCTGCAAAATAAAGGGTGCATCAAAGCTCTTTGTATAAAAAATGCAGAAGGTATTTCCCGTAAAGAGATTGAAAAGCTGACCGCATTTGTCAATCAATTTGGATTAAAAGGTTTATCCTGGTTTAGAAAAAATCACGAAGGCTGGTCATCCAACCTTCTTAAATTCGTCACCCCATCTTTATTAGAAGATATTGGGAAGCGAATGAACGCCTTGGATGGCGATCTTATTTTAGTAGCGGCAGATACAGATGGCAAAGTTAACCAAGCTCTCGATCATTTAAGAAGACATGTTGCCAAACAGCAAAACCTCTTAGACCCTAACAAGCTATCTTTCCTATGGGTTACCGAATTCCCTATGTTCAAATTCAATGAGGAAGAAAATAAATTAGAGAGTGAACATCATCCCTTTACATCACCTCATTTCGAAGATTTACATTTAATGAAAACAGAGCCATTAAAAATGAGAGCTCAAGCTTATGACCTAGTTTTGAACGGTTATGAAATAGGGGGAGGGTCTCAAAGAATCCATCAAGGGGATTTACAAAAAGCTATTTTTGAAACGTTATCTTTGACGCAGGATGAAATTCAAGAAAAATTCGGATTCTTTGTTGACGCTTTAAATTTCGGAACACCTCCTCATTTAGGATTAGCTTTGGGATTAGATCGATTGATTATGATTTTAACAAAAACAGAAAATATCCGAGATGTCATCGCCTTTCCTAAAACGCAAAAAGCTAGTGACCTTATGCTGGAGGCTCCCTCAGAAGTAAAAGTTCAACAATTACAAGAACTAGAGATCGCCTCCAAATCCCAAAAAATCACTTGGAGATAAATAAAAAACTGTATAAATTGCTTACTTAATAATCATGAATTATAAACAGATTCTTATTCGTTATTTTTCTATAATTGGAGTTCTATGAAACAAATTAAATTAATTAATTTATTCGCCTTTTTTCATGTCATAGCCGCTTTTGCTTTCTTGTCTGCTGACAATCCTCAAGAAGGGCATAACGAAGAACAAGAAATATCTGTTAATCTAAAAGATGCAAAATTAGACATCGCCAAAATATCTGAATCTTTCGGTCATTTAATCGGCAAAAATATCATTAATATCGGCTTTGATTTCAATATGGAATCTTTAATACAGGGCATTAAAAACTTTTCTGAAGGACATCCGGCCCCTATGAATGAGTCTGAATGTGTACAAGCTATCTCAGTTGCTCAAGAAACAGCTCTAAAAGAAAAATCTCTTCTCAATCTTAAGAATGCAGAGAACTTTTTAAAAGAAAATCAAAGTAAGAGTGATATTCATTCAATTGCAAACAATAAGATTCAATTCTTTATAGAAAAGGAAGGAGCCGGTCCTTCTATATCAGACCACTCAAATCCTGTCTTGAATTATAAAGGATTTTATCTAGATGGCCGTTTATTTGGTGATGGGAAAGAAGAAAGCATCTGTTTAGACCAAACAATCCCTGGTTTAAAACAAGGGCTTATAGGAATGAAAGAAGGAGAAAAAAGAAAAATCTATATTCATCCTGATCTAGCTTATGGAGAAAATGATTTTTTTATCCCTAACAGTCTCTTAACTTTTGAAGTTGAATGCATAAAAACTGACTCTCTCCAGAAAATCCAGGCCCCCACCTCAGATGAAACAAACTTAAACGAAAACATATCCAAAGACGTAGAGCCAAATAGTAAAAACTGAAAAACTAAAATCAAAATGGAAAGCAAGCAGCCGAATAGAGGGATTGTTCTTTTTCAGCCTGAGATCCCTCAAAATACAGGAAATATTGTCCGAACATGTAGTGTAACCAACACAGACCTTTATCTAGTCAGACCTCTCGGATTCAGCACATCTAATAAAATGCTAAGAAGAGCCGGCTTGGACTATTGGGAAGGTGTTAATGTTCATTTCATAGATGATATAGATTCTTTTCTACTCTCCTCTACGCGTCCTTTTTATTTTTTCTCTAGCCATGCTAAAAAACCTTATACAGATATTTCTTATACTGAACAAGATCTGTTTATATTTGGTTCGGAAACTAAAGGATTACCAGTTCATTTATTAGAGAAATATCCAGAAAAATTTTATACCATTCCCATGAAAGCCGATGCAAGATGTCTAAATCTTGCAAATAGTGTAGCCATCGTGCTATATGAATCTTTACGACAACGAAGTTTTCAATTTTAATTTTTCATGAACATTAAATCTCAAAATTCTTTCTTTCTGCAGATGATGCTGGCTACCTTTTTGGGTATCTTCTTCGGTTTTTTTTTCGGCAATTATCTCAGCTTTTTAAAATCATCTATAGACACCTATATCATGATTTTAAAAATCACTATCTTACCTTATCTTATGACCTCTATCATTTACGGTATAGGAGAGCTTCAGTTACTACAAGCTAAACAAATGCTAAAAAAAGGATCGATCTTTTTGTTGGTCATATGGTCTTTGAATTTAAGCATGATTTATCTTCTTTATGCAATTTTCCCGACAGAAACCACTGGCGCATCGGCTAATTACATCGCAGCCTCCTCACATCCATTAAATTTCTCTTCATTGCTTATTCCAGAAAATATTTTTTATGCTTTAACAAATAATTTAGTTCCTCCCGTTGTTATTTTTTCTTTATTGGTTGGCGTGAGTTTTATGTTCATAAAAGAAAAAGCCACTACCATGTCTTTTATGAAAACTTTTGTTGAATCTCTTTCGTTATTAACATCTTGGATAAGCAAAATCACGCCTTACGGAACATTCATGATTATCGCTTATCAAGTCGGAACCGTAGAACTTAGCACAATAAAACAAGTGGTTACGTATGTTATCTTGTATACCATAGGGTCTTTATTACTGACTTTTTGGATATTTCCTAGATTGGTGTCAATTTTCACCAACATATCCACTATACGTTGGATAAAAAGCTGTTTGCCTATTTTATTACTCGCTTATACGACTAACGTGGTCATTGTTTGTCTACCCTTTATCATGGATACCATATACCAGCATGTTAAAACCATGATAAAAGAAGAAGAGCATGTCAAACATCAAATACAAGGAACAGTTTCTATCATCTTTAATATCCCTTTAGGATCTCTTTTTCTTATTCTTTTCATTCTTTTTTCATCCACCTTTTATCAGATACCTTTGCACTTATTCGACCACTTAAAAATTTTCGCTACCATCATCTTAACAGGCTTAGGATCGGTAGGCTTAGGGTCAACTATCAATAGCTTGTCATTTATCTCAGAGTCTTTAGCTCTTCCTCAAGACAACATTAATTTGTTTTTAACGATCACTCCTTTTACGGCAGGCTTCCAGTCTATGCTTTCAACAATGCAAATCACCACTATTTCCCTCTTCATGACTTTCGCTAGTTATAAATTAATTCAATTTAAATGGAGTCGTTGTCTATTGAAATTGATCCTTACTATTATTCCTCCTATTCTGATCTGTAGCCTCATCAAGATTTTTGATCCCTTTCCTCCCATAAAAAATACAAACAAAAATATTTATCAAATTGAAGTTCCCACATCCTCAAACCCCATTATCTACCATCATAGAGATGAGGTGCCTTTAAGATTAATTGATGAAAAAGAAGATGCCCTAGATAGGATTCGTCGCACCTCTGTGCTTAGAGTCGGCTATTGCAAAGAGATCCCTCCATTTTGTTTTTATAACCAACATAATCAGCTGGTTGGATACGACATGATACTCGCAAGAGAAATGGCTAAAGATTTGAAATGTGATCTCGAGTTTGTTCCATTGGATCTTAAATATATGCCAGAAGATCTCACCAAAGGGTACTATGATATCATCATGAGTGGACTGAACGTAACGGAAGATCGATTGTTAAATATGACTTTTAGCCAGCACTATATGAGTAGTCAATATGTTTTTTTGACTAAAAACCAAAAGAAAAAATATATCAATGACTTGGCCATCATTGATCAGAACCGAGAAATCAAAATATGGGCTTTAAAAGACAGTTGCTTTGATATATTTGCCCATATTTTATTTAAAAATAACCAGATCGTGCTTATTGACGTCTATGAAGATTTTTCTCGCCTAGCAGGGCCAAATGATATTTTGCTCTGGAGCAAAACGCAAGCAACAGCTTGGTTAACTAATCATTCTGGCTTATACATGATGAACTTAGAACCCCCGTTCGGAGATATTTTATTTAGTTATGCTGTCGCTCCCCATTCAAATAAATTTATAGAATTCATCAATCGATGGCTGGATCTGAAAAAATCAACAGGATTCATACAACAACAAAGCAAGATATGGATAGAAGGCAAAGTGAATATAATAGCTCCATCTGAAGAACGATGGAGCATTATCAGTGATATTTTGAAAAAATGAGATCTAAAGAAATGCGGCTAAGATGACTCGAACATCCACCGACTTGCGTCGACTAGAACCTGAATCTAGCGCGTCTACCAGTTCCGCCATAGCCGCTCGTATTAGATAGAAGAACCTACAAATTTCTTGATCCCTTCGACATCTTTAACGCCTACAAAACGCCCTCTTTCTTCTCCATTTTTGAAAAAAATGACAGTTGGTATAGAGCTGATACCAAGCTGAGAAGATAATTCTTGAGCATCATCTACGTTGATTTTTACAACGCTCAATTCATTAGACATCTCTTTGGCCACCTGCGACAATACAGGCGCTAGCATCCGACAAGGGCCACACCAATCAGCATAAAAATCGACTAAAAATGAACCAACCGCTATATGGTTCTTAAACTCTTCCTGAGAAACCGTTTTAACTTCAGAACTACTCATCAACAACCTCCTAAAAATGTACTATATTCTCACTATATTAGATTAAACTAATATATATTTGCATAAAAAACCAAATCATTCAACTTTAAGGAGGGCTTCCTTCAGCTCCTTTTTCATACCAGTCTTTTAAACGAGAAATCGCTGCCTCCCATTCATGAATAATAGCTTCTTGAGCTTTTTTCTTTTCTAAATGAGCAAAATCAGACCATAACAAAGGAGATCCCCAAACGGATACGATTTTCCCTTTTAATCTAGGCTTTTTCATGTGTGTATTCCATATATCATACGGTCCTTTTATATAAACCGGAATGACAGCTGTTTTAGTTAAGCTTAGCAAGACGCCTAATCCCGCTTTAGCTTTCTGTAATTCTCCTGTAGGTGATCGGGTTCCTTCAGGGAAAATAATGATTTTCTTTCTTTTAGATAAAAGATGCTCAATCAGTTTAAAGGTACTTTTATCTAACTGTGACCTGTTAATTGGATGAGCTCCCAAGCGCGAAATAAGACCGCCAAAAAGAGGATTTTTAAAGAGTGACTCTCGAGCTAAAAAGTTCACTTCTTCTGAGTAACTCGCGCCTATTATCATAGGATCTAGAAAAGAGGTATGATTAGCGGCAATAAAAGCCCCTCCATCATAAGTCTGGGAAGCTTCATAACACTCATATTTGTACAGTATTTTGAGGATCCAAAAAATAAAATTAGAACTAATCCTGTATAGCCAACTAGAGAAACGTTTTTTAGGACCGCCTTGTAAATATTTCAGTATTGTAGTAACCACTTCCTCTAGCTTCAAGCCAGAAGTATCGATGATCTTGCACTTTTTAGGTGGAGATAAAGGAGCTATTTGTCTTGAAGAATCAGCTAAATCTCTATTTAAAATTTGTGTTAAAACTGTTTGATAATCAAGCGTCTCTTGCGATTCTTTCCAACGACGATCGGCCCTAATTTCAGGAGAAGCTGTTAGAAAGAACTTAAAATCGGCCTCAGGAAAAACAACCGACCCCATATCTCTCCCTTCGAAAACAGCATTTCTTCCTGATGCATATTTCTTTTGTATGTTCGTTAGTTTAGATCTAACACAAGATATAGCTGCCACTTGAGATACGTGTTTATTAACAACTTCCGTTCTAATTAAATCTGTGACATCTTGTTGATTAACAATATATCGCTTAGATTGGGATGAACTGACAATCTCTAGATTAAAATGCTCCATCAGCTCAAATATAAGATGTTCACTCGATAAATCACAATTTTTTTTCAAGAAAAACCAAGCGACACAACGATACATAGCGCCTGTATCAAAGTATTCATAACCTATTAGTTCAGCAATTTTTTTAGCAACAGAGGATTTTCCTGTACCCGCCGGACCATCAATGGTGATAATCATGATCTTAAATCCTTAAAAAAATATATATAACAGGAGCGGTAAATAGCAGAGAATCGATCATGTCTAGCACCCCGCCCAATCCAGGTATTTTATTACTATCTTTTACGTCAGCATCTCTTTTTAATAAAGACTCTGCAAGATCACCTAGCTGTCCTAAAACACCCAAGAAAAGACCTAAAATAGCAGATGTTAACAAATTCATTTCAAAATAAAAATCAGCATAATAAGAAGCCCACAAGCTAAATAAAATACTTGTTAGAATAGCTATGACTATTCCACCTACAGCACCTTCCCAGGTTTTATTAGGACTGATATTGATAGCTAAAGATCTTTTTCCAAACAAACGCCCCACGAAATAAGCACCAGCGTCAGTAACTTTAGTGATCAACAGTAAGTAAACAATCCAAAAGCGACCATCTTGATCGAAATAATTGATAAAAGCAGCTTCTTCTTTTAAAAATAAAATTTGCAATAAAAAACTTAAAGGAACCGTAATGTAGAAAAACGCAAAAATAGAACAAGCCACATCTTTAATCGCATTAACAGAAGAACCAAAATGAGATAAGAAGGAAACAAATATAAAAGCAGCTGAAATAACCGTTAAAGTGATATCCGGAAGAATATACAAAGTACTAAAGTAGGATGAAAAAATGTACAGAGAACTAAAAATCATTAAATTTTTCTTAGAAAGAACAATCCCTTGGTAGCGACAAAAATGACTATATTCTGAGAGAGCGATACTTGCTAGACTCATGATCACTAAACATACAAACCAGGGCATGATCCCATAATCTGAATAAATAATAAGTCCCAAAACCGTAAATATACTCACAAAGGCCATGACCAATCTTTTTTTCAAGTCATACAAATTTTTGTTTTTCATTTCCCTCCTACACGCCGGTCTCTTTTTTGATAGTCCAAAATTGCTTTTCTTAACTCTTCCTCATTGAATTCAGGCCACAGTAAATCTGTCATATAAATCTCTGTATATGAGATTTGCCAAAGTAAAAAATTACTCAATCTTTTTTCACCACTTGTACGGATTAAAAGGTCTGGATCTTTCCATCTACAAGTATCAAGATAGCCGCTGATGATTTTTTCTGAAAGATCTTCTTTCTTTAAAACCCCCTTCTCACAATCATCTATCATCCTTACAAAGGCTCTTTTCAAATCGTTTCGCCCACCATAATTCAAAGCCAAAACTAATTCTATTTTTCCTCCATATTGAGTCGTTTGTTCACAATCTAAAATACTTTTTTTTAAATTTGCTGAAAGAGGTTCCCTATCACCAATCACGCTCAACTTAACTCCATTCGCCAACATTATATTTTTTTGGTAATTTAAATAGTGAGTGAGAAGAAACATCAAATTGTTGACTTCTTCTTTAGATCTGTTCCAATTTTCAGTGGAAAAAGCATAAAGGGTTAAAATTTTTATGCCTAAATCGGCAGACACCTTCAATATCTTATTGACGACGTCAGCCCCTTCCCAATGCCCCATATATGAGGGAAGTCGATGTTTTCTAGCCCATCGTCTATTCCCGTCCATAATAATGGCAACATGTTCTGGGATCCTATCCTCATCTATACAGTAGGGATTAAGACAACTATTTTTCACTCAAAACCAAGAATATAAAAAAATCATAGATAAAGAGTATTTAAACATAAAAAAGCTAAAAAATATATATAAATAAAAACCAAAAATTCAGTTTTTATCAACTATAGTGTTTGTCAAACGCCAATCTTTTCCGTCTATTTTACCAAAATTATAGCCTTTTATTTTGTTATACCGATCCTTATCGTTGTGGAAACATTCATCAAGATAAGAAATAACCATCACACCATCCATGAGCCTGTGTTGAATAACAGCTTGCTTTTTGACTAAGATAGGAGGACCTAATATATTATAGAAGTTTTCTTTTATCCTTTCTTCCTTATCCTGATTTCCTAAAATATAATCTTGTAAAACATCTTCGATCAAAGCCATAACCCCACCTCGATCCAAGAAATCTTTACAAGCTGTCGTATAGTAAGTAACCGGGAAACCTTCTTTAGAAAGACGAAATTTTAAATCCACTCTTTGAAAGACATAAAATAAAAGAAGAAAAATCATCTTTGCTTTTTGATGGTATTTTTCATCGAAACAGGTTGCTTTATTGAAAAAAATATCATGAACTTCGTCCAGAATATAGGATAATACACGTTGCTTATAATCGTCGTTATCAGTTAAGCATTTAGGTAACGAACAACCATGGGTGCCTTCGATAAAGTTTGCCAAAATTTCATCTTTAAATTCTTTAATATCAATTATTTTTAACTTAAATAAATATCCGTCCATCGGCTGACAAAAGGCGTGAAAATTCTTGTATTCGTCTTGTAAAGACTCTAAAGTCTTTACTCTTGTCGTTTCATTCTCAATAGAGTGTAATTTAATGCGATTTTGATGAATGACATATAAAACAGATTGCTGATTTTTTAGCGCATGCTCTATAAAGCGTTTATAATCGGGTGCAACGACCTCCCCTGTATCATATCCCAACATAGTTTTGATGAGGCTTCCAGGAAGGTGAGGGGTCGAATGACGCAAATAGTTGACATTAAAGCTAACACCATCTTTAGCATAAACTTGAACTTCTCTGACATGAGGGGTATTTTGCAAACCAAAATCTTGTATGGAAAGAGCCCCTCTCCCTTTTTGTAAAGCTAAAGTTAAGACAGGTTTTTTGAGTTTATTGGAACGTGAAATTATTTGATTACATATGGCCAGTGCCTTAGGGAAAGAATGCTGATTTAGAGGCTCTGCATGACTAGCTAAACTAGCATCAACAATCCGTTTTAAATAAGGCCATATAGTTCCGGGGACAAAACGGAAGAAACATATTTTATCAACAATAGGTTTAAGAAGTTCAATTTTGTCAGCATCCATCTTGTTATGGCTATCGATGATCTCTCTAAGCAACCAAACATACTCATAATAATAGTGCCTGTGGGAATCACCGTTTTCTTTAACAACTTTATCTAAAAAATCAAAAAGCTTGCTTAGCATACCGGCAACAGGTTGTAAATCTATGTTTTGCTCTGAAGACCTTGGTATTTCTAAATTCACCTCTTCTATGACATTATTTTCTACTAACTTCTGACGATAGCATAGAAGAATTGATGTATATTTCTCTTCTTTCAGCTTGGCATCTGGATCATTAAACCCCAAATAGTCTTTCAACCCCAAATAGTCTGCTTCGGTGGATGATGATGACAGATTGTTAGGATTTTTTAATGGTTTTTCGACCTCTTTATCATAATTTTCCATAAAAGATGAGAAGCTAGAAGAACTTATTTTGCCTGGTAAAGGATTCAATGAATCATCTTTCTGTTCGATCAGAGTGTCATCACTGGCTTCTTTTTGTTCTTTAAAAGAAAGAGGTCTTTTAGGCGAGATATCCATCTCATCAACAATATTTGTCTCAGAAAGATGAGAGGAATCTACTTCAGACGATAAAGAAACAGCTTCAGCCTTATCATCTTCTAAAAGTTCTTCAAACTCTGCATGATAATTTTGCATAAAGGCTGAAAAGCCTGAAAAACTCCCATTTTCGGCTGCAGAATCCAATGAATGATTGCTCTGCCCGATCAGAGTGTCATCATTGGCTTCTTTTTGTTCTTCCAAAGAAAGAGGTCTTTTAGGCGAGATATCCATCTCATCAACAATATTTGTCTCAGAAAGATGAGAGGAATCTACTTCAGACGATAAAGAAACAGGTACAGGCTGATCATTTTTTAAGGATTCTTTCTTCTGTTTATCATAATTTTGGATTTTTATTTTTTTGTGTTTAAGAGATGATTGCATAGTCTGCTTATTATTTGCTAAGCGAGGATCATGTTCCGGAAAGATGGCGTCATGATAATTATCATCTATCCATCTTTTGCTTGCTGAAATAGCGTTATTGTTTGGCCTCTCCCTTCTTTCTGTATTGGGCCCAGTTAAAGTGATCTGTTTTTTATGTTCTTGATCGGAGAGAGGTAGAGCTTTATTTGTTATTGGATTTTTTATGCTAGAAGGGTTTACCTGATCATTTGTTTTGAATAAATCTTTACCAACTAAAGTTGCCGATCCCAAGATCAAAGAAAAGAAAGGAAAAACTAAACTTTGAATGATTTTTATAAAATCAGATTCTATCTGATCCGCCAATTTATCAATATCAAACGCAATATTATAAAACCCTCTAGCCCCCATGCAAAAAGTGTAGAAAAAAGCGTTAAAAACAGATAAAACACTTCCAGCTACTAAGTAAGCTAAGCTTTTTAGTTTCTGGTTCGATGCTAGCAATATTTCAGATTCTCGAAAGCATAAACCAGTGTAATGAGCATCCTGAGGAATTAATAATTCTGAATATATTTTAAGCATCGGCCATCATTTCCAATCTATAGATTATAATGATCCTTTACAACCCGGTGACAGTATCTGGCTACTCGAACTACTCCTATCAGGTGAAAATAACTGTCTACTCGAACTAATCTGATTGACTGAAAATATTTGACCACTTGAGCTATCCTTAATAGGACTTTCAAAAGAAGCGGGACTAAATAAATTGGATATGTTCAAACTTTGATTAGGAGAAGAACATTTTTTTCGATTCAACTTTTGATCTAGGCCAATTATACTCGTACGAAGATGAGATATAATACGTGAAGACTGATTTTTGCTTATTAATATTCTCTTAATACCGGTTTTCAGATATTCTTTAGAATCTTCTGCTTTTAGAATCTGGTAATTTAATCTTCTTAACTCTTTTTTTTGTTGTTCAATCTTTAGGGTTTTCCTTTGATTAGTGCGTTCTAGTTCTAATATTATTTGGGAACGCTCCTGGGCCAGCTGATTAACATTTTCTAATTCCAATGTTCTTTCGTAATGTCCCTGGGCCAAACGACACACGTATTCCCAAACAGAAATAATAACCTCGGCTAAACCTTCTGTCTTTAGCATAGCTTCTATTTCCTCAGGGAACTCTTTTTTCAAGACTCCGATAATTTTATTCAAATCTTTGTTTAATAAATGATTTTGATCTGTCAATTTTTGAATATCTTCCACCCTAGCCTTTAACTGCTCTTCAAGCTCAGATTTAGCGGCGTTCAATTCACTCACTGCTTTATCACTAT
>JBMLRQ010000031.1:0-15516 GCA_049240945.1 Rhabdochlamydiaceae bacterium
ATTGCGGGGATACATAATTTAGAGTTGCCGTAATGAATTTCGAAAGAAGTCTATTCTCGATTATTTGAATAGCCTAACGTCATGTCGCTTACCATTTGTAAAAGCTGTGCATATGACCCTCTATGGGCGTCTTTTTTGCATCTATTGATATAGTCTCATATTTTATCTCACTTTTCTTTAGCGTCTTCCGCCAAAGCAAAATCAGGCTGCTTGATTAAAGTATCTTCTATCCGTTTGATATTTTTACAACAGCTGCTTTCTGATATCCCATATGAAAACGCCAAATGAAAATATGTTTGATACTCTCTTAAGTAATCTAAAGCCATTAATAGTCTTTCTTTCATCGGAAGCCCATTAGTTTTTTTTCTCTTGCTTTTTTCTTAGCTTCACTTTCTTTAAGGCTTTTTAACATCTTTTTGAATGTAAAGTGCTTAACTCTGCTTAATCACAGAATACTTAAACACTATTGCTAAAGTTATGCAAGAGGTCTAATGAAAAGGCTCTTACTTGATCTGTAGTTTTAGCCTAAAGGCAGATAAGCGTGATAAGGGATGGGATATTTGAGGAACAGTTTTTCGGCTTGATTCTGGTTAATCTTTTAAACTGTAGTACACAAACCTACTTTATTTCCTCATAAAATGATTAAGCTCTTTACCTCGGAAAGCAAAAAGCTTAAAGTGAAGGTGTCATTTAATGAGCGAGTGGAAAAGACGACCTATGTCATTGTAAGTGACATATAAAAAGAAAAGAATAAAAATGACAATAAAGGGTATGATCACTTTTTCCATAGCTCTTGCGCTAACAGGCTTCTTTGTCACTTGTTCCCAAAGGCTAAAGCCAATGTGACCTCCATCTAATACAGGTAACGGGATTAAGTTAAAGATACCCAAATTTAAGCTGATCATAGCTAACCAAAAACAAGCTTCCTTTATCCCTAAATTCCAACCGTGATGCATCACCTGAACAATCCCTACAGGTCCTTGCATCCATTTGGGATGTAAATTTCCAAGGACAAGGTCTTTTAAGGTGCGAATCGTTTGTTTAAAAGTATGCTTTATCAGAACAAAAGGAGAAGGGTTATATTTAACCTGTCTATCAACAGCTTGAAAACCTAAAATTAATTTTTTTTGGGAGGCTTCTAGTGAAGAAAGAGCCTTTAGCTTTTCATCAGGCTTATCTAATTTTTCAATCTTTTCTTTCTCTTTGGCGAGCAAAACAGATAACTGTTTCTGTACAGCTTCAGATGGGAATTGGTTTAATTGAATGGGTTTTACCGGTTGAAGAAGATGTAAATCACCACTCGAAATGATCAAGCGCTCAGAACCTATAGAATTGATCATTTTCTGTAAATCTTTCCAATTAATATCCTCAAAAAATCTTTCATCAGCTTCTTGCCAATCAATAGGATCCCAAGAGTTTCCTCTCTGAACAATGATCTGAACTTTTCTATCTTGAATATGTTTTAAAAATTCAAAAGCAGTGGAAATTTGTGTCCCATCTACAGCTAATATCTGGTCACCTTTCTGTAAGGTGTTTGTGAAATTCGAATCCGACGCTATTTCGGTCAACAAAGGGATGGTTGATTCCACAACAGCATAAGGGGATAAAGAAAAAGGAATGAAATAAAGGTGATTAAGTTTCTTATTCAAACCGATCTCATTTTGCCAATCATCAAACTCGCCTTTTTGCTCATTCGTTAGCCTTAAATCAGAGATAGTCACCCTTTTAATAGGAAGCTGTAGGACCTGGCCTTCTCTTCTTATAGTCAAGAAAACTTGATTGCGATTAACAATTGAACTGAGTTGAGGTTGAGAAAAAACCATTTCTCCATCCATCCAAATGATTCGATCCCCTTCTACAATTTCACTAGACATGATAGGAGACTCTTGGGGAGTGACTGACTGACGATAAAGGAGATAGGAAGCTGGAGACATGATCCCTACAGTCGATAGATGATGACGATAGAAAGCCGATGCCTGGTAAACTGGAAGGGTGTATGTGTAGGGGGTGTTTAATTGAAGGAAATAGTCTTTTTTAAGACCTTTAATTTCAATCTGGTCATGATTCATAGCTGACTGAGTGAGGATGTCGACATAACCATTAACAGTTACACCTCCGTAAGAACTCACCTCATCACCGGGTCTGACTCCGTTTTGATAAAGCTCTGATGAGGGATCAATCCATCCAATCAGTTTAGTGTGCTCTGCAAAATTTTTAAGACGTCCCCCACTAAACCATAAAACAGAAAAAATACACAAAGAAAATAAAAAATTAACAAAAGGACCTGCAAAGGCCACTTTGATCCGATCTAAGGGTTTCTTTGTATAAAAATCCCCCTCTTCCTGGGAAGAGGATTCACTTTTTTCCATTCCTTTGATTTTAACGTAGCCCCCAAAAGGTATCCAACAAATGCGCCAACTGACCCCATTTCTTTGGAAAGAGTAAATAGGTTTACCAAACCCTACAGAAAAAGCCTCCACCTTCATACCAACCCTTAAGGCCATATAATAGTGGCCAAATTCGTGTATAAACACCAAAAAACTCAAGCCTAATATAGCCAAAAAAACATGTAAAAAACTGAATAGCATAAGCACCTTTTATATAGGTTTGAAAGGAATCCTTAATTTCGCAAACTATTTCTTTAGGATAATCCTAAAAAGAGTATTTATCAATAAATAACAAGGGAAGAAAAAGCTAAAAGCAAGAATTTAGAAATATGTCTATTAATACGACTTAACTAAATATTTGTTGTTTATTTAAAAACATAGCCTTAAATTGCCGTCTTTAAATCGTCTTACCTTCGGAATACAACACGGCTGCCTCTTTTTAAGATAGCAGCTATAAAATAAACTAAACCTATCAAAGAGGCTATTAATCCAGATGTTGATATAGCCAGATTATAAACCGATAAACAGTGTCTGGATAAAGCGACCCCTACAAAAGAAATACAAATAGCTGTGCTACAGGCTATTAAAATAAGATTAAGTAACTTTTTGGTGAATAATTGAGCAAATAAGACAGGACCTACTAAAAAAGCTAAAACCAAAAGGACACCAACGGCTCTAAAAGAAGCAATCACCGTCATCGAGACAAGGATCATCAAAAGATAATTAAAAAAATGAGGAGACACACCTAGATTTTTTGAAAGTAAAGGATCAAAAGAAGTCATTTTAAATTGATTAAAAAATAAACCAAAAATCAGAGTGTTTAAAAGAGCTACAAAAAAAACAAGCTTTAAATCGGAAAAATGTAACGCGTCGATATGCCCCATGACAGCTTCAATACCGATATGACTGCTACGAGTTAAAGTAGAAGCCAATACGACACCAAGAGCGAATAAAGTCGTAAAGACTAAGCCCGTACTAGCATCTTCCTTTAGTTTGACGATGTGAGTTAGCAACTGTATTAGCAAAGTGGTTATGAACCCGCTCAAAATAGCGGCTAACAACAAAATTTCAAAATTTAAAGAAATTTCAACAAAGTATTCATTTTTTGATCTTATCAAAACAAAAGCACAGACGATTCCTAACAAAACTGTATGGGATAAAGAATTGGCCAGCATCGTCATTTTTTTGATCACTAAAAAAGAGCCTAAAAGAGCGCTAGAAAAAGAAATAAGAATAAGAATAGCCACCTGAATCTCATCAGTAGCTAGATCGGATAATGATAGATCGTTTCGAATAAATTGCATCAAACGAATCGCAAATAAACGACAAAAACCAAAAAACGTTTTATCCCAATAAGGATTAAGCATATCAACACTCCTTACAGCTAACTAATTTTCAAAAAAACGCTTCATCGATTCTCGCCCTTTTTCTGTTAAATCCAAACGTCCATTTAGATCACTAAAAAGGTCTTTCTTTGTGATTAAATAAGCCGCAGTGATGGCTAAAAAAAAATAAGAAATCCCTAGATTTTGATTAAGCTTTCTTATCCCTTGAGGGCCTTTGATATACAAGTTTTTGATGATTATTTTTTTCAAATAATGAATTTTCAAATGATTGTAAGAAAACCAGTTTTTAAGCAACCCAGATCTAGGGTTTAAAATGAAACCGATAAAACAAAAAGAAGAAGCGACAAGAAGGATCATGGGCCCTGTCGGTAAAGATATTTTAGATACACTGTCTTTTGCAAGCCATACAGGCAACATCAGAGACAAGTAATTTCCCAAGAAAGCGCTTATTAGAGCGATCAAAGCCGTCAAAAAAAATAAGATAGATAATTTATTGGTGAATTGTTTAGCAGCGATACAAGGTGCAATAAGCATTCCAGACATCAAAACAACACCAACGCTTTTCATACCCACGCAAATAGCAAGGAGCAATAAAAAAAGATTGAGATGATCAAAAAGACGATGCTTGAAGCCAATACTTTTAGCAAAACAAGGATCAAAGTAAAATAATTTAATACTTTTAAAAAAGATTAATATAAAAGAAATAACCAAACAACTAAGAATCGCGTACACAAAGATATACCAATCTCCCATTGTGGCTGTTTGGCCAAAAATAATTGTTTGACTTTGTTTGTACCAATAACTATTTAAAAATTGCAAACGGCTTGAAAGGAGAACACCAAATCCGAAAAATACAGATAAAATGAAACATAAAGCAGCGTCTGTGTAGACGTTCAATTTTTCAAGCCGTTTAATTAGAACAAAGCCTAAAAAAGCTGAAAGCCCCGCCCCTGTAAACATCCAGAAAATACCTTGATTAAATGAGAGTCCCTTAAAGCTAGATAAGATAGTCGCCGCTAGAACGACACCTGGATAACTAGCATGAGATAAAGACTCCCCTATTAAAGATCTTCCTCTTAAAAAAACTAATACTCCAATTAAAGAAGCCGTTAAACACATAAACATGCTAGCTAAAATAGGACCTCTAAAAAGGGGGTCTGTAAAAAAACTGAGTAAGTCTACGCTCATTTTTATTTTATTGAATTTGGATGGTTTAGATAAAAAATACTTCTACCATACGCTTTTTTAAGAATATCATCTGTAAAAACATCGCTGACAGAACCAGAACCAATCAGTTTCTTGTTAAGAACAACAAGCCAATCAAAATAATCGGTTACACAATTCAGATCGTGATGAACGATAAAAATCGTTTTACCCGCTTGTTTAAGATTTTTTAAAATTCCCATGATATCCTTTTCAGTAGCCATATCAACTCCCGTGAACGGCTCATCTAATAAATAAATATCCGCATTTTGTAAAAGAGCTCTAGCTATAAAGACCCTTTGTTGTTGGCCAGAAGATAATTCAGAAATATGCCTTTGAGCGTAGGCTGTCATTCCTACCTGATCTAAAGCCTCCCATATAGCTTTTTTATCAGAAGGTCTACAAAAAGAAAAAAACTTCATTTTGGGATACAAGCCCATTTTCACAACCTCAAAAACATTGATTGGGAAATCCCAATCAATCGCTGAACGTTGAGGAACGTAAGCAATTTTTTTTCTATATTTAGAAACTGACAAACCATCAAATAAAATAGAACCTGCCAAAGGCTTCACAAATCCCATAGCCGCTTTTAAAAAAGTGCTTTTACCAGCCCCGTTAGGACCTATAATACCAGTGATTGTGTGACGAGGAACTTCAAAAGTTAAATCGTCTAATACTATATTTTTTTGATAGACAACAGCCAAAGATTTTACAGATAAAATATAATCATCAATCATTCTGCCACTCCTTAACCATCAAATGAGCATTATATCGAATCATTTGTTCATAATTATGAGCCATCCCCGAATCGTGTCCGATTGTATCTGAGTACAAAGGAAACTCTGACAATCTCACTTTAAGTTTTTTTTCTCTACAAATAGACACCATTTTTTTTAGACAATCAGGGTTGATATTCGATTCAAAAAAAAGGACACCAATATTGTAGAGTTCAATCTTATCAAGCACGTTTTGCATATCAGCAATACTCAATTGCCCTTCTGGGGCGAGTCCTTCTGGAGCTATACAACGTTGCCTCCAATTAGCGGACGATTTTTCTTCTTCCGTCGCTAGATATCTTCTTGTGAAGTAATTAAAGGCATCATGGCTAGTGACTAAATATCTTTTTTGGGGCTGTATCTGATCAAATAGTGCTTGCAAATCCTTATCCAAGGTTTCAATCAAAACTTTTAATTCATAACCTTTAGAAGAAAAATAAACAGACCTGTTAGGGTCTAAATCACTGAGCGCTGAAACAATAAAATCTATACTTTTAACCCAGATAGAAGGATCCATCCAAATATGGGGGTCAACTTGATGATGCTGTTTTAGAATCATCTCAGGATATCTTTTTTCAATTTCTGTACCTACGGCAACAGTTTTGGAGTGCAACTGTAATCTTCTTTGTAAACTAGCCCCATGTTCAAGCCCAAGGCCATTACAAAAAACGATTTGAGCGCATTCTAATTTCTCATCGTCTCCTTTAACGAGCTCATAAGAGTGAGGATCGATGTCACCTTCTATCAGATTTAAGTGATCGATATGCTCCCCTCCTATTCTTTTTACGAAATCACCAATGATTTCAGTTGTAGAAAGAACCTTAAGCTTTCCGTTGGGTTTGAGCCATTCTCGAAATGGGGTGGAAGGTGCAACTTTCGTTTCTTGACAACCAAAGTAAATGATAAAAAAGAGACAGATCCAAATAGTTTTTTTCATGTTTATTTTAAAATCATAAAGTTCATCTTCACCATATCATGACTTTCTTTAATCTGGGAAGAAGGATTCATCATACCACGCTGATTAATAAAATCCATAATTCAAGAAAAATAAAATCAAATAAACTAAAATTCAAAGAAACTTTAGTCCTGTGCTTTTAGAACATTTTAAATGATTAACGATTATGTTGCATAAAATATCTAGACATCTTAAGATTTAAAAAACATATACAGAACTAAACCGAATTAAGTTAATTGTAACATTGTTAAGTTTTCATTATTTATTAAGTACGAGTCCGGTTTTGAGTTATGTCAAGGCTATTTTTAGATGATCAAATAAATTTAAGAGGAAAATTATGAGCGACTCAAAAAACATTCGCGAAATTGAAGATGTGATTTCTAAAGCAATAAAAAAAGTTAATGGCAGAAAAGAAAATGACCTTTGCAAATACTTGCCTATGTCAGCAGGTGGCTATATGCATCATTTTACTTTGCGTAAAATGAAACACAAGCAGCCTCAGGAGCTGTTAAACATTATTCAGAAATTCATCATTAATGCAGATAAACCTTCTTCTGTCACTCCTAAGCAAAGAGCGGCCAGAGGATCCCGTAAAAAAAGAGATCAATATGTTTTTTCAAAAACACTCTTAGAAAAAATGTTGGGGATCGCTAGACAAGCTGGAGACAAAGAAATGGTGGCCTTATTAAGCCCCAAGAAATCTCTAGCATCCGCTAAAAGAGAACTCATATCATCTATCAGACAAGGTAAAATTGAGTTAGAACTTTGGAATAGTTATGTAGAGTCTGCCTCTGCACAGCAATTAGTGACCAACACAGCCAACGAAATGGCCCTTTCTAAGTAAAACTTTAAAGCCTCTTAAATTTTTTAAGAGGCTTTCCCCCTATCTTTATCATTTCATTTATCTAAATTAATCCTCTCTTTTTTCTTATCTTGTTTTGTCTTGATTTTTAAAAAACCTGATTTATAATTGTGTGTTCTAAACTACTGATTAGAATTTAATTGTCTTCTTACTAAGGTAAGGGAACAGGTTTCGAAAGGCATATATAGAAAGCCAAAAGCTATCTTGTATTTGCTAAAAAAATAAACGATCTTTAAAAAAAGGTATCACATGACACAAAGTACGCAACAACCTACTTTTGGGAAATGGCGCTCATTCTTTTGGCCAGTCCATGGTTTTGAGCTAAAAAAACTACTTCCCATGTTTTTTCTGTTTTTCTTTATTAATTTCAACTACACAATCTTAAGAGATACAAAAGACGCTCTTATCGTGACTGCTCCTGGATCTGGTGCAGAAGCTATCCCTTTTTTAAAAGTTTGGGGAGTACTCCCTATGGCTGTATTATTCATGATTGTTTATTCAAAATTGAGTAATATTTTAAGTAAGCCGGCTCTGTTTTATTCCACCATCTCTTTCTTCATCGCATTCTTTGCTTTGTTTACATTTGTTTTATATCCAACAAAACATCTTTTACATCCGACTGTAGCAGCTGATGCTCTTCAAGCCTTTCTTCCACCTGGACTTAGCGGTCTTGTGGCTTTGTTTAGAAATTGGACTTATGCTCTTTTTTACATCATGTCTGAACTATGGGGAAGCGTAGGAATTTCTTTACTTTTCTGGGGTTTTGCAAACGATATTACACGTGTTTCTGAGTCTAAGCGTTTTTATGCCATGTTCGGACTAGGAGCCAACTTAGCGATGTTATTTTCTGGGCCTACTATCGTATATTTTTCCAATATTCGTGATAGATTACCAGCTGATGTAGACGCTTGGGGTGTGTCTCTAAATTACATGATCGGTCTCGTTGTTTTATCAGGACTTATCATCATGGCTATTTACAGCTGGATCAACAAGAATGTGTTAACTGACCCCAGATTCTATGATCCTTCTGAAGTGAAAAAAGGAAAAAAACAAAAAACATCCATGTCTATCACTGATAGCTTCAAATATTTGATGCAATCAAAGTATATTCTCTCACTAGCTATTTTAGTTATCGGTTATGGGATTGCTATTAATCTCGTGGAAGTGACCTGGAAAGCTCAGGTAAAATTACAATATCCTAACCCTAATGAATACAGCGCCTTTATGGGGTATTTCTCTATCATTACAGGAGCTACAACCATCTTGATGATGCTTTTTGTCGGTGGTAACGTCATACGTGCTTTTGGTTGGGGTGTTGGCGCTCTGATTACACCGATTGTTCTACTCGTCACTGGAGCTGGATTCTTCTCTTTTGTTATGTTTAGAGATAATTTAGCCGGGTTGATACCAGGGTTATCTCCCCTTGCTCTAGCGGTGATTTTTGGAACAGCCCAAAACATCATGAGCAAGTCCGCTAAATATTCTCTTTTTGATCCTACCAAAGAAATGGCTTACATTCCTCTTGATCAAGAAGCTAAGGTCAAAGGAAAAGCCGCTATCGATGTTGTGGGAGCAAGACTTGGTAAATCCGGTGGTTCTTTAGTTCAACAAGGTTTGTTGATGGCTTTTGGTTCTTTAGCCGCTATCACACCTTACGTAGCCGGTTTATTATTCGTGATTATATTTGCCTGGATTTGGGCTGCAAAGTACCTATCTAAGCAATTTTCCGCTTTAACAGCTGAAAAGAAATAAGACTAATCAATGAGTTTTATTAAAAAGACGTCTTGAAAAAGACGTCTTTTTTTATCCCTTCAAAAAAGCTTGATCCAAGCTTTTAACATGCCAATAAGTTTTTTCTCCACGAATTACTGTCTTCATAATATAAACCATAATTATCTGGGATCAAACAAGGGTGGGTGCTGGGAAAGTTAAGGGATCAGGCCCTGAATATAGTCAGAACCTTAGCGAAAAAACTTCAGTGAAAAAAAGAAAGCATGCCGAAATGGAGCCCTCAATTGCTGAGTAGACCTAAGCTGACTCTAGCCCTGATGAAGAATTTATGAAATAACTTTGCAGGTGTCCTGATTTCTAAATAGGTCTAATCTTGCAAAAAAAAATATTAAAATGATTGAAAATTGTTTTGTTTTATAATTTATTAATTTATTCTTAAAGTTAATTTGGAGAATATCATGACATTAGGCGAAGTATTTAATAGCACATCTGTACAACTTAAAGAAATGGCCTGTTGGGCCTATAACCATCCTCGAGAAGCGATCACGAATAAAAAAACTTTATTATCTTCATTAGCCTTTGTATCGATAGCTGCCTGTGCATATGCTTTAAAAAACCAAAAATATGCTTTCTCAGGTTTAGTTATCACCTCATTATGCACCTTTACTTATGTTGTTTACAGAAAAAATATAGACAGTGATGAAGGACCTGAAGATAACGACCAAGTCGATACTATACCTATCATCGGTGAAAGGCCTGAAGATAAGGACCAAGTCGATACTATACCTATCATCGGTGAAAGGCCTGAAGATAATAATCGATTCAATCCTATAGAAGCGATGATTAGTAAAAAAACTTCATTATCTTCCTCTTCCCTGGCGTTTGCATTGATAGTTGCCTGTGCGCATGCTTTAAAAAACCAAAAATGTGCTTTTCCATATTTAGCTATCGTCTCATTAGTAATCTTTACTTGTTTAGCTATCGCCTCATTAGCAACCTCTGATTATGTTGTGTACAGAAAAAACATAGATCATGAAGGGCATAAAAGGAAATTCAAGGGCACTGATGTTAACTTACCTATCTTTTATACCAGTTGCGTGTCTCACGACATCGCCAAATTGAAACAATTTACCCAATTTTTGGCTGAATCCGCTGCTGCTAATAGCAATTCGAGCGCTGTTTGTGCTGCTATGGCCAAGGTTGTTGCTCAAAGGAGCGCTGAGTTGGCTGCTAATTATTGTATAAATGCAGACAACATCATTAACACTATGAGAGACAATGAAAGCGATCTGAGCTTTAAGTTGATTGAAGATGCTATAAAGGCTAAAGAGGATGCTGAGGATGCCAATAAGTTGGCTAAGAAGGCTCAAGCCTCGGCCGATCAATTCTCGGATTCTAAAGCAGGCTCAGATTAAGCCAATACCTCCTGATTAATGAAGAAAAAATCTTTAACGCTTTATAAAGATAAAATAAAAAATATTTACTTCGTGATTAGCTGTGTTGCACTTCAAACTAACCACTTTTTTAATTTATAACGGCCGGAAATGATTTTAAATCGTTTCAACATTCCAATAACATTATCGTTAAGGAGTCTATCGCTAAATAAAATCTGATTCTTTTTCTTATCTTCTTTGGTTAAAAGACTTTTCTTGCTCCCCTTTTTGGCATCTCCGTCTTGATATGTCGTTTTTGAAGGCGTTGATACATTGGAGTCTGTCAACACATTTATTCTTGAATTAATCTTCATTCTAGATTCTTTTTACAACCTAAAATTAGGCTTTTTCCCATTTGAGTATGATGGTTAAATCACCTTTTTATTCTTCTTATCCACAATAACTTGTATCTTTATGGTGTACTGATTCTTTTTCCCTGAATAATATCTCTTTTGTTTTTCTAGGCCATTCAATAGGGCTTTCTATCGCATCAACTAAAATGACATCATATTCGACATCATTTTTCAAAAGCTCTTTACGACCAGCTAAAGCAAAATCTGGATGTTTAATTAACGTATCTTCCACCCATCTCACACCCTTATAAGAAATCTATGAACATTACATGCAGAACATTTTACACTTAATTCTAAACGGTTCTTGCTGGGACTAAACAATTAAGGTTTCCTTCGCTTGCTTTTTTCTAGGATTTCTACAACATCTTTTTAAATATAGAGTGCTTAACTTTCGCTTAATTTCCGAAACTCTTCGTCTTTACAATTTTTGATCTTTTCGTATTTCATCTTTCTCCAGCCATAGAAGAATAGTTATCCATTATTTCTAAAGTTATGCAAGAAGTCTACCGGTTTACTAGAAATTCGAATCTAGTTTTAAAAACAATCAAACGTTCAGTTTTGAGTTAATTTTGCAAAAAAAATATTAAAATGATTGAAAATTGTTTTTTTCTATAATTTATTTAGTTATTCTTGAAGTGAATTTAATAAAAAAAGTTAATTCGGAGAATATCGTGACATTAGGCGAAGTATTTAATAGCACATCTATACAGCTTAAAGAAATAACCTGTTGGGCCTATAACCATCCTCGAGAAGCGATCATGAATAAAAAAACTTTATTATCTTCATTAGCCTTTGTATCGATAGCTGCCTGTGCATATGCTTTAAAAAACCAAAAATATGCTTTCTCAGGTTTAGTTATCACCTCATTATGCACCTTTACTTATGTTGTTTACAGAAAAAATATAGACAGTGATGAAGGACCTGAAGATAACGATCAAGCCAACACTATATCTATCTTGGCTGAAAGACCTAAAGCTGACGATCCAGTCCATACTATGACTGTGTTTGCTGAAAGGTTTACAACTGAGGATCAATTCAATCCTATAGAAGCAATGACTAATCAAAACACTTTATTATCTTCCTCTTCTTTGGCGTTTGCATTCATGGTTGCCTGTGCATATGCTTTTAAAAACCCAAAATATGCTTTGTTAGGTTCAGTTCTCGTCTCATTAGCAACCTTTACTTGTTTAGTTATCGCCTCATTAGCAACCTCTGCTTATGTTGTTTACAGAAAAAATATAGATAATGAAGGCTATGAAGGTCGATCTATTCCTATGCCTATCTTGAGTGAAAGGTCTGAAGCTAATGCTCAACCCATTCCCATATCTATTGTTGTTGAAGAAGCTGAAGCTAATGCTCAACCCATTCCCATATCTATTGTTGCTGAAGAAGCTAAAGCTGAAGCTGACGCTCAAACTATTCCTAATGATTTTCAAAAGAACATTTCTAACATCAAGTGTACGGCTGATCAGTTCAAACAGTTCAAAATCAATGTCCAAGGTTACGCTCGTGATGTTATTGATAAAAATGGGAAGCCTCGTCGAGCTGCTATTATGTCTAAGCATTTCGCTCAAATGGCCAATGAGTTACTTGATACTTGTCGTATAAATGCCGATAAAATCATTAACACTATCGATAATAAAAGCCATATGAAACCTATATTGACTCAGGAGATTAATCAGATTCTTGCAAATGCTACTAAGGATGCTGAAGAGATCAATAAACTCGCTAACAATGTTCAAGCCTTGGCTAATCAATTCTTTCTAGAGGCTCAAAATAAGGCAATGGCTCCTGATTAATGGAGAAAAAACAACCTTTAATGCTTCATAAAGAGGAAACAACAAAAAATATTTCCTTCGTGATTAGATGGTTTTTACTTAATCATCAAACTCTTATGATGAGCGTCAAAAAAACTAGAACCTCGTCAGAACTTTTCAAAATTGTATCCTAATTTTTCAGAGTGTTGAACGTTTCGTTCTCAATCTTCCATCTGGCGTGCCCCCCCCCTTTCATGAGTGTAAAAACATTATTTTGAGTGATGTGAATATTCGTAACCCAAGAGAAAACAATCTCTTTGCCTTGGGGATCCGTCTGCATGTATTCCATCACATTGACGCGAACATCGGGATTGCTTTTGTTGAGGGAAACATCATAGAGAAATCAAAATCGATGAAAAAAACCCTTCTCGTCTAGTATTTCGTCATAAAGCGTCTCTTCTGAGGTATCGAAAGCTGATAATAAAGCTTCATGATCTCCTGGCTTTGCACCGAGTATGAATTTCATCTTGTATTCTTGCAGTAACCGGATATAAGGAGCGTTGGAGGCTATGCCATCACCAAGAATGATGGCTTTCAAGTGAGGGTGCTCTCTTTTAAAGTGTTCTATAAATCGCTTGGATGCATGGCGCTCACAATCATTTTTTGCTGCGTCATCTGTATTTTGAATAGGTTCTGGGCAAAGTGGGATGACGTTTGATCTGTCGGGAGACACAATGCAAGCGCCCAACATTTGATGGTAGTATGTCACTGAGTTATCTTTGTGTTCTTTTTTACAGCATTGAGGACAGCACATGTTGCTAGAGCAAAATTCACCTTTACCATCTAGGGACAGAAGGTAATATCCATTGAGAAATTCGAATCCTTCTAGACATTTCGCGACTTGAAGTTTGGCTAATATTTTTTAAACACGGGCCGGATGAATTGGAGATCAAGCTCATCGAGACGTTCCCTCATGTACGAATCTAAAGGAGGTTACTTAATGTAATAAAGAGACAGTAAGTTGCGATCGAGAGTGTCTCGATTTTGGTCGTATTTAAGCAAAGATGGAAATTTCAGTCCAAATACAGCAAGACCCGACATTAAGACATCAGTAAATGAGATGGATGTGCTACGACTGAGTTTTCTCGGATCTGAAATTTTCTGAAAGCAGGGATAAATCTCTGAAATCAGTGATCGGCACAAAGGGATTTTCTTATCGCAATCGTCATTAGAATAGTCTCAATTAAAAAGGCACATCCAAAAGTTTACGAAAGAAAAATTTGACTCACACGCAAAAAATGCTCGGCGGCCCCCCCTGGTTTAATGATTAAGCAAAAACTAACCAAAAAATTGGTTAGCTTAAAGTACAACACAGTTAATCACGAAATAAATATTTTTGTTTTATCTTTATGAGGCATTAAAGGTCTTTTTTTCTTTATTAATCAGGAGCCATTACCTTCTTGTGAGTCTCTGCCAAGAAAAGAGCCATTACCCTCTTTTGAATCTCTGCCAAGACAAGAGGCATTACCCTCTTGTGAGTCTCTGCCAAGAATTGATTAGCCGAGGCTTGAACAGCCTTAGCGAGTTTATTAACCTCTTGAGCACCATTATTAGCACCTATAACAATCTCCTTGAGCTTCTTAGACAACATAGCCCTCTCTTCGCTTTTATTACCGATACTGTTAATGATTTTCTCTGCATCTATACAGCAATTACGAGCTAACTCATTGGCCTTTTCAACAAAAAGATTAGCCTTACTAGCGTAATGAGTGCTCAAGTGTCTATCATCACAAGCAAAAACAACACACGATTTGGCATATAGTTTTAACTCTTCAATTTGCTCAGCCATACAAGTGATAGCAAAAATAGAAGGTTGAAAATGAATAAGATTGGATTCATCATCAGCTTCAGCCCCTTCACCACTATTTATATTCTTTCTATAAACAACATAAGTAACGGTGGCTAATGAGGCGATGACTAAACCTGACAAAGCATATTTTTTGTTTTTTAAAGCATATGCACAGGCAGCTATCGATACAAAAGCTAAGGCAGATAATAAAGTTTTTTTACTCGTGATCGCTTCTCTAGGATGGTTATAGGCCCAACTGCCTATTTCTTTAAGCTTTATAGATGTGCTATTAAATACTTCGCTTAGAGAGTGTCTTCAAATTAAAAATTTAGTAAAATCCTTCCCTCTAACAAGAGGAAGATATGAGAGCGCAATACCCGAATGATCTGCAGGATGAGGAATGGAGCCTCATCGAGCCAATACTGCAGGAAAATAAAAAATCAGCTACTGGAAGAAAACCCATTCATAATAAGCGCGAGCTCCTAAATGGGATGCTTTATGTACTACGCACAGGCTGTTCATGGAGACACTTGCCTCATGATTTCCCTCCATGGAAAAGTGTTTATTCACAATTTTTCAGGTGGTGTAAAAATGGGTTATTTGAAGAACTCAATCGTCGATTAGTCAAGCTGGCTCGATTGCGGTGTGGACGAAATGAAGCAGCGACAGGATCGATTGCTGACAGCCAGTCTGTAAAGACGACAGAAAAGGGGGCTTCAAAGGTTTTGACGGGGGGAAGAAAGTCAAGGGGAGAAAACGTCATTTACTGGTTGATAGTGGAGGATTGATTCTGGGTACGTTTGTGACAGCAGCAAATCTGGATGATCGAGAGGGCCTACTGGGCATTTTTGCGAAGAAACGACC
>JBMLRQ010000032.1:0-24101 GCA_049240945.1 Rhabdochlamydiaceae bacterium
TCGTCCAATCAATTTATTTAATTTTATAAGATAGTGGTCTTGCTTAATTCTGCCTGCAACACCAAGAGAAAAAAGTTCATCATTAACCCCTTAAAAAAATATTATTCTAACATATTGAGCTCGTTAAAGGAAAGTTGTGCAGCGGTATTTTAAATATATCCTCAAAAATTTAATTTCGAAAGAAGTCTATTAAACATGACGAAAAACTACAGATATTATGACATTCAATGAAAAATTGAAGAGAACCAATTGTGGATTCTCGCGCAAATGGTTTTCCTAGGCATTAAGGAGATTGAGCTGTTTGTTGCTTTTTTATTGTCTAAAAGATTCTGAGGTTGCTTATTGACTATTTCCTGACAAAAGGATGCTAAGCTGATAAAATGACCAGACTCTAACTGAGGTAGAATATTCATAAAATCTTTATTAATGCGTAAAAAAATCCCCTGTATATGAGGAGCTCCTTTCATTAATTTTTCTAACCCTGCTTTATCTATACTATTAAATGCCGCCACATAAACCTGTTCTAAATTTAATAGCTCATTGGCTTGAAGAGAATCAAAGGCCTCTTTAATATTCAGACAACCTCTCATCACAAAACACTCCTTCATCATATAGTGTTCCTGGAAGCATATTTGATCATGTTTTTTCCATCCCGTTAAATCTAATGAGCGAATGTTGACAGCGGCTTTGAGTAAAATTTGTATACTTCTCGCAGATATTTGACTGCCAGATAAACTCACTTCTTTTAAATGAGGAAGAGATTTTTCTTCAAGACCAAGAAACAAATCAGACTCTTTATGAAATCTGTCATTATGTAATTCGAGAGAAGAAAGAAATGGCGCTGATGTTAAGATTGTAAGGACTTCACGATCGAATAAAGAGCCTTTATTAAAAAGACTATAAATCGTTGAGCTAAAATGTCTTAACTGATTTAAACGACAGGGGTTTAATTGCTCAATCATGCCCCCATGCATACAGGCATACAAATATAAAGAATGAAGAGAGATATTGGACCTCCACAGATTTTCCCAGCTGTCTGAAGATAAGTCTGTTATAAACAGGTCAACGGTTTTTAATCGAGGATAAACCGGAATATTGACTTGATCCTTGAAAAGATGCAAAGATTTATGGCCAAAAGGAGTGAAGCATTTCAACCCAATATGAGACAGATTGGGACAAACGCTCACTAAATTTTCAATCCCAGAATCGTTGTTTTGTCTATCATGACCCTCTCCTAATCTTTCTAAAATGAGTTTATCTAACTCATAAAAATAACCATTAACAGGTGAAGAGAAGCCCTTAAAATCACTGATCAGCTCCAATGTTTTGAGAGAACTAAACTTCTTTAGTAAATTAACAGCTTCTAAATGAGTGACTTTTTCTGCTTCTAAACTGATTGTTTCCCATTGTTTAGCTGTTTGATGAGGGATTAATTCTATGATCTGTGTAAGCCTCATTTTTGTTTTAAGAGCTATACTTTTTAAATGGGGACAACCGTTTAATAAAGTGGCTATTTGTTGTTTACCGATTAAACTTTTGAACTTGAATTCCGTGAGTCTAGACAAAACGCTCACTTTTTCAATCATGGGCACAGTTTCTTTATCTGACAAGCCTGTTATAGATAAAGAAGAGAGATGAGAAGCTTGAGGTAACTGATTGAATACATCAATGTGATCATCTTGAATATGTTGACAATCCAACTCTAATTTTTGCAATGAACGAGACGTGACGTTAAAAGAAGAAAACGTGATAAAATTCTCTATTGATAGCTGTTTCATTCTATCAATCTTAAGAGATCTCAGTTCCATCTCTGTTAAAGAGATCTCCAACTGACCAGAAACATTCAAATCATAAATGCCATCAAGATATTTATGTTTACGAATTGTGACAAACATTTTTGTGGCATGCCCTTCATAAATATCGGCCAGATGTTTGATCGTCAAAAAAAGATCGTTATGATAATAAGCTATAAGCAAATCATAGATATTTTTTGAACTGAGCCAAGGTTTTAATAAACTTTTAGCCACATAAGTGTTCAGAAGAAAGTCCAAACCTTTATGTCGAGATGGAACACTCTCTTTATTGGGTTGATATCTGGGGATCGAACAGGAAGGAAGACTCATCTTTTCATGACCGTATGATTAACACACAAGTGCTATAAAAAATATTTTAAATGTCTTAAAAAAACAAGAGAATACTGTTTAAAAGAAACAACCTGATTTTTATCTCCATTCAAAAGATACCGATTGATCTGTAGCCACAAACTTTTCTTTACTTTTTAATATAGGAGTGGTTACGATATTCTCTAATTGTTAGGAGCATTCTACCTATGTCATCTGTCAAGAAAAAAAGAAAATATAAAATCGCTAAGCATAAGCGTAAAAAACGTAGCAGACGCGATAGACACAAAAAAAGTTAATTAGACCCTAATTAACAATTAAGTCATTTTAAACAAGTTTTTCTTTTAAAGAAAAACTTGTTTTCATAAAAACAAATTTGCAAAACAATGTCATTTTCATATAAAATCTTCTCTTATTAGAATTATACTCATCAATTTTATTTATGTGGCCATACCCAGAAAACTATGATGTTATCGTCGTTGGCGCCGGTCATGCCGGATGCGAAGCAGCTCATGCAGCCGCCAAAATGGGTGCTAGAACCTTATTATTAACGATGAATCTGGATACAATAGCAAAAATGAGCTGTAACCCAGCCATCGGAGGAACAGCTAAGGGTCATATCGTGAGGGAGATCGATGCTCTTGGGGGATTGATGGGTAAAATTGCTGATCAAACCGCTATTCAGTTCAGAATGTTAAACGCTTCAAAAGGTCCTGCTGTATGGTCTCCTAGAGCACAAACAGATAAAATCGCTTACCAAAACTTGATGAAGTATTACCTTGAAAATGTAAATAATCTGTTCATAAAGCAAGGAACAATTGAAAAACTAATTGTCGAAGAAGGGCTAATAAAAGGGGTTTTAACACTGGAAGGGATCTCTTACTCGTCCAAAACCGTTATTCTTTGTTCTGGTACTTTTATGAAAGGACTTGTGCATATCGGTGAAGTGAACTACTCAGGAGGCCGTGCTGGAGATAAACCTTCAGTAGGGCTATCGGAACATCTTAGGGCACTAGGATTCAAACTAGGTCGATTAAAAACAGGCACTCCACCCAGAATCAATAAAAGAAGTATCAATTTTAGTAAAACAGAAATACAAAATGGTGACGATCATGTGAAATTTTCTTATGAAGATCATCCCTTGAAGATGCCTCAAGTTCCTTGTCACATCACCTATACAAATCTTCTTACAAAACAAATTGTGATGGACAACCTTCATAGGTCACCCATGTATTCGGGAACGATTAAAAGTCGAGGTCCTCGTTATTGTCCTTCTATCGAAGACAAGATGGTCAGATTTGCTGATAAAGAAAGACATCAAATTTTTCTTGAACCAGAAGGACTGCAAACAAACGAGTATTATGTTAACGGAATATCTTCATCTCTTCCTTTCGATGTACAATTGCAGATGATCCATAGCATAGAAGGTCTCGAACAAGCAGAAATCATGCGCCCAGCTTATGCGATCGAGTACGACTACGTGATTTCAGGCCAACTAAAACTGTCTTTAGAAACACAAAATATCAAAGGACTATTTCTGGCGGGTCAAATCAACGGAACCACGGGATATGAAGAAGCTGCAGGACAAGGATTGATGGCAGGGATTAACGCCACTTTATACGCTCTAGAAAAAGAGCCTTTTATCCTTAAAAGATCAGAAGCTTATATAGGGGTTATGATCGATGAACTCGCTTCCAGAGAATTAGACGAACCTTACAGAATGTTCACATCTCGAGCCGAATATCGATTGTTATTACGGCAAGATAATGCAGACCTAAGACTGAGATCGCACGCTTATAACTTGGGTTTGATTTCAGAAGAACAGCATCAAAAAACACAACATAAACGAAAATTAATTGAAGAAACAATTGAAAGATTTTCTTCTATTCACAAACAAATTAACAATAAAGGTGTCAGCCTAGCTAACCTTTTATGCCGTCCAGAATATAGCTATAGAGATCTTTTAGAAAAATATCCTAAAGATGTCTATGATTTCGGTTCTGAAATCAACACTCAGATAGAGTTAAATCTGAAATATGCTGGATATATTCAGAGACAAGAAAACGAAATCTCTAAATTCACCCATTTAGAAGATATGATCATTCCAGACTCTGTTGATTTTACAAAAATCACGGGATTGAGCAATGAAGCCAAAGAAAAACTTCAACGTTTTAGACCTCAAAATCTTGGATTGGCTTCACGCATATCTGGTGTGTCTCCTTCTGATATATCAGTTATGCTCATTTTCTTACATAAATTTAGAGATAGTGATGATTGTTCCTGCTGTTAAAAAATAATTTTAAGAGAAAATGCAAACTATATATCTCCTGCACTTAGAAGAAATCAGTATCTTTGAAAGATTACAAATTGAAGAAGCTTTAGTGAGAACATCTTCTGATTGTTATTGCGTATTGGGCAAAGGATCTTCTTCAGCTATTGTTATGGGGTTATCGGGCAAAGAAGATGAGTTGGTCTCCCATTTAGCGTTTGAACATGGAATCCCTGTGATTAAACGGTTTACAGGAGGAGGAACCGTATTCGTGGATAAGAATACTTTTTTTTCAACTTTCATCTTTTCTAAAGAAGCCAACAAGATCCAGCCTTTTCCTGATAAAATTATGTCTTGGTCAGCTCATTTATATAAAAAAGCCTTTAGCCATCCTGATTTTTCTTTATTAGAAAATGACTACGTTATGGGTGAACATAAATGTGGAGGTAATGCCCAATACATTAGCAAGGACAGATGGTTACACCATACATCTTTTCTTTGGGACTATAAAAAAGAAAATATGGATTACCTCCTTTTTCCTTCCAAAACACCTAAATACCGTAAAGGAAGGGCTCACCACAATTTTATGTGCAAACTATGCGACTTTTTCCCTTCTATAGAATATATTTCGGAAAAGATTGAAAACGTTTTAAATGATGATTACCTGGTTAAAAAAATCAGCCTAGAAGAAGTGAAGAAAAATCTAGATGTTCCTCATCGGAAAAGCACCGTTATTTTGAAAAAAACAATCTAAACAGATAAACTTACAGTGGCCTGTGATTAGGGATACCTAAAGAGAAACTTTCTCTAACTATAAAAACTTTTAGGGGCTATGACGCTAATATGGACGTGTCCACCTTAGGAAATAGCCCACTTTTTAACATAAAGGTTAAGAAAAAGCCTTTAGCCCCTTTTAAGCAGGCCCTTTTCAAAAACAAAAAAGTCTAGAAGCATTTAGAGTTGTTTGGTAAGCCACTTCTTCTACTTTAAGATTTTTTATATTGGCCAAGCATTCCGCTGTTTCTTTCAGAAATAAGGGCTCATTCAACTGCCCTCTTTTACTTTGAGGAGCCAAATAAGGAGCATCCGTTTCTAAAACAATATTTTCCATAGGAATATCTCTGACTATAGCTCTTAAGGTATCGCTTTTTTTAAAGGTGAGAATACCACTTAAAGAAATCATCCACCCTCTTTTTACAGCCTCTTTAGCTTCAATCTCATTACCAGTAAAACAATGGATAACCAAACGATCACTTCGATAATAAGAATCAGCTAATTTAAATAAATCAGAGAAAGCTTCTCGGCAATGGATGACAACAGGTAAAGAAGACTGAAGAGCTAATTCAAAATAATTAATCAAACAGTCTTGCTGGCTTTTCCGGGAACTAGCGGCATACAAATAATCTAACCCTGTTTCTCCAATCGCTATTAACCGTCCCTCTAAAGCGGCCGTCTTGACTCTATCAAAAAAAACATCTTTTGAATCAGTAACATCTTGAGGAGGGGTGGCTGCAGAAAGATGAACAAATTGATAACTCCTTGATAAAAGTAACCCCTCAAGAAAAGAGGCTTCATCGGTTGCAACGTTCACTATTTTGCATATACCTTGGGCATAAGCTTTTTCGACCAAAGTGGGAGCAAGGTGCATAAGTTCTTCAGAAGAAAGATGACAATGGGTATCTGTTAGCATAATAGATTCAATCAACTAAAACATCTCATATTAACGACTCTCTAACTAAAAAGAAAGGCTTTAAATCAATAATTAATATAGAATTTTAGGTAGATCTAAAAAAACAACCTTTTTTAGCGCACAGAAATCTGTGGGAAACTTGTTCATAACTCCAATTAATTTGTTCATAACTTGTTAATAAATGGCTATAAAATCAGTTTTGCTGATTTCATTATCAACTTATCAACAGCAAATAAACAATATCCAGCTCTCCTAAAAACACTAGTTATCAACATTTCCACAGACATTAAAGAAGAAGAATCTTATAAATATAAGTATATCAATCTAAATATAGCTATGTTTCCAGATTTGTCTTTAGATTTTTTCTTTGAAAACAGGTTAAAGGATGATTTTTTAAGTCATTTCTTTTACCCATGGGAAATTGTAAAAAATTTATCTTCATACATTTTATCTAAAAAACTTGGGATCATAGAAAGTGTTGTTCCAAAGAATGTATTTATAAAAAATCCTTCTCTTGTTTTCATCGGTAAAAACTGTGTTATAGAACCATACAGTTACATAGAAGGCCCTTGTTTTATTGAAGATAATTGCACCATTAAACATGGCTCTTATATAAGAGAAAATGTGGTTTTACGCTCTAGATCTCTTGTAGGTCATAGCTCAGAAATTAAAAATTCTTTGTTTTTAGAAGGTGCTAAAGCCCCTCATTTTAATTATGTTGGCGATAGCATTTTGGGAAAAGAGGTCAATTTAGGAGCTGGGGTCAAAATAGCTAATTATCGTTTGGATGGCTCAAAAATTTTTATTTATTTTAATGGAAAAAGAGTAGAAACTGAGCTTAGCAAGTTGGGAGCTATTTTAGGAGATGGTGCGTCTATAGGATGTAATAGTGTGACCAATCCTGGTACTATGGTGGTTAAGAATTTTACTTGCCCTCCTTGCAGCGTGTTAAAAAACTTTGTTTCTTTGGACCAGAAGAATTATGGCAGTAGCACAGCAAAATCTTAAAAAAGGACAGTCCTTGTTTTTTCATTATCGAGATTTAATAGAACAAGAAATAGCAAAAAATATTTCTTCATTAGGCCCTAAAAATAAATTGAGAGATGCTTGCGAGTATGCGCTTACAAATGGCGGCAAACGATTCAGGCCTTTAATTGTTTTATTGGTCGCTGAAGGATTAGGATCCAGCTTAAATGTGACTCAAGCTGCTTTGTCTGTGGAGTTTTTTCACACAGCTTCTTTGATCGCCGATGATTTGCCTTGCATGGATAACGAAAACGAAAGACGCTCTTCTCCTACAGTCCACAAAGTTTACGGAGAAACGGTGGCTTTGTTGGCCAGTTATGCTTTAATCACTGAAGGTTTTCACAAAATTCACGAAAATGTTGATGTTTTGAAAAAATCTGATCATCCTCAATCTTTTTTAGCTGATCAAATAGGTTGCTTGGCTTTAGAGATAGCTTCTCGCTGTGCGGGTATAAAAGGAGCTACTGGAGGACAATTTTCTGATATGTTTCCGTCACATAAAACGTTAGACGTTTTAAAGAATGTCATTTATCAAAAAACTGTTACCCTCTTTGAAGTGGCTTTCAGTTTTGGCTGGTTATTTGGTGGTGGGGATCTTGAAAAGCTTTCTCTTGTTAAAGAGGTGGCTTACCATTTAGGGTTTGCTTTTCAAATAGCCGATGATTTGGGAGATATGGTTCAAGATGAACAAAAAGAAAATTGCGTTAATATCGGTTTGTTCTTAGGGCGAGAGAAAGCTTTTGATTTTTTCCTGCATGAAATGAAAAGTTTTAAAGCTTGTCTTGAAGAATTAAATATTCTCACCCCTTCATTTTTGAAAATGTCTGAGGTTCTGTCCTCTTTGGCTTTGAATAATCTGAGAAATTTTTAATTTCTTTTTTCCCATATTTTAATTTTTCCAGCTCCTGTTACGCCATTTTTCTCTTTTTTTATGTATTATTTATGAGAAAAAACTGGTAACATGTTCTTTTTATTATTTTATCAAATTGAATACAATGACGTTTAATGAATTATTTTCTAATGTTGACATCTTAAAATCTCTTCAAGATCTTGGATATGATAGTCCTACGCCTATCCAACAAAAAGCTATTCCTCTGATTATGGAAGGGAAAGATGTTCGGGCCTCTTCGAAAACAGGATCTGGTAAAACCGCGGCTTTTACCCTACCAGCTCTTGTTCGTCTACTCGAAGGAAAAGAAAAAAAAGAAAAAGGAATAAAAATTTTAATACTTGTTCCTACTAGAGAATTAGCTTTGCAAGTCTCTCAAGAAGCTGTCAAGTTCACCAAGTATTTGCCTCAAGTCAAAACGGTTTGTATTTACGGAGGTGCTCCTTATCCTCCTCAGATTAGACAGTTACAGAAGCCTTTTGATATCTTGGTCGCCACTCCTGGGCGTTTAATGGATCATATGCAAAAAGAAAGAATTGATTTATCTCATTTAAAGCTTCTGGTATTGGATGAAGCTGATCGTATGCTCGATATGGGATTTATCGATGATGTGGAGCAGATTGCGGAAGCTACCCCGGAAGACAGACAGACTGTTCTTTTTTCAGCTACTTTAAAGGGACCAGTTTTAAAGTTATCTCAGCATTTAATGAAAGATCCCGTTGAAATCGAGGTTGTTCATTCAAACGAAGAGTTAACAAAAATTGAACAAAAAATATGTCGTGTTAATAACATTGATCACAAATATAAGCTCATCAATCATTTTTTAGCTCAGCCTGATGTGTCTCAGATGATTATTTTTACGTCCACCAAGCAACAAGCTGATGTCTTGGCTGATCTACTTAAAGACGCTGGAGAATCTGTGTGTTCCTTGCACGGCGGTATGCGACAAGAAAAAAGAACCAAAACTATCATGAGATTGAGACAAGGTAAAATAAAAGCTCTGGTAGCGACTGATGTAGCGGCTAGAGGTATAGATATACCTGCTATCTCACATGTGATTAATTTTGATTTACCTTTTCAGATAGAAGATTATGTCCATAGAATAGGTAGAACAGGTAGAGCGGGAGCTAGTGGAGTGGCGATTTCTTTGGTTTCTAACAGAGATCTTCCTTTAGTTAAACAAATCGAGAAATTCACAAAAAGAATGATACCTACAGTGATTGTAGAGGGATTAGAATTCAAAGAAGAAAAGAAGAAGCCTTCTGTAGCTCCTAAACCTTATAAAAAGCCTTCTTTTAACGCAGATAAAGAACCTTTTCCTAGAAAACCCTTTTCAAAGCCGAAGACAGTTGAAAAGAAAAAAAGTGCTTCTTTCGGTCACCCTAAACCTTTTGCTAATAAGAAGAAGTACGACAAAGGTCCTTCTGATTCTCCTAAATACTTTCCTAGAGATACTAAAAAGAAGCAAACAAAACGTTTTTGAAATTGAGCCTCTAACTCTTAAAGAAGAGTTAGAGGCCTTTCTCTTTTTATTCTTCTGAAATAGGAGATTCTTTTGAATCTTCTGTATTTTGTGGCACGAAACCTTTATCTTTCACTTTATCAGAAATAGCTTTTTCAATTTGATCAGCTAAATGAGGGTGTTTTCTTAATTCTTCTCTAGCGGCTTCTTTACCTTGACCTAATCGATGTGTTCCATAACTTAACCATGTTCCTTTCTTATCGATAATATTATATTCAACACCTAAATCCAATATAGATCCCAGTCTAGATATGCCTTCGTTGAATAAGATATCAAATTCGGCTGTTTGGAAGGGAGGAGCCATTTTATTTTTCACAATTTTAACTTTAACTCTATTGCCTATTTCTGCGTTTTCTCCACCTTTAATGCCGCCTGTTCGTCTTATATCCATTCTGATAGATGCATAGAATTTTAACGCTCGTCCACCCGTCGTTGTTTCTGGATTACCAAACATAACCCCTATTTTTTCTCTGATTTGGTTGATAAAGATAGCGCAAGTGTTGCTTTTAGATAAGGTGGCTGTTAATTTTCTTAACGCTTGTGACATCATGCGAGCTTGTAACCCCATAAAAGAATCACCTATTTCCCCTTCCAGTTCATTTTTTGGTACCAAAGCAGCCACGGAATCGACGATGATCACATCCACAGCATTTGATCTAGCGAGCATTTCAGCGATGTTAAGAGCATCTTCTCCGCTATCTGGTTGAGAAATGATAAGATCGTCGAGGTTGACACCTATTTTGGCTGCATAACCAGGATCTAGTGCATGTTCAGCATCAATATAAACGGCTCGTCCGCCATTTTTTTGAGCATTAGCTACAATATGAAGAGCTAATGTTGATTTCCCTGATGATTCCGGGCCGTAAATTTCTACGATTCTACCTCTTGGCACTCCTCCGATTCCTAAAGCTAAATCTAAAGCAATCGCTCCTGTTTTAATGATGCCCACTTCCCTTGTAGATGAGTATTTTCCAAGGGTCATGATACTGCCTTCTCCGAACTGTTTTTCTATATTAGCAACAGCTAAATCTAAAGCTTTCTTCTTACCTAAGTCTGGTAGTTGTGACATAAAGAGATCCTCCTTTTATTTTCTTCATTTAAGATTGACGTAAGCTAAGCCTTATCGTCAAGAATATTGAATACTATTCTATTTATTCAAACCCTCTAACCATAATTTTTTGATGAAAGGCTCCTATCATTTTTAGAAGAATGGGGACGCTTTGCTTG
Organism: Rhabdochlamydiaceae bacterium; assembly: GCA_049240945.1. Lineage (GTDB taxonomy): Bacteria > Chlamydiota > Chlamydiia > Chlamydiales > Rhabdochlamydiaceae > JBMLRQ01. Next base: position 10,744 of record JBMLRQ010000032.1, read on the forward strand.
ATAAGCCTTTTATTTTATTTTTTTTTCGTTAATCTGAATTTGAAATCATCAAAAAGTCCTAAAATAGGGAGATTAAGTTGTACTTTTTATTAGCTGACATAGGAGGAACAAAGACAGACCTCGTTTTATATGACACTCAGTTAAAGTGTTTTCTTTCCATATCGAGGTATTATAATAAAAATTACTCTTGTTTGGAGGCTTTGATAGAGGATTTTATCGAGGCTTTTTCTTACCCATTAGAAGGAATGGGATTGGCTGTAGCTGGTTTTATTCATGAAAATAAATGTCATATGACTAATTTACCTTGGTTAATAGATGCTCAATCTATTCAAAAGAAGTTCAAGGTCTCTTTTGTTTATCTTTTAAATGATGTAGAGGCTTACGCATGGGGTGTAAGTCATCGATCAAATAAAGATATGATGTGTCTGAGAAAAGGTAAAGACCTTCCCTATCGCAAATTAGGTGTATGCCTAGGAACTGGATTGGGTGCCGCTTATATACACTCAGATAAGCAAAAGATTGTTTCTTTTGCATCCGAATCTGGTCATCAGGATTTTGCTCCATCTAATGCCGTTGAATTGTCTTTATTACAATATTTTTTAAAAACGGAATCGTTTGTTTCTTATGAAACATTTTTATCAGGAAAAGGGTTATCAAAAATTTATCAGTTTTTTCTTGATCAGCCAAATAACTCTGTAGTGGATGGAAAAAATCTGGAAAGCCCAACTGTTTTGCCAAACATGATTGTCCAAAAAGCTAGGATAGAAAAAGATCCTAGATCTATTCAAGTGATAGATCTTTTCTTTCGTATTTTAGCTAATTACTTATCTAATTTATCTTTAATTTCTCTTCCCATGGGAGGAATTTATGTGGGAGGGGGTTTGATCAAACACACTCAATCTCTCATCGATGTCGATCAATTTATAAAAGTATTTAACCGTAAAAAAGATTTATTTTCTTTTATAGAGGATATACCTATTTATTTTTGTTACGATGAAGATATTATTCTTTTGGGAATTCAAAGATACCTGAATGATCTTCTTTCTTATCATCCTTCTCAAGAAAATCTGGATGCCACCGACGAATGACGAATTCTTCGGGACTTTTAATCACCTTAGCAGCTTTTTTTGTTTCTGTGATTTTTTCTAAACGTTCCTTTAAAGAAGAGGTGATCACGCCTGAAGAAACGACACTTTCGATACAATTTTCTCTATCTAAAATGATCACCACATGACCTTTCCAGACTATAATGTCTAATGGCCTAACGGCTTGGATGATCCCATCTATCTTTTTGTCTAATATATCGACATGTTGCCCATACTCAATTAGCTGAGAGGTGTTTCTAGGTGTGATACCATTTGTGACATAATAGAGAAGACCTGAACAATCAAACCCTATCAAAGACCAAATTCTCTGCATCTGTTCATTGAGAGGACCTTTAGAAGGGTATAACTCTCTCATCTTTTCTATCCCTTTCGGTAAATTACCACCCCATAAATAAGGATGATCCGTTAAACTTTTGAGTTGCTCACTACATTTGATGGAAGACGGAAGATGTTTAGAAGACTTCACAGAAGGCGCGTCTATCTTTAATAAGAATCGTCCATCCAGATACAGTTCAGTCCCTTCATAAACAGTTGTTGAAACACGATACACGTTATTTTGGAAAATTTCTTTAATCACGATGATCTCTTCAGGAAATAAAATAACTTCTAAATCTCTAAACAGACCTTGTGCATCAAGAATTATTTCATTTTCTTTTTCTCCCCCAAATAAATGATGGATGTGAGGCGTATTAAAAATAGGGGTTTCATTGATAGTGGAACAGATATCTCCGATTTTTAACATGTCGTTTTTCTCCCTGTCAAAGCTAAAAGTGTCTGCATTTTTATCGATGGTGAGGTAGTGTAAGATCTGTTTTGTAAATTCAGACCAATATAAATTTTCAGGTTTTTAGTGATCTTGCAACGATTTTTTAGACACTAGAAACCCGAACACTGCTTTATATTCCATCATTTTTCCTATTCAACCGGGCTATAGTCACCCAAGGTTGAATGAAATTTTTGTCTATTGTAAAATACCTCTACATATTCAACAATACTGTTGACAGCGTCTTCTCTTGTTCTTTACTTAAAAAAATCAACATGTTCTTCCATAAAGTCCTTAAAGCACTTGCTGGTCTATTGACACCCTCGATCAGAATGATGCATGAGCTCCTTCCCTGGTTGGCGATGTGTAAATCCCATAGATAAGCCCACAACCTTTCTAGAAAAGAGATCTCATGATACAGACACATATAACCAGCCTTCTTCTGTTTTTACATATGTTATATCAGAGACTAAAAACTTTATTTGGCTCTGTCACATCAAATGGCTGATTGAGATGATTCGGCTCTACAATATGCTTTTCATTGCAATCAGTCTACCTATGGGACTCGGCGGGTACTTTAGAAAAATCTTTTGTCATGGGAATTCATCCCCAAAATGGAAATTTCCGATTTGGGGATGGATATTTGCGTTAGCGAAAAGTAGTAGCAAAGCGCCCCTCTGATCGTTTACCGTTCAAATTTTAGTAGGTCATAAAAAACAAATGACAGGGAATTAGATGTTATAAAAAACTGAAAATTAAATAATTAGGAATATGCATCGTGCGATAAATCGAAAATCAGTCTTGTCGCACGGCCTTTCTTGTCGTTAAACGCCGCCTGAGACCTCCCGCTCTATCCACCGCGGACAATCCGGCTGATCCAAAAGTATCCGCTGCATTTAGAGATTTATATTCAGCGGATAATCAAAAAGCCTATTATTCACATAGAGGAATAGCCCCCATGCCTGTTGCCAAATCACGAAGGTTAGAGATTAGGTGGTATGGCGATAAAATTCTATCAACAAACAGCTCAAATGCTTTTTGTTAATAGAATTTCACCTAGCTGGTACTACAAAACCCGCGAGATAAGATCGATTTCCATTCTGTCGCCGGGGTTTATGATTCATAAACGCCGCACGATAACTTATAGCCTTCCAATAAGCTTGTTGCAAAACCATCCCTTTTTGCCTGTTTTACCGATGGCACGATCATGTTTTCCCTTAAAGAAAACAGGTCAGAAGGCGAATTTGGAGTATCGGCTGTGGATAGAGAGTATGTTTCGCTCAATGAACCAAAAAATTAATTGAATTGGACGCTTTGTATTGGGGAGTCTTTTTGGTTTTTCTCTCTTAATCTTATGGAAAAGTATTCTTAAAAAGGCTTTTGTCGATTTGCGGATTGTTTTATTGCCTTAAAAGGGGTGTCATGGGATTAAAATTCAGAATAACCACATGAAAACTGCCCAATTTGTCGGCCGTGAAGCTGAGATGGGCAGGCTCAAAGGCTTATTGAGTACCCGAAGTGCAAATCTTATTGTGGTCAGAGGCAGAAGAAGGATCGGAAAAAGCAGGTTGCTTGCCGAGTTTGGCAAAGAAATAAGGAGCTATTTTTTTTCTGGGAATCCACCAGCGCCAAAGGTGACGGCACAGTTGCAGCGCGTTGTTTTCGTGAAACAACTCGAGAGAAATGGTATTCCTGGCGTCCAGCCCGATGATTAGGGAAATATCTTCTGGCATCTTTCCAAACATACCTAAAAAGGAAGGGTACTGATTGTATTTGACGAAATTTCGTGGATGGGAGGGAAAGATCCTGAATTTTTAGGACATTTAAAAACGGCTTGGGACATGTATTTTAGCAAAAATCCTCATTTAGTTTGCATTTTTTGGACAACTCAAATGCAGTCGGCCTCTTAAAACCAAGAAAAAATGAGTGATGTGGACTACGAACTTCTAAAAATCAAATCCTACAAACATTGGGATCTATATCTCCATGAGAATGAATGCTACCCTGGCAGAACATTTGTCCAGCTCAAGACAGAGGATGACGTAGATGATTTTCTATCGATAAAATGAATGACGCTGCTCTGAGCAACACGTCTTCAGTGATCCATGTTCATATTATTCCAAGATACAAAGAATCTCGAGAATTTCCTGGGGTTACCTTTAAAGACACAAGATGGGGATCGAACTATGCCGCCTATGACAAATTTTATGTCACCGATGAATCCGTAAAGAAAATATTATTCTAACATATTGAGGTCGCTAATGGAAAGTTGTGTAGCGGCCTTTTAATTCTAAAAAACACCTCATTATATTAAAATTTATCAACCTTATCTTATAGGTTTTGTCGAAAATCTGTAGCCTGAAACCTACTCGCAACATTCCCATTGCTGTATGTATTGATGATCAGATTGCAATTAGTACACTTTACCATTGGTGAAAGGTAAATTTAAAATCATATCATTCATGATACAAAAAGCTTCTTCTAATTCTTCGTAAGGCTTTATTTTTTGATCGAGTCTTGCCAGGCTTTTTTCCCTCAATAAAGGAATAAGAGCTTGATAATCATATATTTTTTCTTGTTTTGCATTTCTGTAAAAAGACAAATACTTTTCTTGAGTAAAGCTTGTAAGATCACTTAAGTTATCATCGAATAGAGGATTTATCGTTGTGTTAGGTAAAGGATACTCACCATATTTTTGCCCTATTTTTTTTTGACTCGTTGATGTAGGAATAACGATGTCTGATAAAACCCCTACTAATTGAGGACTTTTACCGGAGACTGTATAGAAGTTGAAATTTGTGATTTTTACACTATCTAAGACGGTTTGCCCCACTCCTTTACCAAAACTTCTTTTATCACCCACAATAATTGCTCGACCATAATCTTGAAGTGTTTGAGCCACAAATTCTGAAGCAGAAGCCGATTTTTTGTTTATAAATATGATGAGGGGACCATCCCAAAAAGGTTCCATACTAAAACTTCTTAGGATGGATAATTCTTGCTTTTTGTTTAATAGAGCCCCTAAAGCTCCTGATTTAATGAATAAGCCACTCACCTTTACTGCTTCATTTAGGTATCCCCCATTATTATCTCTTAAATCTAGTAATACGGCCTTTAATTCACGATCCTTTTTGAGATCAGTCAATGCTTCCTTTATGTTTTTGTATGCTGAGCTGTGAAATGAGCTTAGTTTAATAACCCCTACTTTTCCTTCTGATAGATCTTTTTTGTAATGAGTATCCAATAAGAATTTTTGACGATAAGCTCGTATATTCAAAAGCTGTTTTTCTGATAGCGAATCATTTTTTATCTCTCTCATAATCGTCAATTTGAGGGATGAGCCTACTCTTCCTTTTAAAAGTTCACTGATTTCTCTGTTACTTAGATCTAATATATATCTACCTTCAATCGCTATGATTTTATCATGAACAAGAAAAGGAGTGGGAAAATTTGGTTGAACAGGAATCATAACGTTTTTTATAAAAAGATGATCATAAAGGTATTTCACTTCGATTCCTAAACCCGTAAACGATCCTGATGGAGAATCTTGGTCATCAGTTGCGTCACCGCAATAAACAGTATGGGTATCTAGTGCTTGACAAGCCGCACTTAAAAAATATTCAAGCAATTCCGATTCTCTTTCTTTTTGAGACATAGCGAGCCACTTCATCTCTGATGATTTTGACTTATCAATCGCTTTTTTCATCTTTTGAGTCATATCATCTTGAAAGATAAGCGTTTTCTTGATCGACCTATAAATACTTTCTGTTTTCTTTTTGATATCTTCTAAATCAGATGGCCATTCGTACATTTTGTAGACAGAGTCTTCATCTATTGTCAAAAGATGTGTGAGATCAAGTTGTTTTTCTAATTCAAGTTTACGTTTGATGTTTTGAAGAAGCTGATCACCGATGGCAAAGAAAAGCTCAAATGAACCATTTCTGTATTCATTTAAAGATTTATTCAGTAAATAGGGATTCATATTTATGTATGGATCAACTTCTTCTTTGAGAAAGAGAGTTTTTGAATGGTCGATATAGGAAAAAAAGAGACTGATAGTTTTTTTCATGATATCCTCATTCATCTCTTTTTGATAAAGATGTTTGGATAAAGTCTCTTCGAAAATATATTTAACTTTTTTGGGGGTTAAAGAATAGTTCTTCGCTTCTAATGGGAAAAAAAATGTAAATAAGAAGAATAATAAGTAATAAATTTTATTCATTGTTTGCCACTTTTTTTGAAAACATTTATTATAATTATTCTGGATAATAAAAATAAAGCGTTTATTGTTCTATTTTTTCAACTTGCAATCAAACGTTTTTCTTCCAATAATGTAAACAGCACTTTTCGATAAAAAGCTTAACTTTAGGATTTTTTTATGTCAGTTCGTGTACGTATCGCTCCTTCACCTACAGGAGATCCCCATGTAGGAACGGCTTATATGGCTCTTTTTAACTTAATATTTGCTCGTCATTTCAAAGGCCAATTCATCTTGAGAATAGAAGATACAGATAGGTCACGTTCTAGACCTGAATATGAACAAAATATCTATGAAGCTTTGAAATGGGCTCAAATCAGTTGGGATGAAGGTCCTGATGTGGGTGGCCCTTTTGGTCCCTATCGGCAATCGGAAAGAACGGATATTTACCGCAAGTATTGCCAGATACTGCTAGACAACGGAAAGGCTTATAAGTGTTTTGCGACTCCAGAAGAGTTGACAGAGATGAGAGAAATGAGTGCACAGTTGGGACATAAGGTGGGTTACGATCGGCGATATCGCAATTTGAGTCCAGACGAGGTTTCAAAAAGAGAGAAGGAAGGTCAACCTTATGTGGTGCGTTTAAAAGTCCCGTTGCAGGGAGATTGTGTGTATGAAGATGGAATCAAAGGAAGGGTATCGGCTCCTTGGGCAGATATTGACGATCAAATTCTTATGAAATCTGATGGATTCCCCACTTATCATCTGGCTAATGTTGTGGATGATCACTTAATGCAAATCACTCATGTGATTAGGGGGGACGAATGGATGAGCTCTACACCTAAACATATTCTTCTTTATGAAGCTTTTGGCTGGACCCCTCCTGTGTTTTTACATATGCCTCTGTTACTCGGAAAAGATGGGAAGAAGTTGTCTAAGCGAAAAAATCCTACGTCTATTTTTTATTATAGAGATAGTGGGTACTTGCCCGAAGCTTTTATCAATTTTTTAACTCTCATGGGTTACAGCATGCCTTCTGATCAGGAGATTTATTCTTTACAAGATATCATTTCTTCTTTTGATCCTGAAAGAATAGGGGTATCAGGAGCCTTTTTTGATGTACAGAAGTTGGACTGGGTCAATCAAAGATATCTGATTGATACTATATCTGAAAAACAGCTCTGGTATCGTATGAAAGATTGGGCCTTTAATGACGAGAACATGCAAAGATTAATGCCTCTTTGTCATACAAGGATTAAAACTTTTGGGGAGTTTATCGAGCTTTGTGGATTTTTTTTCATCAACCATATTGAAATCAGTGAGTCTCTCATGAATCCGACCGGCTTACCTAAAGAAAATCTAGCTTATATTATACAAAGTCTGATTTGGAGTATGGATGAACAAGAAAACTGGGGCAGACAAGGGATAGAAGAAGGGTGTCGACGGATTGTAGAGATTTTCGGTATCCATCTGAAAAAAGTCGTGATTCCTGTGCTATATGTGACTTTAACAGGAAAAAGACAAGGACCTCCTATTTTTGAAGCGGTAGAGATTCTGGGAAAAGATAAAACTAGAGCCCGGTTCATGACTGCCATTCATTTTCTAGGTGGGTTGTCTAACAAGAAAATGGAGACGCTAACAGAAGCATGGCAGAAAAAAGATGGTAAACACTTATTTCAACAGGGGAACTCCTAGTTTTAAGTGATCACCGTAGATCGGCTGAGAAAAGCTCTTGCTTCTCTTCTTCCTCGATCTTTTCTTCCGATATAATGTAAAGTGGCTGGTAAGCGTTTTTATAACAACCAGCTAGAGCTAATAATAGAAGAGCTGCAAATAAAGTTTTATGTCTCATAAACATCCATTGTCGTTGAAATGACGTTACTTTGTCATACGATTTTTTATAACTTATGTCTAGGTTTTTTTTATGAAAATAGATAGAACAAAGCCGTTTTTGTCTAAGATTAAATCTCGGAAGCTTATTAATCACGGACCTTCCTTGAGCGAAACTTACGAAGTGATTTTGGATTTAAAAGGAGCTGATATTGATTTTAAGCCGGGGGATTCTGTAGGGGTATTTGTTGAAAATGATCCTTATTTAGTCAATCGTATTCTAAAAGCTTCTCAGGTAGCCAAAGAGCACAAAATCATTGATCCCAGATCGAAAAATGAAATGACTTTTCATGATTTTTTAATCAAAAAGGTCAATCTTAGCCGTATTAACAGCTTTTTTCTAAAAATTGGAGAGAAAACGAAGTTTTTATTAGACGATAAAGACGCTATTTCTGCTTACCTATCTTCACATGATCTTATCGATTTTTTTGAAGAAAACGCTCATCTACAATTCTCTTTAGAAGAATTATTGCCCCATTTTGCTCCTTTATTACCTCGTTTCTATTCGATCGCATCTTCTTTAAGTGCGCATCCTCATGAAGTTCATCTTCTGGTTGCTTTAGCTCACCACCTTCATAATGAAGAAAAAAGATTCGGTGTGGCTAGCCATTTTTTGTGTCATTTAGCTCATGAACACGAGACTGTTGTTCCTTTGTATGTACAGCCTTCTCATGATTTTCACCTTCCAGATAATGATGCAGACATCATTATGATAGGTCCCGGTACTGGTGTAGCCCCCTTCAAGGCCTTTATGGAAGAAAGAAGATGCCGAAAAGCCAAGGGCTCTAATTGGCTATTTTTTGGTGAAAAACAACAGAAATACGACTTTTTTTACGAAGATTTTTGGTCCGATTTAGTGGCGAAGAATGAATTAAAACTAGATGTAGCTTTTTCTAGAGATCAAGAGAATAAGTATTATGTTCAACATGCTATCTATGAAAAAAGACAAGAGATATGGACTTGGATCAGAAAAGGGTGTTACATATTCATTTGTGGTAGTGCTCAACCTATGGCCAAAGATGTAGAAGCGACTCTCGCACGTATTTGTCAGGAAATGGAAGGTTTTTCCGAAGAAGATAGCAAAAGCTATATCAAAAAGATGAAAAAAGACAAACGTTTACTTTTAGATGTATACTAAGATAAATGAAAAGTCTTTTGGTTTTGCTAACTTTTAACGAACGATTAGATTTCGATAGTGGTCAATACGCAAAAGCATTGAAGTCCATCTCCACAAGCGACATCACTTAATCCATCCCCTGATGAACAAGAGATGCCCACTTGAGAGATCTGAATTTTCAGAATATCGGCTATTTTGCTTCTCATTTCATCGATTCTATTGGATAAAACCGGTCTTTTCCCTTCTATAGTAAAAGCTACATGTTGAATGGTTTGTGGAAAAAGAATTTGTAAAGCCTTTTCTACATAAACTTGAGAGTCAGTGATACCGTCTTTAGTGTATAAATCTTGCACTAATCCGGATAAAATCTGAATGCCTGTGAGCGAAGTTATAGCATTACAGAGTGCGTGTAAAACCACGTCTCCGTCGGAATCAGCCGATAGACCAGCCTCATCCTCAAAAATTAAACCACCTATCACGCATGGTTTGGTTTGTTCGTATGACAAAAAACGATGACTATCCTGTCCAATACCAACTCTTACTTTAGGAGCGATCATCATCAATACCTATAGAGTGAATGAAATTTAATAAATTTGTGTTCTCAAAGACATCTCTTTTTGATGCCTATCTAAAGCAAACCATACGAGACGATCTATCAAATTTTCCATTTGAAATCCTGAGGTTTCCCATGTTTTAGGGTACATACTGATATCAGTGAATCCTGGAATTGTGTTGATTTCGTTGAAGTATATTTTTCCTTCATTAGTCAGAAAAAAATCTACCCTTGCCATTCCTTCACAGCAAAGTACTTGATAAGCTTTTTTCGCTAAGTCTTTAATTTTTGAAGCGATTTTTGGATCAATCAGAGCAGGGATTTGTAGCTCTGCACCTTTAGGATCGTTGTATTTCGCTTCATAGGAGTAAAAATCATGGTTAACGATCACCTCTCCAGGACAAGAAATGATTGGAAATTCATTGCCCATGACTGAGCATTCAATTTCTCTGCCTTTAATAGCTTCTTCGATAATGATTTTTCTGTCGTATATAAAAGCTTCGTCTATGGCTTTTCTAAATTCTAATAATTTCGATACTTTTGTTATACCTACTGAAGAGCCTGCATTAGCTGGTTTAACAAAAATGGGTAAGCCTAATTTTTTTACGACATGATCGAAGTTGATATGAACTGATTCTATAGCAGAGAAGACAAGAAACTTAGCTGTTGGAATACGCGCAGCTTTAATCAAACGTTTGGTGACGTCCTTATCCATACCAATCGATGAAGCTAGTAAACCAGGGCCCACAAAAGGGATATTAGCCAAACGTAATAGACCTTGAATAGATCCATCTTCACCAAAAGTTCCATGAACAAGAGGAATCACAACATCTAAGTATTCGTATTGAATAGGATCGGATAAAATGGTTAAAAACCTGCCCTCTTTTGAAGGACAGATGGTGACTTTTTGACTTGTTTCTTTAACTTTTTGTTTTTGACTCAAGGAAGAGGATGTTTTTTTGAATTCTATCGGATCTTGTAAGTACCATTCCCCTTCAGGCGTAATACCTAATAGGACAACATCGTATTTTTCAGGGTTTAACGCTTTTAACACATTTTTAGCTGATATGAAAGAGATTTCATGTTCTGTAGACTTGCCTCCAAATATGATAGCGACCTTAATTTTCTTACTCATAAAATCCTTTTAGCTCTATTCTACATTCATTCTATAATTTTCCTAAAAAAAAATCGATAAAACAATGTCTAATTTGCATATTGCTAATGTCTATTTTGAATCAGAATTAATCGCTAATGATTTGAAAGTTGTTGAGGATGAATTACAAAAATCATTGATTTATTTGCAATTGCAATTCCTCCCTTTTTTGTATGCAGAGCCAGAAGATACGATAATGATCACTCATCCGCCAGAAGAAGAGTTTTTTGAGCGATTGGATCATTTGGGTATCCCGATTCCTCATTGGCAATTTTTTAAAACGCCTCTTAAAGGTGAATTTAAGAGAGTTCATTATTGGGGAGCTTCAAATAGGATTCGTTCTATCGTAAATGATATATGTCCTCAACAGCTTCTACCTCCTTGGGATTTGACCAAAACTATAAATAGCAAAGCTTTTTCTAGTCTATTTTCTGATGGGAGTTTGTCTTCTCGGTTGATACATAATAAAGAAGAATTGTGCCATTTCTTAGCGAGTGAAAGTTATCCGCTCGTATTAAAAACTCTGATGGGAGTATCTGGAAGGGGGCATTTCATTCTAAGATCAAAAGATGATCCTTATCACCAAGATGTAGAGAAATGGGCTTACAATGAGTGGGTTTCAAACCGTCCTGTTTTGGGAGAGTTGTGGGTCGAAAGAGTCTTGGATTTTAGCACTCAATGGGTCATTGAAGGTCAAAATCAAATTGAATATAAAGGTGTGACCATATGTGAGAATAATCACAGAGGACAGTATTGTTCTTCTATTGTAGGAGATTTATCTTATGATCTAGATCCTTACAAAGAGAAATTTGCATCCCATATAACAAAAACCAAAGAAATCTTAAATGATATTTCCCTAAAAGGATATATAGGGGATATAGGTGTGGATAGCATGATTTTTTATGATCGCAAGGGGGACATACGTCTTCAACTTATTGTTGAAATAAATGCCAGAAAAACAATGGGAAGGGTGGCTCTTTCGTTTATGCAAAAGCATTGTCAATCTTGCAGGAAAATTAAGCTATCTTATAAAAATTCTAATGACGAAGGAGTCAATCTGTTGCCGACTCAATTAAAGAGCTATGGAAGATCAATTACATTTAAAAAAAACTTGAAATTTCATCCATTATTTTGATTTAAGAGGCTGGTTTTTAAACAAAAAAGATCATGCAGGAAGTGAAAACCGCTTTTTCTTCCTCCTCTTCTATATCTTTTTTATTCAGCTTTCAATAACACCAAGATCATTTTTTCAAAGGAGCTTGTTTGTATCTCCTGTCAGTTTACGAAAATATCAAAAACTTAATGATGCCATCAGTCTAATGTTGATGATCTTTTTACAAACTATTTGAATCATTTTTTATCACGCTTTATCTATAACAGAACTACCTTTGCCTTAATATTCCAATATCTACTAAATCGCCTTATTTGTTAAGATTTTATCTATATTCTGTTTTAGAATAAATCATATCTTCTTATGATTCATTCTTTTTATTTTAGCAGGTGCTCATGAACTCTGTTAGTCACATAATTCCTTATCTTATTCATCCTGGTTTAGAAAAAAAATCTTTAGAAGACGAAAACTTTTATCGGGACATTGCTCTCAGGTTAAAGGATTCTCAAATTGGTGAAGAAAATCATTTAAAGATATCTAGTCAAGCTCATGCATACAAATATTCTCTTTATACCATTAAACTGGATCAAGAAACTTACTTAGTTCTAACAGTGGCTAAAATCAAAAACGTCACCTGTTCTATTTTTTTATACAAGATAGATACCAAAGATGATGCCCCCATTTCGATAGATCTAGATGATCTCAATAAAGTGGTCGATGACCTTATTTTTAATCAACCTTCACCTCTTCCTGATCTTAACTCCTCAAGCTCTCATCTTAATAGACCTCGTGTAAAAGCTATTCCCTTAAAATGTGCCGATCAATACTACATTCAAACAGATCAAGAGTTTCATCCAAGACAGTCGGCTGACCCGATGGAAGATATAGAAAGCATAAGGGAAGAATTAAACAAAGGTACATGTAAACCTGAATCTGTTTTGCATTTTTTATGTCGATCAGATGAAGGTATAGAGCTTCTTAAAGATCACAGGGCTTTTTTTACTAAGAGAATTGAACAAGAGCCTCAACTTCTCTCTCTCCCCTTTAATAGAGAGGGACGAGACAAGGGAACAACCCCTTTTTACTGGCTGTGTCGATCTAGAAAAGGTCTAGAGATCCTTAGAGCTCGATGGCCCTTTTTTGCCGATAAGATTCAACAAGAACCTCAACTTCTCTCTTGTGCTTGTATTGGGGACGGCCCAGACAAAGGAACAACCCCTTTTTACTGGTTATGTCAATTGGGGACAGGTCTAAAGCTTCTTAAAGCTCGATGGTCCTTTTTTGCTCCTCTGATTAAACAAGAGCCTCAACTTCTCTCTCTTGCTTGTATTGGGGAGAGCTCAGACAAAGGAAAAACCCCTTTTTACTTGCTTTGTGCGACAAATACAGGTCGAGAGATTCTTAAAGATCACTGGTCCTTTTTTGCTCCTCTGATTAAACAAGAGCCTCAACTTCTCTCTCTTGCTT
>JBMLRQ010000032.1:24201-25061 GCA_049240945.1 Rhabdochlamydiaceae bacterium
TTTGTGCGACAAATACAGGTCGAGAGATTCTTAAAGATCACTGGTCCTTTTTTGCCGATAGGATTCAACAAGACCCTCAGCTTCTCTTTCGTGCTTGCAATGGAGAAGGAGAAGAGGCAGGGATGACATCTTTTTACTGGTTTTGTGGAACAAATACAGGTCGAGAGATTCTTAAAAATCACTGGTCTTTTTTTGCTCCTCTGATTAAACAAGAACCTCAACTTCTCTCTCGTACTTGTGAGGGAGAAGGACAAAACAAAGGAACAACTCCTTTTTACTGGCTTTGTGGAACAGATACAGGTGGAGAGATTCTTAAAGATCGCTGGTCTTTTTTTGCTCCTCTGATTAAACAAGAGCCTCAACTTCTCTCTTGTGCTTCTATTGGGGAGGGCCCAGACAAAGGAACAACCTCCTTTTACTGGCTTTGTGGAACAGATACAGGTATAGAGATTCTTAAAGATCACTGGTCTTTTTTTGCTTCTCTGATTAAACAGAATCCTCAACTTCTTTCTAGTGCTTGTACCGGAGAGGGAGGATACAAAGGAACAACCCCCTTTTACTGGCTATGTCGATCGGAAAAAGGTGTAAAGCTTGTTAAAGATCACTGGTCTTTTTTTGCTTCTCTGATTCAACAGAATCCTCAACTTCTTTCTAGTACTTGTACCGGAGAGGGAGGATACAAAGGAACAACCCCCTTCTACTGGCTATGTCGATCGGAGAAAGGTGTAAAGCTTGTTAAAGATCGCTGGTCTTTTTTTGCTGCTCTGATTCAACAGAGTCCTCAAATTCTTTCTAGTGTTTGTATCGGAGAGGGAGGATACAAAGGAACAACCCCCTTCTACTGGCTATGTCGATCGGAG
>JBMLRQ010000032.1:25161-25377 GCA_049240945.1 Rhabdochlamydiaceae bacterium
CGCTGGTCTTTTTTTGCTGCTCTGATTCAACAGAGTCCTCAAATTCTTTCTAGTGCTTGTACCGGAGAGGGAGGGAACAAAGAAACAACCCCCTTCTACTGGTTATCTCAGTCTGAGAAAGGTAGAAAGCTTCTGAAAGCTCACCAGGACTTTTTTGATAAAATAGACCTCTTTCGAAACTGGCATAGAAAATAAATTTCATTAAAATAATTCTTT
>JBMLRQ010000033.1:0-5305 GCA_049240945.1 Rhabdochlamydiaceae bacterium
TCGCCTGTGATCGTAAATTCCTGATCAAAAAGAGACACAAGAGGAGTGATAAATCGTAATATCTGTCCTGAATTACCAGCATTTATTATAGGTTCATGAACTTTTGGCATCATTTTCCCGATCCCTGTGATCCACAAATTTTCTTTTTCAAAAGCCACTAAAGCACCTAACTGAGAGAGTACTTTGAGCATCGAAAATGTGTCTTTACCATGCAAAGGGTTTATGATCTTACTTTTACCATGAGCCATAAAAGCGAAGATTAATGATCTGAGGGTATGCGATTTTGAAGGGGGAACAACAATCGTTCCTTCTAAACAGCTTCTTCGGATAGATAACGACATTTGATTAACACCTTTCTTAAGATCTCTTCAGGTACCGGTGTACAATATCTTCCTTCAAAGGAACAAGCACGGCCTATTTTTTTTAATAATACGAAACAAGGTTTAGTATCTAACTTTTTTTTGTCATGTTGAAGAGTATTTTGCCATTCCTTCCATGTTGGAGATGAATTCCATTCAATAAGAGGATGGAATTTTAAAATAAGTTTATGAATACGGAGAGTGTCTTCTAAAGAAAGATAGCCTAATTCATGGCTTAAACATGACTCGACATACAAACCGATAGCTACAGCCTTCCCGTGTGAGATTCGATAATTGGATAATTTTTCTATGGCGTGTCCAATTGTATGTCCATAATTTAAAACTTTTCTCAAGTTTTGGTCATAAGGATCTTTTTCCACTATTTTTATCTTTTCTCTACAGGCTGATTCAATCAAAATTTGCCAATCGTAAGATTCTTTTTCTAATAGACTAAAAATATCAGGATGAGAGATACACCCATATTTGATCACCTCCGATAAACCATCGTGGATCAGCTGCAGTGGTAAAGAGGATAGAAGAGAAGGATCTATAAGAATATAATGAGCAGGATAAAAACAGCCGATTAGATTTTTCCCAAAAGGTGTGTTGACCGCTACTTTTCCTCCCAAGCAAGCATCTACCATTCCCAGCAATGAGGAAGGAATATTGATAAGTTTTACACCTTTTCTATAGGTTGCCGCTACAAAACCCCCAAGGTCTAAGACAACTCCACCACCAAAAGCGATGATACAGATATCAGCAGAAGGGGATAAGGAGGTGATCTGATCTTCTATATTTTGTTTGCTTTCTCTTGTTTTATTTTCCTCACCTGAAGGTATTGACAAAAGATGTATTTTTAATCCGTGATCGTTTAAAAACTCACACCATCTGTCTCCATGTAAAAGTTTCACATGAGAATCTGTGATCACATAAAACTCTTTAGCTTCTTTAGATAAAAAGCTGATAAGTTCGTTTGAATAGAGCCATCCGGATGAAATCTTTATTCTTGAAACGATGTTTTTCTTATTAAAAACAAAAGAATCTGAAAATGTCATATCTCTGTCATGTGTTTGTTTGTGAGCACATCTTTTTCTCCTTCTGCTTTTGCGACTAGGACAGCACAGCAGCTATCACTAAAGACATTCACTGTTGTTCTACACATATCCAAAATTCTATCAACGGCTATAAATAGACCTATCCCTTCAGCTGGTAGACCGATCGCTTTGAGAATAACGATAATAGAAACTAAGCTGCCTGAAGGAACTCCAGCCACTCCCATAGAAGTTAGAAGCGCTAAAAAAACCACTAAAAATTGCAAAACAAAAGATAGTTCAAGTCCATAAGCTTGCGCGACGAACATAGCAGCTACACATTCGTAAAGAGCTGAACCCGACATGTTGATAGTGGTTCCTAAAGGCACCACTAGGCTACAGATTCTATTAGAAACACCAGCTCGTTTTTCAACACATTCCATTGTAATCGGTAAGGTGGCTGATGAAGAGCTTGTAGAAAAAGCTGTGATCAAAGCGGGGGCCATCGCTTTGAAATGTAGAAAAGGATCGACTTTGGCTACAAACTTTAAGAAAAGAGGTAAACCCACAAAAGTAAAAGTGCATAATCCAGAAATCACACTAATCACAAACCAAATCAAAGGAACTAGGGATTCTAGTCCTGTTGTTGAAAAAACCTTAGCGACTAGACAGAAGACACCCAATGGTAAGACTTTCATGATGATATGAGTGATAGTGATCATCGTATTAAAAATAGCTTGCCACAGATCAAGAAGTTGCTGAGATAATTTTTTGTCTATCTTGGATAACGCATATCCAAATAATAGACTAAAAAAGATAAGACTAAGCATTTGACCATTAGAAAAGGCCTCTAAAACGTTTGAAGGAACAATAGATAAAATAATATCTTTGATGTTGATGTGACTAAGATGTTGTTCCACATTGATGGGATTAAGAGCTTGAGCTTTCTTGATTTCAAAAGTGATTTTTTCTGAAATTCCAGGCTTAAAAATATTCACCAGAATCAATCCTATTAAAATGGCTGAGAGACTTGTTGAAACATAAAATAAAAAGGTTCTTAGTCCTAGGCGTCCAAATCCACCCTCTTGTCCGATTTTTGCTATGCCTGTGATAATAGCCGAAGCCACAAGAGGAACGACAATTAGCATCAAAGCTTTGATAAATAAAGTACCCAATAGATCATACAAATTGTAAATATTAACACCACAAAGGCTGGATTGAGGATTGGTGAAGCTACCGCACAAGATAGCCAAAGCGATGGCGATAAAAACAGGAAGAGGAGATTTTTTTTTATTTTTATGCATAAAGTCCTTTTGGAGGGTAAAACGTTTAGCTAGTGTTCAAATTATAGATTCTAGTTATTTTAGAACATCTTTCTCAAGAGGTTTCTAAAAGGTTATGATTTTTTTAAGGTTCTCACTAAAGCGTCTGTAAAACCATTTAGAGCCAAGCCTCCACCAGAATGAATGATTAATTTATGGCCGTTGTATTGATGAGTTCTTATAAGGATTTCAGATGTATAAAATAGTTTAGCATTATAAATAGGATCTAATAACACACCTTCTTTTAACGCAAAATCACGAATCGTTTTGAAGAGCTGAGCATTAGTTGATCCGAATGAAGGAGCGATTAATGATTTATGCAAAGTGAAAGAGGGGAGTGCGTCAATGGGGTTTTGGCCTACTAAATCTTTTAGAACTGCACTCACTTTGTCAATCTTACTCAAAAACACTTCCTCTTCATCAGCAAGTAAAACAAAGTGGAAATGAGCTGTTTTTTCCAGATAAGCGAAGACTAATAAAGTTACGATAGCTGTAAGGCCTGACCCTACATCCATAAAAATATGATCGAAAGATTTATTGATTTCTTCTTCATTTCTGATGATATCCAAAGCAAGAGAACTGGTACCTAAAATAGATTCATTTTGAAAAGCTCCTGGCTCTAAGATAAAAACACGTTTACCTGATAGGTATTGATTTTTTTGGTATTCATCAGCTTTTGCTTTTAAAAGATCCCAAGATTTTCTACCGAGCCATTCGATTTGATTATCATTCAAGAACAATGAACTCAAAAGAAAATTGCCTTCGAAATTTTTTTTATCGCTCGCTAGAAATACTTTTAAAGGGATCTGCTTCTCTTTTAGGATTTGCACCACAGATAACAAGTGATTGGACTGAGCTGTAGCCAATATAAGAACTTCATCAACATTTTGTTTTTCTATACACGGGATAAGAGACAGGTATTTTCTTTTTTTATAACCACTAATCCCAAAGCCCAGTTCGTCTTCCCTTTTGACATAAGCAGGTATTTGATTTAATGGATGGACTCGGGAACGTAGATAAGAAAGATCTATTTTTTCATCTTTCAATAGATTCTCAAATAGATCTTTTTTACTATTTGACATTCTTGGATCTGTTGCATAAAGGACGTCTTTGTGAACTTCCAAATCCCAAGTTTTCTGATCGACTTGGTCGAGTTACATTAGTGATGCCAGATTGATTCAATGCGGTAGGTGATTGTATAATCGTTGGGAGAGGTTGTCTGGCATTTTTAACTGGTGGGGAAGTTATCTGTTGAGATGATTTTTGTTTACTCTGTGTTTGTTCTACCGATATTTCTTGTCGTTGCTTCATATATTCTGCTGATAATCGCCGTGATTTGCGATTTTTTTCAGGTATTTGTTGATTAGATGATGGAAGTTCAGATTGAATCGATCTACCCGGCGAGGTATTTTCCTGCTTTAAACATAAAGACAAGTTTGGGTGATTTGCATTAAAGTTTTCCAAAAAAAGTTTTTCGCAATCTATCATAAATGGATTGTCGTTGGCAAGTGCAGCATTACAAAGATCGATAAAATGTAAGCTTCTAGAAATAGCCGCCTTCATAATTTTTTTGTTCGATAAGATATCAAAATTTCTTTCTAATCGTTCATCTTTCATAAGTAATGTTAAGTCTTCAATTTCCAACTTTTCTACATATTCTTTGATAAAAGTGTCTTCAAAATTCTTAAAAGAGGGAGGTAGTAGATACAAGTATTCTTCTTTTTTAGTTAAAACATTTTGGATTTCTTCATCTTGTTGCAAATGGGGATCCAGATAGGGATAAATAGCTGGTTGATAAGTTAAGCCTGCTTGACTCATTATCCACTCCTTTGAGATAGTTCCTTTAAAGCTTTTAATCGCTCCGGAATAGTTAGCTAAAGCTAGGTGCAAAATACTCCAATCAGCCTTTAAATGATCTGGAAAATATTCAAAGCATCGCCCATCTTTTGCCACCAGTTCCTTAAAAAAAGGGATGTTTTGATGTAGACTTTCATCGATGTATTTACAAATACAGTAAGGTCTTGCGTGATTATTATCTAAAGTTTTAGTGATTGCGGCTATAAAAAAGTTAGCTGATTGTTTAATCTTTAACGAAGCGAATTGCAAGTTTTCCGGATTAACAAGAATGGCTTTTCCTACAAAATTCTCATTTTCTTTTTCTTCATCTGTACAATGTAACATGAAAACTGGTCCATGCTTATCTTTATAATCTTTTATTAAATCATCATCGGATTTTTTGGTTTGAATGATGGCTTGGTTAAGTGCTTGAGATCGTCCCAAGTCATAAATAGCTACAAATATATTCCCAACGAAAGGGATTAAAAGTATGAGTGATCTAAACGCACTTCGATCTTTGATCCAGGACCAATAAAGACTTTTGTTCACGACTTCGTTTTGTTTAAAAAAACAGATGGTTTTCTGAAAAAGAATAGAAATATTGGAAACTGTAGAAACAACAGGGACATAATCCAATTTCTCTTGAAAGCGAATTGGAAAAGATTTTGAAGATAGATGAATTGACATAGAAACGAACTTTTTATTTGAAAATGGTCGAAATCATTCCATTAAAAGATGTTTTTGTCAATCTTAAAGG
>JBMLRQ010000033.1:5405-6884 GCA_049240945.1 Rhabdochlamydiaceae bacterium
TGCAAATAAAAAAGATCTATTTTTTCATCTTTCAATAGATTTATTAATAGATCTTTTTTAGTAAGCCTCATATAAAGCAATTAAAATCAACTTTTATATGCCTGTTGTTGGACTAGTGATTCCTGGATGATTTTTTAGATTTGATCTCCTTGGGAGGGCAGGGGAGGTTACCGGGGTAAGAATACGATCTCGTTTAGTTTTATTTGGAGCCTGGGGTGAATTGAACGAGGAAGAGGAAGGTGCCAATCTCTTTTTGTTGTTTGGATTTTTTGATGGCGATGTAAGCTCATTTTTGGAAACGCTTGTCTTTAATCTATCTAATAAGTATCCAGAGGAGAGCCTACGACGGGTGTTGCTTTTCTTGTTGGAAGGTTGTTCTAACAACGAGATAGATGCCTTAGAATCTGTTAAAGATAAACAGACAGACGACTGATACTGATTAAAATTATTTATAAAGTTTTCCGTGCATTCTTTTACGAAAAGATCGTCATTTTTTAGATCATTGTGACAAAAATGAATGAAATCTAAATTTCTAACAATACAGGCTTTCATGATCTTTTTATTCGATAAGATTCCAAAGCGGTCTTGTAATCTTTCATCACGCATGAGAAGGAACAGATGTTCGATTTCTAATTTCTGCACGTATTCCTCAATAAAGATATCTTCGAATTTATCAAAATCTTGAGGCAACAAAAACAGACCGGCTTCTATCTTACATAAAATGGATTGGACGTTGGGACTGTTCTGCAAGCTTGCTTCAAGATAAGGATATATACCCGGTTGATAACGAAGCCCATGCTCACCTACAACCCATTCTTCTGAAATATGACCTTTGAAGAAGGTAATCGCTTTGGGATAGGTGGCTAAAGCTGTTTCTAAAATTTCAAAATTTGATAGCAGTGTTTTTGGAAAATATTTAAAACATTCTCCATTTCTTGCCGCTAATTCGTGAAAAAAATCAATGTTATCATGAAGGCTTTCGTGTATATAATCACAAATCGAGCAAGGTCTTTCTTCAGAAATTTCTAAAGTCATACTCATCATGGCCATAAAAAAGTGGGTGTTTTTTTTGATTTCCAATGAAGCGAATTTAAGGTTTTCGGGATCTATTAATACGGCCTTTTCTACAAAATTGGCGTCTTTCTTCTCTTCGTCTGTACAATGTTCCATGAAAATAGAACCATATTTATCGACATAGGTTTTTATTAAATCTTTAGTGGATTTTTTGACTTCGATAAATCCTTGGTTAATAGATTGAGATCGTCCGTAGTCGTAAACAGCTATAAATAAGTTGCCGATAAAAGGAACCATAAGAACTAATGATCTAAAAGTGCTTCGATCTTTTATCCAAGACCAATAAACACTCTCTTTAACGACTTGATCTTGTTTAAAGAAACAGATCGTTTTCTGAAAAAGAATAGAAACGTTGGAAACTGTAGAAATAAGAGGTACATAATCTAATTTTTCTTGAAAACGAAT
>JBMLRQ010000033.1:6984-9079 GCA_049240945.1 Rhabdochlamydiaceae bacterium
TTATCGCGCAATAATAAATACGGATTTGAAGACTATTTTTTATTTCCAAACACTCTGCCATTCGAAAAATTCTGAAGGACGTATTTTAAATCGAGCAAAATTTCCTTCATGAAGACTGCTCACTTCAATTTCAACAATTTCGATGAAACGATTTTGATCCACAGCGCAAACTTTTTGTTGCGCGAATTTTGAAATGAATTGAGCACTTTTTAACTTATCCAGTTTGTTTTCAACAATCGTATAAACCGCTTGCTTGATAAAATCACGATAACGCGATCGAAATGGGTCTGGTTGTCCCATAGCTTCAAGACTTGCTAAGTAAAGAGAAGCTGAGCGTTCATAAGACCAAACAAAAACATCTCGAAAAAGTTCAATACGGTTTAATTCATAGATCGCAAGTAATCCTTCTATGTAGTCGGATTCTGGCACATCAACAAATGAGAGTGGACTTAAATTTTCTCGAATAAAGGGAATATTACTCGCCAAACGGGATACCCTCTTGTTAACGTCCAGAAAAGGCTGCAAATAAGGTAAATGCACCATTAGGAAAAAAGATTGTTCAAAAGGATTTTTAATGGCTGTAGCCTTTTGGATGATCAACTGAAAATATTCTTCGATCAATTGTGGCACTTCAAGAGGATGGTAAACTGATTGCCCAATTTTAACAGGCATCATTCTTAATCTTCCACACGCTTTTGGATCTATAAGCAAATCATGAGAAAGAAGTCCGTGGATATTCAAAATTGTGTAGCGATTAATATCGACCTCCTCAGCCATATCCACAATAAATTCAATAGCTGCTTTGTGATTTAGAATCATTTGAGTTTCGATACGATTTTTTCCAGAAACCTCTTCACCGGTTGCAAGTAATCTTTCTGTTTCAAGAAGAGAATAAGTGTTTCCCTCCAAACGGCTGGAGTTCCAGGATAAATCAATTAAAATTCGTTGATAGATTTTTCTAGCGTAAGTTCCAGCGGGTCTCCCCTTTTCAGTTCCGCTACCTAGTTTAGATAATTTTTCAACAATTGCTTTTGATAAATAGGATGTTATATTCGGTTCATATGCATCCAAAAATTCTTTTCGATAACTCACATGTTGACGTAGTTGAATCGGAACAGATATTCGCTTACGAACTTCTTCTCCATCCGCTGAAAGAGGAATTGTAAATGAGATTTGACTCTCAGAAGATTTTAAGGTTTGTTTATTTTCCGTAATTTGATTGAAATGATATTTACTACTTCTTCCGGCTCCTTCGATTCTCAAAATGCCAGATTTAACAAGAATAGATAGTCTATACTGTAAAGTTCTTTTAGGTGTAAATTCACTCATCAATTGAAGAAGTTCTTTTATGGAAAGGCCATCAGAATGCTGTTTAATGATTTCGGTCAGATTTTCCGTGTTTTTTTTAAACTTATTAGACATTTTAGCTTTCCTCAACATAATAGAATTGCGCGATTTTTTGGTTTTAAATGAATTATAGATAATATATTGCGCGAAAAACCCTTATCGCGCAATATATTATCTTGATATTGCGCGATTTTTTATTATTGCGCAACTTTTTTGTTTTCTTAAAGTGTTTCCAAAGATATCTAATTTTAATGAAAATTTAGATGAGAACGATTAATCTCTTTTGATAGAAAAGAGATCTGGAAGTATTTTTTATTGAAAAAAAAACATAAACCATTTTCAATGACGTGTTCATTATTTTTTAGGAATGTTTTATGAAAATGAAAAGTTTAATGATACCGTTTTTTTCTTTTGTATCTTGTACAGCTTTATTGGCTACAGATTACAGCTACAGCTTTCTGAGACCGGATAAACCTGTACACATAGACACAACGTTTAGACAAATCAGTAAGACAAAATTCTCAAAATACTGGGGTCCGTTTGGTTACAAAGATTGGGATACCTCAGCTTATCTTTCTCATTTTTTCAATAAAACTAATTCTTTGTGCCTAGAATTAGGTTATTCTCGCTTTGATTTTGATTGGGTGGGCCCTGTCTTTAGTGAGCAAAAAACATATCAGTATTTCAATACTTCTTTAGGATGGATATGCGACGCCATACCTAAATGGCATTTGACTTTTAATACTGG
>JBMLRQ010000033.1:9179-14916 GCA_049240945.1 Rhabdochlamydiaceae bacterium
CTTTAGGATGGATATGCGACGCCATACCTAAATGGCATTTGACTTTTAATACTGGATTTTCTGTTGATTTGGATCATAGTGATGCTGTGTATACGAATCTTATTTGGGGCCGCTATGCTTATTCGCAACAGTTTGGTCTGCATGTCGGTGGTTGGGTCATCAAAAACATAGACCATGTTCACACTCTTCCTATTTTAGGCTTTGATTGGTATGTGAGCCAGAATTGGCAATTAAACGCAGTTTTCCCAGCAGATATTTCCGCTAAATACTACATTAATGACTACTTGCATTCTTCTTTGGCACTCTCTTCTATTGGTGGTCCGTATCGTTATCCAAGAAGAACAAAAAAGGTGGGTATTTTATTATACGATAGGGATTTTTCTCTGACATCTAATGTTGTAGAATGGAATTTCACCTATCAGGAAAATCAAAGATTCCTCCCTAAAAATTCTCTTAATCCTTTTAAAATTTTTGTGGGCTTTGGTTATCAATTTGATGGTAAATTAAGAATCAGAGGAGAAAATCAACGCAAACTAGATTGCTTGATTGATCCAAGCGTTTATGTTCAAGCAGGCTTGTCTCATTCATTTTAACCACTTCTAACCAGATTTAAGGAGCGTATCTGATTCTTATGCTCCTTAAAACTCGATTTTAAATGATCTTTCATTTTAGAAATATTTAAGAACCCATTTTTATTCCTTGTCTACTTATGGATATTTATTATATACAAAATCCTGTGTAAACATATGCAAGGAGATCCTTATGGAGTCATCAAAAGAAAAAGTCAGTTATTGTATCGGCTTGGAAACCGCTAAAAATTTGCGTAATCAATTCACAGATATGGACGAAAAATTGTTATTGGAAGGTTTTAAAGATGGGGTTTGTGATAACAATCCTCAGCTAGCTGAAGAAGAAATTCGTAATTTAATGAACATTCTGAAAAGACAGATAGAGAATCAACAAAAGCAATTTGTTTCTCAAATCGCTAAAGATAACAAAGAGCAGGGCGAAAAATTTTTGAACATGAATAAAGAAAAAAATGATGTTGTGGTGACATCGTCAGGTTTACAATATCGAATTCTCAAAAAAGGACAAGGACCGGTTCCTACTATGTTTGATGTTGTCTCTGTTCATTACAAAGGTTCTTCTATCGAAAATCAGGTTTTCGAAAGCACTTACGAAACTAATAACCCTGCAGTTTTTCCTGTTAACAAAGTGATTCAGGGCTGGGCTGAAGCGCTACAAATGATGCCAGTTGGTTCTAAGTGGGAAATTTATATCCCCTCATATTTAGCTTACGGAGAATTAGGTTACGGAAACGCTATTGGGCCCAATATGGCTTTAGTATTTGAAATGGAGCTTTTAGGTATCAATTAACTTTAGAAAATGGAACAAAGCAGTGAGTTTGAAAGCCGATTCACTGCTTGTTATCGGTTTTATCTCTTTAACTTCAGAAAAAGCCTTTATAACGCTTTTCTTTTCTCTATCCCCTTCTTCTACTTTGAAAACAAGTTCCCGTGGCTGTAGGGCATTTTTGATGTTTTCTATTTCTATTATATCTTTTTCAGGAAAAAATCCCTAATTACACAACCCTATCACTTCTTTTTTGAAGGTTTTTGCAATATGGTAATAGTCTTGCCAAAAGTGCCCTGAAAAGAAGTTCGTTTTAGCATAAAAACCTGAAGTAACCAGATGTGTTAAAACCAAAAAGGAGTAACGCATTAAAGATGAACTAAGTTTTAGGGTTGAAGCGGAACCAATCATCAAGAAAGATATGTAGTAAAGAGCCAAATTTGTTATTGTTCTAGCTTTAAATATACATGTGACTGAACAAAGAAATTTATGTTCTTCTTCATCAAACCGGCGCTCTCCCCTTTTAAAAAAAAATAGTGTAGCTGATGAAGAGAATGAAAGAAATAAATTAATACATAATCCCAATTTCGCGCTTTCCTGAAGCAACAAACCAGCTTTATTTGCTAAAAAAGATATTCCTCCAGGTCTTTTTAAAGATGAACTAAATATACAAGATAGACATATCAATGTCGCTGCGTAAACAATAGAAGAAGTTACTTGTGTTTTAATTGGATGGTAGTCCTTCAAAATAAGGGTAGCTCCCTGATATTCTTTGTAAAAATTTTGTATAATAGTTGTCATAAAACCCTCTTTTGGTAAAGAAAAAGAAATAGTCTATAATTATTGCAAACTTAAATAGATTAAATCTAGCTTAAATTTTATTGGATTCAATTTTTTATCCTACCAATAAGTTTTTTAAGTTTGTCGCTTAATTTTTTCTATTAACTTATTTTGAAAGCGACATATGGTCCTCTCCTTCCGAAACCTTTTTGCTAGTTCAAATCCAGCGAAAACCATAAAATCTGAGATTCCTATGAATATTCACGGCACTGATATGGTTGAATTTTATCTGAAAACCAATAAAGGAGATTCTTTTTATTAATGATTCAGACCTAAACATTTCTATAATAAATATTTTTATTTAAAAAATATTTATTTGTATTTAAGCTATATAAGTTTAATTGTTTAATTAAAAAGGTGTTTTATACATGATCAACATAGATCGAATACAATCTGCAAGCTTTCAATTAGTAGAGTCTCGTTACTATCCTTCCATTCAATTAGCCTTAAGTTTGATCACAGCTTTAGGAGCCTTTTATCTGATTAAAAAAGATTCTTCTTTCTTTTCGGTTAAAAAAGTCTTCATCTTATCGGGATCTCTTTCTTCTTTGAGTTTTATGGGATTTAATTTTCATCTAAAAAGTTCGATTGATAAAGGAGCTTATGGATGTTATCAATTGGCTCAATTAGCTTTAGCACGCAACTCCTCTTTCTTTTATCATCACTACATGGAACTCTGTGTTAAGCTTTCCCCTGGATATAATCAAGCTGAAAAGTTTTATCAAGTCGGCAAGATTGCTTTTGCATACAGAGATCATCTTATCTACGATCACTACATGGAACTCTGTCTTAAAGTTTCTCCTGGAGATAATCAAGCTGAAAAGTTTTATCAAGTCGGCAAGATTGCTCGGCAATACGAAGAGCAGCTTATCTACGATCACTACATGGAACTCTGTGTTAAGGTTGCTCCTGGAGCTAATCAAGCTGAAAAGTTTTATCAAGTCGCCCAGATCGCTTATAAATACAGACATGAGCGTATCTACGATCAATACATGGAGCTTAGCCTCAATGAACGGTATTATCAGACAGCTCAAATCGCTTTTGAATATGACGAAATGGAAGAATGGTTTGATTCTATCACATTAGCGGCCGATGGAGGACATCTTCAGGCTCGTCAAGAATTGACTCAGTATTACTACGATACAGGGCTTCTTATTTCAGCTAAGCATTATTCGGATCCAATAGCTCATCCAGAGCTATCAACTTTGATCAATAAAGAGCTAGACAAAATTAAGAACTGGAATACACTTCCTTTAAGGACAATCGTCTATACAGATACTTACCACCCTTCAAATAAAGTATTTTGTTATCCTGAACAAGTCAAAAATATCATCTGTTTTAATTCCCCTCGCGACACCATATTTAACACGTTTCAAGAGGTGAAAGAAGTGATTTGTGAGGTCCAAGAAGAAGGAGAAGAATTCGACATTTTTATCAGAGAAAATATTTCCAAATTAGAAAAATTAAAAAGCTTTGAATTCAAAAGCTCCGGGCCTTTATGCGCTTCTAGATACAAAGAATTGATCCAAAATTTAAAAAAGTCCCCATTACTGACATCACTAAAAATCAATACAGGTTTATCTACTTCTTCACTCACAACATTAGATTTAACCTTTTTCCCTCGTCTTAAAACTTTACATCTGAATCAGCCAAGCATTGTTTCAAATTTTGATAAGAGTTCGTTAACAGATGTTAGTCTCGTGTTCGATTTCTTTAACCAGACCAGTTATTCTGAATTTATCCAAAGAAAAAATTTAAAAAATTTAGAATTTTTATCTCTTGTAGTAGAAGGCAACTCAATACATATTTTAGACACCTCTTATTTAGAAAATATCAAAATATTAAAAATAAGATCAAATTCAAAGGAAGCACTTTTCATACGAAATGTAAACAGATGCAGTGAATTAAAAACTATCCATTCAGTTATTAAAGAGCTTAAATCATGTGAAAATCTATTTCATTTGGAGATGCGTAATTGTGCTGCATTATTCTCAAATCATGATTTCATCAATCAATTCGGAGAGGTATCTGGCAATTTAAATTATCTTGATCTATCTGGTAACCAGCTTAATAATATGTCTTTCATTCCGTTTTCTAACTTAAGGGAAATTAGAAATTTAAATTTATCTCGCAACAACATCAATACTCTTCCTGATGAATTGGCTCAGTTACCTTCTTTCTGTCGTATTGATCTTACATATAATAGACTGACTGTTGATATTTTGCATAATTTTCAATCTGTTGTGAGTAGAGTCCAATCAAGACATACTCAACTTGGGCCAAGTCTCTCTTCAGATATTTATGACCACCGTTCGATTGATAGTCTACCACTGTCTCTTCAAGCTATTTTAGATTTTTGGGATGAAGAGATCGCAAATAAAAAGGGATGGTTCAATAAAGCTATCACAAATATAACCAACGACTTGAAATCCGAAAATGCAAAACAAATTTTGGCGAAATTTCTTAACCGATTAACGGGTATCAAAGATTATCATAATCATATCACTAAACCTAATGTTATTGAGAGAGTCGATAGATTTTTGACTTCTATAGCTAAAAATAAAGATCTGCAACAAAACGCTCTGAGAATGATCAGGGATAATCTAGCTAACTGTGACGACAGAACCACCAAAATCTTTGATGAATTAGAGATCTTGGTAGCTCTTCACGATGAGAAAAAATCGCTTCAACAAAAAGCGACACTTGTGATTGGCCTTCATCGTTATCGACTCCTGCAACAAAAAATACATGAAATAGCGACTAAAGAATTAACTGGCGTTAAAGATGAGGTTGAGCTTCTTCTTTATGCTCAATTATGCTTAGAAAATACGTTGGGATTACCTGTTTCTACAAAAAATATGTTATATCTTAGCAAGGGTAAGATGATTGATCCTTATATTGATGATATAAAAAATCACATCTTACAACAAACTTCGTCTATTGATGATCGCTTTTTGATATTGAGAAAATATAGCTCGTGGGATAAAGAGTTAAAAAAACAATATTCTAATCGGTTTGAAAAAATCAGTAACACTATTCATGAGAACCTAAATAAGCCAGATAAGGAAAATCCTGAGACTTTAACTTCAGAAAAATATCAGGAAAAATGTCAAAAACTGAAAAAATTACATGAAGAAAAAAATGATGAGTTACTCCATGAATTAACTAGAGAGATACTCATCCAATCCGTCTCTAGTTCATCCTCTTCTTGATCACTTTTATTTAAAATTTTTGTAACAGAACTCTAATGGATAACAAAAGAGGTCTCTTTCGAGACCTCTAAAAACCAGCTTGATCATCACTTTTTCTTATAAAGACTTCTGTCTAACTTAAAAACAAAAAAAGCAAAAGTTGAATGTGATAAAAATGAGCAAGAAATGTCGTTTCCAAAGGATCTGTTTTATAAAAACAGATGTCTCTTTTTTAGCTATTTTTCTAAATAGGGATCATATTAAGAGCTTTTGTTAGATTAAAACAGATGGCTTTAAAAAAAGTTGAGCTTCTACCTTTATTCGACTCATATACGAAGCGCGATTCATGTGAA
>JBMLRQ010000034.1:0-31684 GCA_049240945.1 Rhabdochlamydiaceae bacterium
CTACGAGCTGAAAAGAAGAAAAAGATCGAATTTACAGAAAAACTGTTGCTTTGCCCAGAGAGTACTGTTGATTTTAACTCCTTAGGGCCCATAGGAAGATCTTTCGTATCTTCTCGCTTCTTCCATTTGATAATTATTTTTGGATTAACATTAAATCTTATAGCTGCTTTTGCTATGCTCTCTTCACTATTACGGATCTCTCTACGAATTGCCTCCGTTGTTCTGGCATTTGCATGTAATACTTGTCCCGTAAGCCTTGTCTCCATGGATTATTGTCTTCATAATATACACCACAATTCTCCGGGATCAAACAACTACTTACCTCAAAGGGGTTCTAAAAGATTTCTTGAAAATCAAAAGATTGTAGAGAAAGCAAGAGAAGTCTATCACAAAAGCCGAGGCCCTTATGGAAGTCCTAGAATACATGCATCACTCCATCGTTTAGGCATTCAATGCTCAAGACCTAGAGTGGCAAGATTAATAGACCTCTTTCGAAACAGAATTAAATGTCATTTGAAGGATGGCGTGATGATCTTTGATAGGATAACAGGGGATGAAAAAAAATTTCGACATTTAACCGGGATGAATCATCATTCCCCCCTTTTTTTTAAGATTTTGAATCTTAAGGGAATCAACTTTTTGAAGAGCGCTACTGATTTAATCAGAAGAACTCGAAAGGAATTGACTGAGTATTTCTCTTGTTAATCTATTGAGTAACTCTTCATTTCTTTCTTCATGTAATTTTTTTAGTTTTTGACATTCTTCCTCATATTGTTTTGAACTTAACGTCTGAGGATTTAGCTCTTCTAGTTTCTCATAAATAGTGTTGCTGATGACTTCAAACTGAGGACCATATTGTTTTTTTAAATATTCATCCCAAGAGCTATAATGTCTCAATATCCGGCAACAATCATCAAGAGAGGACGTAGCTTTTAAGATTTGATCCTCTATCAACTCAATATGAGAATCAATCGCTTCACCCATCTTGGGGTATAACATGTTTTGTGTAGAAATAGGCAATTCTAACTTTTTTGTTAAACGTAATTGAGCGTAAAGAAGAAGCTTTCTTTCTTTTGCATAATGTAATTCGTCCTTTTCAATAGCTTTAAGAAGCCTTTCTTTTGCAAGAAAGGCTTCTTGTGAACTGGATGATTAAGCGTTTTGTGATAAATTATCTTGAACAGGTTTTTCTGGCTTGGGCAGTAATACTTTTCGGCTTAAATCAATCTGACCTCTTTCATTAATATCCATAACTTTGACTTCTAAACTATCGCTGATTTTACAAACTTCTTTTTGGATATCATTAACTCTTTGGTAGGAGAGTTCGGAAATATGACACAACCCTTTTTTTCCGCAAATTTCTACAAATACGCCGTATTTTTCAATGCTCACAACTTTTCCTGTGTAGATCTTATTCACTTCTACTTCCGAAACAAGATCAAGGATGATTTTTTTAGCCTTATTCATGTTTTCTTGGTTGCTGGAAGATAAACTGACAACTCCATTATCGTCGATATCTACCTCTACACCTGTTTCTTCAATAATAGCTCTGATCTGTTTACCGCCAGGCCCTATAACAGTGCCTATTTTGCTGGATTTAATTTGCAACTTTTCTATTCTAGGTGCATAAGCAGAAAGATGATCTTTTGTTTTAGGACATTTTTCTAGCATTTTACCTAAAATATGTGTCAGTCCTTTAACAGCCTGAGCAATAGCTAGCTTCATGATTTCTATGGTGATACCTTCAATTTTAATATCTAATTGAAAAGCGGTGATCCCTTCGGCATCTCCGGCGATTTTAAAATCCATGTCACCTAAAGCGTCTTCGGCTCCTAAAATATCAGATAGTATGGCAAATCTTGAATTTTCTAAGATTAAACCCATGGCAATACCTGCTATAGGTTTTTTGATAGGAACACCCGCATCCATCATAGCCAGGCAACCCCCGCAGACAGAAGCCATGGAAGATGACCCGTTGGATTCTGTGATGTTAGACTCTAACCTAATTGTGTAAGGGAATTTGTCTTCATGGGGAACGATCATGCTTAATGCTCTTTCAGCGAGCTTCCCGTGGCCAATCTCTCGGCGTCCCGGGGATCCTATGCGGCCAACCTCTCCCACGGAAAAAGGAGGAAATGAGTATTGCAAGAAAAAGCGCGTTGTTTTGTCACTATTTAGATCTTCATATCTTTGGCCATTATTGGAACCGCCGAGTGTACATACAGCAATTGTTTGAGTTTCTCCTCTAGTAAACAATGTGCTTCCGTGTGTTCTGGGCAGTAATCCTTGTTCCACGTCGATGACTCTGATATCTGTTGTAGAGCGTCCGTCGCTGCGGATATTATCGGATAAAATCATTTCGCGCATGTATTGAGCTTTTAACTTTTTTAGAGCAAACCCAACTAAAATAGGATTGTAGAGAGGCTCTGTCTTTTCAGCAAAAGTGTCTTTGACACTTTTGGAGATTTTTTCTAAAGCTATTTCTCTTTCTCCTTTAGCTCGGATTTTAAAAGCTTCTTTTAATTGTTCTCCAATCAATTGGTCGATTTCTTTTAATAAAGCTTCAGAAGGAGTTTTAAGCTCACCCTTATTTTTTTCTTTACCAGCCTTTCTTTGTAGCTCCGCGATCGCTTGACAGATTAATTTAATCGCAGTGTGCCCTTCTTCAACAGCTTGAATAACTTGAGCTTCAGTTAAAAAGTCACAATACCCTTCAATCATTAAAATAGCATCTTCTGTTCCAGCGATCATGAGATCTAATTTTGATGCTTCTTGCTGCTTTAGAGAAGGATTGATGACAAATTGATTGTCTATAAAAGCCACTCTGACTCCGGCCACAGGTTTGATGAGAGGAATATCTGAAATAGCTAAAGCGGCTGAGCATCCACAAATCGCTAAAGGCTCAGGCAAATGAGATGATTCGTAAGATAAAACGTATGATAAAAGCTGAACTTCGTTGAAATAGCCGTCTTCAAACATAGGTCTTAACGGTCTATCTATTAAACGGCTAACAAGAGTTTCTTTTTCAGTAGGTCGACCTTCTCTTTTTAAAAAACCTCCCAAAGTTTTACCCGCAGAGGAGAATTTTTCTTGATAATCAACTCTCAAAGGAAAAAAGTCTATATTATCATCTACTTTTTGGTTAGCACAGGCTGTGCAAAGCAGGATGGTGTCACCGGACTTTACTGTCACGGCGCCGTTAGCTTGTCTCGCTATTTTACCTGTTTCGAAGGATATTTCTGCATTTCCAACAAATACAGATACAGATTCAGTTTTAAACATTTCATTCTCCATGATGTGTGTATACGGCGATGAATAGACCATCAGTGATAACAAAAAATTGTTTCCACAGAAGGACTCTTCATCAAAAACCGACTTTCAGAAGAATATAGGAATGTATATAAATACTCAATTAATTTTAAGGATAAGATGGAAAAGGCAAAGAGCGATCTTAAGACCGCTCTTTGTAAAGGATTATTTTCTTAGGTTAAGTCTGTTTATAAGAGTCTGATAGCGCTTTGTATCTGTAGAATTCAAGTAGTCTAAGAGCTTTCTTCTTTGACCGACTAACTTTAAAAGAGCTAATCTAGAACCATGGTCTTTGGGAGCTACTTTTAAATGTTCAGTTAACTCAGTGATTCTTTCTGTTAGTATAGCAATCTGGACATCAGCAGAACCTGTATCTTTCTCGTGAAGCTGAAACTTCTTTGTAATTTCTTCTTTTGTACCTTTATCTAAAGACATTTAACAATCCCCTTTGTATTAAGAGTTGAGGGTGAATAAACACACAAAAACATTGAACTCATTATAGCAAACAATTGTAATCAGAGCAATGCTTTTTCTTGTTTCTTTTGTTATTTAAGGAGAAAAGAAGAAAATTATAGTTATTTCAGATCTTTTTGAGATTTTTTTAGGAGGGAAGTCCGTATGGACGATGAATATTACATGAGAGAGGCTTTAAAAGAAGCTTCTTTAGCTTTTGAGAAAAACGAAGTGCCTGTTGGGGCTGTTTTAGTTTTTCAAGATCGAATTATCGCTCGTGCTCACAATGGGATGGAAAGCCAGAAAAAGGCTACCGCTCACGCTGAAATACTTTGTTTAGAACAAGCCAGCAAAGAACTGCAAAATTGGAGACTTGTCGATTGTCATCTTTTCACGACCTTAGAGCCGTGTATCATGTGTGCAGGTGCCTTAATCCTGTCTAGAATAAAAAGGGTTGTATGGGGAGCTTCAGATTATAGACATGGAGGGGGAGGAAGTTTGTGTGATATATTTGCTTTGCCTCATCCTATACATAAAGTAGAAGTCAAAGAAAAAGTTTTAGAAGAAGAAAGTTCTTTTTTAATAAAAAGTTTTTTTATAAAAACAAGGAAATCAAAAAAATAGTATTAATTTAATTAATTTTGTTTTAATATTATATTAAATATAAGCAAAAAAAAGAAGGTGCTAATGAACTGTTCTTTGTGTCACGGGTTACGAGATTTGTCAAAATCTGTTTCTTTGAATGAGAAGGTTGTTAGTTTAACTAAACATTTTAGCTTTGCCTTGTTGGCTATCAATTTATTGGCTGTTTTAAAAAACTGCCGAGATAACAGTTTTCAAAATATTTTCTCCTCCTCAAAAAAGGGTGTTTGCGGTATTTCTTTTAAAGTTTTTTGTGTCAGTCTTCTTTTTCGTTTTGTGTTGGAGAATGAACTTGCAAGGCAAAATAATGTGAAATCATCACCTTTAGATGTTTCAATCGAGCAGCCGCTTCACCAAGTTCCTCAAGATCTTATTGTTCAGAATACAGTGTCTCTATCAAGAACAACAGCCCCAGTTTTAAAACCGATGACTAGAGTTTTAGCTTTAAATAAAAAACAAAAGCAAATTTTTTTATCTTCTAAATTCGCTCAACAAGTTTTAAAAGGTAAATAATATAAAATTTTTCAGAGAATTGTTTGCTATCCCCTAGTCTAATTTATCTTGGGTTGAGGTCTGAGCTTGACCCTTTATTGTCTTATTATATATTATTCTGTGTAATTGTTAAATAGGGAGATAGACACATGAAAAAGCAAGGACATCCATTATATCAAGACGTTTTATTTGTCGACACAGCGACTAGTTTTAAATTTGTTTGTGGTTCGACATTGCAGCCCAAAGAAAGAGAGGTTTTTGAAGGTAAAGAATATCCAGTTTACAGAGTTCCCGTTTCTTCCGCTTCTCATCCGTTTTTCACTGGGAGTGCTCAGCTTGTTGATTCCGAAGGACGAGTTGATAAATTTAAAAAGCGCTATGACGCTAAAAAGAAACAGGAAGAAGAGGCTAGGGAAAAGATTCAAAAAGCTCAAGTTGTTAAAAAAACAAAAAAATAGTTTTCCTTTTTTTAAGGAAGTTTTTATTTGAAAAAACTTCCTTTCTCACCTTATACACATTCTTTTAAATCCTATGTATCAAGAAAAAGTTTCCAAGTTGCTCTCTAGATTGGAAGAGGTTGAACATTTGCTTGGACAGCCTCACTTGCTAGATGATAAAAAAAAATACAAAGAGCTAACCCAAGAGCACGCTTATCTGACGGAATTGAAACAGAATTGGCTTTCGTTTTTAGATTGTAATAAACGAATGGTTGAAAACGAAAACATGCTTAAAATAGAGGTTGATTCTTTTTTGATAGAAATGATCAAAGAAGATTTAGTCAGTCTGCAGGATCAACTAGCTGTTAGCCAAAAAAATGTCGAACGATTGCTGATACCTCCTGACCCTTTTGACAATCGTAACGTTATCATAGAATTAAGGGCCGGAACAGGAGGAGATGAAGCAGCTATTTTTGTTGGGGATTGTATCCGTATGTACCATTATTATGCTCAAAAAAAAGGATGGAGCGCAGAGGTTTTGTCTTTTACGGAGTCTGAAATGGGAGGGTTTAAAGATTATGTCATGATTTTATCAGGGCATCAGGTGCATAGATTTTTGCAGTATGAAGCGGGCACTCACAGGGTTCAAAGAGTTCCCAAAACAGAGTCTCAGGGACGCATACATACTTCTGCTATTACGATCGCTATTTTAGTTGAGCCAGATGAAGATGAAAAGGTGGTGATCGATGAAAAGGATCTTAAAATCGATACTTATCGGGCTTCTGGAGCGGGAGGACAACATGTTAATGTGACTGATTCGGCAGTAAGGATCACACATCTTCCTTCAGGTGTTGTTGTCACTTGTCAAGACGAAAGAAGTCAGCACAAAAACAAGGATAAAGCGATGAGACTTTTAATGGCTAAATTATCGCAAGATAAAAGAGAAAAGCAACAAAAGGAAATAGCGGCTATTCGTTCAAATCAGGTGGGCTCAGGAGATCGTTCTGAAAGAATTAGAACTTATAATTTCCCGCAAAATAGATTGACGGATCATAGGATTGATTTGACTTTGTTTAAATTGGACAAGGTCATGGAAGGGGACTTAGATGAGATCACTCATCCTCTTGTTGCTTACTTTTATCAAAAGAAATTTGAAACGGTTTAATGAGCTTAAAAACAATTCAAGAAATTCTTTTTTTAAGCGAACAATACCTGAAGTCTAACGGAAGAGAAAGATCTCGAAGAGATGCGGAAGATTTGGTTGCGTTTGTTTTAAAGATAAAAAGACTAGATCTTTATTTAAAATACGATTTTGTGTTGACAGATGAAGAATTAGCTCGCCTTAGACCTCTTTTGAAAAGAAGGGCGATGGGGGAGCCTTTGGATTATATCAAAGGAGAGGTGGATTTCTATGGAGCTGTTTTAAATGTTAATCCCAGCGTTTTGATCCCTAGAGTTGAAACTGAAATCTTAGCTGATCATGTTTATCGTTTAATTCAAGCATCGGGTAGAAAAAAACTCAAGATCTTGGATCTCTGTTGCGGTTCTGGCTGTTTGGGGATTAGTTTAAAAAAGAAGATAGTTGATTGTGAGGTTCTTCTTGTAGATCTTTCTTTTGACGCTTTGGAAACCTGTCGAATGAATGTTAAGAAAAATTCTGTGGATGTTCGTGTTCAACAAGGGGATTTTCTGGCCTGCTTAAAGGAGGAAAAGTTTGATGTTATCGTCAGTAATCCTCCGTATATTTCTTTAGAAGAATATGAGAGGCTAGATGATGAGGTTAAGAAAGAGCCCAAATTAGCTTTAGTTGCTGATAATAACGGTTGTGAATTTTATGATCGATTGTCTGAGTCTGCTCGTTCATATTTAAGTCCTCAAGGTTTGTTGTGCTTGGAGATAGGGAAAGACTTAGGGTCTTACGTCTACAGTCTTTTTAGTTGGAATGGGATAAAGTATAAAAAAATAGAAAAGGATTGGGCTGGACATGATCGTTTCTTTTTTCTTGAAATGGAATGATTCCTTCTCTATGCTTACTATTCTATAAATACAATTGCAAATACATGTTTGACGCGTTAACCCAAAAATTTCAAAATCTTTTTTCTTCCTTATCGGCTCAAAAAACGTTAACAGCTGATAACATATCTGAAGCTGTTAAAGAAGTTCGTTTGGCTCTCTTAGATGCTGATGTTAGTTATGCCATAGCTTCTCAATTAGTTAAAAAGATTAAGGAGAAATCTCTAGGCATCGCTATCACCAAATCAGTTTCTCCTTCTGAACAATTTATAAAAATTGTTCACGACGAGCTGGTTCATTTGATGGGAGATGAAGAAACCGAATTGAATCTTAGATCTTCTCTTTCTGTTATTCTGATGTGTGGCTTGCAAGGTTCAGGAAAAACTACACAGTCTGCTAAATTGGCCTTTTATATCAAAAAAAAGTATCCCCACAAAAAAGTTTTGCTAGCCGCTTGCGATTTAAACCGGTTTGCGGCGATTGAACAGTTGAGGGTATTAGGTGAAAGTGCTGGTGTCCCTGTCTTTACTTCTGATCACAAAGAAGCGGTTAAGGTTGCTGAACAAGCTTTTGAAGAAGCTAAAAAACAACAATATGATGTATTGATCATTGACACAGCTGGTCGTTTACATGTTGAAGACTCCCTAATGAAGGAGTTGTTGGCGATAAAAACTCTTTTGTCTCCTCAAGAAATTCTCTTTGTTGCGAACGCTGCTACTGGTCAAGAAGCAGTGAATATAGCTCAGGCTTTTGATCAGCAAATAGGTGTCACTGGGACTATTCTGACTATGTTAGATGGAACAACAAGGGCTGGAGCCGCTATTTCCATTAAGGAAGTGACAAAAAAACCGCTTAAATTTGAAGGAATAGGGGAGAAAATTCAGGATCTTAGACCCTTTAATCCTCGATCAATGGCCGATCGCATTCTAGGAATGGGTGATGTCATCAATTTAGTTCGTCAAGCTGAAGATCATTTTGACGAAAAAGAAAAAGCCGATTTGAAAAGAAAGCTTCGTACAGCTGCATTCACTTACGATGATTATCTAAAACAAATGGGTAAAATAAAGAAAATGGGATCTTTGGGGAGTTTACTTAAAATGGTACCAGGTATATCCAACCATGTACCTAATTTTGATTTACCAGAAAAAGAGTTTAAAAATTTAGAAGCCATGATATTATCTATGACTCCCGATGAACGAGCTGAATTAGTAGAGCTACAGCCTTCTAGGCGTCGTCGTATCGCTTTAGGTAGTGGTACCAACATAGACGAAGTGAATAAAATGGTGAAAAATTTTAAGAAAGTAAAGCAGATGGCGAAAGATTTACCAAATCTGAAAAAGCAGTTTGCTAAAATGAATTTTTTTAATTAGGAGAAATAAATGACGCTCAAAATTCGTTTGAGACAACAAGGTCGTACTAATAGACAAACTTATCGTTTAGTGTTAGCTGATGTGAAATCCCCTAGAGACGGGAAATATTTAGAAATGTTAGGGTGGTATAATCCTGTAGCTGATAAGGATAATTTATCTGTAAATGCAGAAAGAATTTTATATTGGCTTGGACTAGGTGCTCAATTAACTGAACAAGCAGCTGTCCTTGTTCGTAAGGCCGCTCCTGAAGTTTTAAAAAATTATGCTTTTGAAAAAGAAAAGAGAAAACAAGCTAAGCGAGTTAGACGTAAATCCTTAAAAGCTGTTGCTGGCTAAGAAGATATGCGAATAGATGTCCTATCTTTGTTTCCAGAATATTTTACAAGCCCTTTAGAGGTGAGTATGATAAAAAGAGCCATAGATAAGCAGCTATTAGATATTAACCTTGTAGATATTAGATCTTACGCAAATGACAAACATCGTAGGGTTGACGATCGTCCTTTCGGAGGAGGTCCTGGAATGGTTTTAAAGCCAGAGCCTGTATCTAGAGCGATCAGAGATTGTAGAAAGTCAGACTCAAAAGTGATTTATTTATCTCCTCAAGGTCGCTTACTGAAGGCTAGAGATTGCGCAGAGTTAGCTAAACTCTCTCATTTGATACTGGTTTGTGGTCACTACGAGGGTTTAGATGAAAGAGTGATAGAGAAAGATATAGACGAAGAAATAAGTATAGGTGATTATGTTCTCACCAATGGCTGCTTGGCGGCTTTGGTGGTGATAGACTCTGTAATGAGGTTTATTTCTGGTGTTTTAGGTCATGAAGAAGGGGCACAGAAAGATTCCTTCCAAAATGGGCTGTTTGATAGCCCTCATTACACAAAACCTGTAGATTTTGAAGGTATGGTCGTTCCAGAAGTTTTAAGAAATGGAAATCACGCTGAAATTCAGATGTGGAGAGACGGCCAAGCATTAAACAAAACAAAGAAAGTCCGCCCTGATTTAGTTTTAGAGATAGAGAAGCGGAAAAAGGAGATCATATGATAGAATGTAAACTAATTGAAACTATAGAAAAGCAGTATTTAAAGTCCCACATTCCTTCTTTTAGAGTAGGGGATACCATCTCAGTTCATACAAGAATTGTAGAAGGTGACAAAGAAAGAATACAGGTTTTTACAGGAACGGTCATTGCCAGAAAAGGAAGAGGATTATCCGAAACTTTTTCTCTTTACAGAGTGGCTTATGGCTCTGGTATGGAAAGGGTTTTTACTTTGCACAGCCCTAAAATCGCTAAAATAGAGCTTGTTTCTCGAGGTGATTCTCGTTTAGCAAAACTTTATTACATTCGAGGTGCTTTAGGTAAAAAGGCTAAAATTAAAAAACTACAGAAACAAGCTAAAACCGTTTCGTCCAAAACTGTGGAAACGGCTCTTAATGAATCAACCCAATCTTCATGATCCTTTTTTGTTTGAACGATCAGCTCAAACAAAAGGCTTTTCATTAATAGCTGGAATAGATGAAGCAGGTAGAGGTCCTTTGGCAGGACCTGTTGTTGCCTCTGCCTGCATATTAAAGAACGAAAGATGTGTTATCGGTATAGATGATAG
This sequence comes from Rhabdochlamydiaceae bacterium, assembly GCA_049240945.1. Taxonomy (GTDB): domain Bacteria; phylum Chlamydiota; class Chlamydiia; order Chlamydiales; family Rhabdochlamydiaceae; genus JBMLRQ01. The sequence continues at coordinate 10,321 of JBMLRQ010000034.1, forward strand.
TAAAAAGCTTTCTTCTAAAGAAAGGGATTCTCTATATCATCAACTAACAAATCATTCAGATGTCATTTGGGCTGTAGGTGTTGTTGACAATATGGTGATTGATCAGATAAACATTCTACAAGCCACTTTTTTAGCTATGAAAATGGCTTTGGATGCTTTGAGTGTTAAACCAGATTTTTTACTTGTTGACGGATCTATCGATCCTCAGTTGGGCATTTTGACTCAAACAATTGTTAAAGGGGATTCATTGTCTTTATCAATCGGAGCCGCTTCCATCATAGCTAAAGTCACGAGAGACCGCTTAATGCAAGAATATGACAAAGAGTTTCCCTTATACGCTTTCGGATCACACAAGGGTTATGGTACAAAAAAACATTTGGAGATGATCGCTTTGCATGGAGCCTGTCCCATCCATCGCTTCTCTTTTTCTCCGTTAAAGGAAATGATATGATTAAAAGCATGACAGCATTTGCTAAGGATGAAATAGAAATAGATGGTGCTAAATGGCTACTTGAGCTGCACTCTGTCAATAGACGTAATTTAGAATTTTCTCTTCATATTCCTAAAGATCTTTTACATTTAGATATCGATCTAAGAAACTGGGTTGGTGAGCATGTGAAAAGGGGACACATAAGTATTCGCTTAAGTTTTCAAAATGCTATTAAAAAAAATAACTTCTTTACTATTTCTGAAATCAATCATCTACAAGCGTTAAAAGCCGATTATGAAAACATCTCTGATACACTACAGCTGCCGAAGGAATCGATCACCTTGTCTTTTTTATTAAATCAGTTCCATCTCCTGTCAATCCAAAATAACCAATTCAACGAAAATGTTAAAGACCACTTAAAAGATCTTGTAGAAAAAACTCTGATCAAGTTTAAAGAGATGAAAAGGATTGAAGGAGAAGCTTTAGAAAAAGATCTGCGTTATCGAATCTCCCTTTTAGAAAAATCTTTAAAGATCATCTGTGGCATGGATAAAGATGTTTTGAATAAATATCAGAACAAATTATTGAATAAAATGGCCGCTCTCGATTTATCTTTAGAGGATATGCAAGACCGTCTACTAAAAGAAGCTGTTATTTGGGCAGATAAAAGCGATATCACAGAAGAAATTGTTAGATTAGAGTCTCACTTAGCTCAGTTCCTGTCTATCATGAAATCTGATGAAAAAACCGTGGGTCGAACATTAGATTTTCTTTGTCAAGAAATCCATAGAGAATTGAACACTATGGGTGCTAAATCTGTAGATGTAAATCTTTCTTATGAGGTGTTGAATATGAAAACAGAATTAGAAAAGATCAGAGAACAAGTTCAGAATATTGAATAAATAGATGTATGGACCTAAAACAAAAAGGTAAATTGTTTATCATCAGTGCGCCAGCTGGCACAGGGAAGACCACTTTGGTCAATAGATTGTGTTCAGAATTGCCTTATGTTAAACAAAGTGTTTCTTATACAACAAGAGAGCGTAGATCGAACGAAACAGACGGGGAACATTATATTTTTGTTGATCAAACTGTATTTCATAAAAAACAATCAGATCAGGAATTTTTAGAATGGGCTAAAGTGTTTGATCATTACTACGGAACTGATGAGAGACAGATCTTGGATGGACAAATCAAAGGTTTTGATATGATTTTGGTTATCGACGTTCAAGGAGCTTTAAAAGTTAAAGAGAAAATGGAATCGACTTCTATTTTTATCAGTCCTCCTAGCTTAGAAGAATTAGAAAAAAGATTGTTGTTTAGAAATACGGATTCTTTTGAATCAATACATAAAAGGTTAAAGACAGCAAAAGAAGAATTAAAAATGGCTCTTTCCTATGATTATCATTTTATCAATGATGACATTGAAGAAGCTTACGATATCTTGAGAAGTATTATTATCGCAGAAAAACATAAAAATTAAGGAGGTTATATTTTGAAAAATAAACAGACACTCACTACGGAAAAATTAAAAAGTTTGTTCAGCAGTAATTTTGACCTTGCTAACTACGCTATACAGGTAGGGCGACAGATTGTGAAGTCAGGGAAAGAACTGTCTGCTGAAAATATTTTAGATGAGATTTTTAAACATAACAAAGAAATATGAAAGAAAAAATCTTAATCACTGCTGCTTTACCATATGCCAATGGCTTATTACATTTTGGCCATATAGCAGGGGCTTATTTACCAGCTGACGTGTACGCTCGGTTTAAAAGGTTAAAAGGATCTGACGTTTTGTATATTTGCGGTTCAGATGAACATGGTGTAGCTATCACTATGAGCGCGGAAGTCGCCAAAAGAACTCCAAAAGAACATGTAGATCTTTATCACAAAGAAATACAGAAGTTTTTCAATCAAATGAATATTTCGTTTGATTATTATGGCCGAACAACTTGGGAAGGACATGTAGAAACAACGCAAGAATTTTTCAAAGATCTGTTGGCTAATGGATATATTGAAAGTCGGGTGACTGATCAACTATTTTCTGTGAAAGAACAAAAATTTTTGGCAGATAGGTATGTTATAGGACATTGCCCTAAATGTAATTATAACGAAGCAAGAGGAGATGAGTGCCCCAAATGTGGAGCTAACTTTGAAGCGACAGATCTGATTTCTCCTAGATCGAAATTAACAGACTCTCCCTTGATATTAAAACCGACGCAACACTGGTTTTTACGTTTTGATCTTTTCAAAGAGCGTTTACAAAACTGGATCAAAGATAAGCCCTGGAAAAGTAATGTCTTAAATTTTGCTAAGAATTATATCGATGATCTCAAACCGAGAGCTATAACAAGAGATTCAGATTGGGGAATCGCTGTTCCTTTAGAAGAAGCTAAGGGTAAGGTTTTTTACGTATGGTTTGATGCTCCCATAGGTTACATATCCGCAACACGTCAATGGGCGGCTAGCTTAGGAAAAGAAGACAGATGGAAAGATTATTGGTTAGATACAAAGACCAAGTATGTTCAATTTATAGGAAAAGACAATATCCCTTTTCATGCGGTTTTTTTTCCAGCGATGACGATGGGACAGAATCAACCTTACAAACTCGTCGATGAAATCCCCGCTAATGAATTCTATACCCTTGAAGGAAAGCAGTTTAGTAAATCAGATGGTTGGATCATAGACTTAGATGGTTTCTTTGAAAGATATACCGAGGATCAACTCCGCTATTGTATCGCTGCTAATGCGCCCGAATCTCAGGATGCGGAGTTCACTTGGAAAGATTTTCAACAAAAGTGCAATGGAGATTTGGTTGGGAAGCTTGGCAATTTTATCAATAGAGTTCTTGTCTTTGTCAAACAAAATCTACAGGGTTGTGTTCCTCAAAAAATTGATCTTTTAGAGAAAGACTTTTCATTTTTAGATTCAGCTCAAAGACTTTTAACACAGATAGAAGAAGCTTATGATCACTTTCAATTAAGAAAGGCCTCCCAATTGATCATGGAACTGGCTCAACAAGGAAATGTATACTTCGATTTTAAGAAACCCTGGCGTTCCATTAAATCAAAAGAAGATTATCCTGATATGATCAGAACAATTCACGTGTGTTTGGATGTCATTAAAATACTAGCTTTAGTTTGTTATCCTATCATGCCTAATTCTGCTTTAAAAATTTGGGCTTTAATGGGTTTTCCTGAAGCGTTGAATGCATTAAGCTGGAAAGATGCCTCCTCTTGTTCTTTCGTTTCTGGTCAAATTTTACCAGAACCACAGGTTATATTTCCGAAAATAGAAGAAGAGATGATCAATCAGGAAATAAGCAAATTAAATGGGTTGCCTAAAAAAAAGACTGTGGAACCTTTGAAAGAAATAAAAAATCTTATCAACATCGAAGATATCAGAAAAATAGATTTAAGAGTGGGACTGGTCTTGGAAGCAGAAAAAATCCCTAAAAGTCAAAAGTTATTAAAATTACAGGTGGATATAGGTATCGAAAAAAGGGTGATTGTAGCAGGATTAGGTGATAAGATTCAGGATGTTTCAGCCTTGAAGGGAAAAAAAGTCATGGTGGTTTGTAATTTAGCCCCTACAACTTTTATGGGAGTCGAAAGCCAAGGCATGATTCTTTTAGCCAACCAAGATAAGAATATCATTTTGCCTGATTTTGTCGATGCTTCCCCAGGAGATAAGATCTATTGAGTTTCTTACTTTTCCCATAAAATATGGGGAAAGTATAAACCAATATCTATGTCCGGATGATAAGGTAGAACTCTCAACGTATAATCATCTAGATCACCAGACAAGTGCTGTTTTAACTTATAAACGAAAGTAGAACCTTCTGCCTGTCGGTACTGGAGTTGTTTGTCAGAAGAAGGAATCTCGTGGAATAAGTCAACGATCAAATCTTCAGGACGGAATAATCCGATGTCAATGGTTGCTTCTGCAACGATGTATTCATTTTCGACATATTTATGTACCTCTTTTACAGTTATCAAAGGCCAATTTTTTTCAGTGAATTGCAACCATTCTAAGATTGACTTTGTGAGTTTATTTTGATCCTTAAGATGATGGGCATAATTTTGAGCTCTTGGGATGTAGTATTTAGAGGTATACTCTCTAACTGCACGGTCGGCTGAAAAATAGGGAGTTAGCTTGGATAGACTATGTTTAACCTTAGACACCCATTTTAAAGGAATGCCATCTTCATTTTGTTCATAGAACTCAGGAATGATCAGCTCTTCTAAGATCTGATATAGACGTTGGTTTTCTTTGTTCTCCCATTCTACCGATTCATGTTTTTGACCATCACCTAAAGCCCATCCACATTTTTCTTCATAAGCCTCCGCCCACCATCCGTCTAGTTCTGAGAAATTGAGCCCACCATTTCCTAATATTTTCATGCCACTTGTGCCACACGCTTCCCATGGTCTTTTAGGAGTGTTTATCCACAGATCCACACCTTTTACTAAGTGTTCAGCGACTAACACATCGTAGTCACTTAGAAAAATGACATGTTCTTTGGCTTCTTGATAAGACCAGATAAAGTCCATCCATTCATGGATCATTTCTTGACCGGCTTTATCAGCAGGATGAGCTTTCCCAGCAATTAAAAGTTGAACGGGTCTATCGGGATTGGTTAAGATTTTAATGAGTCTTTCTTTATCTTTCAGCAACATATTCGGTCTTTTGTATGAGGCAAATCTTCTTGCGAATCCTAAAGTTAAATAACGGGGATCGAATATTTGTTTAGCTCTTGAGATCTCTTCTTGACTTTCACCTCTAGCGGCTAACATTTTAGCTAAGCGTTTTCTTGCATAAGCGATCAGTTCTGTTCGGAGCTTGTTTCTCATCGTCCATATATCTTTATCAGATATTTTTTCAAATGAATATTCTTTAAAATCCGAGGATCCATTCCAAAGATCTTTGCCACAACCTTTCTCCCAAAGGGATAAGCTTTCTTTGGACAGCCATGTAGGAACGTGAATACCATTAGTGATATGATGAACAGGAATCTCTTTTAAAGGATATCGAGAAAAAAGAGGGGAGAAAAGCTCTTGGCTCACCTGAGCGTGTAAAGCGCTAACAGCGTTGACAGATCCGGAGCCTTTAATGGCTAGATAAGCCATATTAAACATATTTTTCTTTTTTAAATCTTCTGATTGACCAAAATTTATGAATTTTTCCCATTCCCAACCAATCAGCTGAATATATTCTAAAAGATAGCTTTTCAAAAGCTCGATAGAAAAATAATCGAATCCCGCTGGCACAGCTGTATGAGTTGTAAAATGATTACTTGCTTTTGTGGCTATTAAGGCTTCTTCAAAAGAAAGATTATATTTATTTTTGTATGAATGAGCTCGTTCAAGAATAGCAAAAGCCGCATGTCCTTCATTTAAGTGACAGACTTCTGGGTAACAGTCTAAATGCTCCAAAAGTTTCCATCCACCGATACCGAGTATGATTTCTTGTTTGAGTCTGAGTTCTTCATCGCCTCCGTATAACTCTCCTGTAATGCCTCTGTGTATAGGAAGATTTAATGGATCATTTGTATCTAGTAAGTACAACTTCACTCGACCGACGATCACTTCCCAAGTTCGGATCCAGATTTCATTGCCAGGTAGATCAATCTTTATTCTTACCCATTCACCATCACTTTTGCGTAAAGGTTTTATAGGTAGTTGCCCAGGATCATTAGAGGGATAGAGGGCTTGTTGATAACCTTGTTTATTAATAGATTGTCTAAAGTAGCCACGCTGATAAAAAAGCCCGATCCCAATGACGGGAACCCCTAAATCGCTAGCAGCTTTTAATTGATCACCAGCGACGTTGCCTAATCCACCTGAATATATAGGAAGAGCTTCACCTAACATGAATTCCATGCTGAAATAGGCAACAGTTTTTAAATTCATATGAGAATAGTGTTTTGTAAACCAAGAAGGGGTTTTATGTAACCTGTTGCGTTTTTCTATGATCTCATTTAAAAGATTTGTGAACAAATGATCTTCAAAAGCTTCTTCTAGTTTTTCTCTTGATACGGTTTGTAAAAGAAGCCATGGATTTTTAGTGTTTTCCCAAAAAACTTTATCCAAATAAGTCCAAAGTTTTTCTGTATCATTTTTGTGAAGCCAATATGAAGAGAAGTCTAAAGCTAAACTTTCTAGCGATGCATATCCTTTGATCATATTTTTTTGATATTCGTGAATACTTTCGACCATAGAAACCTTCTTTTTTGAGCTATAATTATTTTGCTGAGAAGCAAGAGCTTTAGATAGCTTCTTCTATATTTTGGATCCTACATATCTGAATGAGATTTTTCAACAGTAATTTCATCATCGAGATAAAAGATTCGATCAGAAGATCTTTAGGGTTTGGCTCATAAGAAGGGTATGGCTTTAAAAAAATAGACCGCTGAATATCTGTCGGCCATTTATTTAAATACATGAATGATGTAGAGGGGCTTTTTGGTATTTTCCTTATTCACATGTTTTTAGAGATTTTATAAGATATCGACGATCTGATGCTGAGGATTCTGCTTGATGCTGTATTGTTTATCCCAAATGCTAGTAAACAAAATCATAATTCTATCATTTTTATCTTTAACCAATACAGAGCTTGTCGATTTGATATATGTTTTGAAATCTCCTATGAGCCAGCCACTGCAATCGTAGGGTAAAAGAGAGATGACTGATTCCACTCCATATTCATCTTTTAATCGATATTGCATGACTTCGAATTGGAGCTGCCCCACTGCAGCAAAAATAAAGTCGTTCTCTCGATCAATAGCTTTTAAGCATTGAATGGCCCCTTCGTCCGTCAATTGTAATATGCCTTTGTCAAAACTTTTCCTTTTCCCCACCTCCTTCGGATGTAAACGAGCGAAAATCTCTGGTTGGAATTGAGGAAGAGGTTTGAAGTTGAAACCACCCTTTAATGAAATGGTATCTCCGATAGCAAATAAAGAGGGGTTGATCACTCCGATAACATCACCAGGATAGGCGTAATCTAGCGTTGTTCTTTCTCCCGCTAGCATGCCGTGGGGTCGTGACAATCTAATCTCTTTTTTTAATCTGTGATGTTTCACCACAAGATCTTTTTCAAACCGACCTGAACATACTCTGATAAAAGCCATATTGTCACGATGTCTTTTGTCCATATTAGCTTGTAATTTAAATACATAGCCGCTAAAAGGAGTGTCTATGCTTATGTCTATTTCTTCTCCGTTTAGATTATGGGCTTTTCGAGAAAAGGGGGAAGGGGCCAGGCTAATAAACGCATCAAAAAAAGGTTCAATCCCAAAATTAGTTAAGGCTGATCCAAAAAATACAGGAGTGACTTCACCTTGTAAAAATCTTGTTTTATCAAAATGGTTTCCAGCCATTTCTAATAACTCAATCTCCTCTATCAGCTGGTTTAAAATCTCCTTGTTAAGACTTTGTTTTGATAAAAAATCTTCCAATGTAGATTCTAAAATATCTGCTTTTAAAGCTCCTCCGTGAGATACTTTCACAAATAAAAGGCATTTTTTTAATTCTCGATCAAAAATACCTTGAAACTCTTTTCCGCAACCTAAAGGCCAATTCATAGCGTAAGATTCGATCTGTAAAACATTCTCTACCTCATTCATCAGATCTAAAGGTTCTCTTCCTGGCATGTCCATTTTATTGATAAATGTTAAAACAGGGATTTTTCTTAAGCGACAAACTTCAAAGAGTTTCCTTGTTTGTTTCTCTACCCCTTTAGCCGCGTCAATGACCATGATCGCGCAATCCGCTGCTGTTAGAGTCCGATAAGTATCTTCTGAAAAATCTTCGTGACCTGGCGTGTCTAGCACATTGATGATCATATCTTTATAAGTAAATTGCATAGCCGAAGAGGTGATAGATATCCCTTTTTCTTGTTCCATACTCATCCAGTCTGAAGCCGCACTTTTACGTCCTTTTCTTCCTTTCACCATGCCAGCTGTTTGTAACATGCCAGAGTAAAGTAAAAGTTTCTCTGTTAACGTTGTTTTACCCGCATCTGGATGGCTGATAATGGCAAATGTACGTCGTTTTTTTGTGGCTTGGTGGATGTCATCATGTTCTGTCATAAATTTTTTAGGATAAGCTGTTAAATGGAGATTACTTGTCAAAAACCATTTTACATCTCACATAAAAGAAAAACCACCTTTTTTTCGAAGGGAAAAATTTTGTTTTCTTAACAGAAAGATGTTAGAATCGACGAGATCAAAACTAAAGCCCTATACAAAAGGATTCTTCGATGGCGTTAAAATCAAGGCTGGGAAAAAAAATGGAAATAGATGTTGAACGCTTAGGAATAAATGGAGAAGGTGTAGGCAGCTGGTACGGTTGCGTTGTTTTTGTGGATCATGCTCTGCCTGGTGAAAGAGTTTTTTGTCAGGTATACGAAAAAAAGAAAAACTATGCGAAAGCTTTTAGTTTAAATTTATTACGTTCCTCTTCTGAAAGAGTAAACCCTATTTGTCCTCTTTTTGGCAAGTGTGGGGGCTGTCAGATCATGCATCTATCTTATGATGCCCAACTTAAATATAAGTCACAAAAAGTTAAAGATGCCTTACAAAGAATCGGTAAGTTAGTTGATGTAGCGGTTTTACCGTGTATCTCTTCCCCTAATCCTCTTATGTATCGGAACAAAATACAAATTCCGATCCAAAAGTCGGCTGAAGGTTTGAAAATTGGTCTCTATGCAAGATTAACACACGATGTGATCGATATGAAAAATTGCTATATTCACTGTGAATTAGGTCAGAAAGTATACGAAAGGATCTTATCCATACTTTCATCCTTTCCTTTTAAACCGTTTGATCCTTTAACAGGAGAAGGAGATATAAGGCATATTTTGATTAAAACAGCTGTCAAGGAAAAACAGGTACTTGTCGTGATCGTCACTTGTCAGGAAGACTCTCCTCACTTAACAGAAATAGCAAAAAGAATAAAAGAAGAGGCAAAGGAAGTTGTTGGTGTCATACAAAATATCAATTCTTCTGAAAAAAATAGTGTCTTAGGGGAAAAATATCATCTTATATTAGGAAAAGAGAAAATAGAAGAGAATCTATGCGGTTTATATTTTCATATTTCTGCTGCTTCTTTTTTTCAGGTTAATACGTTACAAGCTGAACAATTATATGAGACGGTTTTAAACTATCTATGTCTTAATGGTGAACAAACGGTTCTGGATGCTTATTGCGGAGTGGGAACTCTTTCTTTGCTTATGGCTTTAAAAGCTAAAAAAGTTATTGGCATCGAATGTGTTGAAGAAGCCGTTCGAGACGCTTACGAAAACGCGCAAAAAAACAACATTAAAAATATCGAGTTTTTCTGTGCGGAGACAGAAAATTTTATTCATCAACTCAAAGAGATCGATGCTGTTGTCTTAAACCCTCCAAGAAAAGGGTGTGCAAAAGAGGTTCTAGAAGCTTTGACTCTCTTAAAACCACAGAAAATAGTTTATGTGTCTTGTGATCCGGCCACCTTATCTAGAGATTTAGCTATTTTGTGCCATCATAAATGGGAGATCATCACGGTCCAACCTTTCGATATGTTTCCTCAAACTGCTCATGTGGAGACCGTTGCTCTTCTTTATTATAAAGGATAATTAACAAAAGACCTCAACCTAACTTAAAAACTTTTGTTTTCAAGTTAGGTTGAGGTCTTAATAAGATCTTTTTGACTTTTTAAAAGATTTTTTATACAGTTTTATCCTTAATATTTAGAGGTGAAATGACCCTTTTTTCTATTCATCACGAATTATCTTTTGGTCACCAAAATGAAATAATAAATTTTCATGAGGCTCTCTCTTCACTTTACCCTAATTACAGAGGGGAAAAGCTCCCCGAAGCTAATACTGATACTAGTCAAGCTTCTTTATCTGAGTCTTATTGGAAAAGGCTTCAAATAATTCTTCGTCCAATATCTCTTAGATATACCGTTCCTCATTCGATTGCTCAGTTTATCTGTTTGACGGAGAAAAAAAGACTCAAATTGGATCCTTCGTTTTTCGAAAGAAAGTGGAATCATGTTATTTCTGGATTTATGAGTCTTTTGACTATTGCTGAAAGGGTATTGAGATGTGTGTTGTCCGTTTTATTTCTATTTGTTAATGGTCCTTTTGCTTTTTATAAAAATTACGAATACAACTTGATGAAAGACAAATGGCCCTATTACCTAGAAAACGGTTTTTTGCCTGAAGAGCTAGCAAGATTATCTCCTACGGAGCTCGTGATACTTGAAAACCTTGTTTTCATGGAATTGAAGGGGTGTGCACATGAATTTTTGGATTTATTGTTTTCCTGTCTTGTTCCATTAACTTCTTTTGCCAGTGTTTTCGTTGATTGTACCAGATTTTCCAGTTTTTTGCGCGATTGGTATATCGATCGGCTTGATAGGGAATCTGCTCATGTGAGGCAAATTAAAAAAATAGACGATATTTTTCTAGCTTTAAACAAACATTTAATGAGGCCTTTATGATCGCTTTTTTAGACGGAATGATTAGTCGTTTAGACTGCAGTGCTCCTACAAGAGAGGATGGTGATCTCCATGGAAGACTGCAACATTGGATTCCAGAATACGAAAAAGATAAAAGTGACTCTCAAGGACACACTTTGACTTTGGCCGATAGAGCCAAAAGATATCTGAATTGCTTAGACGGACAAAATGGTCTCAGAGGAAGAACCTATGATACGGGAGCTCCTTATGTGATTCGACAATTAATTGTGACAAGAGAGGAGTCAAGACTTGGGTTAGGTGGTGGATTAGCTGGCCGTTTTTGTATTTATTTATTTCAATCTACAGTGGGCTTTGCTGTCACTTTGGCATGGCGGATTGTAAGGTTGGGTTTAAGAACCATCTGCTTTATCCCTAATGCTATCAAAGCTCTCTATTATCAGATTGCCTTTAAAAATCTTTTGAATAAATGGGACACCTTGTTACAGGGTGGGTACATTAAACTGTCTAGTTCTGTTAACTCTAAGGACTTAGAGATCAAAGAAAACCTTTTTTTCAGAGAGTTTCGTTTGTGGTGTTATGAATTAGAAGATGTTTGCTGGACGATTTGCTCACCTTGTATAGTATTAGTTCAAGTTTTTTATGATGCCCCTTTGGCTTATTTAAGAAATCGTTATATAAAAAGAATTGATAGTATTTGGATAAGCCAGAAAGATTTTTTTAAAGCTAGAAAAGCTCTTGAATGTTACCAAGGACCTTGAATGTCTAATCCTGTACTTTTGTCTCAATATGAAAGTTATCATCATCGTATGCACATATATTCTATGGGTCGGGATGTTAGTCAAACTCTGTTGTTAATTGTGAAAAAAATTTTGCATGATTTTACGATGGTCTTTAATCCAATCATCAAAGTTTTTGTGCTTTTTAGCATTCAATTGAGTCAACACATTTTTTTGCTTTTGAATACCATCGATTTATGTGTTCGTAATATTTTTCTTTTTGTCAGGGTCGTTTTCTCTATTCCTCTACCGATTCTACGGTATACTTATGCTCAAGTTAAAGACTCGTACGGTTCTTTTTATATGATATTAAAACTCTTCCTCCGAATGACTATGTCTATTATAAGATCAGTGAATGATCTCTTAACATTTATTTTTAAGATCGTTAAAGAAAGTGGGCTGTCAGCTTATTGGAATGTTAAGCTAGTGAGCACTGTTTGTATCTATAAATTTTGTTCCGCTATTCTTTGCTTATTAAAAACGATTGTTTATATCGTGATGAAGTCTTTTCAACTCATCGGTCTCTTTTCTAGATAAAACCTTTATTAAAATAACTGATTTTAGGTATACGAAAATTATATTTTAAACTCTGGTTTTTATGTATGGGTGAGCCTTATTGTATCTTTGATAAATTTTTTTATCCTAAAAGTATTGCATTAATTGGAGCTAAAGAAGAAGAAAATTCTGTCGGCCGAGCAATCGCTGTTAATTTGAAGACTTATTTTCAAGGACAGGCATATTTTATCAATCCTAAATACAAGATAGTCTTAGAACATCCTTGTTATGCTAAACTCACTGATCTACCTGTAGCCGTCGATCTTGTTATCATCGCTGTGCCGGCTTCTTTGGTTTATCAGATTATAACCGATTGTGCACAAAGCGGTTGCAAGCAGGTGGTGATCATCTCTTCTGGTTTCAAAGAGGCAGGAGATGAAGGGATAGAAAGAGAAAAAAAGATTCTGGATCTCGCTCACCAGCATAGTATCAGGATTATAGGTCCTAATTGTTTAGGAATTATCAATCCAAATATTGGCTTTAACGGCACATTTTCTTCACAGATGGCTCAAAGAGGGGAGATCGCTTTTTTAAGTCAATCAGGAGCTTTATGTTCCTCTATGTTGGATTGGAGTCTAAAAGAAAATATTGGGTTCAGCGGTTTTGTCTCTGTAGGCTCTATGAGTGATGTACAATGGGGAGAATTGATTCAATACTTTGGACAAGATAAACAGACCAAAGTCATCTTAATTTATATGGAAAGTGTGGGTGATGTTAAATGTTTCATTGAAAAGACGAAACGTGTGAGTTTTCAAAAGCCCATTTTAATCCTTAAACCTGGGAAGACACCACAGGCTAAACAAGCGGCTTTTTCTCATACGGGATCTTTATTGGGAGCTGATAAGGTTTTTGATGTTATTTGTAACATGACCGGTGTCTTAAGAGTTAATACGATCGAGGAGCTATTTAATTTAGGGAAAGCGATGACTTTCTACTCTCATCTAAAAGGAAATCATTTGGCGATCATCACCAATGCTGGTGGACCAAGTGTATTAGCGACGGATACCGCTCTTATGGGGGGGCTTCGTCTAGCTTCTCTATCAACAGAGACGATGGCTCTACTTAATGATTTATTACCAGCTTCTTGGAGTCATGCAAATCCAGTAGATTTTTTGGGAGATGCCGATAAAAATTTATATCGAGAGACTTTAGAGATTATTCATCATGAAAGAGCTGTAGACCTTATTTTAGTGATTTTGACTCCTCAAGATATGTCCGATCCCTTAGGAACAGCTCAAATGATAGCTGAGTATCAAATAGAAATGAGTAAGCCTCTTCTTGTTAGTTTTATGGGAGGCCAAAGTTTGGATGAAGCTAAAAAGGTGTTTCAAAAGTATGGTATTTTACATGTAGATTATCCAGACAAGGCTTGCTATATCTTAAGCCAAATATGGAAACACCAAAATAGCATACACGTTTCCAAAACAGAAACACTCCCTTTTAAAAGATCTCATATCAAAAAAAAGTTGTTGAGCAAGATCTTAGAAAAAGTTCGAAAAGAAAATAGATTAAACTTAACCGAAGAAGAAGCTAAAGAATGTTTAAAAATCTATGAGATCCCTGTAGTTGAAACAAAAGTAGTTGCATCTGTAGATGAAGCTTTAAAACAGGCTCAAAAAATCAGTTATCCTGTTGTGATTAAGTTGCATTCAGAAGCGATCACTCATAAATCAGATGTAGGTGGAGTTAAATTAAATATCAATAACCATCAAGAGTTGATGAAAGCCTATCAAGAGATTGAATCTGCTGTACCAAAAGAACATTTTGGAGGTGTGAGCGTTCAAAAGATGATAACAGCTGATGGTTTTGAAGTCATTTTAGGGGGAAAGATTGATCCTCAATTTGGACCTGTTGTTTTATTTGGCTATGGAGGTGTTTTAGTAGAGATATTTGAGGATACGGCGATTGCGCTAGCTCCTTTGAATGCATCTGAAGCAGAAAAATTAATTCTTCAACCTAAGATCGCTAAAGCTTTTAAAGGTATTAGAGGAAAGAAAGGTGTTGATATAGATAGACTCAAAGAAATTGTTATCAATTTTTCTTGCTTGCTTTCCGACTTTCCGGAGATCAAAGAAATGGATATAAATCCTCTTAGATTGTGTAAAAAAGAAATCATTGCTTTGGATTGTAGAATCACCCTTTAATCTCTTAAGAAAGATAGGACCCTTCTTTCACTCCAATAATCTGTTTGCAAGGAATTTTCTAAAAAACCCACATGACCTCCATATTTGGGAGTTTCTAAAAACAGGTGAGGATGATTTTCACATGTTTTGTAAGGATAGCAATCAGGTGATAGGATAGGATCATTTAACGCGTTGATAATCAGGGTAGGGGTGTTTATTGATTCAAGTGTTTTTTGTGGATTGAAGTTGTCGTAATAAGCAGATAAAGAGTCGAAAGAAAAAAGGGGCATGGTTGTGATGTCGTCTATTTGGATCAAATTTTTGATCAAAAGAACATTTAGCTTTTCTTTTAAGCGACTTTCTTTTTTGAATAGTTTATTTTTCATTGAAAAGAGAAAATACTGATTGTAAATTTGATTAAGACCTTTTGTGAGGTTCTTGACAACTTTTTCTGTGTCAAATGGTGTTGAGAGAGCTACAGCTTTTCTTAAAGTTGTTGGTTTAATGAAACCATCATGACCCAGATAGTTTAAAAGAAGGAGGCCTCCCAAACTAAAACCAATAAGAAAAATGTGTTTATATTTTTTTTGACTCGCGTAGTTCACAACAGAGTCCAAATCATGGCTATCAGATAAGTTATAAAAGCGACGTTGTTGTTTTCCGAACGGTCCGCAACCTCTTAAGTGCCAAACGAGACTGTCGATCTCGTTTTGGTCCAAATAATTGATCATCCCTTTAATATAAGCTTTTTGAGACGATCCTTCTGCTCCATGCGTGATGATGGCTAAACTTTCTCTATCTCGCTCGATTTGATTGACGTGTAAATGTTCTCCGTCGGAAGCTGTAATACAAAAAGATTTGTAAGAAGGTGTTTGAACTTTTCTAAATAAATTAGGAAAGATAGTGGATAAATGGGGGTTTTTAGCTAAAAAAGAAGAAGGGGAGTAGGAAGATTGAATAAGAGGCATATGTTAAAAAAAGGCTCTTTCTATGAAGAGCCTTTTCCGTTAAGGATTAGTAATCAGAAGACATATGAGGCGCAGCTTCTTTCTCACTTGCATCGTCAGTAATGGTGGCTTCTGTGGTCAATAAGAGTCCAGCTATAGAAGCCGCTAACTCGATAGCCATTCTGACAACTTTGGTTGGATCTAAAATACCCATATCTATCATGTTTCCAAATTTATCATTTTGAGCATCCCATCCTTCGTAAGTAGACAATTGAGACACTTTTTGGGCGATAATAGACCCTTCTTGTCCAGCATTTTCTGCTATTTGTCTGATAGGAGCCGATAGAGCCTTGACCACGATTTCAACGCCTAATTTGATATCTCCAGATAAAGTAGAGCTTAGTTTTTGTAAAGAAGGCACGCAACGTAAAAGAGCCACTCCTCCTCCAGGTAACACCCCTTCTTCTACAGCGGCTTTGGTCGCATGATGGGCATCATCCACTCGGTCTTTTTTCTCTTTCATCTCGACTTCCGTTGCGGCTCCTACTCTTATGATGCCAACACCGCCAGTCAGTTTAGCTAATCGTTCTTGAAGCTTTTCGGTATCGTAATCAGAAGTGGACTCTTCGATTTGCCTTTTGATCAAATCGATTCTTCTTTGAAGCTCTTCTTTTTGTCCAGCTCCGCCTACAAGAGTTGTATCTTCTTTTCTGATAACGGCTTTTTTCACTTTGCCTAGCATATCGAGAGTTATGCTGTCTAATTTAATACCTAGCTCTTCACTGATAAACTGGCCACCAGTGAGTATTGCAATATCTTGCAAGATGGCTTTTCTTCTATCCCCAAATCCCGGAGCTTTGACAGCACATACTTTCAGTCCATTTCTGATACGGCTGATAACAAGAGCCGCTAGTACCTCGCTTTCAACATCTTCGGCGATAATCAAAAAAGGACGTCCTGTTTCGGCAGCGGCTTGCAATATGGGAAGAAACTCTTTAATGTTACCTATTTTTTTATCATAAATGAGAACGTACGCATCATCTAAGATAGCCTCTTGCTCTTCTTGATCTGTGACGAAATAAGCTGATAGATAACCTCTATCGAAATTCATGCCCTCAACAACGTCTAAAGTGGTTTCTAACCCTTTCCCTTCTTCTACTGTGACATTCCCATCCTTCCCAACTTTCTCCATAGCCTGGGCAATGATATGACCTATATCTGTGTCTCCGTTAGCGGAAATAGTGGCGACTTGAGAAATCTCTTTTTGGTCTTTGATGGGTTTACTCAAGGAGTGAAGATGAGAGGAAATCTCTTTAACGGCTTTTTCGATCCCTTTCTTAATTTCCATCGGGTTAGCGCCAGCGGTTATATTGCGTAAACCTTCGCTGTAAAGGGCTTCAGCTAGAACAGTGGCCGTTGTGGTTCCATCTCCAGCTTTATCAGCTGTTTTGCTGGCCACTTCTTTGACCATTTGAGCGCCCATATTTTCATGTTTGTCCTCAAGCTCAATGCTTTTAGCAACTGTCACCCCGTCTTTTGTGATGTGTGGAGCTGCATGAGCTTTATCTATAATAACATTTCTCCCTTTAGGGCCTAAAGTG
Organism: Rhabdochlamydiaceae bacterium; assembly: GCA_049240945.1. Lineage (GTDB taxonomy): Bacteria > Chlamydiota > Chlamydiia > Chlamydiales > Rhabdochlamydiaceae > JBMLRQ01. The sequence goes on from JBMLRQ010000034.1 coordinate 27,222, forward strand.
ACTTTCACGGCTGAAGCTAAGGTGCGTACACCTTTTAAGATTTTTTGTCTTGCATCTTCTCTAAATTTTATATCTTTTGCGACCATAGATGAAATTCCTTAAATTACGGATTAATAATAGCTATAATGTCTTCAAATTTTAAGATAACGTAATCTTCGTCATCGATTTTTACGTCTTGGCCAGAGTATTTATCCATCATGATGAGCTCCCCCACCTGAACAGGGCTTGGTATCAAATGACCTTGTTTATCTTTATAGGAATGAGAAACCGCTACAACATGAGCTGTTTCCTGAGGCTTTTTAGAGCTTTCTGGAATAATGATGCCACCTTTAAGTTTTTCTTCTTGCTGCTGTCTTTTTACAACAACTCGGTCACCCAAAGGTTGAAAATTAATCTTTTTAATGCTTGATAGTGACATAATCTTCTCCTTAAGAAATGTACAAGCAAATCATATTAAAAAGCTCAATTTTTAGCAACGGATTAGCAAATGAGCGTTTTGTTTGCTAAAAATATGTTTATTTTTTCATGCCATAATTTTAGATAAAAAGTTAAGATGGGTTAAAAAGAAGGGGAGAAAAAATGCAAACTAGATCAGAAGTCTCTACGCAAGATAAATGGAACGTTCAAGCGATTTATAAAACTGATAGCGATTGGCACAAAGCTTTTGAAGATCTATCTTCCTTAACTCAAATCGAGTCTGTCGATGGCTATTTAAAAAAATATCAGAATAAATTGGGCGAAAACGTGTCTTTTTTAATCGCTTGTTTAAAAGAGTATTTTGCGATTGAAAGGGAGATATCTAAATTATATACCTATGCTCATATGCGCCATGACGAAGATTTATCTAACAATGAGTACAAATCGATGTATTCTCTTATCACTCATTTGCTATACAGCTTTAAAGAAAAAACCGCTTGGATTGACCCCACTTTGTTGGCTTTGCCTCAAGAAACAATCAACATTTATTTTCAGGATCCAGCTTTAGAACCTTACAAGGTGTATTTAAGTCATTTGTGGCGATTTAAAGATCATGTTTTGACGCCCAAAGAAGAAGAGCTTCTAGCTTTAGCGGCTCCTTCTCTAGAAAGTTCTCAGAAAATTTTCGGGTCTTTTAATAATGTTGATGTGAAATTTGATCCCATTAAAGATTCAGAACAGAAGACATATCCTTTGAGTCATGGTACTTTTTTAGTCTATCTAAGAAACAAGGATCGTCAACTTCGCAAAGAAGCCTTTTTATCCTTGCATAAGGGATTTCAAGGATTTGAAAATACATTGTCAGATATCCTTAACGCTCAACTTCAAAATCATGTTTTTTCAAGGAAGGCTCGTCGGTACGATAGCTGCTTAGAGGCTTCTTTGTTTAGCAATCAAATCGATGTAAAAGTCTATCATAGCCTGATTCAAAAAGTCAGAGAAGGTTTTGGTAGTCTTCATCGTTATATTAAACTGAGAAAGAAATGGCTTTCTTATGAGGATTTGCATTTATACGATTTACAAGTTTCTGTCGTTCCTCAAATCGATATGAAAATACCTTACGAGACAGCTGTCAAATATGTTATAGAATCGGTAGCTCCTTTAGGGCGAGATTATCAAAACACTTTAGCCAGAGGTCTTCTAGAGGATAAGTGGGTAGATAAGTATGAAAACCAAGGTAAAAGATCTGGAGCCTATTCTAATGGGAGCTACGATACCATGCCCTATATTTTGATGAATTATCATGACACACTAAATGACATGAAAACATTAGCTCATGAAGCTGGACATAGTATGCACAGCTATTATGCACGCTCTCATCAGCCTTATCAGTATTCTTCTTACTCCATTTTTGTGGCTGAAGTCGCCTCCACTTTTAATGAAGAACTGCTTTCTAAATATTTATTGGCACGCACAAACAACGTTAAGGAAAGAGCTTACTTGATCAACCAAAAAATAGATGATATTAGGGCTACATTTTTCAGGCAGGTGATGTTTGCGGAATTTGAGCTTAAAATACATGAATGGGCAGATCAAGGGGTGCCTATAACCACTCAAATGTTAAAAGAGACTTATTACAAATTAAATGTCGATTATTTTGGCCCGGATATGGTTGTAGATCCAGAAATAAGTATCGAATGGGCTCGCATTCCTCATTTTTATTACAATTTTTATGTTTACCAATATGCGACCGGATTAAGTGCCGCTTTGCATCTTTTCGATCTTTTAGAGAAAAATCCAAAAGAAACAAGGGAAAAATATTTGGAATTTCTCGCTTCAGGATCTTCTTTACCTCCTTTAGAGGCTTTAGAAAAAGCAGGCGTTAACATGGCTGATGGTTCAGCTATCACATCAACTATGAAAAAGTTTGATCTTTTAGTGTCTGAATTAGATGAATTGATCCAATAGTTGAGAAACTTAAATCGAAATATCATAGAGAATTAAAAAATGTCGAGAGATGGTCATGCCTTTGTGAAAAATGCGGGTAGACTAGTCATCTGATTCACACACATTTCCCATGCGGCTTGAAGTGGGGGATGAATTAGGGGATGAAAGAAAAGGTAATTTGATTGAATGAACGAGAAAACAGCGACTGCTCCTATAAAGTCCTCGTAAATATGAAGAGGGTGAGGTGTATCCCAATATCCTTTTTGGAAATAGATGGATCGAACTGTTCTTAAAAAAAGTGATAAGACTGTTGAGAAAACAAGTTTTTCTATTATTTTTATGGAGAGATGAGCTCTCATTCTATAAATTTCAATCAGACATCCCAGCATGAGTATCACATGAGAAGTAAAAGAAACAGTTTTGCTTCTTGTCGAAATAATTTTTGAAAAAGCTAATAAAGGGACGTTAATTAAAAATGGCATCCAAAGTTGTATCAATCTTTTTAGTGGGATCAAATCCATGTTTATAATGGTTGCTAAAAAACGAAACTTTGTTCCACTTTGGGAGGCTAGGTATCGAAAAGCTACTAAGGTGAATAAGTTTTTTAACAAGAAGTAGTTAGAAAAGGTTAAAGAATCTTGAGTTGGATTATCTGGGTTTGAAGAATGGCAGCAATCTGCGGCATATGTTCTGTAAATAAAACTAGAGACAAACACATTTTGAATTTCTGGTGTTAAAATTGTCATTAGATGAAGGATCCTTTTTTACTTGAAAAAATTTTAAACCGCAAATGAAATTAAAGTCTATTTTTTATTTTTTTAAAAAAATAAATCTGATAACCTTGATTTATATTTTATTAAATTACATCGTTTAGTTCATGATTTCTATTGATCACATTAAACATTCAACTTCCAATATAGTAGAGTCACCTAGATACCCCCTCATTCAAGGAGCTTTAGGAGCTATTGGTTTGCTAGGTATTGTATATGTTTACAAAAACACGTCTTCTTTTTTATCGGCCAAAAAAATAGTTGTTTCTTCTTTATCACTGTGTTCTTTAGTTTTCATGAGATATTGCTCTTATTTGAAAAGTTCCATCCTTTCATTAAAAAATGAACAATCAAAATGTTATGACCCTAAAAAAAATCTTTAAATCAATTTTTAGAGGTTTTTTCTTCTCCTGATGAAGGGGCATGTATTTCTGAATACCTCAGCTCAGAAGAACTTTACGGTGTTTTACTCATCCATTATCAAAACGAAGATAAAGCTTTTATAGCACTTGTTAATATCAAAAAAGTTGTAGACTTTAGCCTTGCTCCCAAAATGACAGAAAATGACAGAAGAAAATCTCCACTGACTCAAACTAAAATAGAGATCTTAAGGCAAATTGATTTAAGTCGAGTAACAATAAAAATTGATAAAGACTGGAAAAAAGAAGAAATAGCTTTTGTTTTTCAACATCTCGATCAAATAAAAGGCTTGGAATGCCATGATATTACTTTAAACACCATCTTCCCATCAAAAAAACCTGATCGTTTAAGAAACCTTAGCTTTTTTAATTGTGAAGTGAGTGCAAACGTTATGGAACACTTAGAAAAAGCTCCTCTTGAAACTTTAACAATCGATTCACCGAAAAGTTCTATTAATATCAACGGAGCTCATTTTAAATTAACAAAATTAAAGGTCGTTGATGAAACAGGTTTGGTCTCTTTAAATGATTTAGACACATCCAGTTTAAAAAGCCTGAGTTTAAAAAGAGATGCACAATTTCCAGAATCTATCTTCAAGGCCGCTTCTTTTTGTCCTGATTTAGAGCAGCTAGAAATTATAGGGACTTGTTTAGGAAATAGAACCGTTTTAAGAATTTTAGAAAAAGCTGATCATCTGACATCCCTCACCTTACACAATTACAGAGATGATCTAAGAATTGAACGCTTTTTTTCTCATCTCAAAAAAGCGAGCTTAGAAGGATCTAATCTAACGTCGATGAGATTTTTATCATCTTCGCCAATAGAACACTTAAACGTCATGAATGTTCCCTTTTTTGGCAAAGCAACAGTTTTTCTGTAAATTCGATCTTTTTCTTCTTTTCAGCTCGT
>JBMLRQ010000035.1:0-11816 GCA_049240945.1 Rhabdochlamydiaceae bacterium
TATTTTGGAGACATTCGAAAAGTTGCCTATCGCACTTCCTTGAGCTAAATTAAACAGTCTATATTTTACAATTATTCAAATTTTTTACGTAACTTTGCAGGCGTTCTGTTTGATATTACCTTAAGGGTTTACCTATATTGTGAATTCATTTCAGTTCTTCTCTTTAAAAAGAAAGAAATATTCTAGTGATTTTTAGCGAGAATAGACAAAAATAGACAATAAGCCCTTTAAAAAGAAATATTGCTCATTTTTTTATTCAATAGCAAATAAAAAGGATTTGAAAACGCTTTTTTCTTTACTTCATTTATTATGTTCGATTATCTCTGTAAACAGTTGATTAATGTTTACCGTATGTATTTTGATAATTTCCATATTCAGTTCCAAGAATTGCTGTTAAGCCTACAAGCAATAGACGCGGACATTCACCAGACTTTAAATTTAAAAAAAATCGACTACGTCCGTTTATTCAAAAGATTAGATCTGTCTTTAGAAACTTTAAATGAATTAGCTGAAAAAAATTTTTCATTATCGGAATTCGCCTCCGCACAAAAACATGAAACTTTACAAGATTTAAAGAAAAAAATTATCTATTCATATGGGCATTTAGAACAAAAATGGAGTTCTTCTCAATTAACTCGTTTACAGATGAAATTTAATAAAATTCGTCGCTTTTTGGCACAAAAGCCCTTAAGAAGATCTACAGCAGATCAAATAAAAAAGATGACAATATCCCTGCAAAGAGACCTAGATTTATTCACAAAAAACTTTCGGCTTTCAAAAGAAGAGCAATGCCTTTTAAAACCCTTGTTTGACTTTATTCGTTGTCCCCAAGGTGAATATACATTTTGCCCCATCAGCTTCAAAGATCATCAAAAACCCTGTTTTGAAGCCAGTGAAGAGGAGTCTATAGACTTACTAGAGATCGCTGAGCTATTCTATCAAAACAAAAACGTAAAAGCTCTTGAATTTTACAAATCATTGAATCTTTCCTTAAGAAAAAAAATTGAAGAAAAGATCGAAATAAAAGACATCGTCCAAAATCAAGAAAGACTAATCTATTCCCTTGTCAAAACGGCTTATGAAATCATGGATCTGCCGATTCCTTTAAATGAAACAAGGAGTTCTTTCATCAAAAACATATTCGAAGAATGTCAAAAAGTGCGCAAAGTGGAGCTGCTTGATAAAGATCTTTCATTCAAATCCATCATATCACTAACAGGATGATCAACCCCAAGAGCATCAAAAGCTTCTTGCATGAGAAAAAAAGACCCACAAATCACAATCTTTTCCTTTTCATTCCTTGAATGACCACATCCTTTATTGACGGCTTCAGTTACAGTTTGAAACGCTTCAAAAGCTTCGTACTTGATTTTTCTCAAAAAAGAAGCCAAAGACTCAACTGAAGCGGCTCGATCATGAACGGCTTGTGTGACGTAAAGAAAAAAACCATTTTTAGCTAAAAGATGGAGACACGATTCAAAATCTTTTTCTTTTGAGAAACCAACAATAAATTTAAAATCAAAAGAAGGATAAGTGTTCTTTAATCGATACAGCAAAGCTTCAAAACCAGCCAAATTATGAGCGACGTCAAAGATAACACCTTGCACTTCTTGAAAGCGAGCAAGGGGTTTCATTTGAACACCTTCTAAAATCATTGCCGGGTTTATTTTTAACGAAGGTCCCAAGACCTCCATGCTTTTAAGAACAACCCTGATGTTTTCCTGCTCGTAGTGTTCTTCATGTTTTTCGGTGATGTATAGAGGACTATCTTTTTGAAAGGCTTCTTGTAGAATGCTTTCAAAAACGGCTTTTGGCCCTAATACTACAGGAACAAAAGGCTTAATGATGCCCGCTTTTTCTTTAGCTATAGCCTCTAGGGAGTGGCCAAGTATAGCCATATGATCCCAAGAAATGGAGGTGATTATCGATAAAATCGGACAGACTACATTAGTTGCATCCAAGCGGCCACCAAGACCTGTTTCAATCACAGCCACGTCAACTTTTGCTTTGCGAAAAAACAAAAAAGCAAGAGTTGTTAAAATCTCAAAAAAAGTAGCCGATATTTTGTATTCATCAATAACTAAAAAAATCTCTTGAAGAGCTTTAACGGATTCTTCTTCTGAAATTAAAACGCTATTGACGGTGATTCTTTCTCTAAAAGAGAACAGATGTGGCGAAGTATAAAGACCTGTTCGATAGCCGCTCAACTCTAAAATTTTAGCGATTTTAGTAGTGACAGAACCTTTACCATTAGTTCCTGCCACGTGAATAACCTTAAAATCCCTCTCAGGATTGTGGAAAATATCTAATATTTTATGCATATTTTCTAAACCAAAGACAGATCCTTTGCTCGCACTAAGATGTCTTAGTCTCTCAAAAACCACTTTTTTATCGCTCATGAGAACCTGATAACGTTTTTTTCAAAAATATTGAAAAATAACTCTTCCGATACCCAAGAGGAGCCCAAATCAATATAACTATAATTGGGATCATGGAAATCTGAACCTCCAGAAATAAGCATATTTCTATCTTTAGCCAAATCTAACCACTTTTTTTCTTTGGCAGGTAACATGTTACCATAGTAACATTCTATACCATCAAACGGAAGTTCTAGTAAACGTTTTAACCAATTCTTTCCTTCATAACAATAAGGATGAGCTAAAAAGGCTTTACCTCCAGCTTTTTTTATAACAGAGATCGTTTCTTCAGCTTCAAAAAGAGGACCTTTCGCATAGCAAAGCTTATCGTTACCTATGTATTGATCGAAAGCTTGTTTTGTTGTTTGCACATAGCCTTTTCTGACCATGGCTTCCGCTATATGCAGTCGACCAGGCATATGATTCGCTTCTAAATCGTTCATGTCTAAAAAAAAGCCTAGAGAGTTTAATTTCTGAACAATTTCACGATTACGATCATCTCTTCTTTTTTTATGTCTTAAACAAAAACTCAAAAGCTGATCATCAAGAAGATCGATATCATAACCCAAAATATGTACCGATTTATTTCTAAAAAAGGCGGAAAACTCAACACCTGTACCTAAAAAAAAAGAATCTGTTATAGAAGGCAAATGACGATAACCTTCAATGGTGTCATGATCTGTCATGCAAATAGCTTGCAATCCCTTTTGTAAAGCTCTAGCTATGAGGTCAGAAGGGCTGAGCTTTCCGTCAGAATAAAAGGTATGTGTGTGTAAATCTGCTTTAAAAGCCATACCTAACACCCATCTGGAGAAATTATTTTGATTTCAACATCTAAGTCAACGCCCATTTGAGTTTTAACTTGTCTTTTAACAATTCTAATCAGCTCTTTGATATCTTCTGAAGAAGCACTTTCCTTGTTAATGAGAAAATTCGCATGCTTATTAGAAACGGCAGCCCCACCGAATTGATAACCCTTTAATCCACTTTTTTCAATCAAAGCCCCAGCCGATAAGGTGGAAGGATTTCTAAAAATACATCCGGCTGATTTGTCTGAATAAGGCTGTGTTCTCGTTCGATAGCCAATGATTTCTATTTGATGATTTCTTGCATGCGAAGAAAAGGTAAAAACAAACGTAGCTCCTATGATCGCCCCTTTCATATTTTGAAAAGAAGAAAACCTATACCCAAATTGGAGATCTTTTTTATCAAAGGCTTCTATTTCGCCGTTATCATGCATGTATAAAACAGAATTTAAAGCCTCTACTGTCTCTGTTTGATTGGCTCCTGCATTCATGTAGACAGCGCCGCCAACACTAGCTGGTATCCCAGAAGCGAATTCCAAACCTGACCAGCCTTTTTTAGCTGTTTGAACACCTAAAAGAGAGAAACTATAGCCAGCTCCAACTTCAACTTTTAATTCAGAATATTTGCAGTAATCTATTTTATTTAAGATCACAAGACCATTAAATCCTCGATCATCAAACAAGCAGTTGGAGCCTTTTCCCAATACCAAAAAAGGAATTTGCTTTTTCTTTGCAAAAAAAAAGCTTTCTCTCATTTCATTTTCTGTTTTGGCTTCCGTAAAAAATTTGCAAAGACCCCCTATCCCAAAAGTGGAAAGATCTTTTAAAGATTTATTCTCATGTATTTGAAAAGCGCTTTCCATGCCTCTCTCTTATTTGCTTTTGAAAACAGCATCTAAGACCCCATTCACAAAATGACTTCCCTCTGGTGTGGCGAACTTACGCCCTAACCGGACGGCTTCTTTCATAGCGATCTGAGGAGTCAAATCTTTATCATATAACATTTCATATAAAGCTAATCGTAAAATATTTTTTTCTACAGTCGTGATCCTTTCAAATTTGTAATCTGTACAATATTTCTCAATCGTTGCATCGAATTCCTTTACTTTTTGCCGGATCAATTCCACTTTATTATTAGCTAATAATACGGATTTTTTAGTCACTTTTAATTGCTTCATTAATAAATCAAAAAGAGCTTCATCGATGGTACCTAAGAAATCCCAACTATAAAGTATTTGAAAGACAAGTTCTCTTAACTTCTGCACTGCAAGCGTCATACCATTTAATCCAATTAAAAATTTGAAAGAAAGTTCCTACTTCCTAAAAAATAAGGAAGATGAGAATCAGTAAGATATCATATTTTTTAGATTTAATCTTCCAAAAATTCAAAAATCCTATCATAAAACATTTCTTTCTAAGATCTTCTAATAAATCTTGGATTCGACCCTTTTTTATGATAAGATTGTGAACCTAACTGTACACTTTTTGCATATGAATGAAACAAAAAAATTTAAAGTCGTCACCTTAGGCTGTAGAACTAATCAATACGAATCGCAAGCTTATATTGATCAATTAAAAAAGCTGGGTTATCAGCAAAGCCTAGAAACCGAAGCTGCTGATTTATGTATTGTCAACACCTGCACGGTTACAGCATCGGCTGACAGTAGTAGTCGAGCTCAAATCAGGCAATTAAGCAAAGATAATCCTGAAGCACAAATTGTTGTGACGGGATGTTTAGCGGAGCGATCGCCAAAAGAAATGTGGGATTTGCCAAAAGTCACTCATGTTGTTTCTAACAAAGAAAAAGAAGATTTACTCTCTATTGTTTTGCCAGATGAACAAATACCTGAATTTAAAATCGAAAACTTCTCTACCCACACACGAGCTTTCGTTAAGGTACAAGATGGCTGTAACTCTTTTTGCACCTACTGCATCATCCCTTACGTCAGGGGTCGGTCGAGATCGCGAAAGATGAATAGTATTTTACAAGAAATTAAAGGGTTAGTGAAACAAGGCAAAAAAGAGGTCGTTTTAACAGGTATCAATATTGGAGATTATGACGGCGCCCCAGAAATAGGAGAAAAACCAACAAGACTTAGTGATCTTATAAAAGAAGTGGATCAAATAGAAGGTTTAGAAAGAATCAGAGTCTCTTCTATCGATGCGGATGAAGTGGATGAAGATTTAGCCAACGCCATTTTACTATCTAAAAAAACCTGCCCTTCTATGCATATTGTCCTTCAATCTGGCTCTAACCACATTTTGAAAAGGATGAATAGAAAATACACCAAAGAAATCTTCATCAATACCATTAATTACCTAAAAAATCGATCCCCTCATTTCACTTTCACAACAGACATTATTGTAGGTTTTCCAGGGGAAACAGATTTTGATTTTGAGCAGACTTTGGAGACTATACGCACAGTAAAATTCGCTAAAGTTCACATGTTTCCTTACAGTCCAAGAGAGAGAACCCGAGCGGCTTTATTTACAGATAGAATCCCTTTAGAAGTGATGCAACAAAGAAAACAAGAAGTTCTTCGACTTTCAGAACAAATTGCTTTTGATCTGAGAAGAGAGTATGTGGGGCAATATGTGGAAGTTTTATTGGAAAGTGTAGATCCTCATAAGCCAGGCTATATTTTTGGCCACACAAATAATTTTTTACCCGTTTATGTTTCTTTGGAAAACAATCTTAAATCAAACGATCTCATTCAAGTGCTTATCAAAGAAAATACCCCGGAAGGATTAATCGGTCTGTATGAAACTTAAAGAGAAAGAACGCCTTCTACCCTTTTCACACAAGGCAGGAAACAGCGTTTTGTTACCCCAATCAAAACGAAAGATTGAAATTTTCCCAACGCTCATCAAGATAGATGATCTCTATGTTTATTTAAATATAAAAGGTCCTGTGAAAGATTTTACGATTTCCTTGGATCTAAAAAAAGGGATGATTATCGTATCGGCTTTCATAAAAGAAGGCTATATGCGCTACTCTCTTCAAAAAAAGAATGACACCATAAACATTCACCTGCAAAAATACCCCCATAACATTCCTTTGCTATTCACCTACAATCAAACAACTCACAAAATTGAAGTGGGCTCTTCATTAGAAATCTTAGATACGCCTTCTCTTTCAGCTGCAGAAAAAGCTTATTCTTCCCTAGAACAGCTTTGTTTAGGCAACCATAAACAGCAAAACTGGGAAGAGATCAGAAAAAGAGAATCATTGGAAGAGATCATTCCTTTATGGCTGAAAGCAGCTAGTTGGTTTTCTGAAATAAAAGAGTGGCCTTTAGTGGGCAATTTAGTATTGTTACAAGCTTTTAAAGAGGCTTGCTTATCTAACAACAGGCTGTTGATAACACAAAGCATAAAAAATTTGTTTCGCGCCACTTTTAAGGGCATACTGTTTCCTGAACTCTCAGACAATGAATATTTAGGCCTAAGCCCTGTTTATGAAGAAAAAAGTTGTCCTTTTCCTCTTCTTTTAGAAAGCGCTCACTTATTACGCTCTTTATTCTTTCAAGAAAGAGAAAAAAGCTACCATTTTCTTCCTAAACTATTACCAGATCTTGTATGTGGCCGATACCTTAACATTGTGAATAAGCAGAATGATCTTCTAAATTTTAGCTGGAGTAAAGGTCGTTTAAGAGAGCTCTCCATTCAGTATCAAACGACTCATCATAAAACCCCTATTTTTGATAAAAACCTAAAAAGATGTCGTCTCAAACAACATAAACGTGATAAAGGTCTTATAGTCAATCTACCTTTAACGGAAGATTTGATCCAATCAAAAGAGCTGTATTTAGATAATTTTGAAGCCTAGAATTAGTCTTGTATTTTTAAAAAGAAACTAATTTTTCATCTTTTAAAGAAAAGTAGCCCTTATTGGATACAATCAGGTGATCTTCAAGTTTCACACCCATAACCTGAGAGGCTTTTATGAGCGCAAGTGTTAATTCGACATCAGCTTTAGAAGGAGAGCAATCCCCGCTTGGGTGGTTATGAACCAAAATAAAACTATGAGCATGGGCTTTGACAACAGGATGAAAAATCTCTCTTGGATGTACCAGAACTTGAGATAAAGTGCCTACACCCACAATCTCTACGTTGATCAAGCGCTCTCTAACATCCTTTAAAATAACCGCGATCATTTCCTTTTTCTGATTCATCAACAAGTCTCTAACGCTCAGATAGGCTGTTTTGGCGTCTACAATATGACTGTTTTCTTTTTCTTGTATAAAAAATCCTCTTCTAACCATTTCAAAAGCGGCTTTCAATTTAATCGCTTTAGTCAGACCTATGCCCTTTATCTGCGTAAAGTCGTTAACAGAAGCGCTTAAAAGCCCCTCAAATCCTTTAAAATGAGAAAGTAATTCTTCAGATAAAACTGACACCGATTTGAATCGAGTACCCGTAACCAGAATGATAGCGATTAATTCTTGTAAAGATAATCGCTCGGCTCCCCACTTCAGTAATCTTTCTCTAGGTCTTTCTGAAGATGGCAATTTTTTGATGGTTGACATTGACCTGTCTCTTCGTAATCTGCAATTAGATGTTCCAAATGATGAGGGATCTCTAAATCCAAAACCACATCATTTTCTTCATACTCAATATGTAAAATATGAGCTTCTTCACGTAATTTACTAATTAAGGCATAATCATGCTGCGGTATTTTTAAGTGTTTTCTCTTTCGCAGTTTCGATAGCATGTCAGATAGCCGGTCGGTAAAAACCTTAAAACCTTGTTGAGTTAAAGCCGATATCTCTATGAGATCTGGGTATTTTTTTCTCATCTCAATTAAAAAAGCTTTATCATGACATTGATCTATTTTATTGATGATCGTCAATACAGGCCGATCTAAAGCATTCATTTCCTTTAAAACTTTCATCGTTTCTTCGGCTTGTAAAGTAGCCATAGGGTGACTGCCGTCAATCAAATGGACGAGTAAATCAGTGTATAAAACTTCCTCTAAAGTGCTTTTAAAAGCAGCCACGAGCAGATGAGGGATTTTGCGAATGAATCCAACGGTGTCTATTAATAACACCTCTTGGTTATTGGGTAAAAGATATCTACGTGTTGTGGTATCTAAAGTAGCAAACAATTTATCTTCAACTAAAACATCTGCTGTTGTGAGAGCTTTTAGCAAGGTGGATTTGCCAACATTAGTGTATCCCACAATCGCCACTGTCGGCAAGAGGGAGCGAGTACGAGATAATCTTTGGGTTTGACGAACGGCTCTGACATCTTTGATCTCTTTTTGTAGTTGATCAATCTTATGCTTAATCAAGCGACGGTCGATTTCAATCTGCTTCTCTCCTTCTCCTTTATTAGCCGCTCCTTGTCCACCACCACCAGATTGTCGAGATAAATGAGTCCATAGCCGTTTTAATCTCGGCAACTGGTAACGTACTTTAGCTAATTCCACTTGAAGTTTAGCTTCTTTGGTTTGGGCTCTTTGAGCAAAAACCTCTATAATGAGTTCTGTTCGATCTATCACAGGTTTTTCCCAAAAAGCTTCTAAATTTCTCTGCTGCTGAGGGCTGATCTCTTCATCGAAAATGACAACATCGATTTCTTTATCTATTAAAAGTTGTTTAATCTCCTCTAATTTACCTTTACCCAAATAAGTCGCCGCCTCAACTTTTTTTAAGGAAACAGGCATTTTGTCGATGACCTCTAGACCATAGGTTTCGCAGAGCCTTTCTAATTCGGCAAGACAATCCAAGCAAAAAGCTTTTTCTTGATTTGAGAAATAAGAAGCGATTAAAAAAGCTTTTTTTAGTTCTTTTAAATTAGTGTATTCCGTGTATTTTTGAATTTGCTTTTCATTCATAAATCGACCTCTATTTCTAATCCATCATAAGCTAAATGACAGCCTGAGGGAAGGATATTTGTTATAAATTCATGATCTAAATCATGAGATAAATGGGTGAAATAAGTTCTTTGAGCGTTAAGTTTCTTAGAGAAATCAATCGCCTCTTCTAAATTAAAGTGAGATTTAGAAGGCCCCCTTCTTAAAGCTGAAATCACTAGAGTTTTAGTCCCTTTTAAATCATCTAGTACTTTAGGCTCATAATCACGTATATCGGAAATATAAGCAAATTCTTTCCAACGAAATCCGTGTACAAGCATTCCGTTTTGGTGATAAGAAACATATTGAACTTTAAAATCATGGAAATCAATGACCCCAAAAGGTTTTTCAATGATTGTAAAAGAAAAAGGATTGTGTTTGGCGTTTATTAAATACGGATAAGTGCTTAACAGACTATTAAAAGTTTCTAAAGACAATAAGCAAGGAATAGTTTTTTGATTCCATAAGGCCAATGTAGCTAAATCCCCCAATCCTCCAATGTGATCTAAATGGGCATGAGTGAGATATAGACCTGAGAGTTCCTTGATCTGGTTCTTTAAAGCCTGCTGTCTAAAATCGGGCCCCACATCAATCAGGAAAGATTTATCTGCTACTTTTAATAAAGCAGATGCTCTCATCCTTTGGTTAGGAGCCAAAGTTGATAGACATACAGAACAATTACACCCAACTACGGGAACACCTGAAGAAGCCCCTGTACCTAAAAAAATAAATTTTGCTTTCATGACCATGATGTTACATAAATTCGGGATTCAAAAGAAGACTTTCTGCTATTAAAGCATGGTATATTAACCCCCTAGATCCAAGACCGGTAATAATCCAAGTATTGGAGCTCAATTTTTTCACTAGAGGGAAATAGTGACCTTTGGGATTGACTCTTGTTCCTTGCCGACAATCAAGAAGATCAGGATCTGGGCTATTAGGGATTAATTTCTTATATTTATTCATTAATTGCTCTTCTACAAGCTTTCGATCTAAAAAATCTTTTCCTCTTTCATAAGTAGCTCCTAGGTAAAAAACACCTTCCTTGTCCGATAAAGTCACGTACCCTTTTCCCACTAAACTATGATCTAGTAAAACACCCGAACAAGTCAAGACTTGCCCTTTGATAAAATTAAGAGGTAAATCATATATATTAAGGTACGACTGGATTCCCGCTCCTATACATAAAATGACTTTATCATAATCTACATCTTTCAAATCACCTTGAAAAGTTTGAATGGAAAATCGAGCCCCCAAACTTTGACAAGCTTGCCATAAACCTAATAAATATTTTTGAGCAAAAACTGTTGCTCCAGAGGTGATCAAAAACTTATCTTCTTCCAATTTTTTTGTATCAGAATAACTCAGCAAATTTTGGTAAGCCTCTTCATCGTGAGCCACACGAATAATACCTCGATAGTCAGCCACAGGCTTGTCTAAAGCATCTTCAGATATTTTAAGCAATTTTTTCGAAGCTTTTAGCCCCTCATGTCCTCTAAATGTTAAACGACTTTGCTCTCCTACATAAGGATGCATAAGACCGGTAGCGATACCAGAAGCACCTCCACCGATGCCAACTTGATCAAAAAGATCTACTTTATATCCGGCTTTCAATAGATGCCAACAAATGGCTAATCCAGTAAATCCCGCTCCAAAAACCGCTACTTTTTTCATTTTTTATCTCTAATTAACCATAAAATTTATACAAATTTATCTTAAATAAGATAAACAAAACTATATTATTTTCTAATAAAAGAAATCTTGACGTCCAACTTCTATCTCTGATAAAATTAAAAATTTTCGGTTGAAAAATTATGAATTTTATCTTGATCGTTATCATGTACGCTCTTTGGTCCAGTATTTTTCCTTTAGGAAAAATGTTGTTACCTTTTGCTTCTCCTATCTTTTTGACGGGATTTAGAATGCTCATCGCCGGCTTTATTTTATCTGCATACTATTGGTTAAGAAAAGCACGTTTTCGTTTAGAAAAAAAAGAGTGGATATCTTTAACCCTTTTGGGTTTTTTTAGCATCTATTTAACCAATATCTTAGAATTTTGGGGGTTAAAATATATGTCTGCGGGTAAAGCTTGCTTCATCTACAGCTTCTCACCTTTTTTTTCAGCTTTTTTGTCCTATGTGCACTTCAAAGAAAAATTGAATTGGCAAAAGATCGTAGGTCTTTCTATAGGTTTTGCTGGAATCATTCCTGTTCTTTTTACTCAATCCTCAAAAGAACAACTTTTGGATATATCAGGGTTTATCTCTTGGCCTGCGTTGGCGATCATAGCCGCTTCTTTTTGCTCTGTTTATGGGTGGATCTTGCTAAGAGTTATCACTAAAACACAAAAAATGGAGCCAGGTCAAATCAACGGTATTAGCATGCTCATAGGAGGATCTTGTGCTTTTGCTCATTCTTTGTTAGCAGACAAATGGACTCCCACCCCCATACAACAGGGACATTTTTTTGAAGTGCTTCAATATGTCATATTGATGACAGTGATTTCTAATATCATCTGCTATAATCTCTATGGTAGTTTGCTCAGAAAATACACAGCGACCTTTCTTTCTTTTATCGGTATTTTGAGTCCTATTTTTGCTTCTGTTAATAGTTGGATCCTTTTAGGAGAACCTCTTTCTCCTGTCATTTTTGCATCAACAGCTATCGTCTCTTTAGGCTTATTTATCGTTTATAGAACAGAATTAAAACAAGGTTATGTTTCATCTTAAAATAATC
>JBMLRQ010000036.1:0-42417 GCA_049240945.1 Rhabdochlamydiaceae bacterium
ATTGCGGGGATACATAATTTAGAGTTGCCGTAATGAATTTCGAAAGAAGTCTAATAAAAAATTAAGATAAGATAGGCCTCAAGATTCACTCAAATAGTGTAGATATTAGACCATTTACAAAAGAATCAAGAATTTCATTTCCATATACGATATAAAGAGTTAGCCTCTTCTTGCCACTCAGCTCGATAAGGTAAAGTCAGAAAAAACTCTTTAAAAATAGGCCACATATTTTTAGGTAATGCTTCACATCCCATGATTAAATATTGCACGAAAGAAAGGCTCCATCCCTCTTGGTGATTTCGTAAAAATTCAAAAATAGAAGAAGAAAGAGCAGGGGTCAAAGAAAAGTTGAGCAAAACCATGATCGCTTTTTCATTTTCATGGTTAATAGGCCGTGAAGTCATTTTTCTTAAAAGAAAAGGCCCGGCAGTCTCTTGCATATGAGTCAAAGCCGATATGATGGCCTCATCAGCAAATAAAGACTGACCTAAGGCCTCAAAAAGAGCAGGAATAGCTTTATCCTCTTTCATCAATCCCAAACACCTGACAGCTTCTTCAGGAGCTAGACCATAACCAGGAAAAAGAGGATCATAGAAATCAGGTGATTTGATCAGAGCCATTAATAAAGGATAACAGTCCTCTTTATGACGACAAATGGCTTCTATTTCCTTTGAAGGATCTTCTTCAGATAAAATAAGATCAGCAATCAAGCGGGGAGCTAAAAAGTTTCTTTTCTCATCAGAATAGAAGGACGTCAACTGCCGATAACTCTCTAAAGCGCAATGCATCTTTTCTTTTTCAAAGTCATTCAAGATGATCTCGACTAAATCAACATCAAGGGCCTCTTCAATCCTTTGAAGCTCTTTTATTCTTTCAAGGGAGACATCTAAAACAGCGCTTCTTTTTTCTAGACTGTATTCTTCGATCATGGTTTCAAAGTGATCACCAAAGTGCACTTTTTTATGCATCAGGATATCGTGATCTAATTCATCAAGAAGGGGTATTTCTTCAAGCATGGGAAGAGCTCATTTTTTGTTGAATATCAGATGCATTGTAGCTCGAACGTACAAAAGGCCCACAGTACATATGTTTCACACCGATACTGTAACCATAGTTTTCATAGTCCTTGAATTCTTCCGGAGAAACAAATTTTTTAACTAACAATTTTCTATGATTGGCCTGTAGATAGTGACCGATCGTTATAATATCGCATCCCGCCTCATGAAGATCTTTAATCGTTTCTTTTACATCCTCTTTAGATTCACCCAATCCGACCATAAGGCCCGATTTGACAAATGAAGCCTTACCTGAATCCTTGGCATATTTTAAAACGGTTAATGTTCTGTCATATTGAGCTTTATGTCTGACCCTAGGAGTTAAAGATCGAGTCGTCTCGATATTGTGATTAAAAATATCTATCGATGCATCTAAAACAATATCTAAAGATGTCAGATCACCCCCAAAATCAGATGTCAAAAGCTCAATAGTTACATGAGGATTAATCCGTCTCACTTCTTGGACAATCAACGACATCTGACGAGCTCCCCCATCCAATAAATCGTCTCTTGCCACCATGGTGATGACCACATGTTTCAATCCCAATTCCTTTACGGAAAGAGCCAAATGAAGAGGCTCGTTTGGATCAGGCTGTTTAGGATTTTTAGAAAAATCAATATCACAAAAACCACAATTTCGTGTGCATTCTTTACCAAGAGCCAAAAAAGTAGCCGTTTTTTTACTATAACATTCAAATCTATTCGGACATTTAGCCTCTTCGCAAACAGTATTGAGTCCATACTTAGCTATTAGCTGACCTGTTTTAAAGAGTTGCCCCCCTTTCGGCAAAGAACGATGTAGATAAGAAGGGAAACGACCTAAAGTCGTTTTTTCTTTTTCATCCAGCCGGTCTATGTTGTCAGGAAGAATGTTTAGTTTTTTGAGATGATTTTCACTCACTTTATGATCCTTTTTTCAATTTAGGAGGAAAATGTATAGGGGTTCCTTCAGCTATTAAAGCCGCTTCTAACCAGCTTTCAGATACAGTTGGATGAGCATGGACCGTTTCTATCAGAGACTCTACAGTTAACTCGTTAGCGATAGCTAAAGTGATTTCCGCGATCAAATGAGAAGCATGAGCTCCCACCACCTGGGCACCTAGAATAGCTTTTGTTTTTTTATCAATGATGATTTGAGAAAAACCATCTGTTTCCATAGAAGCGACAGATTTTCCAAGAGCTTGAAAAGGAAATTTACCCACGATAGCATCGTGACCTTTTTCTAGAGCTTGCTCTAGAGTTAAACCCACCATCGCAATTTCTGGATGGGTGAAAATGACAGCGGGGATGGCTTCATAATGCATATGAGACTCTTGACCCACAGCATTCAAAGCCGCTACTATTCCCTGGTGAGAAGCCACATGAGCTAATAAACATTCCCCTGTAACATCTCCTATGGCGTAAATACCTGGTACTTTAGTCTCCATTTTTGAATTAACTTTGATCGCTCCTTTTTCATCAGCTTTGAGACCTGCTTTATCTAAACCTAAACCATAAGAACAAAGTTTTCGACCCACAGCCACCAATACAATATCTGCCGATAAAGAAGAGCCGTCTTTCAATCGAATAACAGCCTTATCTTCTTTTTGGTCAATGCCTTCAACAAAGACAGAAGTTCTGACATCAATCCCCTGCTTCTGAAAAGCCTTTGTTAACGCTTCGGAGATCAACTGGCCTTGTGCCAAAACGAGCCCTGGCATAGCTTCTAACACAGTGACTTTTACACCCAAAGAAGCGTATAAACTGGCGAATTCACAACCAATATACCCCCCTCCAATGATAGCTATCGATTGAGGCAACGTTTTTAGATCTAATATGGAAGATGAATTAAAAACTCTTTGATGATCACAAGGTAAATTCGGTATGTTTAAAGGTTCAGACCCGGTAGCGATGATCACTTTAGAAGCCTGTATGACACCCGATTCTTCTCCTTTAATCTTTATTTCGTAAGGAGATAAAAATTCAGCTTCCCCTTTTATAATTGTTAACCCGTTTGATTGTAGCAATCCTTCTAAACTTCTTCTTATCTTGTTAACAACTTCGTTTTTTCTTTCAATCATACGAGCAAAATCAACAGAAAACGAAGAGATATATATACCAAACGAAGAGGCTGTTTTTACCTTTTCTAAAACCTCTGCGTTAGCCACAAGAGTTTTAGTCGGTATACAACCCACATTTAAACAAGTGCCTCCCAAGTGTTTTTTTTCGATCAAGCAGACTGTTTTATTTTGCTGAGACGCTTTAATCGCTGCCACGTATCCGCCCGGTCCTCCTCCTATAATGACAATATCAAATTTTTGTCCATTGATCATGAATTACACCTTATTTGCGTATGTTAAAAATATTAAATTATTTTAAAAAAGATCTATTTATTAAACGTTCTTGAGAGAAATTGTACATCATGGCATAAAAATGTAGAAAGTTAAAAAAAAGAGGCAAAAATCAAATGAAACCGTCTGAACGCCAAAAAATGTGCCTCCAATGTGAAGCAAGAATCCCTTTTACTTCCATCAGTTGCCCTTATTGCGGATCTCTTCAAGACAGTAAAACACCTATTCAAACAGACTTTCTATCTCCTTTGTATCCACCGTTATATAATCAAAAAGAAGAAAAAGAATCTGCCTTTAAAACTGTTCAAGTCAACTCTTCTGAAGAAAAACTGACAGCGGATCTTCAGAAAGAACCTATCTCACAAAAGTCGTCTAAAGAGATCAAGCAGCATTCGACTACAAAAGATTATATTAAAACGACATTAGCCGTGTGCTTAGGAGCAGACCTCTTGTTACTAGCTATCTTACAATTTTTGTTTGCCCAAGAAGGAATGATCACTTTGCAATGGGAAGGTCGTTACTGGGCTATTTATCTAGTTTTTTCGTTGCCTTTTTTGATATACGGCTATCAAAAAATCAAAAAGATCGACGTTTAAAAGGGAGCTAGACGGTTCGCTTTTGAGCTGCCTTATTTTTTTCTGTAAAGCCTCTTGCCAATGAAGCTAAAAAAATGTATATGGGCAGGGATGAGATTAATTTTTAAATAACGGCTTCCTCATGTCTACGAAAGAAATCACTAGTCGCGTGTCTAGTATAGTTTTAGCTGGAGGATTAGGAACTAGACTATTTCCTCTCACACAAACACGCTGTAAACCCTCCGTTTCTTTTGGGGGACAATATCGTTTAATCGATGTTCCTTTATCTAATTCCTTAAATGCAAGAGTCTCTCGCACATTTGTTATTGCTCAATACTTCTCAGAAGATTTGCATGATCACATTAAAACCACTTACGGGCAAGAAACCCTGATCCCAGATACCATAGAAATGTTATGTCCTCAAAAAACTTCCGAAGGGATCAAATGGTTTCAAGGAACAGCCGACGCTGTTAGACAAAATATCTCTTGTATTAATCAATCTGATGCCGATTATTTCCTCATCTTATCTGGGGATCAGCTATATAATATGGATTTTCAAGATATGATCAACTTTGCCATCGAAAAAAAAGCTGAACTCGTGGTGGCCACTATTCCAGTTAAACAACAAGAAGCCAAACGGATGGGTCTCATGAAAATCAATGATTTAGAAGAGATCATATCATTTGCAGAAAAGCCAAAAGATGCTGACATCCTATCTTGCTATGAATTAACTGAATCAGAGAGAGTAAAATATGGACTGAATAGCACGTGTTCATCTCACTACTTAGGGTCTATGGGTATTTACGTATTTAAGAAAGAAACTCTGATTGAGCTGTTGGAAGGAGATGGCCTGGATTTCGGAGCCGATATCATACCTAAACAGCTCAAAAGAGGGGGGACCTACGCTTATATTTATGATGGTTATTGGGAAGATATTGGAACGATCTCTTCTTTCTACTACGCGAATCTAGCTCTATTGGATGGGCAGAAAAAAAACTCTTTAGATACAACAAATTCAAGATCCCCCATTTTCTTTAAACAACATAAACTACCGAGTCCTTTGATCAAAGGAGGACATGTTTCCAACTCTTTTATCGCCCAGGGCTGTCTAATAGAAGCTGATTCTATTGAACACAGCATCATAGGGCTAAGATCTCACATAAAAAAAGGAACGATCATCAAAGATAGTGTGATCTTAGGACACCACGAACATTCAGCCTTATCCTACTGCTCGATAGGTGAAAACTGTCTCATTCAAAAAACGATTATCGATGAACAATGTGAAATCGGGAACAACGTCCAGCTCATCAATAAAAATAATTACGAAAATTATGATGGCGATGGCATTTATGTCAGAGATGGTATTATCATAGTGAAATCGCAAACAAGTATTCCTAACAATTTTATTTTCTAATGACAAATATATGGGCTATTGCTGATCTACACCTGTCCTTCGGGGTGAAAAATAAATCTATGGATCTTTTTGGTCCTAAGTGGCTCAATCACTCTGAAAAAATACAAAAAAACTGGGAAGAACGTATTTCGGCTAACGACGTCGTCTTAATCGCCGGTGATATTTCTTGGGCAATGTCTTTAGAAGAAGCTATGGCTGATCTAGATTGGTTAGACCGGCTACCAGGAAAAAAGGTATTGATAAAAGGCAATCATGACTTTTGGTGGCCATCTTTAGCTAAACTCAACTCATTACATTTTTCTAGTCTAAATTTTGTTTACAACAACGCTTGTCAATTAGGGGACATAAGTGTGGCTGGAACTCGCCTGTGGGACACGAAAGAATACAACTATAACCCTTTTATTCAATTTGTGCCTCTTAAAGAGAAAAGCAAAAAAACAGAGCAAGAAATAGAGAAAATGATTAAAGAAAATGAAAAAATTTTCAACAAAGAGCTCACTCGTCTAGAGATCTCTTTATCTCAACTGAATCCTTCGGCTTCTTTAAAAATCGCGATGACTCACTATCCTCCCATAGGGGCCCATTTATTAAACTCGCAAGCCTCCTCTTTGATAGAGAAATATGGTGTTACACTGTGCGTATTTGGACATCTCCATAATATTAAAGAAAAGTTGCCTTTACTCAAAAAAGGAGAAGTGACTTATTTTTTAACAGCTTGTGATTACCTAGATTTTTGTCCTATCAAAATAGGATAAAAAGAGAATCAATCAATCGAATCTATGTGGTTTCTTTGCTCCTGATGAAGAATGTGTCTGATTTTTTCTCTTTCACCAAAAGAGAGGTCTTCTTCTTTTTGAACCAGTTTCATAAGAGAATCAAAATAAATCGAAATATCTTGTTTGTAAAGTTTTTGAAAAAACAAAGAGAGAAGCTCTAAAAGATCAATCATATCTTGAGCTTCTTTTAACTTGTCAATGAGCTCCAAGGCAACAGTTAGAAAAAGATTTTTATCTTCTTCAAGATGAGCAAAAGAAAGCACCTCTAAGTCAATGTCAGCATCATTTACGGAGGTGTTTTCTATAATCTTTAAGAGTAGAAAAGATCCCTGATGCTTGTCCACGTGATACATAGCTCGAGCTTTGAGGAAATCAAACCAAATCTGATCTTCTACATATTCATAAAAATCGTCGATTAAAGCAGAACCATAAAGAACATCCTCTTCATCTAGACAGGTCGAGATATAATCAAACAAAAAATCTTCGATGTTATGAGCCACGTGAGAAGCCACTTCCTTGAAAATTTCTTGATGATCATAACCATCGGCAACATTTTCATCTAAAATATCGACTAAATCTTTGAGAATAGGCTCTAAATCAATGCTTCTGATCCCCTGTCTGACATATTTTTCAATTTTTGTGTCTAGTTCGTCACAAAAAATAGAAAGAGAAGGGGTATCCACGAAATAGCGTCGCCAAAGTTCAAATAAATTTAAATAAGCCTGATCATAACCTTCCATATCATCATCATTGACCCATAACATATCGGCAAGCTCTTCCGGATTGTCAGCATGACCTGCGTATTCAAAAAAGGTTTTTTTCGAAATAGCGATACCTAACAGCTGCAGACGAGAAAAAATCTCTTCTTCAGCTAGAAGTCGATAATCCTCTACTTGCCATTTTTTGCAATCGATCAAAGGGTCAATCTTGTGATGCATGCGCATCAAATTGTATAAGGCTCGTATTTTTAAATGCATAAGATAAGTGGATATAAAAACTTAATTTAAGAGAAGCTTAAATTATTCTTATTTAGGGTGCAATTGTTTACTGACGATTTTTAGAAGAAAATAACCCTTTCACAAAAACTAGATTCTGTTATGATTATGTTTCAAAACCTCCTTTCTTCTAATCATGTTAATCATTAAATACTTAAATCGTTTATCTCAAAAGCAAGAAGAAGAACTCGTTTACGGTGGCTCCTTCTTAAAATGGCTTTATGGAAATAAAGTTCATCAAAAAATAGCTTCTTTCTTTCTGCTTCCATTAGTCGTTAAAAACCCTTTATTTTCTAAAATTTACGGCTGGTTCCAACATCGCCCCTCTTCTAAAAAGAAAATCCTTCCTTTCATAAAAAAATTCGCACTCGATCCTAAAGAATTTCTTAGCTCCATTGAAGACTTTAAATGCTTTAACGATTTTTTTGTTAGAAAACTCAAACAAGAAGCCCGCCCTATTTGCTTAGATGAAGAAAAAGCTATTTTACCTGCAGATGGGAGATACCTTGTTTATCCTTCTTTATCAAAAAATCAAAGCTTTCTTGTCAAAGGACAGTCTTTTGAGTTATCTGAACTTTTGCAAAATAATCTTCTCGCTCAAAAATATGAAAACGGAAGTATGATCATGGCTCGTTTATGCCCCGTTGACTATCATCGGTTTCATTTTATAGACGATGGCATCCCTGAGCGTTCCAAAGACATAAATGGGTACTTGTACTCTGTAAACCCCCTCGCTTTAAGGAAAAACATACGATTTTTGTGCCAAAACAAACGTTCTCTAACCATCTTTAATTCAACTCATTTCGGCTCCGTTATATATATAGAAGTGGGAGCAACAAATGTAGGGACAATCCATCAAACCTATGAGCCAAATATCTACACGCATAAAGGAGCTGAAAAAGGTTTTTTTTCTTTCGGCGGATCCTTTCTCATTCTTTTGTTTGAGCCAGGAAAAATAATCTTTGACCAAGATTTAGTGCATAATTCTTCTTTAAATATAGAAACAAGAGGATTATTTGGGCAATCATTAGGAAAAAAAGCCACTGGCTCTTTTTAGATCATTTTCGTTAGGCAACTAAAGAACATATCTTACACTGATTAAGATCATGTTTCCTTGCTGGGCAATAAGTCCTGGCATAGTGAATGATCTGTAAGTGCAACTTGATCCAACTGCTTTCAGGGAAAAGACGTTTTAAATCAGATTCAGTTTGTTTGACACTCAGCCCTTTACTCAGCCCCCATCTTTTGGCACATCGATGAATGTGAGTATCGATAGGGAAAGCGGGTATACCAAAAGCTTGACAAAGCACAACCGAAGCTGTTTTATGTCCCACACCTGGCAAACTTTTTAAGGAAAGTAAATCTTTAGGCACTTGGCCACCAAACTGATGGATCAACATGTGAGATAAATGCCAAATAGAGGACGCTTTAAATGGGCTTAGTCCACAAGGCTTAATCAGGCTTTGAATAAAAGGAATATCCAAAAGAATCATTTTTTCAGGAGTATCCGCATACTCAAATAATTGGGGAGTGATTCGATTAACCCTTTCATCCATAGAGCGGGCAGAAAGTAAAACGGCAATCAAAAGAGTGTAGGGATCTTTATGCTTTAACGGGATAGGGGGCAGAGGGAATAAATCATCTAAGATCGATTGTATATATTTAGCTTTTTCCTTTTTGTTCATATAAAACCAATATCATTTACCTATACAGAACTGAGAAAAAATAGAAGACAAAATATCTTCCGTCACATTAGTGCCGATGATCTCACCTAATTTCTTTAAGCTTTCTTTCATATCAGAAGAGAGAAACTCAGGAGACAAGTCCTCTCTAATGCCTTTAATTAACACTTCGATATGTTCCGTGGCTTTCATCAAAAGATGAAAATGACGAGAATTAGTGATAACAATTTCTTCTTTAGACGGAAGACCTTTAACCCAGATGATCTCTTTGATTTTCTCCTTTAATTCATCAATTCCCTCACCCGTTTTTACGGAAACAAAGCACTCTAAAGGGAATCCAACTCCGAAAGATGAGTCTCTGGCTAAGTCTTTTTTATTCCAAACAATAACAGTTCTATTTTTCGGGAGAAAAGACAGTAATTCTTTCACTCCTTCACATATTCCTTTTGTGACATCTATGATCAGTAAAACAAGATCAGCTTCCTTAACAGCCTCATAGGTGCGTCTGATCCCTTCTTTCTCAATCACCTCTTCTGTTTCTCTTAAGCCTGCCGTGTCTAAAAGACGAAAATTCAAACCATTTAAAGATAATCGGGCCTCTAAGACATCCCTTGTTGTTCCTGCGATATCTGTTACAATAGCTCGATCTTGCCCAAGAAGAAGATTCATTAAAGAAGATTTACCAGCGTTAGGAGCGCCCACTAAGCATAGGGTGTGCTCTGTTGATAAAATCTTACCTTCATAAAACGTATCCGATAGTTTTTGCATCTCTTTCTTAACAGATTCAAGGTGCTCAAGCATCTCTTGTTTAGATAAAAAATCTAAATCTTCTTCAGGAAAATCGATCCACGCCTCTAGATGAGCCGCTATATGAACTAATTGCTTTTGAAAACTAGAAATTTTTTCTGCAAGAGATCCCGAAAGCTGTTTTTCAGCCGCTTTGAGAGCAAAGTCATTCTGAGCATGAATAAGAGATTGAATCGCTTCAGCTTTCGTTAAGTCAATCTTACCGTTCATGAAAGCCTTGAAAGTGAATTCACCAGGTCTGGCAAGGCGTGCGCCCGCTTGAATCACCGTGTCTAAAACCTTCCTTGTGATTAAGCTGCCCCCGTGACAACTGATTTCAACAGTGTCTTCTCCTGTGAATGAACGGTGTCCTTTCATAACAAGAACGAGGACCTCATCTATTTCTTCTTTGTGCTGATTGATGATTTTTCCTAAATGAGCCGTATGAGAAGCATAACTATGAACAGCTCCTGTAAAACAAAGAGAAACAACATCAAACGCTTTTTGCCCAGACACCCTAATGACAGCGATACCTCCTTCTCCAGGAGGAGTGGCCACAGCAGCAATCGTATCACCAGGAACGTAAGGCTGATGGATGAATTCCATAAATGATCATCCTTGGTTAATGGATCTTAAAGAGAGAGTGATTAGATCAGATAAAGACAATTCTGAAGAGCTCTCTTTGAGAATTTGGGTCACAATTTTCTGAGATTGAAAGGGAGAGTAGCCCAAATTGATGAGCGCATTGATCGCATCTTTACTCGCTCCATCAAACAGATGAGAAGGAGCGACATCAGATTGGTTGGGGGCTAAAACATCTATCTTATCTTTTAATTCCACCACCAGCCTCTCGGCTGTTTTTTTGCCAATGCCCGGCAATTTAGATAGCGTATGAAGATCTTTATTTTTTATAGCTATTTGTAATTGAGTTCCATCTATCTTGCTCATGATATTAATGGCCGTTTTGGCACCGATCCCGGAAACGGTGGTTAATAATTCACATAAATGTCTTTCATCTTCTGTCAAAAAACCAAATGATTGGTGAGAGTCTTCCCTGATCACCGTATAAACATATATTTTGACGATTTCTCCTACATGAGGAAGTTTTTGGTAAGTGCTTAAAGGGATGGTGAAAGAGTACCCTATTCCATTTTGCTCAATCACTAATTTTGACAAAGAAGAATGAACCAATACGCCTTTGATATAATCAATCATATTAAAGTTCCTTTAAAAAAAGAAAAGGAATGGGCATGACAAATCGCTAAAGCCAAAGCATCCGCCGCGTCTTCTGGGTGAGGAGGCTCTGGGAGTTTCAGTAATATTTGCACCATTTTCTTCACCTGTTCCTTGCTCGCCGCTCCATTTCCGACAACAGCCTGCTTAGCTTTTCTAGGGGCATATTCAGCAACTTGAATTTTTTTTTCAGCAGCTGCAATCATACATGCCGCTTTAGCCATTCCTAGTTTTAAAGCGCTTTGAACATTTTTACAAAAAAATTGAGTTTCAATCGATACAACATCTGGTTTGTAGCGTTCAATTAATAATACAATCGATTGGAAGATAACATGGTATTTAGCAGCATCAGTTTCTTTTTTAGGAGGATAAATCGCCCCAAAATCGACGGGCAAGATATCTCCTTTGTTCAAACTAATCACCCCGTAACCAGTGATTTGAGTACCGGGATCAAGCCCTAAAATGATCAATTTTTCATTTTCCATATCATTTATATTAATCATTTTATTTGTTTTGCTCCACATATAACAACAAAAAGCATCTCTAAAAATGTTAACAAACGTCAACCCTGTCATCTGTAAAAAAGAAGTTTTTTAAGTGAGTTTATTAGAAAAAATGATTAACCAAAGAACCTTATTTGTTTATTTTTATTTTCAGCAAAGATCTGAATGATAATTATTTTAATAAATCATCAGTTCGTGATATTTTACGATTATGATAAATAATCTAAACCCTAAAAATATTATTATTAGAATGCCTAACTGGATCGGTGATCTTGTTATGGCCACCCCTTTAATCTCGGATGTCAAAAAGTTATATCCGCAGGCTCTTTTAACTGTTTTAGTCAAAAGGGATCTAGCGGATCTTTTAAATCACCATCCTGATATTGATCATGTGATCACCTTTGAAAAAAGGCATAAGCTAAGCTCTTTGCTCCAAACAAGAAAAGTTGTTAAACACCTAAAAAATAAAGAGTATGACTTAGCTATTTTGACGACCAATTCATTCTCTTCCGCTTTCTGGTTTTGGTCTTCTGGCATTAAAAACATCATTGGATATGTGGGTAAAAATAGAAGTTGGTTATTAAGCCATAAAATTCCACATCTTAAAAACCCTTCTGATGCTATCCACATGGTTGATAAATACAAACATCTGCTCAGCAGTCTCCAACAAGAGCCAAGTCAAACTGTCCCTAAGCTTTTTTTAAAAGAAGATGAAAAAACTGGACTAAAATTGTTTTTCCAAAAAGAAAATATCCCATTAGAGAATGGCTATATTTGTATCAATCCAGGAGCCGCTTATGGATCTGCCAAATGTTGGCCTAAAGAGCGATTTAATTTTTTAACACAAAAGTTGATCACAGAAACAGATAAAGAAATCCTTTACATAGGGCCCTCTTCTTTTCAAAACTTGATTCATGATATTTGCTTAGATCTGCCCACAAAGCGGCTTCATAACCTAGCAGGCAAGACCGATATACGTCTTATGATGACGATAATTCAAGAAAGCTCTCTACTTATCACAAACGACAGTGGCCCTTTGCATGTGGCTGATGCCTTAGAAGTCCCAACAGTAGCTATTTTCGGTTCAACAAATGATCTTGCAACAGGACCTTACCAAAAAAAGGGAATATGCCTTAACAAAAGAGTTTTTTGTTCTCCTTGCTACAAAAGGACATGCCCCTTGGATTTCAGGTGCATGTTAGAGATCTCAGTCGATGAAGTTTACGCAGCCGTTCATAAAACATTAGGATCATATGGGAACCAAGATGATAAAACACTTATTACGTTACTTAAAACCTAATCCCTTAAATCAAAAACTCAAGCTCTTAAAAAAAAATAGAAAGCATAGAATAGCCATTTTTTGGAATCGGGGCTTAGGTGATATCCCGCTTGGTTTATATGGCTTAGTTAAGAGAATACGAGAATACGTACCATATGCGAATATCACTTTTTTCGTACGAGATGATCTGAAAGATGGATTTCTTTTGTTGAACGAAGGAGAAACGATCGTTGTGCCTTCATGGCGAAGAGGTCAATTGATCAACGTTTATGAAACATTTAAAGAAACAGGTTTTGAAACGTCAGATTTTGACCTGGTACTCGATAAGGCTGATCCTACAAGATGGTTATTCAACCAAATCGGTCGATTGACACCTAGACTGAAATGGTCTTCTCAGGACGACGCTTTAGCGAATCCTTTTCGTCTACCTCAAGCCTGTTTAGGGGTTCATGTACATAGTGAAACGGTTTACGGATATGAGAAGAATTGGTCTTCAAAAAATTTTCACCAATTATTTCAAGAATGGCCCAAGAATTCGTCTTTACCTATCATTTTATTTGGATTTGAAGTCAAAGAAACATTCGATTATCCTCATGTTATTGACTTAAGAGGGAAAACTTCTTTTAAAGAGATGTTATCTATCATTAAAAATCACTGTTCTCATTTACTTGTTCCAGATTCTGGTATCTTATCAACAATTTATTACTTAGATATTCCTTTTTATCTTAAAGTCGTCTCTTTGTGGGCCGATCCGAATCAAGGCGTATTAAGGCAAAAAGTCAAATCTCCAAATTCTCTTCTCAGACATATTCACCTCATAGGGAAAAAAGAACAAATTAACACTATCACCGTTAAAGAAGTGATCAACGCTTTGACAACAAATGAATGACTTTATAGACATCACAAAAAAAAAGGATGGTCAGATCATTTATGATACAGGCCTAAAGATCCTTAAGCAAAATGGAGCCGCCTTATTAATTATGGCTGGAGGCGTAGGGTCTCGTTTAGGCCACAAAGGGCCTAAAGGAACTTTTACTTTCCCAAATACAGGTAAAAGTTTATTCGAATATTTGTTTAGTTATGTGAAAAAAAAGAACCAAGATTCCCATTCATCTCTTCCTATTATTATCATGACTTCTCAAGAGAATGATCAAGAAACAAGAGATTTTTTAGAATCCAGCCATTTTTTTGGATTAGATAAAAACTCCCTATTTTTTATCATACAAAAATCCTTGCCTTATTTAAATGATGAAAACAATGAATTCATAGATAACCAACAAAAGCCTTTGTTAGGCCCTTCAGGGAATGGTCAAGCTCTTAATCTACTATGTGAATCGGGTCTTTTATCGATCTTGAGAGTCCGAGGTGTTCAATTTATTATCTCTTGTCCCATCGATAACCCTTTGGCAGATCCTTTAAACCCCTATTTTCTTGGCTACCAGAAAATACATGAGAAAGAAATCGTCGCTCAATGTATTGAAAAAGGGGATCCATTGGAAAATGTGGGTGTATTTGTAAGAAAAAAAGGAAAGCTTAAAGTGATTGAATACACAGAGTTATCTCAAGAAGAAAAAATAGCATTGGATGTACACGGGCAGCTAGTTTACCGTTTCGCTAATATCTCGATTTTTTCTTTTTCCATGGACTTTGTAGAAAAAAGTTTTCCTTTTTCTCTCCCTCTACATATGAATAAAAAAGAGGTGTTTTTAAATGACAAGAAAATCCTCGCTTGGAAACAGGAATACCATATTTTTGATTTATTGGAACACGCTGATCATACTGATTTATTTTTAGTATCTAGAGAAGAAGTCTTTTGTCCTTTAAAAACAAAGGAAGACATTGATAAAATTGAAAAAAAATTGGCTTATCATAAAAACTAACCAGAAGGATTGACATGAAAATTAGCTATCTAGGAGCAGGTACTTGGGGTTTTTGTTTAGCCTCTTTGTTAGCCTCTAAAGGTCATGAAGTTATCTTATGGTCCAGAAATGAAGAACTTATTAAGTCCTTAAAAGCAAAAAGAGAGCATCCTAAACTACCCCGTTATTTTGCAGAAGAAAAGGTTTCTTTCACCTCTTGTTTAAGAGAGTCTCTAGAAGGATCTGATCTGATTGTGGAATCTGTGACTTCAAAAGGTTTTCGTCCTTTGTTAGAGCAAATCAAAGCCCTCATTCATTTAGATCGACCCTTGATCATCACCTCAAAAGGAATCGAACAAGGATCTGGTCTCTTACTCCCTGAAGTCTTTTTAGATATTTTTTCCGAAGAAAAAAAACACTTGGTGGGGTGCTTAAGTGGCCCTAGCCATGCTGAAGAAGTGATTCAAAAACTTCCTTCTTCTCTTGTTTGTTCAGCTTATGATGGAGAAACAATGAACATAGTGAGAGACGCTTTTAAAACATCTCTTTTTAGAGTTTATCCTAATGCGGATATCACGGGTGTGTCTTTCGGAGGAGCCATGAAAAATATAGTCGCTATAGCCTGTGGCATCTCAGATGGATTAGGTTTTGGAGATAACACAAAAGCGGCTCTTATGACAAGAGGCTTACACGAGATTAAGAAATTAGCTATGACAAAATCTTGCTCTGCAGAAACGTTGAATGGCCTTTCTGGACTTGGAGATCTTTGTGTCACTTGTCTGTCTAAACTATCACGCAACTACATGTTTGGCCGCCTAATAGCAGAAGGACTCACTAGTCAAGAAGCTAAAGAAAAGATTGGCATGGTTGTGGAAGGAGCTTATACGGTTGTATCTGCTTTGGAGTTGGGACAAAAACACCAGGTTCAAACACCTATCACTCAAGCGGTTTACTCTATCATTTATGATGATCTAAATCCTCATGAAGCCGTCAGAGAATTATTGCAAAGAGTAACAAAAGAAGAACACTTGTAATAACCAATATTATAATTTTATAAAAAATATTTATATGAGTTGATAAATATTTTATATAAGCTTATAGTCCTGATTAGATAAGCATACACAAAAGAAGGACGGTTACCATGGACAATAATCACAAAAAAGAAGGATTTTCTGTCAAAGAAATAGAAAACTTCACAAAAGCACACAGCTTTGAAGTTTTAATAGCCCTCAGTTTCGTTTTAGCCGCTTTGTTTAGTTTTATGTTTTTTGGCGTCCCATTTGCTATGTGGGTGAGTGCTTTGGGAGGCGTTTTGGGTGTTGTATTTTCTAAAAAAATCCCTGAACAGCTCACTAATATCATCAAATTTGTTATTAAGCAAGAAACCGTGATACAAATGGTTCTAGCCGGTGTTGTCCTCATCCTGTCTATCTTCTTGCCTCCTTTGATTTTCTTTTCATTAGGCTTACTAGGAGGAGAAAGATTGCATCAGCTTTACACGGAAGCTTCTCAGAAATAATATATCTTGAATGGAGAGAAAATCCTCAAAGATCTTTTTAAGACTTCTTGAGTAAAAGCTGTTCCAAAATCATCTAGCTCTATATTAATATTTTAGCTGAAAGTGATCATCTCTCCAACTTGTGAAATGAGAATAAGTCAAACAGCTTTACAACTGTTTTTTATAGGGAAAAATTTGAAAATGTCTCATTAGGAAGGACTTTTTGTTTTAATCGATCTAAAAGTATTTGATGATAGATCGTGTAGATCTCTTTTTGCCAATGCTGTTCAAGATCAATCAATCCAACATCTTTTTCTTGTGAGACAGATTGATAGATGGCTGCTAATAAAATCCCTCTTGTTAACTGAAATTCTAAAGGGTCTATTTCATCATAAGCTTCATCAAAATTAATGGGGAAACCACAGTTGAGAAGATAAAGATCTTGAGCGTAGATATTGTCGTGACATGTCATGATATTTGCCTTGTTTTTTCTTATAAAAACAGCGTTAAATTCTCTGTCTGAAGAAGAAACGCTCACAAGACAAGCGTTTGTTTTCAGTAAGCTAAAATCCTCTGGATATAGAACAGAAGAGCCTGTACAACCAATGATCAAATCAAAATCCTTTAGACGCTGACGCCCATCGGACAACGTCGAGCGAGTGCTTTTAAGATCAAATGTTTGGACTTCTAGACACCCATTTAACTGATCGGCCACTTGCGAGCCTACGGCACCAGCTCCCACGATAAGAGCGTTTTGTGGGCTTAATCCCAATCCATTGAGATGATGAAACATTCTTTCAATCGCCACTTTGGCGACAAAAGGCGATTCATGGAAAAGCTTAACATCAGATCTAGCGACATTAATAATAGGAAATGATAAAGATTGTTTTTTTAGTTTTTCATAACCGGCTGTTGTTTGCTCAATACCGATGATCTTATCTTTAAAACATGGCTCTTTTTCTATCAAAAGATTCATCAAAGAAAGCAGCTCTCCTCCATCATCTAAGATGATTAACCTTTTAATTTCCTGTTGTTTGAGATGAATGATCGTTTGGTTCCAAAAAACAGCCAAATTATTTTTAAAATACACATCGAAAGGCTCGTAAGGATCAAAATAAGAGCTTAAGGTCGAGACGTGAACTCCTATACTTGAGAGATGAGTGATAGCATCCGGTCTTGTAGAATAACATTTACCCAACACAAAAAGCCTCTCAGGCTTTAAACCCTTTTCGAATAGGGCGTTAAATAAAGAAATAGTTGAAGAAAGAACATGCTGAACACAAACGATCGTATCCCCTTCTAAAGAAACATCTGGGAACAAACCATTTAACCGATCCAGTAAGGGGAATTTTTCTATCTTCAGATCAGCCTCAACAAATAAAGACGATTATCAAATTTTTGTTCTTGATTGATGACTTTCCAAAGTGACCATTCAAACTGAGATTGATTGAGAAGAGATTCTAACGTCTTCACATCCCCTTTATTAGAAAAAGCTAAAACAATTTTTGTGACTCCTTTTTCACAATATAAAGGGGCTTCTTTCAGAAATTTTTTTAGACTGATAAAATCAGGGTCAAAAAAAGCTTTTTCTAAGTGGTCTTTAAACTTAACAGGATTGGAGTGAAAAGGGAGATTGAATACAATGAGATCAAATATCTGAATAGGGATATACTCAAAACAATCACTTTCAAACACCTCAGCTTTCGTGTCTGGAATCTTGTGAAGGTGGTTGTTTTCTTTTGCATTTGAACAAGCCAAAGGGTTGATATCACTTTGTACCACTTTATCAGCTCCTTGATAAAAAGAATAAAGACCAACCACCCCTGGCCCACACCCCATATCACACACCCTTGATTGATAAAGAAAAGGAGAAATACTCTCAAGAAGAAAGTCGGTGGTGCGAAACTGATCGCTTGGGTAAACCCCCGGCAAGCAAATCATCTCTATTCCCCTGATCTTTACCATTCTTCTTTGAGATCCCCTCAA
Organism: Rhabdochlamydiaceae bacterium; assembly: GCA_049240945.1. Lineage (GTDB taxonomy): Bacteria > Chlamydiota > Chlamydiia > Chlamydiales > Rhabdochlamydiaceae > JBMLRQ01. Next base: position 17,972 of record JBMLRQ010000036.1, read on the forward strand.
TTTAATCTCTTCGATGATTTTTTTCGGGGATAACTGAAAATAACTCACCACCTGCTCCTCATTTAAAGCGCCGACATCTTCCTTTAGGCTTTTCATCAATCTCCTGAAAAATTAGATTCTTTAGATAAAAAATTTTTATGATGTTCTAAGTGTAAAAAAAAGTAGTTATAATGCTCTTTGTTATCGAGTTCCGCCGGCATGACCGATATAAGAGCCCTTTGATAGACTTGAAAAAGGCCATAACCTAACTCTCGCATAAAAGAAATCACATCTTTAGTGGAATAACCACATTTTTTACACCATTCTTCATACAGTTCTATGAAAATAATCGGTTTATGTTGGATAAGTGTTTTGTAAGCCCCTTTGAGGACAAACCATTCAGAGCCCTCTACATCACATTTGATCAAATCAACACTTTTAAGTTTGTATAAACTAACGATTTCATCGATAGAACGAAATTCACACTTGATCTTATGTGGAGAAGGGTGATCGATTAAATTAGCCACGGATGACAAAGCAGATCCACCCTGAAAGTAATACATCCAATCTTCTTTATTTTTATCGGAACAACCATAATTATTTAAGATCACATTTGGTAGTTCATTATGATTAACGTTTCTTTTTAAGTAGGTAAATATCGCCGGTACAGGTTCAAAAGCATAGATTTGAGAAAGAGGAAATCTTTTAGCCCAATTAATAGAAAACCAGCCTATATGAGCCCCTATATCTAAAATCGTATCTCCATTTTTTAAGAGCCTGTAAGAGATTTCTTCATCTTCCTTTTCATATTCTCCAAAATTTAATATTTCAAAAGGAGCCGATCGAGCCCCTCCATCTGTTTCCATCACGATAGATAAAGGGTCTTCGAAATGAAAAACAACCCCTTGTTGATTGATTTTTATCTCTCTAATAGGTAAATGAGTGAGCTCTTTAGAGTACTCCATCAGCAATTTATTGAACTCATGCTTTTCCGATAAATATTCGTATCGATTTATCTCTCCATCTTTATATTTCTCTTTAAGGGATCGGAAAAGGTGTTTAAAACTTAAGCCATAAAGAGGATTTCTCTCTTTTTTTCTTATCTTACGTCTTTTATCTTTTACATATTCTTGATGGATGAGTAAAAAACAGCCAACACCAATTAATCCTGCACTGATTCCATCTTTTACATGAATGAGTTCACCCTTGAATAACCATTCCAGTAAAATCACAAACACACCCAGGGAGTAGCCTAAAACTGTGATGATGATTGGTTCTGTTTTTAAAAAAGCTCTTAAAAAGAAAATCAAAGATACTCCATAAAGAGCTCCTGAAATCATCGCATTTTTTAGCAAAAGAGGAGGAATTTGATAAAAAAGGGGACAATCTTGAAAAAGATGACAAAAAGAACTGATAAGTAATATGGCAAAAGAAATGATGAATCCGGCTGCACATTGATGAAAAGCAACTTTATGAGGGTTATCATGTCTGATGATGATACCTGTCATAACAAACACAACACTCATACAGATAGCGGATAAAATACCCGCTATGCCTCCGATCACCCCCTGGATCCAGTTAAAACTTTCTATGTCAAAAAAGATAACGAAAAAAACACCTAAGGTGGCGATAAAAATCCCTGTCAATTCTTTCAAAGAAAAGGATTCATTCAATACTATGTAGCACATGAGAGCATAGACTAAAGCGTCTGCTCCAAAAATTTCTGAGTTATCGATCACTCCAAAGTATATTTTAGAGATGGTGTAGGCTATATAGCCTCCAGTAGCGATGAATCCTCTCCAATAAATCCATTTAATCCTTTGAGAAAAAGTAAGATCAGCTAAACGATCCTCTTGATGATAAGAAGATAGCATCATAAAAGTTTTTAAAGACTTTAACCCTTTCTTGTTTTTAAACAACTGAAGCAAGATAGGCAAAAAAAGGATGATCATTCCTGAAAAGAAAAAGACAAGGAAATTGATTTCCACTAAAAAAAAATCATTGGGAGGAGAAAAGAAAACCGTGTTTAAAGCGATAAATCCCCAGCCGATCAGAGTATCATAAACACCAGACAAACGATTTGATGGATGTATTTGTAAACGATAATCTTTTATGAAAGAAATAAGACGAGAAAATCTGTTTTTATGATCCATAACAAAGTAGGCCACATTCCCATAAAAATCGAATTATACACTATAATTTTTATTTTAATATATTCTATTCGAATGGATAAAATTTAAGACCCAAAGGCAGTATGAACTGATAACCATTATTAAATAATCCAAGTTCATTCTTATAAATCGTTCCTACATTGGAAGAAAAAGAGTTTATTTTAAAAAGGCTGGGACTTTGATTATTAGGCCCTACATTATAAAAGCAATAGCCAGAATCGCTGACATTGGAATGGAAATTTAAAATCGTATAAGCTGAGTGAACAGGTGAAAAATTAGCTATCAAACAGCCTCCATATCCCTTGTTTTGTTTGAGCAAGTTTCCACTCACCTCCGCCATCAAAGCTCCCTGAGAAGAATTATAAAACTGATCGATCAGAACAATCCCAGCGGATGGAGGTTGATTAGAGGAAGAAGCGGACATTTGCCCTGCCCCAACAACTTCGTTTTTTGTGATATGAACGATATTAGAGCTGCTATCAGAAAGATTCGAGGAATCTTTCACGTATATACCGGCAATTTTAGATGGTCCCACGAAATTCCCAGAGATGTTTGTCTTTTGTTTACTATCGCTATGTATTTCACAGCATATGCCTGCTGATGGGATTTTACTGTCTATTTGTAAAGAACGTATATCTTGATTCTGATAAGCTGGATAAACCTTATTGTTAAAAATTTGAGCTTCAACAGAAGAGAAGCCTGCGCTAGAAAGATAGATACTTTTACCTTCGTGCTCTTCGCATATGTTAGAAAAACAAGAAAATAAAACACTCGCTTTACTATCGGTAAAAATCTTAATGCCATCTGGATTATGAGGAAAGTCATCAGAGTAAGATAGCCCTTTAATATGGTTAAAAGCGATCATGACATTTTCTTTGATAGAGGGATTGTTAAGAGCGGAAACAGGCAAATTAGCTTCGATAAAAATAGCCGCATCAGAGTAATTATTGATCAAATTGTGCGTGATACTCACTTCTGTCGGGACATTCGTATTCCCAATACCAATGGCAAGAGTTGGATTTTTTTCCACATAACTTTCAAAGTTGTTTTCTCGAATAAAGATTTTTTGTCCGACATCCTGTAATTGAATCGACTTAATCATTTGATCATCAGGGATAAGATTTTGTTCATTCGTTATGATAAAGTTATTGTTGTTGATTTCTAACGTTCCATTCAAAGTGTCTCCTTTGATCCCTATCCGGCTTTCACCAATATTGAACCCTGAGATGACATTGTTGTTAGCTAGTCTAATGGCCGTATCCCCAGGATAAGAAATAGTGGGAAATGTTTTGGACAAAGCAGGGATATCAATCGATCCTACAGATGTCGATAAGGTGTGTTTTTTTCCTGCCCCAAGAAGTTTTTGTCCTTCTTTCAAAACAATCCCTTTATTTTGTTGATTAGAGGTTGTATCTCCCGCAAAAACAAATAAGACATCATAATTTTTAGATACGTCTTGGGCTGATTTCAATGAAGAAAAAGGAGAGTTAAAAGAGCCTTCTCCACTTTTTGTATTATCAACAAATTGGAACTGGTAGGGAGCATTATTTTGGGGATTTATCGCTTTTGTGATCCCCTTTGTTTCAGAAACGGCTATGATTTCCATTCGGTTGACAGGTTCTACTAACCGGTGTCTTATTTTTTTTGTCTGAGCTCTTTTTTTGTGAACAGCTGGAAGATGTAAAGAGACTCCTCCTTCAAAACGTCCTTTAAAAAAAGCATCATAGGAGGCATTCACATGCCAGCTGAGATGATCTTGGATAAAATTTTTCAGTAAAATACGAGCGCCAACAGCTTTTTGGGAATCGGACTTTAAATAGTAAGGGGCCACACCAATATAAAGAGGAATTTTCCCCATATCTATTAAAGCACCAATTTGGCAGTCAAAGCCTTTAAAAGGGATTTCTCTTGTTTCTTTTAAAAATAAGGAATGTTCATCAAAATGAGAAAATCGGTAATCATAAGGAACGCTCTTAAGATTTTTTAAAGGGAGATAAGCATTCGCATGGACATCAAACTTCAGACCTATGAATTCCAGGCCCAGCCCCATTCTATCGTAACTAAACCGCGAAGTTTGTCTATAATCATAATAGGCATTCACCCCTAGAATTCTATCTTTGACATAACGAATACCCGTTCCTAAATTAAAAGCTGGATTCAGATCCTTGAATAGGTGCCCTTGCATATGAATGAAAGGAACAAAGCTATCTTCCAGGGTGTTTACAGGGATAAAAAATCCTTTGATCGAAGAGTAGCCTTGATCATAACCTAATCCTCGCCCTTCTTTATGAGATATTTCAATTTGTTTTGATCCGACCTCCATATTTTCAGCATATATGGAGGATAAAAGAAAGGCAGCTATAGAGATAGAAAAACTAAATGACCAATGCTTCATGCTAAATTCCCTCTTATAACGGCAAATTAGCAGATTAAGCCCTTTTATGATAAACTTTTTTTCGAATATAACACATTCATGATAGGAATAGCTATTTGCCCACCTTGTTTTTGAATGATTTTATACACACAGAGTAGGACCTCTTGTTTGATCGCTACGTATTTTTCTGAAGAAACAGCTGTTGTGTATAATTCAACGTAGATAGCCAAACTCCCCCCGTTGACAGCATCTAAATAAGTCAACAAAGGTAAAGAACTATCTATAGTGGGAATTTGAGCGATCTCTTTTTTAATCTCTTCTATTAAACTGTATAAAATACTTATATCAACAAAAGATATCTTGATGACTTCTAAGATCCGTCTATGAGACATCCGGGAAAAATTGAGTAAGATGAATGTCGAAAAAATGGAGTTGGGTAAATAAATAGGTCTTTTTTCTTTGTCAATCAGAGTCGTTGTAGACCAGCCGATATCTATCACAGTTCCTTCTAAGGATTTTTCAGGTAATCCTATTTGATCTCCTATAAGAAAAGAGCGGTTGATATTTAGCATCAAGCCTCCAAAAAAATTAGAGATCATGTCCTTAGCAGAAAAACCCAAAGAAGCAGCTCCGATACCACCAAAAGCTAAAAGAGGCAATATGTTGACGCCTATGATTTGTAAGACCATAAGCGCGCTGACTAAGAAGACAAGTATCATCCCAAAACGAGAGATGAGATTGATGGTGTTAAGATCGACATCTTTGTGTAAAATTTTTCTTTGTTTTATTAAGTGATCTTGAAAAACCTTGATCCATCTCAAAGCTGCGCCACTTATGCTTAAAACCAGAATGATATAGCAAAGGCACTTAGCATAAAATAGAAGCAAACTATCAGGATATTGCCCTTCGGTAAGCCTCAAAAGGTGAATCGCCAGAAGGTCTAGCATGAGAATATAAAGAGGCTTTAAAAAAATATCCTCACCCTTTGCTTGCCAGAAAAAGTAAAAATTTCCGTTCGATCGTTTAAATCTAAAGAAAAACTTGCGTATAAAAAAATGAAAACACAAAAAAAACAACAAGCCTAAAAAAAAGTCGATGAGAAATAGATAGACAAAAGAGATATCACTGAATTGGCAAAACAAACGATTAACCATAATCACGCCTCCTTTTTGACGAACAATGACGAACACATTTTCTCTTACATTTCCTCACAAAATACATATTAAGAAAAGGGAAAAAGAGACTTTTCCTTTCACGAGAAGAAAAAAACTGTTAAAATAAGTTTTAAGTAAATGTTGTCCATATGAAAGGGAGAGAATGATGAACGATTCTATTGTAAAGGCTGTATTCAAATCATTTTTTAAAGGTGTAGCTAAAATTTTGGGTCTGGCAATCGGCCTTATTCTGGCTTTAGCTCTTATCAGCATAAGTCTCCATCACCTCTCCACAAACAAACACATTTTGCAAATTCTTCCAGATGATCAGGGCAACACTTTAGAAATAGATGGAAACTCTCCTATCATTTTAGTCATAGACATTCTTGGAGTGATTGGCTCTAAAGGAGTTAATCAGACTAAAATCCAACAAATGTTCTCTCAAATTCAAAAAGAAAAAAACCTGGAAAAACGAATCAAAGCCATTTTATTGAGAATGAGAACACCTGGCGGAACCACCATAGATTCAGATAGTATTTATCAAACAATCTTAAACTATAAAAAAACACACAATGTCCCTGTCTTTGCTTTTGTTGATGGCTTTTGTGCATCAGGTGGCATGTACATAGCCGCCTGCTGTGATAAAATATTTGCTTCTTCGGTGAGTGTTGTCGGCTCTGTAGGTGTTATGATGGGACCTTCTTTTAATGTGTCTGAAACCTTAAAAAATTTAGGGATAAAGAGCATGACCATCACCGCTGGTAAAAACAAGGATATGCTCAATCCTTTTAGAGAGTGGCAAGAAAATGAAGAGGAATGTCTAAGAGAGATCATCAATGATTTTTATTTAAGATTTGTAGACATTGTCTGTTCAGGACGACCATTATTAGATAAAGGCAAGCTACTAAATGAGTATGGAACTCAAGTTTTTTCTTCTCAAAAAGCGCTGCAATTAGGTTTTATCGATGAAAACAACAAAAGTTATTTCGATACCCTTAAAGCTTTGACAGAAACAGCTCTTATTAAAGAACCTTATCAAGTTGTGTCTTTAAAACAGCCAGAAGGTTTATTTAAAGGATTCATGGATCAATCGTTTGATCGTTTAAACAAGAAAATAAATCTCTTTCTAGGGCTTTCAGATGAAGAATTAACCGGCCAATTCCTTTATCTATATCATCCCTAGTCTCATTTATAATAAAGGCAAGGCATGGCTAAAATCTATATTATTGACGCTGTTAATCTCATCTTTCGCTCCTACTTTGCCATTTCTAAAATGACCAACGAAGAAGGACTGTCAACGAACGCTTTATACGGCTTCATTAGAATGATGAATAAATTCATGGATCAATTTCAACCATCCCATGTGGTCGCTGTGTTTGATGGAGCGAACAACAGATCAAAAAGAACAGCCATCTATCCAGCTTACAAAAGTCACAGGCAGAAAATGCCTGAAGATCTCTACTACCAAATTGAGAACAGTATAAAATTTTGCGAGCTCCGCAAGATCCCTTATATTTGTGAACCAGACTATGAAGCGGACGATGTGATTGGCGGTGTATGTAAGTGGGCGGAAGAAGCAGATTTTGAGGTGTTTATTTGTTCAGGAGACAAAGATCTGTGTCAGCTGGTTTCAGACAAAACTTCTGTTCTACATTTGCATAACGATAATCTGATGATCAACAAAGATGGAGTCAAAGAAATTTATGGGGTCTACCCTCATCAAATCGTGGATTATTTGGCCCTTGTAGGGGATGCCTCTGACAATATACCTGGAGTAGAAGGATTCGGAAATAAAACGGTCATCAAATTATTGGAAAAAGCCGGCAGTCTTTCTTATATTTTAGAGCATCCTGAAGTGATTGAAGGAGACAAAAAGCAAAAAACATTCATCGCTCAAAAAGAACTCGCTTTGATCAGTCAACGACTAGCTTCTTTGGATTTATCGGTTAACATTCCAAAAATAGAAACTTTTTATCGACTATCTTCCGATATTTCAAATGAACTTATGCTCTTTTATCAAAAGATGAATTTCAAGAGCTTAATGAAAAATATCAAACCCGAAGAAGATGAAACTATGTCTAACCTGGATTTCTCTTTGGTTGATAGTCTTCATCTTTGGGAAACATTTTGCTTAGACAGTCAAAAATCTTCCTTTATTTCTTTACAAGTTAAGAGTTTTTCTCTAGACGGCAAAGAAAACTCTATCTTAGCTTGTGCTTTATCTAAAGACAAAATATACATTTTTGATTTAGAGCAACATCCTCTTTATTTTGAAAAGTTAATCATCTTTTTGAGTGTTTTCTCCCATCCAATAGTCGCCCATGATTTTAAAGGAGTTTGGCATACACTCAAACTAAAAGAGATAAGAAAAAAAGATCAGAATTTTGACACCATGATAGCTTCTTATCTCCTCAGAGCCGACATCCCAAAACACACATTATCTCATCTAGCTCATAACAAATTGCAAATTCATTTACCCACTCAACAAGATAAATTGGATCTTGTATCTATCTATAGAAATTGCGCAGAAGAAAGTTATGTCCTCTTCTCTTTAAAAGAAAAGTTAGAAGATGAATTAACAAGCAATCATCTATTAGATCTATTTTATCAAGTCGAAATGCCCCTAATTTCCGTATTGTGGCGTATGGAACACTCGGGTATTAAGTTAGACGTAGACAAATTAAAAGATCTCGAAAAAGAGTTTTTAAAAGAATTAGACCATTTAACAGAACAAATCCACTCTATAGCCCAAACAAAGTTTAATCTTAATTCACCTAAACAGTTAAGTCAGATTTTATTTGATAAAATGGGCATAAAGCCAATAAAAAAAACACAAACAGGGTTATCCACAAGTGCTCAGGTTTTAGAAGAGCTTTCTACCCAATCCCCCATTATTCCTTTGATTTTACAATACCGTTCATTGGAAAAACTGCGCTCAACTTATACGGCCGGTTTAATTCAACAGATTCATCCGGCATCTTTAAAGGTTCATTGTACGTTCAATCAATCTGTGACAGCAACAGGTAGACTATCTTGTCAAAATCCCAATCTACAAAATATCCCTGTCAGAACAGAAGAAGGTCTTAAGATCCGTCAGACGTTCATACCTTCTTTAACCGAATACTCTTTCTTTTCGGCCGATTATTCTCAAATCGAGTTGCGCTTGCTAGCTCATCTGAGTGAAGATACTGAGCTCATGAAAGCCTTCCATGATCGAATCGACGTGCATAATTACACAGCTTCCTTGATGTTCAATAAAACGATAGAAGAAGTCACCCCTTCTATGAGACATCAAGCCAAGGCGATCAACTACGGTATCCTTTACGGACAACAAGCTTACGGATTGGCTCAAACGGCAAAAATAAATTACAGTGAAGCTCAAGAATTCATAAAAAAATATTTTTTAAGATATCCTAAAGTCCACGAATATCTAGAGTCTTGTAAAGAGCAAGCGAGAAAAGACGGTTTTGTGCGTACAATCACAGGCCGTTTACGACCTTTACCTGATATTTTAAGTAAAAACAGTATGCTCAGACAAGCTTCAGAGAGATTAGCGATTAACTCTCCTTTGCAAGGGTCAAACGCTGATATCATTAAACAGTCCATGATCGAAATAGATGATTATCTGATCAAACATCCTCAAAAAGGAAAAATGCTTCTACAAATTCATGATGAACTGTTATTCGAAACACCCGATGAAGAGCTCATTTGTTTCTCCTCTTTTGTAAAAGACAAAATGGAAACGGTCGTTTCTTTAAAAGTTCCTTTAGTTGTAGATATTTCGTTTGGCAAAAATTGGGGAGAATGCTAACTTTGTGATTAGAGGTATACTCTCGCTTATGAGAATTTTCCACCATCTAAAATTTTTTCTATTTTTGAGTTAGATAAATAAGAATTAAAGCTGCTAAGCGGCTCTTCCCCAACAACTTTATTTTGATTCAACAAAAACTAAATTAAAATCCATCAACTTTATCAAGGAGTGCCAACTTCAATGCATCAAGATGAAACTCATGAACCTTCCCAACCAGTTATTCAAGAAAGAGCCATTATTCCACCGCCCCCGATTCTAGAAAAACCTCTTCCTATTCCAGAGTCTATCACGAAGATATCTGAACTACAAAGAATGAATATAGACCAATTAAATCAATATGCCAAGCACATAGGTCTCAAAAATTTAGGTGCTTTGACAAAATCTCAATTAGTTTTTGAAATTGTTAAGTTTAAATCAGAGAAACCGGAAGAAGTATTGGTCGGTGAAGGTGTATTAGAAGTATTGCCAGATGGATTCGGCTTTTTAAGATCACCTAATTACAACTATCTGCCATCTGCGGAAGATATCTATGTTTCTCCTGCACAAATTCGTCGTTTTGATCTCAAAAAAGGAGACACCGTTTACGGTACTATTAGATCTCCCAAAGATAAAGAAAAATATTTTGCTCTGTTGAAAGTCGATAAGATTAATAATCGTCCTCCAGAAAAAGCTAAAGAGAGAATTTTATTTGAAAATTTAACACCTCTTCATCCCAACTCAAGAATTGTGATGGAGACCTCCAAAGAAAATTTTACATCCAGAGTTTTAGACTTATCCGCTCCTATTGGTAAAGGGCAAAGAGCTTTGATCGTTGCTCCTCCAAGAACGGGAAAGACAGTGATGCTGCAAAACATCGCCAACTCCATCTCCAAAAACAATCCAGAGGTTGTATTGATCGTTTTGCTTATTGACGAACGACCCGAAGAAGTGACCGATATGATGCGCAGCGTGAAAGGAGAGGTGATATCCTCAACTTTCGATGAACCCCCAGAAAGACACGTACAAATCGCAGAAATGGCTATAGAAAAAGCCAGAAGACTTGTTGAATATGGACATGATGTGGTCGTTTTATTGGATTCGTTAACCCGCTTAGCAAGAGCTTATAACACCGTTCAACCTCACTCTGGAAAAATATTAAGTGGGGGTGTAGACGCCAACGCTCTGCATAAACCAAAACGTATTTTTGGTGCGGCTCGTAATATTGAAGAAGGAGGATCTCTCACCATTATTGCGACAGCTCTTATTGATACAGGTTCAAGAATGGATGAAGTGATTTTTGAGGAATTCAAGGGCACAGGTAACATGGAATTAGTTCTTGATAGAAGATTAGCTGATAGAAGAGTCTATCCAGCTATTGACCTGATCAAAAGTGGGACACGCAAGGAGGATTTATTATACCATCCAAGCGAATTAGAAAAAATTTATCTCATGAGACAGGCTTTAGCCGATCTGGCCCCTTTAGATGCTATGAACTTACTACTTGGCCGTCTTAAGAAAACCAATAGCAACGTGGAATTCTTGCTGTCTATGAAAGATTAATAAACAAGAAAACCAAAAGATGAGTTATTTGAGGTCAATGCTGTGCACGCCTTTTACTCAGTCCATCATTAACATTAGAATCATCTTGAATTTTTCTAGATTTGAGATGATTCTAATTTATATCTATCTTTATTTATGTCTTTTTCAGCTCCTATAACCACAGCACCATATTTGCCCGTTATCAAGGATAAGTTCAAAGAGATTCCAGAATCTATCAGTGATCTTGCAGCGGTCTTTAGAAGCTAAATATTTTGATCAATGTCCAGCAGATTGTTTTTTTCACACAGTGGTATTTATTAGCAAAAAAGGGGATCATCCAAGCCCAATATGAATGAGGGAAAAGATATATCGATGGACAAGGGACAAGAGCAAACATAGAGAAAGGAAAATATTGGCTCAAAAAAGTGGCTGATCGAGGTCACGTACCAGCTCAAATAGAACTCTCTTTATTTGAGTAACTATTCAATAAAATATTTAGAATTTAATAGCTTTCCGTTTAAGGCATTCCAATGGCTTGTATGAACAGACCCATCTGGATTTTGGACGACGATACCATAAACAGGCAAATAGACATCAGTAGATTTTCTAATGGTAAAATCTTGGCCAAAAGCAGCTTTAGTCAATTTTTGCACCTGGTTCACGGAGTATCTTTTAGATCGACATAAGGCATTTTTTAAAGATTTAGTGACTAATTTTTGATCAATCTTTGTCTCTGGAATAGTCTTTAACCTTGGATTTTCAAGATGAAGCCTGTAACGGTTTCCATACTGAACAATTAATTTTTTCTTGCGACATTTTTCTAACCAACTATGTAAAACTTCTGGTTCTACATGCAACGCAGACGTGAGCCCCTCACGATCAATTGAACCCCCTTTTTGCGATAAAATATTGAGGATACGAAATTCATTTTTATCAGTATTAGCGTTGATACAATCTCCAAATCCGTGCGTCTTTTGCCAGTCTTTTGTATTGATAACCATTTCACCATCGGTCAGATCCCATAAAATCACTCCTTCTTTGGTTTTATCATTTGATAGAGTGTATTTCACTTCACATAAAACGTAAGGATAAAAATGAAGAACGGGCTCTAAGTATTTATGTCTAGCATCTTTCAACAAATCTTTACGATGAGTTTCCATGATCTGTGCAGCACTGTAGCGAACTTCCAAAGTATGGAAATGCCCCATATTGAGATAAGATTGGATCTTAGATTTAATTTCTGGATGAGATTTGGAGAATTCCCAAACACCATAACTGGTAGCTGCTAATGTCAATAAACTAATTAAAAATCTCATTTTGAAACATACTTATTTTGATAAAAATGATCTTACAAACTTTTTTCCCATTTTGACAAAGCTTTTTTTATGGGTTCTAAGAAGGAGTCGGTCGATTCAGACTTTTGTTTTTTTACAAAGATCACAAGGGAAGCGATGCCATAAATTTCTGTGAAGGCGAAAGCCACAGAAGGAGATCCTGCCCTACTTAAAGACTGCAAGACAACCTCTTTAAAAGAATTAATTTTAGAGTTTAAGGAGAAAATCACGTAGGATCCTATCTGTTTATGATCTAAAAATATCGACTTATTAAGCAGTTTTTTTTCACCTTCTGCAGCCAAACTAAAACCGGAGCCTAACAACTCCAAAGGCAAGATATTTCTCATTAAGGGAGGTTGAATAGAATGGAAAAAAGTTTCTAGGGCAAAATCATCTTTGTAATCTTTACTCCACAAGTAATCTCTTAGCTCTTTAAAAGCTTCATGTTGTTTGGACAACATACCACCATTAAAATCTCTTATATCTCCAAGGGATTTACAAAGCTCTTCAAAAACAAATTGCCTAGCCTTAAATATATCTAAAGAATAGTCTTTTCGCAAAAAACCTTTTTTATCTACGATGGCTTTAAAGACAGTCGCTTCTTTTAAATATTTATTCCTTAAATAACCAACATGCTTTATCTCAAAATTGCTTGCTTGCAAACTACTTTTCTTTTCAAGAAGAATGCTTTCTACAGATGTTTTATGCCCCTGCGAAACCAATCGTAATAAAACAACTAGAAAAGAAATCTCTTTCTCTGTTTGCCCCTCGAAAGACATAACCATTTGAGGTATGTCTTTAACATATTTTAATTGATTGGCCAAAACAATCATGTTTCTTAAAATTTCTTCATCATTTCTTGGCATGAAGATAGGCTGTAAAACGCTTTCAAACTGACTTTTGATTTCTCGCTGGATTTGATTTTTAATTGTTTTAAGTTCTTCTAAAGAAAAAGAGAGACCATCCTCTTTCATACACTCAATATAAAATAACCGAACTCGATCGTTGCTCCTTTGGTCCACAATGTAAGAATCTTTTACTTCCTTGAGACTATGCAGGCATTGCTTGAGAGCTTTTAAAATATGAGGTTTTTCAAATCTTTCTCTATCATGCAATAAATTGATTCCAACAATTAAACCAATAACAGACTCATGATGCCCAATTTTTTGTAATTTAGTTTTCAATAGCTTAAATACAACATGGCGCTCTTGAGGATCTTGTTTAACCTGGTATTCAAGTAATTTACGAAACAAATACTGGTAAGAGATCATCTTACCAATATGCTTAAGAGATCTTAAGGCTGTAAAAGACCCTCTAAATAAAAGAACAAAATGTTGGATTTGTGAGTATATATCTCTGTCAAATAAAGAAGGGTTTTTTTCTATTAAAGCCATGAATGATTGTTTCATTTTACCCAGCTTTTCTTCGGCTGCAGCTTTCAAGAAAAAGTGATGAATTTGATCATAGATAGTGGAGTCCCCCTTTTTAGAGGTGCGATTAAATATGGTGGATAGATTTTCTTCTATAATGACAGACTTTTGGAGATTAGATAGCTTACTTAAATGCATCACATGTCTAGCGTTCTTCACAGCTAAAATACTTAGACGCATTTCTTCCATCAAATTATTTAAATTATTTTTGACCAATTGCAATTCTTTTGAATCCTCTATTTCAAAAGTGATATTATGCAAAAAAAAAGCTAGGCGATCATCATCGATAAAACTAAAAACCATAGAATGAACAGACAGTAAGGAAAAAAACTTTCCTGGAACTAACCACCGACAAACGGCGTCAGAAGCATAACGACCTACACCATGTGTAAAGCTAGCTGGGCAAAGCATAGAAAAAGAAGCTATTCGAGGTGTTTGTTCGGGCAATTCACAATAAAATAAAGGAACAGATTCATTAATTAAACGAATGGCTTTTTTAGACTCAGTTCTATTTTTCTGTTTCAAAAGAGGGGCTTTTAAATCATCAGGTAGAGTTTGCCTAAGGATTTGTTGCAAAAAATCGACATAAACATCAAAACAAAGAGATCCTTCATACTTACCTGAAAAAATAGGTTTGATGAAAAGATCTCTTTTAGAAAGTATTGGGTTCATGATTGGCTTTTTTTAGAACCATCTATTTTAATTTTTTCAATATGTATATCGCCAATAGGAGAGATATAGACATCACTTAAATAATCTTTTTTTAAGAAACCAAAGGACCAATGATAGACTGGAATGAAAGGCATGTCATCCATAATGATTTTTTCAGCTTTTTCTAAAATATCTAAACGAAGATCTTTTTTATCTTCATAGCAAGAAGCGATTAAAAGTTTCTGATATTCAGAATTTTCCCAACCAGAATAATTTTTTACATTTCCTTTAATTTTAAAGCGCTCAAAAATATTCATAGGATCGTCATACTGAGCACACCAGTAAAACAAGGAAAAATCAAAAGCTTTTTTAGACATCTTATCAAGTAAGACTTTTTGCTCTAAGGCCTCTATTCTCACTCTAATCCCTAGAGTGGTTAACCATTGATCTTGCATAGCCTGCGCAATTTTATGGTAAAATTCACCATTTGGATAATAAAAAATTAAGTGTGAAAGCTCTTCCTTACTTATGTTCAATTGTTTTAAGCCTTCTTCAAAACAAAGCTGAGCGTTTTTAGTGTCTTGATCTTGATAAAACTCGGTGGTTCTATTGGCTTTTAGAACGGGAGGAATCATACCAAGAGCCACGGTTTCATTCATTTGTGTGATGTTTTTAATGATCGATTCCCTGTTTAAGGCTAAACTAAATCCTTTTCTAATGTTTAAGTTATTAAAGGGAAACTTATTCATGTTAAAGAAAGCGACTGTAGATCCACCGAGGGGTCTAGTTTGTAAAACATCACGATTAGCTAAATCTTTGACAGCATCTAAAGGAAGAGGAGAAAAAGGCATTCCTACCATATCCAAGTCCCCATTTTCGTACATATTTAAAGCAGTCATTTCGTTGCCGATCATCGAAATATTAACACCAGAAAACTGAGTTTTTTCATTATTCCAATAGTGTGGATTTTTTTCTAAACAAAGCTCATCACTATGTCTCCATTTGAGCATTTTAAAGGGACCATTTGAAATAAAATAAGGGCCATCATTTTGAGCCCATTCTGGGTGAGACGAATCGTTAGATTTATGTACAGGAAATAAAACACAAAAAGCCGTGATTTGTAAAAAATAAGGAGTTGGCATTTCTAAAGTCACAACCAAAGTTTTAGGATCTGGACAATTTAACCCCAGGCTAGACAAAGGCAACTCCCCTTTTTTGATTTTTTCAGCATTCTTAATAGGATAAAGCAAATGGGCGTTCGGAGAAGGAAAAGAAGGACTCAGAATATCTTTCCACGATTTTTCAAAATCGTAAGACGTAACAGGAGAGCCGTCAGACCAGTTGGCATTTCGGCGAATATGGAAAGTATAGACTGTTTTATCCGCAGAGATATCTATAGATTCAGCTTGAGTGGGTGTTGTAGAGGAATCCGGATTCAAAGAGGTGAGACCTTCAAACAACATAAACTGCATGCACGAGGAAACAATGTCTCCTCCCTTACGAGGATCCAAAGTAGGAGGCTCGGCTGGTATGTTTAATCTTAAGGTATTTATGCGATTTGTTTGTTCCGTTTTTTTTTGAGAACAGGCTGCTAAAATACACATGAAGACTCCTAATATGAATTTATTCATAAAATCCTAAGGGGGTAAATTAACCAATAGAGAATTATTCTCTTTTAAGTTATTTTTGTAAATGTTTGTAAAAGATGTGGGATCAGAAAGATTTATTTTTTGGAATAAAAACTGAATTCACAGAATCAAAAAAACTCAAAACACCAAAAATAGGCATCGGGATCCATACCCTTTTAATAGATATCACAATAGATTGATGAATGGATCAAAAGATAAAATCTAAAATTTTTTTGTGACCAGCAGAGAAAGGCAGGTCTCTTAATTTTTCACTCTCTATCCAAGAAAATCCAGAAACCTCTGTTTTCTCTTTTATCATAAATAAATGAGGAAAAAGAGTGGCCGCATACTTAGTGAATGAATGTTTAACTAAAGGAAAAGATCGCACAAAATCTCCTGAAATGATCCATGGGGATGGCTTGGTTTGTTCTTGATCTCTTTCAAGATAGGGAAATTCATAAAGATTAGCCATGAGACCTTTGGGAAGGCAATTTTTAATCAGAAAAGCGTTTTGATACTGAAAAATGTACACATCTCTTTGTAAATAAATTGTGGATATCTTTTTGCTTTTTTTGGGTATATCCTTTGTTTTCTGATTTTGATAACTTAAACAGCTGTGTCTTATAGGACAACTCAAACATATTGGCTGTTTTTTACAAATAACTGCACCTAATTCAATAAAAGCCTCCATGATCACGTGAGGCTCTCTATCAGGCAGTATATCTTCCACGATTTTTGTGATAACAGCTTTTGTTTTAGCCTGATCGATAGGCTCATTGATAAGGAAATACCGAGAGATAACACGTAGAACATTACCATCAACAGCGGCTTTTTTCTTATGAAAAGCAAAACTTAAAATAGCACCTAATGTATAAGGGCCGATACCTTTTATCTTTTTTAAAGCCTCTTCCACCGAAGGTATACGACCTTCATGATAAAGACAGATTTGTTTAGCTCCTTCATGCAGGTATTTGGCTCTTTGATAGTAACCTAACCCTTCCCAAAGCTTCACAACTTCTTCAAAAGGAGCATCCGCCAAACTTTGAATATCCGGGAATCTTTCCATCCATCGGTTAAAGTAATCAACCACAACAGAGGATAAAGTTTGTTGAAGCATCATCTCTGATATCCAAACTTCATAAGGTGAGGGATCTTGGCGCCAAGGAAAGTCTCTCTTGCACATTAAAAACCAAGACTTTAAGGCTTCAGTAGGAAATTTTTGCCCATCTAACATGAAATTTTTTCCCATTTTTACAAAGGATAAATCTTCAACTGAATTGTTTTCGTTCGTTCTTGAACATGATTAATACAAAATAAAAAGTTGGCACAGTTTTTGCATGTATATCAACAAAACCGCAAAAAGAGAGTCATAAACATGTTAACAAAAATCCATAGCTTAGAAGATCACATCAACCAATTGATGGAAAAAGAGATTTATCTAGCCAGAGAGATATTAGCTTTAAAGGAGAAAAAAACACAATCCTATCGTTTAAAAGAT
Source organism: Rhabdochlamydiaceae bacterium (assembly GCA_049240945.1). Lineage (GTDB taxonomy): Bacteria > Chlamydiota > Chlamydiia > Chlamydiales > Rhabdochlamydiaceae > JBMLRQ01. The sequence continues at coordinate 35,520 of JBMLRQ010000036.1, forward strand.
GATTTTTTTGCCTCTATTCTTGCAGATATAGATTCATTAAAGAAAGAGCGTATTCTTTTATTGGCTTTGGCCTCTGAGGAATTAAACTTAAATTGGCAAGTGATGATGTATCAGGAACAACTAAGAGAATTGTATCAAAAAATCAATTGTGATCATAAAGCCGATACCTTTATAAAAACGGAATGGCAACAATTATTGATTCCTGTCTATAGAAAGAAAGCTAGCTACTGTGTTTTAGAAAGATAATTTTGCTTAAATAAAAATCAAAAATCATCTCCAGGGATGTTTTGTGTATTTTCAACGAGATCTGTTCTGGTATAAAAATGGCTAATTAGTTATCAATAGGTTATCCTTTTTGCAATTTATAACCTCTTGAGAATGGGAAAAAGTTGAAAATAAACTCTAAGCAGACATTGCATATTGACCCAGATTTTTTTAAAGTTGACCGTTTTTTAGCGCGCTGCGATCGTTTATTTTATTGGCCTATTCTGTTTTTCTCCCTTTTGATTTTAATTCTTCTTGCTCTCATCTTTCCCTCCAATGAACAAAAACTGGATCATTCAGTAGAGTTTAAAAAAACTCTTTTCACAAATGCTAGCTTCCCATTTTTCTCTTATTCGAAGGACAGATCAATCGAAGAACAACTTTTTAATGATATTTTGGTGCTAGGTGTCAATTCTCGACCAGATAGATTGAATGTCAACGGAGACATATTAGTGGGCCTTAAAAGCTCTGGAGAAGAAAAAGTTGTTTTAGTGAATGAGCTATATAAAATAGGATATGGAGCCGGCTTTTTTTCTTTTAACGAACAAGAACCTCATCTAAATGTATCATTTGTCTTAGATAAAACATCTACACTTAAAATATCCATCCAAGGCTCTTTCTTTCCTCTGACTCCTCTTTTATTATCACAAGAAGATTATCTATTAACTTTTAAAGAATTAAATTTAGATACGGTAGATTGGGTTGGCCAAGATAAATTTTTACAGTCTTACGGAGGAGAGGAATACAACCATTTATCAGAAAAAGAGCGATTAGATTGTAAAAATATGGAGCGGTCCTATCCGTTGTACGTTAAGAAAGGGGATCATTTGATTTACAAGGATAATCAATGGATGTGTTCCAGTTTAGGACCTATAACCAGAAATCATCCTTTGGCCGAAATCACCTCTGTTTCAGATGATAAAATGTGTTTTTCTGTATGGGGAGGATCAGGATTTGAAAAATGGCTTGTTACTTTGTCAAAAGCAAAAACTGATGTCTCCTGGCCAAATTTACAGGAAAGTTTAAAAATATTAAAAATGAAGACTGGGTCTTCTCTTTTGTTTTGTGAAATCGATAAACAAAAGTTATTTTTGAAACCTGGAGATTGGTTATTAAAAACTTCTTTGGGATGGCATAAATTAAGAACATATGATCAAATAGAGAATTACATTCATGGTGTCGATAAGGGTGTGCTATTTATATTTGATAAATTAGAAAAAAATGGACATAGAGATGAAATCTTAGGACATTTGATAAGCGAAAATAAGGCGATGATCACAGCTATCACAGTTACTTTTAATGCTGGAGAGAAAAAAAGTCATAAGCTAAAAAATAAAAAGACCACTTATAAACACTTAGAGAGAATAAATAAATGACGCCAATAAGAAGTATACGATTTATTTTGTTTTTCTGTTTATCTATCATCTACCCCTTATATTCCCAAACAATTTCTCAAAAACATCAAGAGCTATCTAAAGGAGAGTATTCTGACAAATCCATAGAAAGTTCTTTGTATGATTTAAATCAAAAACTCAAAGAATCCAAGCAAAAACTCATCGATCTGTATTCTCAAGCCAATTTTTATTTTCAAAAAAACTCATCTGCTGAGTCTTATCAAGAGCTTCTAAGAAAGATCAATGAAACAAAAAGTGAAATCTTGTCTTTAGAAAACAAATGGAGACATTTGTGTACCGAAGAAAGCAAAAAAGAAGAAGAAAAATATGCCCTTTGGGATCAAGAAGAGACGACTCTATCTCAATTAATCATGGAATACGGAGCGACCGATTATCTTTACATCATTCCACAAGAGGTTCTCCATTTAAAATTAAATTTACATTCAGGACTTTTGATACCTAGAGAATGTTGGTCGGAAATGTTAGAAATTATCTTGAACCATAATGGAATAGGATTGAAAAAGGTCAACCAATTTGCGAGACAGCTTTATATTTTTAAACAAGATCCTGCTTCTGTGTCAGCTGTGATTTCAGAACCAAATCAGCTGGCTTTCGTCGACGATAATAGCCGTATTTTTTATCTACTCTCTCCCCCCTTGGAGCACGTTAAGCATGTTTTTCAATTTTTAGAGAGATTTGCAGATATTAAACAAACTTTTATCTACCAGGTGAGCAATAAAATCGCGATCGTATCTTCTAAAGAAGAAGTAAAAAAACTACTTAATCTGTATCAAACAATATGGGCAGAATCAAAAGGCAAAATTTCTAAAGTCATCTCGATATCAAAGATGTCAGCCAAAGAAATGGAAAAATTACTGCAAACTTTTTTTGGGGATCTATCTGATCGGAATAAAGGGGCATTCATGCACCAAGAACCAATGCCTTTATCAATAACCACATTGCAGCAAACAAATTCTTTGATTTTAATCGGACAAAGCGAAGATATATTCCGCGCAGAAAAAATTATTAAGGAAACGGAAGAGCAGCTTCTAGATCCTTCTGAAATGACAGTTTATATCTATAATTGCCGACATAGCGATCCAAACGACTTAAGTAAAGTTCTGGAAAAAGTGTACAATTCTCTATTAGTAGCTAATCCTGATCCCAACAAAGAAATTTTAGATGTCAATTATACAACATTAAACCCTTCTAATCGCCTACCATCTTCTTCTCCTCCTGAAGGGTATGGGTATAATCCTTCGTTGCTCGTCTCTCCAACGCCCGTACAAACACCTATTTCTACTCATATCAAAATGGAAGAGAATCATTTTGATCATTTTATTCCCGATCCTAAAAGCGGTAATTTGCTGATGGTGGTTCGTAGAGATGCCTTACAGAAAATAAAAGATCTACTCAAAAAACTAGATGTGCCTAAAAAAATGGTGCAAATAGAAGTTCTGCTTTTTGAGAAACAACTTAACACGCAAAATTCGTTTGGACTTGATTTTTTAAAGATAGGCAATCGTAACACAGCTAGCTATAAAGGATTCGGAAATAGCAATCAAAATACAAATCAAAAGTCTCTTGTTTCTGGATTATTTGAATTTATGATAAAGGGAAACAAAAGTTCCCATTTCCCCGCTTATGAAGCCATCTATAACTTCTTAATGACGCAAGAAGACATTCAATTAAATGCAGCCCCTTCAGTGATCACAGTGAATCAGACAGCAGCAACTATCTCTATTGTTGATGAGGTCTCTATTAATAATGGGGCAGCTCCCATTCAAGCTAACCAAAGTATTGCCTACGAAAAATCGTATTCACGCGCCCAATTCGGTATCACGATTGAGTTAACCCCGACTGTTCATTTACCAGATAAAGAATTGTTATCAGACGACACAGGCTTTATCACTCTACAAACTGATATCAGTTTTGATACGCCAAAATCAGATACAGACTCTCGTCCAGTTGTGAGTCGAAGACGAATTCAAAATGAGGTCCGTGTAGCTGACGGAGAGACAGTCATTATCGGAGGATTAAGAAAGAAGTCCATTCAGGATATACAAGAAAGAATACCCATTATAGGAGAGATACCGCTAATCGGGAAGTTGTTTGGAGGAACTAGATTGAGTGACATGAACACCGAGATGTTCTTTTTTATCACTCCTACTATCATTCTGGATCCAAAAGACCAGCTACAACTTTTTAAAGAGAAAGAGCTCAAGAAACGCCCTGGAGATATTCCAGAATTCTTAAAAAAAATGACTGAAGCAAGAGAAAAAGAAAAAAATAAATTCATGAGAAATAGCTGTAAAATTCTTATGCACCAACCTTGATTTAAATATGAGCAAACTAGAATTATTGGCATTAGCAGAGAAGTATGGCTTACCTTTTGAGGAAAACCTTTCCTCTTTTTCTCTCATCAAAAATCGCATCACGAAAGTCCCTTACCTTTTTTGTAAAAACAACAAAATCATTCCTTTTGAAGAAAAAGAAGGGAAACTATTGGTAGCTGTCACTTCACCTTATTGCCTGGATGTGATTGAGCAAATAGCTTTCATGACAAATCTCGAAGTGGAACCAGTGCTTTCTTTTCCTTCATCCATAGAAGAAGGCATTGAAGATTGTTATCAACACAAAAGCGAGGACACTTCGACTTTTATTAAGGAATCCAAAGAAGATTTTGATATTGCAACTGACGACGAAGAAGAAGACTACGATCTTTTAGAATCTTCATCTGATTCGAATGTTATCAAAATCCTGAATATGATCATTCTGGAAGCGATCAAGCAAAAAGCTTCCGATATTCATTTTGAGCCTTTAGAAGATGGTCTAGGTATCCGATATAGAATTGACGGTGTTTTACAAAATCGTCATCGTCCCCATAAAGACTATCAAAATCGACTGATCACCAGAATTAAAGTGATGTCAAAATTAGATATAGCAGAACATCGATTACCTCAAGATGGCCGTATTAAACTAAAAATAGGAAATAGGCAAATTGATTTTCGCGTCAGCTCAGTACCCACAACTTTTGGAGAAAGGATTGTTTTAAGAATCCTCGACAAAAGCAATATTTTGATGGGGCTTGAACATCTGGGGATGCGAGATGAAATAGAAAAAGCTTTTCAAACAACCATTAAATTAAATGAAGGTATCGTGCTTGTCACAGGGCCGACAGGCAGTGGAAAAACCACCACATTATACAGCGCCTTATCAGCGATTAATTCCGACGGGGTTAATATCATGACGGTGGAAGATCCCGTCGAATATAAACTACAAGGTATGGCTCAAATAGGGGTGAACCCCAAAATTAATTTAACTTTTTCCAAAGGTCTTCGTCATATTTTGAGACAAGACCCCGATGTGATCATGATTGGAGAAATAAGAGATAAAGAGACAGCTGAAATCGCTATACAAGCTTCACTAACAGGCCATCTTGTTTTAACCACCCTGCACACTAATGATGCGCCTTCTGCTCTCACCAGACTTGTTGATATGGGGATAGAACCTTATTTGTTGTCTTCCACAGTGTTAGGTGTTTTGGCTCAACGTCTCGTCAGAAATATTTGCCCTGACTGTAAAGCTTCTTATGAACCTTCTTCTGAAGAATTAAAAGAATTAGGGCTGAAAAGAGAACAACTAAAAGAAGGACTTTTATTTCAAGGTAGGGGATGTGAAAGCTGTTTTGGTTCAGGTTACCGAGGTCGTTCAGGGATTTACGAATGGATGAAAGTGACAGACAAAATTAAAAAGCAAATCATTAAAAGTGCTGACGCTTACGAAATGCAACTTGTCGCTTATAGCGAAGGAATGCTTTCTTTAAGACAAGAAGGAGCTTTATTAGTCGCTAAAGGCGTCACAACCATTTCAGAAATTCTTAGAGTCTCCAAAGGGAGTTAATGTGCCTTTATTTAAATATAAAGCCGTGAATCAAAGCGGTAAAAACATAGAAGGTCTTTTAGATGCAGAGAGCTATGAAGCCGCTAAAGATCGTCTTGTTCAACAAAAAATATGGATCACTCATCTCTCTAACGTAGAAGATAAAAAGTTGAGCCTATCTCCTTCTATGTTGCTTGCCTTTACAAGAGAATTATCCCAGCTAACTGGTGCAGGACTTCCACTTTATGATAGTTTGATCACCATTAAAGAAAAATATCAGAAACATAAAATCTATCCTTTACTTTTAGATTTTTGCGAATCCTTAAAAGGGGGACAGTCCTTTTCTTCGATTCTACAGAAATACCCTCATATTTTTGACCCGATCTATATTTTTACGATCAAATCTGCAGAAAAAAGTGGAGGATTAGAGCAAGCTTTAAAGGAATTGTCAGATCTTATCACAAAGCAACAAGCGCTCAAAAAAATGCTTGTTTCCACGTTGTCATACCCTATCGTTTTATTAGGATTTTCGTTTATTGTGATCATGAGTCTACTTTTGTTTGTTATCCCTTCCATGTCTGAGTTATTTGAAGGTAGAGATGTTAACAAAATGACAGCTTTTGTTTTAAATGCCAGCCATTTCATCATAAACTATGGATGGTACCTTTTGTCAGGAACTCTTGTCCTTATCACGAGTGTTTTGATCATGAGCTTTCAAAAACAATATAGACATCTGATTCATAAATGGCTTGTGAGTGCGCCTTTTCTTAAAAATTTTTTTCTCTTATCTTCTCTTATCCGTTTTTCTCGCTGCTGCAGTTCACTGATGTCTCAAGGTGTTTCGTTGTTAGACTCTTTGCATCTAGCGAAAAAAGTGATGAATAATATGGCGATGGAATCCATTATCTCTCAAACGGAAGAAAAGATCATAGAAGGTCGAAAATTAAGCGAAGAATGGCAACGCTTCCCTCTCATCCCTTCTATGATGACAAGAATGGTCAAAACTGGGGAAGAAACAGGTGATATGGCTAAAATTTTTAAACATGTAGCCGATATTTATTCAAACCAATTAGAAAACGACCTCAATCAATTAGCCACTTTGTTACAGCCTATTTTACTCATTTTGCTAGGAGGTATTGTCGGCCTAGTTATTTTATCCGTTATTCTTCCTTTGACAGATATGAGTTCTTTTGCCAGTTACTAAATTTTAAATTTATAAGACTTCTGTCTAACTTGAAAACAAAAGAAGCTAAGGTTGAATTTGGGAAAAATGAGCAAGAAATCTTGTTTCCAAAGGCTCTGTTTTATAAAAACAGATGTCTTTTTTTTATAGACAAGCTAAAAAAAGAGAAGAAATT
>JBMLRQ010000037.1:0-28003 GCA_049240945.1 Rhabdochlamydiaceae bacterium
AACAAGGTGAATGTCAGGAGTTTTTAAAAAAAGACTATCGACGAGATTATAATCTAGATTTATCTCGTTTTCGTGGATCAGCTCCTCCTATTTCTTACAAAGATGGGTATTTATGTCTTGTTCATGAGGTTTACCATGTGAGTGATTCAAAAATATTGTATACCCATCGTTTTATACATATAGGAGAAGATTTTCATTTAAAACGAATTTCCAAATCATTTGTATTTCAAACAAAAGGTATTGAGTTTTGTCCTGGCATGACGATAAATAATGAAGAATTAATATTAACTTTTGGAAGAGAAGACAAGGAAGCTTACTTCTGTAGAATGAAATTAGAAGATTTAGAAAAACTGTTTTTTTATGATCTTAATCCATAGGTTACTCATGATGAATTTAAAAATGATGACTGGTGGCTTTTTATTTTTTTTTCTTTGTTTTAGAGGATCAATAGTTTTGGCTGAAGGTTTACTCTCATCAGAAGGAAATGAGACAGTCATCAATCACTGTGATACCACATGTACTCATCAAACAGATCTTGAAGTTTGGCGTAAAAATTTGATGTTGGCTAATGAATCGGATAAGAGGGGTGATTGGTCAAAAGCTTTAACCCACTACTTAAAGGCTTGGACAAGTCAACCTTTTTTGATAGAGCCTCTTTTTAAAATTGCAAAGCACTATAGTTCTTCTGGAGAAAAGAACATGGCGTATTTGTTTGCCAAAGAAGCTTATTTAATATTGTCCGAAAACCCAAATCAAATTTTTTCTTTTGATAATTGTTTGGAAGGAGTAAAGAAAGAAATAAATCTTTTGTTGGATGATAGATTTGTAGAAAGCAAATGCTTTGTATCTTTTGATGATATTTTATCTTCTAAGGATGTTCCAAGCAGGATAAAAGAGTGTATTATCAAGCATGTTGATCCTAGCGTGCCAGTCAGATCTTTTTTTACCTTTCAAAAAATTTTATTTAAACTTCCTTTAATTGGTTCAGTGGGGGATCTCACTTATTGTCCTTGCAATCCTTCTATTCAAAAAACGGATCAAGGTTACGATGTTATTTGTCGGACAGTTAATTACAGTCAAACAGGAGGTCGTTTCTACAAGGCCCTTATCGAAGGAGATAAGATCAATACTAAGAATTTTTTCTTGAGATATGACGAGAATTTTAACTTGCTCTCTCAAAAAGAGATTATTGATGTTTCTCAACGAAAGAAATATGATTTAAATTGTGTAGAGGGATTAGAAGATTGTCGCCTATTTAAATATGAGCAAGATTATTGGATGCTCTGCACCACTTTTGATACTTCTTCTTGCGGTGATATAGAAGTGGGTTTAGCTCATATTAAGGAAGGCATATCTCATTGGTCGGCTGTGAATATAAGACCTGTTCCTAGCCCTTTTGGAAGTTCTTGTGAAAAAAATTGGTTGCCTTTTATTCATCAGGATCACTTGTATAGCATATATCAATACGATCCATTCACCATTTACAGATTGGATGTAAAAAATGCCGCTCTTCATTCTGTTTTACATAAAGCTCACGATCGCGATTTTTCTAGATGGAGAGGATCTGCAGCCCCTATTTCTTACAAAAACGGTTATCTATTTCTCGTTCACGAGGTCTACAGGAAACCTGATTTTTCTCGCTTATATGTCCATCGATTGGTGTTTATGGATGATGAGTTTAATATCAAGAAAGCTTCTCATCCATTCGTTTTTCAACATAAGGCGATTGAATTTTGTACAGGTTTTTGTTTAAATCAGGAAAATTCTCAGCTGGTTTTTACAATTGGTATAGAAGATAAAGAAGCTTATTTTGCATTTTTAGATATCAACCTCTTAGATGATCTTTTGAAGGATCTTGAATAAGAGGTTCATCTCTTTGGACAAAATAAGCTTTTTTTAAGCTATTAATTCAGCTTGGTTTTAACATACTCTATATTGTTTTTGGTGATCTCTTTGATGAAAGATGGCGTATTGGGATCTTCTAACAAATACATACAATGATCCATGGACTCTTGGTATTGACCAAGATAGTAAGAAGATATGGACAAAGTAAATGATAGACCGTAATCACCCATCCAGGGTTGATTAAAAAGTATGTCTTTTGGATGGTTTTTGTACTCTGACAACCAATCCCTACTGATTTTATAGGATTTAAAGTACTCTCCCATGTCGTTATAAATAGTGGCCAAACAATAGACAGGCTCGGCTCTATGAGGTCTAAATTTATGGGCTTCCATGTAAGCTTGTTCCACAATCGACATAGAAAAATTTAAATCTTTCAATAAGTTGGCGATCTCGAACATAGAAATAAACATTTCTTCTTCCCATCCCTTCATATCAATTCTTTTTTGGTAAGCAGCAATCGCTAAGGCTTTTTCTCCTACAGCCCTATAGCTTTCTGCTAAATAAAAGACGTATCTTTCGTTATCGGGGTCTTTTTGCAAGCCTTCTTTCAAAAGCTTAATATACTCATAAAACTTATCTAATCCTTTTGATCGTGCGCCTCCATCACCAGAAACATATTTCACGTTATCTAAATGCCCTCTATTTGTTGGCAAAGAACAGTCTAGATATTCATGGACAACACCAACCCATCTCCAAGGAAGATTTCCCTTGGCTAATTGAGGGGTTAAGTAGGTAAAGGATTCGCTCCCTCTCCACATTGTGTATACATCTTGAGTCAAAAATGGGAATTCTTTTTTCCCTTTGAAGGATAAAGTGTCATCAGCATCCATAAAGAGAATGTAGTCCCCTTTTCCTTTAGCTAGATTAAAAGCCTCAGAGCGATTATCTCCAAAGTTTCTCCATTTTCTTTGGTAGAGTTCTCCTGGGATATTTTTTAAATATTTTTTTATAATCTCCTGGGTCCCATCTATCGAGCCTGTATCTACAATCACCCAATAATCGATGACATCTTTAACAGAACCAAGACATCTTTCGATAACGGCACTTTCATTTTTTACAATCATATTTAAGCAAATCGTTTGTTTGCTTTCGAGACCACAGAAAGAAAAAAATAGGAAAACGAACAATAAGATTTTATTCATATCAAAAACCCGTTGAAAATTAAGAAAAGAGTTTATATTAAGAAACCAAGATCAAGTTTACTTTTTTCTAAAACGCTAATGGGGTCATTTTGAGATTAAAATTTTTTTTTGTAAAGACAGCTTTGTGTATATTTACATATAGCTTTTCACCCTCCTCTCTTTTTTCTTCTGATTTCACCGATTTCATTCCTACATCTTTTCATTTCTTGTTTCCTAACCTAAAAAATAATACAAAGTCAGATCCAAAAAAAGAATCAAAAGACACACCATCCATAAGCGCTCTCCCATCCGATCATTTTCGAGAGAATAAACTAAAAATCAGAAAAATATCTTTAGAACAAAATGTAGGAGCGCACAGAGAGTACACATTGATGAGATCTATAGTGAGTAAGGACTATGTTCCAGGTCGTTTGCTTTCTATTTTTCATTCAGAATTGTATAACGCCAAATCTTTTTGGGGAGCCGGGTTAGGTGTGATGTTTCGACATATTTCGTCAGATGACATGATTTTTAAAATGGTGGGTTCTAATATCTTTTATGATTTTAAAAAAGTAAAAATGGGATGGCTTCATCAAATCGGTGTAGGGGCTGAGATTATGGGGGGCTCTTGGGAACTTTCTTTGAATGCTGTGACAGGTATGAGCAATAAAAGCACTTACGGTAGTGGTGTGTGCTATCAATATGCCTCTGATTACTGGTTAAATTTTCAGGAAGCTGAAGGGAATGAAACTCGTTTAAACGCTGAGCTAGGTTACCATGTATTAGATACAGAAGATTTTAGCTTATACACAGGGTTTTCCCCTTACTATGTAAAAAGAGTCATGGAAGAAGGTGCCTTAGGGGCTTTCTTGAGGATTAGGCCTCAATATAAAGATTATATTGCTTTTGAAGTTATTCTATCTCATGATACCAATCGTAGGTTCAGGCCTTCGGCTTCGATTCAATTAACTTTACCTCTTTATAGTGATCGCCAAAATAAGCGGCGTTATGACTTATTGACTGAAAGGAGGATTTATCAATACACTAAACGACAGGATGTTTCAGATTTTTCGAGAAAAGAGTCTTGGAAATATAATTGGTAGTTTTAGGTCATAAAAATTTAGGGTGCGTATGGATGTTGTTTTTTTATCTCGTATACAATTTGCTTTAACGAGCATGTTTCATTATATCTACCCACCGATGAGCATAGGTTTGGGTTTGATGATGGTTATATTGGAAGGAGCTTATATCTTAACAAAAGAGGAGATATATAAAACGGCTACTAAGTTTTTTACCAAAATTTTTGCTTTAACATTTGCTCTAGGAGTGGCGACAGGTCTTGTTCAAATATTTGGGTTCGGTACTAACTGGGGAAGATATTCAGAATTTGTTGGAGATATTTTTGGTAGCGCTTTAGCTGCTGAAGGTGTTTTTGCTTTTTTTCTTGAAGCCGGTTTTTTGGGGATTGTTTTATTTGGTTGGAATCGGGTTAAACCTGTCACTCATTTTGTTTCAACCTGTCTATTAACTTTTGGTGCTCATTTCAGTGCGGTTTGGATTGTTGCGGCTAATTCTTGGATGCAAACACCTGCTGGCTACAAAATTATAGGAGAAGGTCAAAAGGCTAAAGCCGTCGTCACGGATTTCTGGGAAATGGTTTTAAATCATTCAACCTTAACAAGAGTCACACATGTTATTCTAGGCTGTTGGCTTGCTGGTATTTTTTTAGTGATTAGCATTAGCGCTTATTACTATTTGAAGAAGAAACATTTAGAAATAGCTAAAATTTCTATGAAATTTTCTTTAATAGCTGCTTTTATAACTCTGTGCTTACAACTCTTATCAGGTCATGATTCTGCTTCTCAAGTTGCTAAATATCAGCCAGCTAAATTAGCTGCTATGGAAGCTGTTTTTAAAACTGAAGAGTACACCCCAATCACGGTTTTTGGATGGGTAGATAAGGAGAATAAAACAGTGAAAGGTCTAGAGGTCCCTGGCTTTCTAAGTTTTTTGGTTAATGGTGATTTTAAAACACCTGTTAAAGGTTTGGATCAGATACCAAAAGATGAGTGGCCTCCTTTACAGGTTGTCTTTCAATCTTACCACATAATGGTCGCTTTATGGGGGCTGATGTTTGGATTGATTTTGATCACAGCTTACTTATTTAAAAAGCAGACTCTTCACAATTATCCTTTGCTATTGAAAGGTCTTGTCTTGTCTGTTATTTTTCCTCAGATTGCGAATCAAGTTGGATGGATCACCGCTGAGGTTGGCAGACAGCCTTGGTTAGTCTATGGTCTTCTTAAAACTGTTGATGGTATTTCTAAAAGATTAACAGCTGATCAAGTTTCTATATCTATAGCTATGTTTATCGTTATTTATATTGTATTGTTCTTTTTATTTATTTATTTGTTGGATAAAAAAATTAAACATGGACCTGAATCTTCTGAGGATAAGCGATTAGATTTGTTCAAAAACGTTTACGAAAAAGAGATTAAATAGGGAGTCATGGATGTTAGAAATTTTTTGGTATTTCATATTTATTATCGCCACTATTTTTTATATGATTTTAGATGGTTTTGACCTAGGTGTGGGCTGTGTTCATTTATTGGCCAGAACAGACCTTCAAAGAAGAATCTTTCTGAATTCAATAGGCCCTGTATGGGATGGGAATGAAGTCTGGTTGGTGGTTTTGGTCGGCTCTTTATTTGCAGGATTCCCTCCAGTTTATGCCAGTTTGATGTCTAGTTTTTATTTGTTTGTGATGCTATTTATAACTGCTTTGATCTTCCGCGCTGTAGCCATTGAATTTAGAAGTAAAGAAGCTTATGCCTTTTGGAGAAAAACTTGGGATGTGATTTTTAGTCTATCTAGTGCCGCTATCTCTTTTGGAATAGGTATCGTCTTAGGTAACCTCGTAACAGGTATAGCTGTTGATGAAAATCACGAGTTTATTGGCAGTTTTAGCGATTTTTTTCATCCTTATTCTGTTGTAGCCGGATTGATGACGATGAGTCTTCTAAGTATGCATGGTTTGATTTATCTGATCATGAAAACAGAAGGGGATTTGCAAGATAAAATGAAAAAATGGGTTAAAATCTCCATGATTATTTTTTTGTTTATTTACTCCTTATTTACATATATGACAGGTGTATATGCTCCTTATATTTTGGATAAGATTATGATTTATCCTTATCTATCGGTCGTTCCCGTTTCTATTTTTTTTAGCGTGTTTCAAATTTATCGTCTTTTGAATAAAGGAAGGGAAGGTTGGGCCTTTATACTTTCTAGTCTATCTATACTTTTGTGTATTTCTCTATTTGTATTGGGAACTTTTCCTGTTTTAATTCGTTCTAGCCTAAATCCTGATTTATATAGCCTTACTATTCATAACTCGGCTTCTTCGACTCTTACCTTAAAAATATTAGCTATCATTGTTTTGATTGGTCTTCCTTTCGTTGTTGGCTATGGGATTTATCTGTATAGGGTTTTTAAGGGGAAGGTTCAGATTGAAGATAGTAGTTATTAAAGCTGTCTTGAAAAATGAAAAAATAGCTGATTAATTAAGATGGGTTTTTTGGAATAGATGAATGAAAGAGAAGTAAAAGTTCTTAATTAACCGTCAGATTCAGCTTATTTTGTGTTTATAAGTATTTGTCATTTGTCAAAGAATACGGTTGCCCAATATGTTGATATTTCATAGAATGAAAGTATTGTTAAAGGGAATTACCTCGATTATTCCTAAAATATGAACCATTAAATTAATTTACTCAGGACGAATATTCATGCCCAGTGTGAAAGTACGTATAGGAGAACCCTTAGATAAAGCTTTAAGAGCTTTGAAGAAAAAGTTAGATAAAGAAGGTATCATGAAAGCCGCTAAGGCGCATCGTTTCTACGATAAGCCTTCTATTAAAAGTCGTGCTAAATCAAAAGCTGCCCTCAAATATAAAAAAACAAAACCTTCCTATCGCAACTTAGCTCCTTAATCCCGTTTACCTAAAAAAGAGGCATTTTTTCGTTATGCCTCTTTTTTTATTAGCAAACACCTCTATGCTTTGCTAATTTCCTTGTCCTAAACTCGTTTTTTTTTTAAAATAGCCTTAAAAAGTATAATATACAGCTTTTTCTTGGGATGTTTTTAGCATCCTTTTTCAAATTTAAAGAGGTTACATGACAGACTATTATTCTATATTAGAAGTCAATCGTTCAGCTACGCAAGAAGAAATTAAAAAAGCTTATCGCAAAAAAGCGATCAAATATCATCCCGATAAAAACCCGGGAGATTCTCAAGCCGAAGCTAAATTCAAAGAACTATCTGAAGCTTACGAGGTTTTAGGAGATGAAAAAAAAAGGAGTCTATACGACCAATATGGTGCCGATGCGGTAAAAAATGGAGCAGGATTTGGGGGCGGTGGTTTCGAGAATATGGAAGATGCTTTACGTACTTTCATGGGAGCTTTTGGAGGGGGGCAAGGAGGAGGTTCTATTTTTGATTCCTTGTTTGGCTTCGAAGGAGGGAACTTTGAAGGGCAAGGACCAAAACAAGGCGCTAGTAAAAAGATGAACTTAACGATTTCATTTGAGGAATCTGTTAAAGGTGTAGAAAAAGAAGCCTCCATCACAAATTATGTGAGTTGTCAGCCTTGCCAAGGTTCGGGAGCGGCCTCCAGTTCAGATATCAAAAAATGCACTAAGTGTCACGGATCGGGACAGGTGCACCAATCGCATGGATTTTTCAGCATGAGTGTGGCTTGCTCTAGCTGTCGAGGAGCTGGTAAAACGATTGTTAATCACTGTAAAGAATGTAGTGGGGCAGGCCGCACGAAGAAAAAGCAAACCATTAAAATCAAAGTGCCTGCTGGAGTGGATAACGACATGCGTTTGAGAATGGCCGGTTATGGTGATGCTGGTGAAGATGGGGGGCCTAATGGGGATTTATATGTTTTCATTGGGGTAAAACCTCATCCTTTTTTCCAAAGAGAAAATGATGATGTGATTGTGGAGTTGCCTTTAAGTTTTACTGAAGCCGCCTTGGGAGTTAAAAAAGAGATCCCTTCACCTCACGGAGGTTATTGTAAAATCAATATTCCTGAAGGCACTCAAACAGGTAAAATTTTGAGGGTAAGAGGAGAGGGTATTCCTAACGTACATGGGAGAGGAAAAGGAGATTTAATGATCAAGACCACTGTTGAAACGCCCATTAATCTTTCCCAGAAGCAAAAAGATCTATTGGAAGAGTTAGCTAAACTAGAGAATAAAGACAATGCCCCTCAGAAAGAAGGTTTTTTATCTAAAATTAAAAACTTTTTTGCTTAATTTTCACAAAAAGAGAGGCCATTTTACAGGCCTCTCTCTCAATTTTATTTAGCTCTTAGAGCGTTTAAGATAACCACAGCGTCTATAATCTCTTGTAAAATAGCTCCGAAGGCTGGCTGAATATATCCGAAGGCCGCTATGATCATTAAACAAATACTCAGACCCATTCCTAAAAAAATCCCTTGCGAAGCGACCTTTTTCATTTTTTTGCCTATTTTCACGATGAGCCCGACTTTAGTGATATCATCTACAAGCAAGACGATTTGAGCGGCTTCTGCTGATATGGCTGTGCCATGTGCTCCCATTGCAATCCCTACATCAGCTTGGGCTAAAGCAGGAGCGTCATTAATACCATCACCCACCATCAATACGGTTTTGTATTTTTGTTTGAGTTGACTTATAAAAGTGGCTTTATCCTGAGGTAGTAATTGTGTGTAAAAATTTTTTATACCTAACTTAAAGGCTATTTTTTCTGTGTTGTCAAAAGTATCTCCTGTTAGGATAAGCTTATCTTTGATTCCCATTTGAGATAGTTCCGTTAACATCACAGGTAAATTTTCTCTCATTTTATCTGTGCATTTAATCAAGCCTATTAAACTATTTTTTAAAGCTATATAAACTTTTAAAGAGCTTTCTTTTTCTTCTTCAAGATGAGGGAAGTCAATATCGGGATATTTGTTTTTGATATAACTTTCTGATCCCATATCTAACAACTGATTTTCGATTTCTCCACAGACTCCTTTACCGATGATTTCTTCAAAGTTTTTTGGTAAAAATAAAGGAATTTTACGAGCATTGGCTTCTGTCACGATAGCTTTAGCGACAGAGTGAGTAGAAAGTTGTTCTAAGCTAGCCGCCCATTGTAAAATTTGCTCTTCTTTTACATCAGTCAGGCACAAAATTTGTTCTATTTTAGGAGTTCCATAAGTGATTGTCCCTGTTTTATCAAAAACAATGACATCCGCTGATCCCACCTGCTCGATAGAGGATCCCCCTTTGACAATAATACCTTCTTCTGCCGCACGATTAATCGCTGTCAAAACAGCCACTGGTGTCGCCAATATAAGGGGGCATGGAGTGGCCACAACAAACACTGATAAAATGGTGTGTATATCTTTGGTTATCATGTAACCTACAAGAGCTATCATCAAAGTGATGGGAGTGAAATAAATAGCGTATTTATCTGCTAGCCTTTGAATAGGTGCTTTTGCTGATCTAGCTTTTGCTACAAGATCTAAGATTTTCGCATATTGACTATTTTTACTGTCTTTTTCGGCTTTCATTTCGAATGTGCCATTCAAATTTAAGCAGCCACTAAATACTTTATCGCCGGTTTTCTTTAGTTGAGGTAATCCTTCCCCTGTTACTGTTGACTCATCAATTTCTGCAACTCCACTCAAAATAAGCCCATCCACTGGAACAAGTTCTCCCATTGGAACGATTAAGATATCTCCAATATTCACATTTTGCACGTCTACTTGAGATATCTCATTATTGATTTTTTTGAATGCAATTTTAGGGGCTCTTCCCATTAAAGCATCCAAAGAACCACTAGCTCTTTTTAACCCAAAATCTTCTAAAGCTTCTCCTCCAATTTGCATCAAAACCACAACGCTACCAGCAAAAGCTTGGTCCATGATAAATGCTGTCACAATCGCTAACATAGCAACAACGTCGGATGCAAAATGTCCTTTGACCATACCCCGAATGGTTTTTAAGACGATAGGGGCTCCTCCTAACAGTAATGTTAAACGCCATATATTTTGTGCATAAAGGGGAGAATAGCCGGATAAATGGAATAAGCCTCCCAGTATAAGACCCACTAATACACAGAAAGGAGCCCAATAAGCGGTGATTAGGTATCGTATTTTAGACATATGATTACTGTTTTTGAGAATCTCTTAATATGATTAATAGGCCAAGTAGACCAAAAATAGCAAGCATAACAAAAGGGATGTACAATATATTCGTTTCCTTGATGAGATAAGTCAAGAAAAGAGGTAAACAGCCCATTAAAGAGTAGCTAATATTGTAGCATGTTCCTATGCCTGTATAGCGTACAGCTACAGGAAATAAATCAGTCACAAAGGAAAAATAGATGGGGCTGGCTAAAGATATGAAACATTGATAAATGAGCATAAAAAGAATTAAAGCGTAGAAGCTGCCTATGTTTAAGATTTTAAACATGTAAAAAGATAGACAAAGGAACGTAAAAATCAAGGCTTTCATGCTATTTTTTTTCCCAAATTTATCGACCAAATAGCCAAAAAAAGGAAGAGTCAAAACAGACCAAATAAGACTTATGAGATTTCCTAAGTAGATGTCAGCTGGTTTATAGCCAAAGTATTCTGTTAGGTAAGTGGCTTGAAAGATAGCAAAAATGATGAGAGAAGACATGAATAAATTGCTAATCAGACCTTTGAGAAGAGCTTTTTTATGGTGTGTTAAAAGTTGTATGAGGGGAGCTTTTAAACTTTCGTGTTTTTGCTTAACTTGTTCTTCAAGAAATTTCGGTGTTTCGTTTAAGTTCTGTCTTAAAATTAAGCAGACAATACCCAAAAGACCTCCGATCCAAAAAGGATATCTCCAAGCTCCTAGTAAAATCTCTTCTCTCGAAAAAAAATGAGTGAGAAGGTATAAGACAAGAGAAGCTAGCATAGCTCCTAAGCTAACACTAGATACGACAAAAGATAAAAATAACCCCTTTTTTTCTGTTTTTATGTTCTCACACACCACGGTGATCGCTCCTGGCATTTCCGCCCCAAAAGAAAGCCCTTGTAAAATGCGTAAAAAGACAAGTAAAAAAGCTCCCTTATCACCTGTAGGTAAAAAACCGATACCTAAGGTGGCTAAAGCCATGAGAAGCATCACAAAAATAAAAGAACTTTTTCTTCCTAAAAAGTCTCCTAAGGAACCAAATAAGATACCCCCTAAGGGTCTTGCAAAATAACCGACAGCGAAAATACCGAAAGTTTTGAGTAATGAAAGCTCTCTGTGAGTGTCAGGGAAAAATAGTGCGCTCAGGTAGCTGGCCATGATGCCATAAATGGCAAAGTCATAGTATTCCAAGCCGGCTCCTAAACTGGCTAAAAAAGTAGTTTTTTTATGATTCATTTTTTCCTCTCTTTACGAAAAAGAAAGTAGGCTAACTTAAAAAGAATAGAAAAACAATCTGAAAAACACCTTCTGACTTTAGCTTAAATTGATCTTGAAGGGAGTTAGTGTAAATAGATAAGAGGTAGAAACTCTTTTTTTTCAAAAATTTGTTCTTTGAATTGTTGTTCCAAAAAAATAGGAACACAAGAATCAGTGACGGAGGCTTCTATTTTTAAATAAGGAGTGAAGGATGAAGGAAGTTTTTCTCGTTCTTTACAAAACAGTTGATCTGTATCAGTTAAAAGAGAGGATATTTCTTCTGGGCTTAACATTTTCTCTTGATAAATCCTTATGTATCTATCATCACCAATGTTTCCATTTAAACTGAATAGATGATCCGATTTATTAGGGAATAAAGACCAAAAAGAGCAAGGGCCTAAAGGCACAGCCCATAGCAAAGAACAAAAGCGTATCAAAGGTTTTTTAAGAGCAAAACCCATACTTTGAGCGATAATAGCTCCTACTCTTGTTCCCGTGTAAGAGCCTGGACCTACTCCTACAGCTATGAAATCTAGGGCTTTTTTATCGATATGATTCTTGTGAAGCAAATCCTGGATAGCTGGTAAAGCAGAGCGAGATAAGTCTTTAGTCGAAAAAATTTGTACCCAATCCACAATCGCTCCTTGATTGCTAAGAGCAATTAAGGCAAAATTTGAGCTAGTATCTATGATTAAATATGTCATATTGTTAATTGTATCAACTTGCATTATTTAGTAAAACGTCCTTAATGGCTTCCCTACAAAAACGGGGGAATAGCTTTTACAAAAGAGGTTTCAGGTGGCTTATAAAATAGAATTGAAAGACTTAGAAGAAGCTTTAGATGAAGAACTGACCAATGCGTCAATCAAAGGAAAAGAGAAGAAAAACACGTCAAGTGGACCTAACCCTTTATCTATTATTCCCATCACAAGAAGGCCTTTTTTTCCTGGTATGGCGGCCCCGATTTTTATCGAAAAAGGTCCTTTCTACGAATTACTAAAAAATGTAGCTAAATCAAAAGATAAAACTATGGGTCTTTTGCTGACGTTAGAAGAAGAAGTTGATATCAATAAAGTCAGTTTCAAAGACTTATACCAATTCGGCGTGTTGGCCCGTATAATGAGAATTATACCTCTAGAGCAAGGAGGTGCTCAAGTTGTTCTCAGCATTGAGAAACGTTTTTCTGTTACTAAAGCTGTGAGAGGTAAAAAATTAAAAGCTCATGTCAAATATTACGATGATCAATCTTTAAACGATAAAGCTTCCAAAGAGCTCAAAGCCTATTCGATCAGCATCATCACAACTATTAGAGAACTGCTTAAACTGAATCCTTTATTTAAAGAAGAATTACAAATCTTTTTAGGTCATTCCGATTTCACTGAACCAGGTAAATTGGCCGATTTTGCTTGTGCCTTAACAACTGCTAGCCGTGAAGAATTACAAGACGTTTTGGAAACTTTTTCTTTACAAGATAGAATCGATAAATCTCTTTTACTTTTAAAAAAGGAGCTAGATTTAACGAAATTACAAAGCAGTATCAATCAGAAAATTGAAGGATCTATTTCAAAGAGTCAAAGAGAATTTTTTTTAAAAGAGCAGCTGAAGACTATTAAGAAAGAGTTGGGGCTAGAAAAAGAGGATAAAACCTGTGATTTAGAAAAATTTGAAGCCCGTTTAAGTAAAAGAACTATTCCGAAAGATGTCATGACTGTGATTAAAGATGAAATGGATAAGTTGAGCTTGTTAGAGGTTCAGTCTGCTGAATATACGGTCTGTCGTAATTATCTTGAATGGTTAACCATCATCCCTTGGGGTATACAAAGTCGCGATAACTTGGACATCAAGAAATCTCAAACCAGTTTAGATGAAGAGCATTATGGATTAAAAGAGATCAAAGAAAGAATCATTGAGTTTATCAGTGTAGGGCGTTTATCTGGTGGGATTAAAGGTAGCATCATTTGCTTGGTCGGACCTCCTGGGGTAGGGAAGACAAGTATTGGTAAAAGCATAGCTAAAGCTTTAAATAGACAATTTTATCGATTTTCTGTTGGTGGCATGAGAGATGAAGCAGAGATTAAAGGACATCGTAGGACCTATGTGGGTTCCATGCCAGGTAAATTGATTCAGGCTTTGAAATCCACTCAGACGATGAATCCTGTGATCATGCTAGATGAAGTCGATAAAATGGGGAACAGTTATCATGGAGATCCTGCTTCTGCTTTGTTAGAAGTGTTGGATCCCGAGCAGAATAAAGATTTTTTGGATCATTATCTGGATGTTAGGTGTGATCTATCTCAAATTCTATTCATTGTCACTGCTAATGTACTCGATACTATACCAGAGCCTCTAAAAGATAGAATGGATATTTTGAGATTGTCAGGATATATTCAAGAAGAAAAAGTTGAAATCGCTAAGAAATATTTGATCCCTCGACACACTAAAGAAATGGGGCTCACTATCAGTGATGTTTTATTCACCACAACCGGATTAGAAGAGATTATTGATGGTTATGCTAGAGAAGCAGGCGTGCGCAATCTGGAGAATTACGTTAAAAAAATTTTACGTAAAATAGCTGTTCAGATTGTCAAAGAACAGCAAAAAAAACTTAAAAATAAAAGACAGCAGGTCAGAATCACAAAAGAAAATGTTAAAAAGTATATAGGCAAACCTCTTTTTACGAGTGATAAATTTCACGAAAAGACCCCTGTAGGCACTTGTATGGGTCTCGCTTGGACTTCCATGGGAGGTGCTACTTTATATATAGAAACCCTTAAAGTGCCCTCAGAAAAGACCGATATGAAGTTAACAGGTATGGCGGGAGATGTGATGAAAGAGTCTTCTCAAATCGCTTGGAGTTATTTGCAGGGCTCTCTCTCTGAACTTTGCCCTTCTTTACCCTTTTTTGAAAAGACACAGATACACATGCATATCCCAGAGGGGGCTACACCAAAAGATGGCCCTTCAGCGGGCATCACCATGACCACCGCTTTATTGTCTTTACTCAAACATGTCCCCGTGAAAGACAACGTGGGTATGACAGGTGAGTTGACTCTTACGGGAAAAGTTCTTCCGATTGGAGGTGTAAAGGAAAAGATAATAGCTGCTAGAAGATCTGGTTTGAAAATCATCATTTTACCCAAAGCGAACCAAAGAGATTTTGAGGAGTTACCGAAGGAGATAAAAGATGGCTTAGAAGTTCATTTTGTTGAAACCTATAAAGAGGTTTATAATGTTTGTTTCTAATCGGACTCAAAATTACTATCAATATTACTTATCTAAGCTCATTTTACCCGAAGATATTGAAAAAAAAGTCATAGAGTTAAAGAAAAACCACACGATTGCTACTTTAAACGGTTCTTTCGATCTCATACATGCTGGCCATTTAGAGATGATTTACCAGGCTTCTTTGCAGGCTGATTTATTGATTGTGGCTTTAAATTCTGATGCTTCTATCAAAGCTTATAAAAGTCCTTTAAGGCCGATCATCCCTTTGGAATACAGAATGCAGATGATGGCTGCTTTGTCGATGGTGGATTACGTTACTTATTTTGAGGAAACAGACCCTATTCAGTTATTAGATAAAATAGGTCCTCACGTTCATGTTAATGGTTCTGAATACGGTCAAGATTGTATAGAAGCAGATATTGTTAAAAAAAGAGGAGGAAGAGTTCATATTGTTGATCTTATTCCGGGTTTGTCAACGAGTTCTATCATCAATAAAATAAAAACAGTGTGTTAGCATGCGACTTTTGGGACAATTATTTACGCATAAAGAGAGTCAAAACTTTCGTTTTCTATTTCAGAAAAAAGGGATAGATATATCTATTTCTCTTGATAAGTCTGAGCCACCTTCCTTTCACATATGGGTTCTCAACGAGGATGATTATTCTCAAGCTTTAGAGCTATTTCATTTCTATCGTTCCCACCCAGATGTCATAGAAAAAGAATTTCCTTATTCTCTACCTCCCTTACCTCCTCCAGAGAAAGTGGATCGTTTTGTTCCTAAAAAATATAAAAAACGAGCTTTCGGAGTCACCCGTATTTTTACTTACATATGCTGTGTTGTTTTTATGATAAATACTTTTCAAGAGAGTCGGTTTTTTCAAAAAAATGAAGAGCTTTCATTTTTAAAATACACTCCTTTGGAAAAAAGTTTATTTTTCGATTACCCCGATGCTCTTCGTCAAAATCCGCCAAATCTAGAAAACATCTGGCTAGGAGTTCGTTCTTTAATTTTAGACAAGACCTCTTTATCCACTCCGATGTTTGAAAAAATCAAGGAAGGAGAGATCTGGCGTTTATTTACACCTTGTTTATTGCACAATGACCTTTTGCACTTGGTTTTTAATATGTTGTGGTTCCTTTCTATGGGCCCGCAGATTGAAAAAAGATTGCCCAAATATCAGTTTCTATTGTTCATTTTGATAACAGCTGTTGTCTCTAATCTGGGACAGTATTTAGTAAGTGGTCCTTTTTTTCTGGGTTTTTCTGGTGTCGTTACGGCTTTTGCCGCTTTTATTTGGATTCGCCAGAAGGCAGTGGATCAAGAAAATTATTTTGTTTCTCAATCTAGTCTGTCGTTTTTATTGATATTTATCCTTATCATGTCTGCTGCGAGTTTCTTGTTGCTATTTTCAGACTATTTGAATATCAGTCAGCTAGATTTGCCGATCGCCAATACAGCTCACCTTTTAGGTGCTTGTACAGGATTCTTATTCGGAAAACTAAAATCCAAGAAAGAGGGTGTATGAGTCCAAAAGATATCACGATTCTGGGATGTTCCAGCCAGCAACCAACCAGAGATAGAAATCATGGAGCTTACCTTGTGAGATGGAATGAGGAGGGCTTTTTATTTGATCCAGGAGAAGGGACCCAAAGACAGTTTATCTTCGCTAATGTAGCTCCCACTGTTGTTAACCGTATCTTTGTCAGTCATTTTCACGGCGATCATTGTTTGGGCTTAGGTTCTATGTTGATGCGTTTAAATTTAGATAAAGTGACTCACCCTATTCACTGCTATTATCCCGCCAGTGGCAAAATTTATTTCGACCGATTAAGATACGGGAGCATATACCATGAGCAGATTCGTGTCATTGAGCACCCTGTTCATAAAGAAGGTCTTGTAGATGATGATGGGCAGTTTTGTATAGAAGCTAAATTTCTTGATCATGGGATTGATAATATCGGCTGGCGCATCACAGAAAAACCTAAGAGAAGATACGATCGTGATCGTTTGAAGTTATTTGGGGTGCAAGGTCCGATGGTTCAACAGATTCAGAAAGAAGGTTTTATATGGGTTAATGATCGTAAGGTGTTGATAGAAGAAGTGAGCTATTTAGAGAATGGAGATATCTTGAGTGTGGTTATCGACACAAGAGAGTGTCAAGCAGCTCTTGATCTGGCCAAATCGGCTACTGTTTTGATTTGTGAAAGCACCTACTTAGATGAGCATAGAGAATTGGCTAAAAATTATCATCATTTAACAGCCAAACAAGCCGCTCATATAGCTAAGGAAAGCGGTGTGAAATTATTGATTTTGACACATTTTTCAGCTCGTTATCAAGGGTCTGAGTGTTTTGAGAATGAAGCTAAGGTTGTGTTCCCTCACGTAGTGGCTGCTGAAGATGGGAAGGTGATTCCCTTCCCTAAAAAGTGAGTTCTATTTTTTTTTCTGAGCTAAATACTCTTCCAAAGGTCCTCCGAAGAAATGGATTCTATTGTCTTCGAAAGCAATGATCTTATTCACCGACTGAGTGAGTAGGTCTCTATCGTGACTTGCTACGATGACAGTTCCTTTAAAATCATTTAAGGCCCAAGATAATGCGGAAACAGCTTCTAGATCTAAATGGTTATTAGGTTCATCCATGATGAGTACGTTATAGTTGCCGAGCATGAGGCCTCCTATAATCAGACGAGCTGTTTCTCCTCCTGATAGAGTAGAGACACTTTTAAAAGCATCATCTCCTCCGAAAAGCATCTTACCTAAAATACTTCTTATATCTTGATCGTAGACCCCTTCTTTTTTGCTTTTTAGCCATTCAAAACAAGTCTCTTGTTTGAGTTTATTGACGATTTCTTCATGATTTTGAGGGAAGTAGCCAATTTGTACCTGATGGCCATTTTCTATTTTACCTTTTTCTGTTTGTAAAAAACCGGCTAATATTTTCAGAAGAGTTGTTTTTCCTTTACCGTTGTTACCGATAACCCCAATTTTATCCCCTTTGAGAATTTCAAATGAAGCGTTGTTAATCACTAAGTGATCATCGTAACTTTTACAAATCTTTTCTAATTTAAAAACCACTTGACCTGAAGCTTTTTCCGGTGGATAAAAGCGTATATAAGGACGTTGAATATTAGATTTTTTGAGTTCTTGAGGCTGCAATCTGTCGATTTCTTTTAGTCTCGATTGCACTTGGCTAGCTCTTGTTCCAGCTCCAAATTTCGCTACAAATTCTTTCAGTTGGGCGACTTTTTTTTCTTTTGATTTGTTTTCTTCTTCTACCCGTTCTCTTAAAGCTGTTTTTGCTTCTAACATCCTATCATAATTACCAGGATAGATGATGAGGGTTTCGTAATCTATATCAGCAATATCTGTTGTAACTGTGTTTAAAAAATGACGGTCGTGACTCACTATAATTAGTGTACCCGCATAATCATGCAAAAACTGTTCTAACCATCCTATGGATTCCAAATCAAGATGGTTTGTGGGTTCATCTAGTAAAAGCGCTTCTGGATCGCCAAATAAAGCTTGGCACAACATCACACGAAATTGTCTATCTGTAGGAATTTCATGCATTTTTGCTTCATGTAAAGCTTCTTCTATGCCCATACCCGTTAATAACACACTAGCATCAGCTTCTGCGCTGTAGCCATCTTCTTCCGCAATGATTTCTTCTAAATCACCCAAACGCATGCCTATCGCGTCTGTCATCTCTTCTTCGTAGAGTTTGTCTCTTTCTGCAAGAGCTTTCCAAAGACGCTGATTCCCCATAATGACAGTGTCAAGCACTTTGAAGTTCCGATAAGCCTCTAGATTTTGTTTCAAAAAACCAACTTTTTTAGGGAGCGTAACAGATCCAGAGGTGGGCTCAACGATGCCCATCATGATGCCGAGTAAAGTTGATTTTCCCGCTCCATTAGGGCCTGTAAGACCGTAACGGTGTCCTTTGTTAAAAGAAGCTGTGATCTCTTCGAAAAGGGTTCTTCCCCCAATTTTTTTCGTGACAGAATTTAATGTAATCATATTGTAGAAAAATAGTATTTTTGAAAGAGTCATTTTAGCATATATTGGATATTATGAGTATATATTTAGCGCGCTTAAATAGCTTCTTACAGGAGTTAGAAACCGTCAAAAATTATTCCGCCCATACCATCAGAAATTATCGTTTAGATCTCACAGCTTTTTTTTCTTTTTTAGATGAGAAAAAAATAGATCTAGCTCGACTAGACAAGATAGGGATCAGACAATATATTGTCTTTTTGAACGAACAAGGATTGAAAAAAAGGACTATATTACGACACATGTCCTCTTTAAAGTCTTTTTTTCGTTATCTCATTAAAAACAAGTGTTTATCGGATAATCCTTTTAATCATATCCAATCTCCTAAGTTAGAAAAAAAACTTCCTGTTTCTTTATCTTACGAACACATAAAAAGGTTAATCAGTCAGCCGGATACGTTGACTTATCTTGGGTTAAGAGACCGGACCGCTTTAGAGTTGTTTTACAGTTCGGCTCTAAGAGTGAGTGAATTGGTGGGACTTAATCGTGGTGATCTAGATGAATATAATTTTTTGATTAAAATAAAAGGAAAAGGAAAAAAAGAGCGAATTGTTCCTGTGACAAAAACTTGTTGGGATTGGTTGATGCAATATCTGAGGCACCCAGAGAGATCAATCGATTGCAATGGGCATTACGGTGAAAAAGATTGCGAAGCGATTTTTTTGAATAAATGGGGAGAGAGGATCACCGTCCGGTCGATGGACAGATTATTTAAGCAATACCTGACTCAAAGTGGGTTGTCTGTCAAAGTCACGCCTCATACTATTCGTCATACAATTGCAACGCACTGGCTAGAAAATGGGATGGATCTCAAAACAATCCAGCTTTTGTTGGGGCATAATTCTCTAGGCACAACCACAATATACACGCAGGTATCTAAGAAATTAAAAAAAGAGGCTTATGATAAGTTTCATCCAAGAAGTTAATGATAAAAAACAAAAAAACCGGGGAAGCGGTAAGCCAGATTTTGTCGTGAGCAACCATTCATCTAGGAAATTTATCACTAAATTTCTCAAGCGATCTTAATAAGAAAGTTATGCAGAGTACAAAAAAACTTTCTTTGTCTTGCTTCAGATAGGGTTTACAGTACTCTAAGTTTCCTTAGAAGTATCAAACTCTTAAAGCTTGAATTTTCACTCTGTCTACCTCATTTATAGATAGCGAATTATTTTCTGTTGCACTTTCCGTGGTCTTACGACCCCCAGTCTTTCACTGGTATCTCCTCTTGTGAAGTCCAGACTTTCCTCTCCTGTTAAAAAACAGCAGCGGTTGCTTACTTCCCCGGCGAAGTTTATACGGTTTTTTTTCTTCTCTTTTTTGTCCCCTGGTTTGTATCAGTATGGACGTGATCTTGCCAAAATAAAACGCGTGAGCAGTGTTCACAGAAAATCAAATTTGTTCCTTTGCGAACCATATTTTCGTGCTGAGCGGTCAGAACAATATGACATCCTGTACATGTTCTATTTTCTATGGGTACGATCACACGGTCTTTTTTGTTTCTTAGTAATCTTTCATAAATCCTTAAAACTTCTTCATCCGCATGTTTGATTAAGTCGTTTCTTTGTTTCTTGAAAGAGATGCACTCTTGATTAATAAGGTCGATTCCATGGAGCACTTCTTTTTCTAAATTGCGGCTATTTTCTTCAGAAGATTCTAAACTGGTTTTTATATTGATCAGCAATTCTTCTTCGGCGACTTTTCTATCAACTAAATCTGATACTTTTTGCTCGATGTTGATCTTTTCTCTCTCAGCTGAAGTCACTTCTTGGGTGATGGCGTTAAATTCTTCAATTTTTTTGATAGAAGCTTGCTGTTGTTCTAGTTTTTTAATTTTAGCTGTTACTTCTTGTAGTTTATTCTCTAGATTTTGGATTGTTTTTGCATGCTCAGAGATCTCTTGCTCCTTATCCTGAAGTTGCTGGCGGAGTTCTAAACGAAGAGTTTGAATCTGCTCTAGTTCTTGTTTCCTTTCGACTTCCATCCGTTTTAAGCGAACAAGTTTAATGTCAATTTCTTGTATATCTATGAGAGGTTTAAGAATATCTTGCATCTTTAGTAATCCCGCGAAAATGTATTTTAAATGAAAGGGTAGCAGTCTAGGGAAATATAGCTCAAGTAAAAAAAGGCTTTCTTTGAGTTATTTATATAGGAATAATAATCTCTTCATCTATACAAATAAAAAATAATCTAGTTTTCTTCTTTTTTCTATTTTATATTAGGCTAATCTATCAATTTTTAGGTGTGGCATGAATCATTTAGACAAATACTTAGAACGCACAGGCAAAGAAAAAAGATCTTCAGCTGTTATCGCATGTCTTGCGTCTTTAGACCATATTTATTCAACTCATCCTCAAATTGGAGAGGCGATTTTGAAAGAACTTAAGGAACAAAAAGAATCCTTAAAATTAATCGCTTCTGAAAATTATTCTTCTTTTTCTGTACAATTATCCATGGGCAACTGGTTGACTGACAAATATGCTGAAGGTATTCCGTTCCATCGCTTTTATGCTGGTTGCGAAAATGTAGACCTGATTGAACAGCTGGCTATCGATAAAGCAAAAAAAATTTTTGGAGCAGAGCATGCTTACGTACAGCCTCATTCAGGCGCAGATGCGAATTTAGTGGCTTACTGGGCTATTTTAGTTCATAAAATCCAGAATCGAAAAATGGAGGAATGGGGAAAAAAGAGTCTTGATGAGTTAAGCACAGAAGAATACGAATCGATCAGACAATTGATGTTATCTCAAAAAATCATGGGCTTATCTTTGAATTCTGGGGGGCATCTGACCCATGGATATAGGCACAACATATCCTCTAAGATGATGAAATCTGTCTCATTTGATGTCGATCCTTCTACAAATAAGATAAATTATCAAACCCTTAAGCAACAAGTTTTAGAAGAAAAACCTTTGATACTTGTTATAGGTTACTCTGCTTATCCTCGTCTGATTGATTTTAGTGTCATGAAAGAAATCGCTGACAGTGTAGGAGCTGTTTTAATGGTAGATATGGCGCATTTTTCTGGGTTGGTCGCAGGGGAAGTCTTTAGAGGGGTTTACAACCCTATCCCTTATGCTGATATCGTAACCACGACCACTCATAAAACATTAAGGGGCCCAAGAGGGGGAATGGTTCTATGCAAATCGGCTTACAAGGATGTGGTCAATAAAGGATGTCCTTTAGTTTTAGGTGGCCCACTTCCTCATGTTTTGGCCGCTAAGGCTATCGCTTTTCAGGAAGCTGACACACCCCATTTTAAAGATTACGCTCATCAAATTGTGAAAAACGCTCAAGCTTTAGCAGAACGATTAAGACACCATGGAATTGATCTGTTAACGGGGGGAACGGACAACCACCTCCTTGTCATAGACGTTTATAAAAGTTTTGGTTTAACAGGAAGGCAGGCTGAGAACGCGCTGCGTTTATGTGGATTCACTGTTAACAGAAACGCTGTGCCTTTTGATAAAAATGGTCCTTGGTATACTTCTGGTATTCGTATAGGAACACCAGCGGTGACAACCCTTGGTATGAAAGAAAAAGAAATGGAAGATATCGCTGACGGGATCTTTTATGTATTAAAACGGACTCAATCCGTAAAAATTGAAGGGAAAGAAGAAAAGAGTTTAGCTAAAATTCATATTGATCCTGCTGTTGTAGAGGAGATGAAAACTTTAATAGGCAGGTTGGGGAAAAATTTCCCTCTTTATCCTGAGCTTGACATTGAATTTTAGACTATGAATAATCACCCTTAAAAGATAAGGAGAGTTAAAATGGTAAAAGCTGTTCACTCAGAAGAAGATCCTGAATTAGAAACAAACACAATCAAAAGACATGATGACAAAATCGACGCTCTTTTATTGAAACATAGACGTATTTTTTTATCTGATGCAGTGAGCTCTGAAACAGCCACTGATATCATAAAAAAATTATGGTACCTTGATTTGTCCGAACCAGGACAACCTATTTTGTTTGTGATTAATTCACCTGGAGGCTCCGTTGATGCAGGTATGGCTATATGGGATCAAATTCAGATGATATCTTCTCCTATAACAACGCTTGTCACAGGTTTAGCCGCTTCTATGGGCTCTGTTTTGAGTTTAGCTGCTCCCTCAGGGCGTCGTTTTGCTACTGAACATGCAAGAATCATGATTCATCAGCCTTCTATCCATGGTGTTGTCAGAGGACAAGCGACAGATTTAGACATTCAAGCAGAAGAAATCCTCAATACACACCAAATGTTGATAGATTTGTACGCTCGAAAAACCAACAAATCCCATAAAGAAGTGGAAAAAGCTCTCGACAGAGATAATTGGTTTTCTGCAAAAGAAGCCTTAGATTTTGGCTTGATTGATAAAATAGTCACTTCTTATAGTCAGATAAGTTAGTCTACTTTTTAAGGAGCTGATGGGGATTCATTTTTATAAATACGAAGCAGCTGGCAACGATTTTATTCTGATTGAGGATTTTTCTGAACGAGTCCAGCTGACTGTCGATGTCATAAAAAAATGGTGCCAATCTCATTATGGCATTGGAGCTGATGGCTTGATCTTACTCAGACCTTCAGAAGTGGCTGATTGTCGAATGTTGTTTTTTAATTCGGATGGATCTCAAGCCGAAATGTGCGGCAATGGTCTTAGATCCGTCATACATTTTTTAGCTTCTATAGATCATAAGAAGCAAGTTTATCAAGTTGAAGTGAATCAAAAAATATATAAAGGATTCGAAAATGAAGAAGGAGTTTGGATTCATTTGCCTTCTGTCACTTGTCTAAATGGTTCCCTCCCCTTTAAATTGCACGATAAAGATTGTTATCATTATAACACGGGCGTTCCTCACCTCGTTATACCCTTGAAACGTATCGAAAATCTAAACCTGAATAAATTAGCCCCGAAGTGGAGATGGGATCCGCTTTTCAAAGGTGAAGGAACAAACGTTAATTTTCTATCTGTTTCATCTCATAATGAATGTAGCATCCGTACTTTTGAAAGGGGGGTGGAGGGGGAGACTTTAGCTTGTGGTACGGGGGCGGCAGCCGCTTCTTTGTTTATGTATCAAACCTATGGAGTAAAAGATGTGTCTATCAAGGTGAGATCTGGTGTTTATCTAAAGTGTCAGATTTTTGATGTCCAAGATGGTAAAGGATCTTTAAATATGATGGGACCTGTGAGATTTGTTTTTGAAGGTAAAATTAAACCGTAAATTGGATTTCTATTATTTTTATGCATCCTATTTTTATTCGCTATCAATCACCTATTTTTCCTTCTCTTTATGTCTCTCAACTATTTTTTTCTAATGGATCTTACCAATTTGAGGTCAAACAAGACAGTCCTGTTGCCACGAATTATCCTTATTTAAGATATAATTCGAAAGGAGAGCTTCTGGATGCTTTGTGTGATTGCGATCATAAAGAAGAGCAAAAAAATCTTTGTACGCATCTGAAGTTAGTGACATCTTTAGTTGAAAGGAATGATGGCAGATCACTACATCTTGAATTTGAACAATCTTTTTGGTACCGATTGGCATTTTTATGGAGCCAAATACACCCTCATCTTGAACCTTACATTTCAAAATCCCAAGATGGTTGGCAAATCCGTGTTCGAGATCTAGACATTCTATCTATAAGTTGTTTAAATGCGGAAATCAATGCCATTTTTGAAAAAATCTTAACAGAGAAGGAGATTGAAACCGAAGAAAACTCGTTGAAATTTGCCAATTTAACTGAGCTGGAGATGGCTGATTATAAAAAGGGACGTTTATCTTCTTCGTTACAATTTGAACTATCGATTTGGTCTGATTTAGCTAAATGCTTGTTTCTTTTATGGGAACAGAAAAAACTTCTTTCCATCGATTTGCCTACCCATTTTGATTCTCAAAATCGATATATCGATTTAGTTTTTGAAACTGTTAAATTGAAATGTTGTATTTTAGATGAGTTTTGGAATCATTTAATTCCCTATTTTTTTTCTTTACCTTTCAATTTGCCGATCCATTTACTCAATCATCAGATCACTGAAAAAGTGTTTTATGATACAGCACAAAAGAAAATCTCACTTTTAGGACAAAATATTCTGATTGATCCCAAGGATTGTTCTCTATTGGGAGATTGGTTATACCATCCTGATCTAGGCCTTTTCCCATCAAACAACGATTCTCTCATAAAAGACGATCAGGTGAGCACAGAAAATATCAACTTTTTTTTGGCCAAATACGCTTCTCTTATATCTCATAAGAATTGTAATTATCCCATACAAATAAAGCCTAAGATATCGAAGTACCATTTATTTTTTGATGGTGAGGATAGTCTCCATATTGAAGAGTATTTTCATCAAAAAAAAGATAAAATGGCTTTGGACGCCCATGATTTTGGTGGGTGGTGTTTCCTTCCTGCTGAAGGTTTTTTCCCTTGCAGACACGGGTATTTTGAAAAATCCTTAGTGGTGTCCAAGGAAAAAATATCAGATTTTATCGAAGCTCACAAAAATTGGTTCAATGAGCAACCGTTGTTTTGTCTACATGAATCAATAGACGTACCTCATTACGGTTATTCGGTTAATCAGCACAACGAATTACATATCTATCCGATACTAAAAGGAGAAGAGGAGCCGTCTAAAGATTTAGGAAGGTGGATTTATATCCATAGCAAGGGGTTCTTCAAAAAAAAAGAATCTCAAAAAGCTCTTCACTCATTTCAAGAAGTTGTAAAAGAGGGGGATGTTTGCGATTATGTTCTGAATCACGAACACGATCTAATGAGTATAGCTTCTTTTTTTTCTAACAAGAATGTGATCAAAAAAATAGGTCTAGCCATCTCCTTAAGTGATGATGACGATATCTATGTTCGCCCTGAATATCTTTTTAAAGATGAGTCGTTAAAAGATAAAGTTGTGGTTTTTGATCGCCTGATTTTTATTAAAAATGAAGGTTTTTATATCATTCCTAAAGACAATCTATTACCAGAAGACTACAGATCAGCTAAAATCATTCCTAAAGCTGAGGAATCTTATTTTTTATCTTATGAATTACCTAAGCTACATCCACATATTATTTCTATCCCTCCTCAGTTAGTTGTCCCTTCCCATTTAGAAATTGTTGTCAAAGATTTACAAAAGGGAGAAGAAAATTTATTTTGGTGGGCTCTTTTGTATTATCAAACAGATTTGGGAGAAATCAAGCTGTATGATTTATGGAAGGCGATGAAAGAGAAAAAAACCTATCTTCTTACAGATGCGGGTGCTTTTTTGTTTGCTGATGAGCGTTTTAATTGGCTAAAAAATTACAAGAAAGAGAAATGGAGAGCAAAAAGTGGTGAGATCTCCTTATCTTCGATGGATTGGGTTAGATTATTTGCTTTAGAAGACGTGAAACAACATATGGGAGATCCCAATAAAAGCTGTTTGTTGGAAAATTTACGTCATTTTCGTTCTGCGAGACCGATGGTGATTGATGGGTTGAAAAGTGAACTGCGTTCCTATCAAGAATTAGGAGCTAAATGGCTTTGGTTTCTCTATACTGAGTCTTTATCGGGGTTTTTATGTGATGAAATGGGTCTTGGGAAGACCCACCAAGCGATGGCTCTTATGGCTGCCATCAAACACGCTAATCAAAGCTTAAATCATCAGTATCTGATCGTATGTCCCACTTCTGTGCTTTATCATTGGCAGAATCTATTGAGCTCTTTTTTGCCAAACATGAAGGTTTTACTTTTTTATGGGACACAAAGAGATCCAGCTGCTTTGGATGGTCTATTCGATGTCATTTTGACCTCTTACGGTATTCTCCGTTCCGATAAACTTCTTTTTAGCAAAAAAAACTTTGAATTAGCTGTTTTCGATGAGCTTCATGTGGCAAAAAACGGCCGCTCTCAGATTCACAAAGCCATCAGTATGATCAAAACAAAAATGAAATTAGGCTTAACAGGAACCCCTTTTGAAAATAATATATCTGAAGTTAAGGCTTTATTTGATTTGATCATTCCGGCTTATTTCCCATCAGATGCGTTATTTAGACAATTATTTGTGATGCCCATTGAAAAATTTCAAGATGAACAGAAAAAAACGTTCTTAGCGAATCTGATCAAGCCTTTTATGTTAAGACGCAAGAAAAAGGATGTGTTAAAAGAATTGCCTGAAAAAACAGAAGAGATCGCTTACTGTGTGTTATCAGAAGAACAAAAAAGTTTATACAAGCAAGTATATTACCTTTATCAAAACAGAATTTCTTCAGAGTCTCAAGAAGGGGTTGTTTACACACATATTTTTTCTTTGATTTCACAATTAAAACAATTGTGTGATCATCCAGCCCTTATCAGGAAAAACGTTCCTCATTATGAAGACCATATTTCTGGGAAATGGGAACTTTTTGTTGAACTATTAAAAGAAGCTCGTGAAAGTAAGCAAAAAGTGGTGGTTTTCTCCCAATATTTGGGTATGTTAGATATCATGGCCAAATACTTAAAAAAAGAGAAAATCGGATTTGCTAGCATCAGGGGACAAACTGTTCATCGAAAGGAAGAGGTGGAAAAGTTCCAAAATGACCCCCACTGTGAAGTTTTTTTAGGATCTTTACAAGCGGCTGGGGTTGGTATTGATTTAACCGCGGGTTCAATTGTTATTCACTATGATCGTTGGTGGAATCCAGCTAAAGAAAACCAGGCGACAGATAGGGTTCACCGTATCGGTCAGAATAGAGGTGTGCAGGTGTTTAAGATGGTCACCAAAGACACAATAGAGGAACACATCCATAATTTGATTCAAAAGAAAGTTAAGTTAATGAACGAAGTGATAGGATTTGATGAGCATGATCAGCTAAAATCTCTTAAAAAAGAGGATTTATTTGAGCTGATGCAACTCCTTAAAAAAGACATAGATGAAAATCCTGCTTTATAAGAGCTCATTTAGAAGATATAAAAAGATAAAAAATTAATTAAGCTAATAAGTCATTTTCTTCTTAGCCTTCAACGAAGCATCTGTTTATTTATTTGAATTTTATTAAAAGAATATTTAAAATAATTAAATTTTGTTTAACCTCTATACGGTTCGGCTTATCATGAATCTTTTCTCCCTTCCTAATTATATTGTTCATCCTGATTTAATCAACGCTTATCCGGAAGATGAGGATCTTTACGCGTCCATCGCAAAGCAAATGAATGATGATGAACTCTCTAGAGGCGCTCATTTAGAAAAACTCAACCCAGGTCAAGGGGGGAAGTACCCTCTTTACAGCTTGAGACTCAACCAAAAGATCC
>JBMLRQ010000038.1:0-3040 GCA_049240945.1 Rhabdochlamydiaceae bacterium
TCTCCAAAAATAACAGAGCCTTGTAAGGGTAAACAATCCATAAGATTTTTTTTGATAGATAAAGATGGTTTATCTAAACGGCCACACTGTTTTGTAGCTGCAATGATTAAATGTTCCATTCTTTGTTTTTGATTCTCACTAAAAGTGTTTCTTTCACTTCTTTCTGAAGGAAACAGCCAAAAGTTTGTCACCCCTAATTCTGTTCCTTTTTCTAAAATGTATTCCAAGCGATTAAACCTTGGAATGGCTTGAATTAAAATCACAGAGGGAGGAGGGAAATAAGCCTTCGATAGTTCATGAATGTCGCAACAAACCGTTTTTTTTCCTATATTTGTGATATAAGCGTAAGCAAGCAAACCTTTTCCGTTAATCAACTCAATTTGATCTCCTATCTTTCCTCTCATGACCTTAATGATATGATGATACTCTTCATCTGCAATCATGATTGTTTCACCAATTTTAAAATCTTGCTCTTTAAAATATCGTTCAACAGGCATAATCGTCCTTAAGGGTTTTTTAATATTGTTTTTCTTATTAAACCATCTAAATCAATCAATTTGTTTTTATTTTGATTTAGATCTTTTAGAGTTAAAAAATTTAGGGCCATTTTTTGAAAGTTTTTTTTGTATTTTAGATTTTGAGTAAGATAAAAAACTAATTTAAAACACTCTTCATCTTGAATTTCTGTATGCTGTTTAACGGCCACATCAAAAAAAAGTTTTTTTGGTTTATTTGGTAAAAATAAAACAATCTGTTCGTTCGGATAAATATCTCTAATGGTTTGGACTAAGTTCAATGAGTATTGGTGATCGTCTAAAATGAAAGCCAATGAATCATGATAAAAGAGTTTTTTGATCCTATGGGATGGTTGTTGTTTCCATCGATTGTGAATCCAAAGCCATTGATCTGGGGTCTCTAAAACACTTTGACTAAATATATCCAAAGCTTGATTCATCAATCGAGACACTTCTTCTTTCATGGGTTTCTTTTTGTCTGGCCACAAAGGTTCATGGTAGTAGATATAATATTGTCCTTTAATTCTTTTTGTCGTCGCGACGATAATAGGATGACCTGTTTTATAAGATAAAAGAGCTGGCAGTGAAGAAGTCCAAGCCTTTCTACCTAAAAAAAAAGACGAAAAATCGCTATGAACCATAGCTTGATCACCGACAATCCCAAGGAAAAAATTATCGCGAAGAGCTTTTAGACCTTCTTTGGCTGCTAATTTTGGTGCAATGATACGTCCACCGAATTTCTCTCTAATAGATAAAATCCAGCGGTATAGATAGTGGTTTTTGATGGGACGGCCGATAGCGACCCCGGACATTCTGTGAGTTCCTTCCAAAAATAGAACCTCCCAATTGGATTGGTGCCCACAAAAAAATATAGGGCTTTTGCCATCCTTAACCAAAGACATAGCTTGGTCAGGATTTTGGCAAATAGCTATTTTATTGATGTTTTTTTCTCTTTTGAGTTTCCCATACTCTAAACAAGTGATCATTAAGTTTTCTATCGAAAGGCGGGCTACTCGTTTTTTCTCTTTTAAATCTAAACGAAGAGAGGAAGCTAAAGACAGGTTGCAAATAGCCTTTTTTCGATAACTTTTGATCAGATGATAAGCGATCAGACCAAAGAATGAACCTATCTTTTGGATATATTGGTAAGGTAAAAAACTAAGAAAAAATAACAATATCCTGATAAAAGTATAGTTAAGGAGAAATACAACAGACTTCATATGAGGTGTTGAATGATCTTTTTTAGCTGATTGTTGAAGCTCAAATGTTGAACAGACATTCTTTGTTTGAGGGCGGAATCTTTTGTTTTATGATAGTTGAGAGCATTTTTTAACGATAAATAAACTTCCTCATCGTTTTTTAAGTTTTGAATAATAGACCCATTTTGCGGTGTTAGGATCTCGTTTGCCCCATTATTTTTAGAAGTGATAACCCTTAGCCCCATAGATAGTCCTTCTAAGGTCACGTTGGCAAAAGGATCATAGATAGAAGGAACAAGAAGTGTATCAGCTAATTGATAAAAAAGACGGATGTTTGGTTGGGGCCCATAGAAGGAGACTTTTTTTGTTAAGTTGAGTGCTTGAGCTGTTTGTTTAAATTGTTCTAAGCGCTTATCTTTACCAACGACTAACAAGTGAAAAGGGGCATCAGCCATTTTAGCGAGATTGCTTAAAATAAAAGGTAGACCTTTTCTGTTGTAGTTATTCCCAACAAATAAAAATAAATGGTTGGAAGGATTCAGTTGGAAAGTTTCACAAAGCTCCTCTCTTTTATCTAAAGAAAAATGAAAATCTTCCTCCATTTCGTGCCATTCTACTCCATTGTGAACCACAAGTACTTTCTCTTTTGGAATATTATAAGAATGGAGGATTTCTTCTTTTACCATGTGTGAATTGGTGAATATTTTTTTCGTTTCAAGGCTTTCAAATCCTCTTTTTTCTAGATCCAAGATTCTTTTGTGTAGAGGGTTAAATAAAAAAGACAACTGTTTTAAGTAACCTTCTTCTTCACTTCTTTTCTTCAAATAAGCCTTATGAACCCCGTTACTTGCTCTCAGATAATCTTGCCTAGAATTCCTATCTAAGCTAAACACAATATCTGGATTAAGGGTTTTTATTTTTTCTTGAGACCATTTATCAAAAGCTCCAAGGTGTTTAAAACTTAAAGAAGGAGTGTGAGGAAGATTGATCGTTCTGATATCTGGTACATTTAAAGCTGGTCCACTTGTTAAAATGGTGACTTCATCTCCTTGATCTTTTAAAGCGTTTGCTAAGCGAAGAGCGTATTTTTCTGCTCCTCCTTTCTGATACAGAGACGTTTTTAAAATGAAAATTTTACGAGACATGTTTTCTCTTTGAAATATGAAAAAGTTTATCTTTGAATTCGATATAGAAATTTAGCTTTTCACCAGAAGCTTCCAATAGTTCAAATCTAGCTACATAGCTTCTAAAGCGATTTCGCCAGTAACTCTCTTTCATTTTAGTGATAGAAGCTAAATGAGCATATTTTTGAAAGAGGTGTTGAAT
>JBMLRQ010000038.1:3140-5517 GCA_049240945.1 Rhabdochlamydiaceae bacterium
TGATGGGGATAGAAAGCTTTTCATTGATCATTTCTACCGATTTCAAATGAATATTGATAGGAGAAACCTGAGAGATTGCATTAAGATCTAGATTCAGATCTGACAGCTTAAAATTTTTTTTAGATATAGTTTCTGTCCATTCATCGGGTTTATTTTTTGCGTCGATTAAAATTTCAACGTTAGCATTTGACAACTGTTCTAAGATCTGTTTTCTTCCTGTGATAGATAAAGAAACTGTTCGATTGAGAAGACCGTCTTGCGAAGCTCCTACTATATTTTTATTTTCCGATAGGTTAACAATACGGATGCTAAGATTCTTTAAGATTTTTGTGGTTGTGAGGGAATGATGCAAAGTCAGCCAGACGATTAAAGAAATAAATAGAGAGAAATATTTTCTTTGCCAATTTCTAATAAATAAATAATGTAAAAAATTTTTCATGCTTTATTTTTTTTCCAAAATTTAAAAAATGCTAGTGAGGGCTTATTTTGTACTTGGTTGAATACGCTTCTTATAATTCCTTTAAAACGATCAATTTTGATGCCACGGCTGATAATCCCTTCCCTAGCGATGGAAACCTTTCCCGTTTCTTCTGATACGACAATAATAAGAGCATCTGAAATTTGACTGATGCCTAAAGCGGCTCTATGTCTTGTCCCCATGTCTCTTGTTAGTTCCATTGTATCTTCTGCAAGAGGTAAGATCACCGCAGCTGCTAAGATGAGCTCATCTCTCAAAATGACTGCTCCATCATGTAAAGGAGAATAAGGTTGAAAAATTGACTCCATCAATTCTACAGAGAATTGAGAATTCAAGATGATCCCTTTCTGAGAAAACTCTGTCAGCATATGTTTATTTTCTATCACGATAAGAGCTCCGATCCTTTTTTCTGATAATCGGTAGGCACACATGGTGAGTTGTTCTAAAAATTTTTCAAAATTAGATAACTCTTTTTCTCTGATTGTTTTTAAGCTAAGTTTAGACAAAGCGACTCTTAGTTCTGGTTGAAAAATGACCACAATCGCTATAGCTGCCACGTTAGCAACAAAATACATGATTTTATTCAAAATAGGAAAGTCCAACAATGTAGATACCGCGTAAATGAAGAGAAAGGCCATAAGACCTAAAATCAGATCCATGGACCTAGTGTTCCAAAGAAAGGACAGAATGTAGTTAATCATTAAAGAAATGATTAAAATTTCCATGAACGGTGTTAATGAATGAAAAATTGTCAACATGTAGATAGTCACATAAATCGTTAAGGTTATCTTAGCAAAAAAAATCGATTAAATCTATTATATCTTTATGTTCTGAAACATCGTGAACTCTAATCATTTTGACTCCTTTCATTAAACAAATCGTGTTCGCAAATAAAGTAGCGGCTAAAAGTTGTTTAGGTGTCTTTTTTAATAGACGTCCTAAAAAGCTTTTACGCGAAAGTCCCACTACAAGGTTAAACTTTTGGAATTTTTCCAAGTTTTTTATGATGGATAAATTATGATTGAGATCTTTGCCAAATCCCAACCCAGGATCAACGAAAATTTTATTTTCTTCTAGACCAAGGGATCTCAAGGATTGTGTTGTTCTTTCGAAAAAGGCCCTTATTTCTTCTATAATGTTTTCGTAACAGGGATCAAGTTGCATGTCAAAAGGGGTTCCTTTTTTATGCATAGAACAAACGTAAGGTCTATATAAGCTCACGATTTCCAGCATTTTCTCGTTCTGAAAGCCGTCAATATCGTTGATCCACTCCACTCCATATTCCATGGCCCTTCTCACAACATCTGGTTGACAACTGTCAATAGACAGGGGGATAGGGATTTCTTTTTTCAGTTTTTCTATCACGGGAAGAACTCTATCCATTTCTTCTTGAGCTGAAATTGGTAGACTGCCTGGTTTAGAAGAAGCACCGCCTATGTCTAAAACATCTGCACCTTCATGAAATAATTCAATCCCTCTTTGCACCCCTTTTTCAAACGAAAAATAAGAGCCGCCGTCAAAAAAAGAATCGGGCGTTATATTTAAAATACCCATGATGAGAGGTTTATTCATTGGAATCTCCTTAGGAACGGCCAAAAAAACAGATTGAGTTTGTTGATGTTTTTGAACAAGGCAGAATGGAACTAAATGTCTTGAGAATATATCAAAAAGCTGGCATAACCCATTAAAATATTATTAAAAGGAGTTTTTCATGTCTATATTTCAAGTGGCTCTGTCCCTTTTTTTAGTTTTAAATCCGCTAGGTAATATTCCTTTATTTGTGGGTTTATTATCTAAATATCCGATAAAAAAACAAAAATCTATTATTATTCGGGAAATGATTTTTGTTTTGTTTATAGTGATCCTATTTAGTCTTTTCGGAAAGCAAATGCTAAGTTC
>JBMLRQ010000038.1:5617-12307 GCA_049240945.1 Rhabdochlamydiaceae bacterium
TGCCTACGGCTATTATTCTTTATTGTTCTGCTAATATCAAATCTGTTTTGGGAGAAAAAGGAATGGTTGCTTGTGAAAGACTAGGTGGTATGCTGATCGCTCTGATTGCTACTAAGATGATTGTCACCGGTGTTTTAAACACATGGCAAGGATGATTTAATTGAGCATTAGTTCTATGCTTTTTCCTTTTTGTTCAGAGGGGTTTTTGAAAGATCACCCTCTTTTTTTTCATAATCCACACGCTGTTCTTGGATGGCATGTGGATTCAGAAGGGTTAGCCTTTATCAGACTATGGAACCCTTCTGCTTCTCAGGTTTTCTTGCAAATAAAAGATGAAATAGTTGAGGCTTTTTGCTTGGATCATAAAGGTCTATTTGAAGTGAAGCAATTGAGCAACGTTGGTCCTTTTGATTACAAAGTTTATGATGATCAAGGTGCCTTAGTTTATGATCCATATGTATTTGCTTCAACTTTTACTGACTATGATACCCACTTATTCTCTTTAGGTACTCATTACCAACTGCATGAAAAACTAGGTGCTCATTTGTGCCAACATCAAGGAGTCAAAGGTGTTAAGTTTTCTGTATGGGCGCCAAACGCTATATCAGTGGCTTTAGTTGGAGACTTTAATAGTTGGGATGGTCGTCGCTTCCCTATGCGTAATTTAGGTCAAAGCGGTGTATGGGAAATTTTTATCCCGAATCTCCAAAAAGAACAGCGCTATAAATTTGAAGTGAGAGATCATAAAGGGGATCTCAAACTTAAAACAGATCCTTTTGGCAATCTTTACGAAAAGCGCCCTCAGACAGCGGCTCTTGTTGTAGACACTAATGAATATGTTTGGAACGATTTAGATTGGATGAAAAAAAGAAGTGAAATATCCCTACGTAGACCCATTCATATTTACGAAGTGCATTTAGGTTCTTGGCAAAAAGGTTTAAATTATAGAGATCTTGCTGAGAAACTAGCGATCTATTGTCAGGAGCATGCCTTTACCCATGTGGAACTGCTTCCTGTTATGGAACATCCTTTGGATGAGTCTTGGGGATATCAAGTCACTGGTTTTTTTGCCCCTACAAGTCGTTATGGTCATTTGACCGATTTTCAATATTTTGTTGATTATATGCACCAAAAAGGGATCGGGGTTATTCTTGACTGGGTACCGGGTCATTTCCCAAAAGATGATTTTGCTCTGGAAAATTTTGATGGGACTTGTCTGTACGAGCACGCGGATCCTAAAAAGGGATGGCATCCTGATTGGCATACATATATATTCAATTATGGTCGACATGAAGTCTCAAATTTTTTAATCGCCAGCGCTCTATTTTGGCTTAATAGTTTTCATGTAGACGGGTTTAGAGTTGATGCTGTTGCTTCCATGCTCTATCTAGACTACGGAAAGAAAGAAGGGGAGTGGATCCCTAACGCGTATGGAGGTCATCATAATTTAGAGGCTATAGAGTTCCTCAAACATTTAAACAGCATCATTCATACCAAATATCCAGGCGTTTTGATGATAGCGGAAGAGTCCACTTCGTTTCCTCTCGTTTCACACGATTTGAGTGAAGGTGGGCTTGGATTTGATTTAAAATGGAATATGGGTTGGATGAACGATAGTTTGCATTATTTCCGAATGGACCCGGTTTATAGAGGCTATCATCAAAACTCTTTAACTTTTGGATTATGCTACGCCTTTTCTGAAAGATTTATATTACCCCTATCACATGACGAAGTCGTACATGAGAAAAAAAGCTTGTTGAGTAAAATGCCTGGAGATGAATGGCGTCAGTTCGCTCAATTACGACTTTTGCATTCTTATATGATCTGTTATCCTGGCAAGAAGCTTTCGTTCATGGGATTTGAAATGGCTCAAAAAACAGAATGGAATTGCAAAGAAGAGCTGCCTTGGTTTTTGCTGTCTATCAAGGCTCATTCTCAGTTTTCTTCTTATTTTAAGAGGATGAATCATTTTTATTTGCAAAGAGAAGAACTTTGGGCTTATGATTTTGACGAAAGGGGATTTGAATGGGTTGATTTCTCGGATTCCACTAATTCGGTCATTAGTTATCTAAGAAAATCTGATCATTGTATTTTATTTTGTGTTCATAATTTTACTCCTAATTTTATATCGAGCTATTTTGTGCCCTTGAAAAACATCAAAATGATCAAAGAAGTATTTAATTCAGACTCGA
This sequence comes from Rhabdochlamydiaceae bacterium, assembly GCA_049240945.1. Taxonomy (GTDB): domain Bacteria; phylum Chlamydiota; class Chlamydiia; order Chlamydiales; family Rhabdochlamydiaceae; genus JBMLRQ01. The sequence continues at coordinate 7,810 of JBMLRQ010000038.1, forward strand.
TTGAATACGGTGGGTCTAATCAAATTAATCATCCTGTTGATGTGATCGATGCAACAGGATGTACTTTTACTTTAGCGCCTTTAGCCACTATAGTTTTTGAGGTGAGTTTTGTCTGTTGAAAAAGAATATGAATCGTTAATTGAAACTGTTAACCATCACAATAGATGTTATTATTCATTAAATAAACCAGAAATTAGTGATTATGACTACGATATTTTATATAAAAAACTGGAAAATTTAGAAAAACAATACCCTTCTTTGATTCGTTCTTATTCTCCTACCCAAAGGGTGGCTGATCCTCTGGATAAAGGCTTCATTCAGGTTCCTCATACGACTCCCATGTTATCTTTGTCTAATACCTATTCGATCGATGAATTGAAAGATTTTATTCGTAGGGTTCAGAAATCACTAAATAAAACGCACATCGATTTTTGTTTAGAATTAAAAATGGATGGAGTCGCTGTCAGTGTTTTATACGAAAAAGGTATTTATAAAAGAGCCCTAACACGAGGTGATGGCAAAAGAGGGGATGATATCACTCTGAATCTTAAAACAATCAAAGAGCTGCCCTTAAAACTCCCTTTAGATAATCCTCCTGAGAGGTTAGAACTAAGAGGAGAAGTCTTCATGACTCATCAAGTTTTTTCTGATTTAAACTCAGAAAAACAAAAAAAAGGTGAAGATCCATGGGCTAATCCCAGAAATGCAGCCGCGGGTTCTTTAAAACTTTTAGATTCTCAGGAAGTAAAACAGCGAAAATTAAGCATTATCTTTTATGGATTAGCTGATGAGTCTAAGGTCGATATTTCCTCTCAGTATGAATTGCATGCTTCCCTAGCAAAATGGGGACTTCCTTGTTTTGATCTTTCTTTGACTTGTCTTGCTCATGATTTAGCTGATATCCAGCATTTTATCAATAAAGTGTCTTCATTACGAAAAGATTTTCCTTTTGATATAGACGGTGTGGTTGTCAAGGTGGATCATCGTCGCGACTATGCTGAGCTTGGTCAAACACATAAAGTGCCTCGGTACGCCGTCGCTTATAAATTTAGCCCTGAACAGGCTTTGACACAAATTAAAGACATTACATTACAGGTGGGGCGCAGTGGCGTTGTTACACCTGTAGCTGAATTAGATCCTGTCGTTCTTTGCGGCAGTAGAATATCTAGAGCCACTTTACACAATGAAGAAGAAATCAAGCAAAAGGATATAAGAATAGGAGATTGGGTGTTCATAGAAAAAGGAGGAGATGTGATCCCAAAAGTTGTATCCGTTGTGTTATCCAAAAGATCTCTAGATAGTGAGCCTTGGCAAATGCCTAAATTTTGCCCTTGCTGTCACAGCTTGTTGATTAAAGAAGAGGTGGCTGTGAGATGCTATAATTCTTATTGTCAAGAACAGAAAATGAAAAAAATAGCCTATTTTGTTAGTAAAGATGGTTTAGATATTGAGCATATGGGTGAAAAAATCGTGGAACAGCTGTTTACGGCTAAATTAATTGACTGCGTTTCAGATATTTACTTTTTAACTCATGGAGATCTTTTGCAGCTAGATGGCTTTAGAGAAAAGTCGGCATTTAATCTCATCTCAAGTATAGAAAAATCAAAAAAAGTTCCTTTAAATCAATTAATTCTTGCTCTGGGTATTAGGCATGTAGGAAAGGTTGTGGCGGATTTAGTGTCAAAAAAATGCTCAACTATTCAGGATATTTTAAAGTTAACAAGAGAAGAGTTGATGACTATCGATGGGGTGGGAGATAAGGTGGCTGATTCCATAATCGAAAGCATCTCAGATCCTCAATTTCGGCATCAGATCCAAAGACTTTTAGAAGGAGGCGTGACTCCTTATAACTCTTCAATTTCCGATAGCTCTCATATATTTAATCAAAAATCTTTTGTTTTAACAGGCACTTTATCCTCTATGACTCGCTCAGAAGCAGAAAATATGATTAAGCAAAGAGGCGGAGAAATTTCTTCTTCTGTAGGTCGGAAGGTGGATTATATCATTTGTGGTGATGATCCAGGCTCTAAGCTTTTGAAAGCTCAAAAAATGAAAATCCGCATCATCACCGAGAAAGAGTTTTTAGACTTACTTTAGTCTAAATAAAATATTGTATGAAACTAGGGAGTGTCTTTAGCTGGCTACAAACAGCTTCGAAGGGGGTTCAACAATATGCCCTAAAAGCGTTTGGTGGGTGTATCCCGTTACTTTTATATTTTGCAACGTTCCCACTAAAGAATCGTCTCCTTTAACGACAACATTTTTCCAACATCTTGTACGGCCCTTGATTTGCCCTTCTTCTTTTGTATATCTTTCTACCAAAATTTCTACTTCTTTTCCCAAAAGCTCTTGTCTTTGTTCAGTCGCAATTTCTTGCTGGAGCTGTAAAAGTCTTTGAAGTCTTTCTTGTTTGACGGTTTCTGGTATATCATCGACCCATCGGTAAGCGGGTGTTCCTTTTCTTGCACTGTAAGCAAAAATAAACCCAACAGAATAGCGAATTTCCTTGAAAAGTCTGTAAGTCTCTTCGAATTCTTCATCAGTTTCTGTAGGAAATCCGACGATGATATCTGTCCCCAAAGAAACATTAGGAACAATTTCTTTCAATTGAGCGACTTTTTCTAAGTACTTTTCTACTGTATAAATCCTATGCATTTTTTTCAGAATTCTGTTCGATCCGGCTTGTAAAGGGAAATGAACAAATTCGCAAACTGATCTTAGGTCTCTGATAGCTTGCATCAACTCAACAGTGATATCAACAGGATGACTTGTCATAAATCGAATTCTTTCGAGGCCCTTAATCTTATCCAATCTGTATAAAAGATCATGAAATAAGGATTTCCATTCAGGCTTATCTTTGCCGAAACTATTCACATTTTGCCCAAGTAAAGTGATCTCTTTATATCCTTCATCTACAAGACGTCGACACTCTTCCTCGATACTTTCCGGAGAACGAGATACCTCTTGCCCTCTAGTGTAGGGCACAACACAATAGGTGCAAAATTTATCACAACCTCTAATGATAGAGACGTAGGCTTTGATGGGGTCATCTCTTTTAGCGACTAAATAATCTAAATTTTCTTCGAATTGGTCATTTGTTCTGATTGTGTGTTTTTGTCCTGCCAGCACTTCATCTAAAACCTGATTAAGATCGCTGATATTGTTAGTTCCTATGATAAAATCGATATGGGGTAACTTGCGAAACAACGTTTCTTTTTTAGCCATCGCCATACAGCCTGTGACACCAATGATAGAACGTTTATTCTTGATTCGCCCTAATTGACCTAATTTGCCCATGACTTTTCTTTCCGCTAAATCTCTAATTGAACAAGTATTGAAGATAAGTAGGTCTGCATTTTCCTCATCCTCGGTTTGGGTGAGCCCTCGTTTAACAAGCTGTCCCGCCATAATCTCTGTGTCTAATTCATTCATCTGACAACCGTAAGTGCGGATGAAAAAAGTGTTAAGTGTTTTCATAGATGATCTATATAAATAATTAAAGATCTGGCATTGTATATGATTTATCTTCTTTTATCAAGATCTAGAGCAGGAAGATCGTAGAAATCATCTTAAGTGTTTTTATCCCTTCATCTTTTTATTCCTAATTAAATAGACTAAAGTGAAAAAAATCTGGAAAAAAAACGATGAAAATCATACGCTATACATATATTTAATAAAGGTAATCAAGGATTGTCAATGAATCCCGCAAAGAAAAATCAAACGACTTTAGTGACTAAAGAGCAAGCTCTGTCTTCCAAAAAGTGGTATCTCTTTGATGCAAAAGGAAAAACATTAGGACGTTTTGCTTCTGAAATAGCTAAAGTTTTACGAGGTAAGCATAAAGTGAGTTTCACTCCTTCAGTCGATACAGGAGATGGTGTTATCATCATTAATGCTGAGCATATTGAAGTAACAGGCTCTAAAAAAGCTCAGAAAATTTACCGTTACCACACTGGAGCTATGAGTGGTATGAGAGAGATTCCTTTTAGAGTCATGAGAGATAAGAAACCAGAAGAAATTATACGTAGAGCTGTTAAGGGTATGATGCCTAAGACACGTTTAACTGAAGCTCAGATGAAAAAATTAAGAATTTTTGCTGGTAATGATCACAACATGCTGGCTCAACAGCCTGTGGTTGTTAATATTTAACATTTTATAGATAAGGTTATATGCAAAAAGAATATTTAGGAACAGGAAGACGAAAAACAGCTGTATCTTCTGTTCGTTTAAGACCAGGTACAGGCAAAATCAACGTCAATGGGCGTGCTTTTGAAGAGTATTTCCCTTTGGAAATTCAGAGAAAAACTATTTTATCACCTGTAGAAAAGTTTTTTTCTTCTAACGATAAATATGATTTAATTGTTCGAGTGAACGGCGGAGGCATTCAAGGTCAAGTTATTGCCACACGTTTAGGTCTTTCTAGAGCTCTTTGTCAAGAAGACGAACAAAGAAAGCAAGATCTTAAACCTTTAGGTTATTTGACTAGAGATCCTCGTAA
>JBMLRQ010000039.1:0-19505 GCA_049240945.1 Rhabdochlamydiaceae bacterium
TCAAGAAAACTTTGCGAGTGATTATTCATGGGAAATGAATTTGAAGACACTCTCTTAATGTCACGATATTCTCCGGATTATTTTTTTATTAAATTCACTTAAACAATAAATTAATTAATTATAAAAATAAATCTTAATCGTTTTGATATTTTTTTGCAAAATTAATTAAAAACTGAACGTTTGATCGTTTTTAAAGCTGGGTTCAAGTTTCTAGTACAATAAAAGAAAAACTATGAATGACTTTAGAATAATGAAGAGAGTATCGACGTTACTCCTAAACGAATGATATTCTTCATAAGATACACCATCACTCCCTTTGACCAAACATTTTTTAGTGTCTAAAACATGTTTGGGCTATCACTTCTTATGAAATAAAATGCGATAACTAACGACGGAAACAATCAGGTAAGAACCGATCAACATGCGACGGATAGAATATCTGTCCCTCGCGCAACCTAAAACTAAACATCCCAAAACAGCTAAAGAAAACCCCAACACAAACGATCCCAAAAATAAACGAGATGAGAGATGAGAAATTCTTTCATGAGTTTTTTTTACATCGCAAGAAGACAAATACCAATCTTGGCTTTCAAATCGGTGTAGAAAAGAAATAGGTTCTATAAACATAACATGAAAAATGGTTGAAATAAGAGTAGTTTAACATACCCTTATGTTGAACTCAATTCTTAAATATTTTATATTTAGGGATAATTTTATTTAATTTATTTAACATCATGTTTACGTACGATACAAATTTTATACGAAATTTTTCTATTATTGCCCATATAGATCACGGCAAATCAACAATAGCTGACCGTCTTCTGGAAATAACAGATACTTTGTCTTCTAGGGAAATGAAAGAGCAAGTTCTAGATGCCATGGACCTAGAAAGAGAAAAAGGGATCACTATTAAAGCTCATCCTGTAACTATGTACTACAAAGCAGATGATGGACATACTTACCAAATCAATTTTATAGACACACCAGGACATGTCGATTTTTCATACGAAGTGTCTCGTTCTTTATCTGCTTGCGAAGGGGCTTTGTTGGTTGTGGATGCCGTTCAAGGAGTCCAAGCTCAAAGTTTAGCTAATGTTCACTTAGCTTTAGAAAAAAATTTAGAAATTGTTCCTGTTATTAACAAAATAGATCTACCTTCAGCAGATGTGGACAATGTAAAGCAACAAATTGAAGACGTGATCGGTCTTGACACTTCTCATACCGTTTTATGCTCAGCCAAAACGGGCCTAGGGATCAAAGAGATCCTGGAAAAAATTTTATTAGACGTTCCGCCTCCTTCTGTTCCCAAAGAAGATAACCACTTAAAAGCTTTAGTGTTTGATTCTCATTATGACATTTATCGAGGTGTGATGGTTTATATCAGGATTGTCAGTGGAGAGATCAAAAAAGGATCAGCCATAAAGATGATGGCGACCGACAAATTATTCGAAGTTCTAGAAGTTGGTGTTTTCGCTCCAACAGCTAGGCCTGTTGACCAGTTAAGACCCGGCGAAGTGGGTTATTTAATCGCTAATATCAAAAAGACTTCTGATGTTAAAATTGGAGACACCATAACCTCCGCTAAAACACCCGCTACAGCCCCATTGCCAGGCTTTAAGGTGATAGCTCCGGTGGTCTTTGCAGGTATATATCCGGTTGATTCTTCAGATTTTGAAGCTGTTCGAGAAGCTCTTGTCAAATTACAACTCAATGACTCCGCTCTTTATGTTGAACAAGAAAGCAGCTTAGCTTTAGGTTTTGGTTTCCGCTGTGGATTCCTCGGTCTTTTACATCTAGAAATCGTCTTTGAAAGGTTACAGAGAGAATTTAATCTAGATATCATCACGACGGCTCCGAGTGTGGTTTATAAATTCACCCTATCAGATGGAAAAGCCTTGGAAATCGATAATGTGGCTCACTACCCGGATCCTGCACAAATTGATACAGTTGAAGAACCATGGGTCGAATCCCATATCATGATCCCTACCGAATATTTAGGAGCGATTATGAATCTGGGAATGGAAAAACGAGGGCATTTAATCAAAACAGAAACCATGGATAGCAAAAGACTTTTATTGACTTATCGCTTCCCTCTTAACGAAATCATCACCGATTTTAATGATAAATTGAAATCGATCACAAGAGGTTATGGTTCTTTTGATTATGAATTCAGCCATTATGAGACAAGCGATATCATTAAATTAGAAATCCGTGTAAATGATGAACCTGTTGACGCTTTTTCCTGCCTTGTTCATCGATCAAAAGCAGAACAAAAAGGAAGATCCCTTTGTTCAAAGCTTGTGGAAGTGATTCCTATGCAACAATTCAAAGTACCTATACAAGCGGCTATAGGAGGTAAGATCATTGCAAGGGAAACAATAAAAGCTCTCAGTAAAAATGTGACAGCTAAGTGCTACGGCGGAGATATCACACGTAAGAGAAAACTCTGGGAAAAACAAAAAGAAGGAAAAAAGAAAATGAAAGAAGTGGGTAAGGTCAACATCCCTCAATCCGCTTTCATGGACGTCTTGAAATCAAGCTCAGAATAACATATTTATAATACAGCAGGAGATCATTTTGATATCTCCTGCTTGTGAATCGACTTAAGCGTTATAAGAAGAAGAAGTGACACATCCCCCTTTTCCTGTCCAGTTGGTATGGAAAAACTCACCTCTTTTTCTGTCTTTTCTTTCGTAAGTATGGGCTCCAAAAAAATCTCTTTGAGCTTGAAGCAAATTAGCCGGAAGATTTTCTGAAAGGTATCCATCAAAAAAAGATAAAGCTGTGACCAAGCAAGGAACAGGTATTCTTAACCCGATAGCGGCTATAATCGCTTCTCTCCATCCTTCTTCAGCCTTCTGTAGCTGTGACTTAAAGAAAGGATCTAACAAAAGAGAGGCTAAGTTTTTGTTGTTGTCATAAGCTTTCTTAATATCATTTAAAAAACGACTTCTGATGATACAACCTCCTCTCCACATCAAAGCGATCGATCCAAAGTCAAGATGCCAATTATTTTCTTTTGCCGCTTCTTGCATGAGCATAAAACCTTGAGCGTAACTGATGATTTTTGACGCATAAACGGCTTGGTGAATCGACTGAATCATCTGGTCTTTTTGGCCAGAATAGTCTAAAGACTTTCTGTTATAAGAAACAGCCGCTTGTTGTCTTTGCTCTTTTAAAGCTGATAAACATCTAGCAAATACAGCCTCGCCTATCAGAGTCAAAGGCATACCACAATCAAGAGCTGATACAGCTGTCCACTTTCCTGTTCCTTTTTGGCCGGCCACATCCAATATCTTATCGATCAAAGGTTGCCCATCTTCATCTTGATGACCAAAAATTGTAGAAGAAATTTCAATCAGATAACTGCTTAATTCCCCTTTGTTCCATTTAAGAAACACATCTTTAAGCTCTAGAGGATTTAATTTTAATCCCTGAGAGAGAAGATGGTAAGCTTCACAAATGATTTGCATATCTCCGTATTCAATACCATTATGAACCATTTTAACGTAGTGGCCTGCTCCACCTTCACCGACCCAATCGCAACAAGGAGAGCCATCATCTGCTTTAGCGGCAATCGCCTGAAAAATAGGTTTTAAAAGGGGCCAAGCCTCTTTATCTCCCCCAGGCATGATAGAAGGTCCGTTTCTTGCCCCTTCTTCTCCTCCAGAAATGCCCGCACCCACGAATAAAATCCCTTTTTGCTTCAACAATTTATAACGTCTTTCGCTATCAGGAAAATGACTATTTCCTCCATCGATGATCACGTCTCCTTCTTCTAAAAAAGGAAGGCATTCATTGATTAAGTCATCCACCGCTTGACCTGCTTTCACCATCATCATCACTTTTCGAGGTCTTTTTAGCTGAGAAAAAAACTCTTCTAAAGTAAAAGCTCCATACACCTGGGTGCCCTTAGCACTCCCTTCTAAGAATTCTTTTACTTTAGTTGTCGTTCTATTGTAGACAGCCACCTTATAGCCGTGATCATTCATATTCAAAACCAAATTCTGTCCCATGACGGCTAGGCCTATAAGGCCAATATCAGCTTGTCCCATATATTTTGTTCCCCTTATTTTTATGATTTAAGCTCCCAAATACTTATGTATACCTTCAGCGATGCCTTTCGCTATCCTTGAAAGATACTCTTTATTTTTTAATAATAATCTTTCTTCGTTATTTGTGACAAATCCCCCTTCAATTAAAACAGCGGGCATTTGTGTTTCTCGAATGACATGAAAATTGCCTTTTTTAATTCCCCTTGAAGAAGCTGACGTCTGATGGATTAATTTCTGTAGAATGCAGCGGGCCAATCGTTTAGAAGCATGAGACCTCCACAATTCTTTTGCATCTGGATAAAAAACCTCTAAACCTTTAGCCATTTTATTTTGAGAGGCATTGTAATGAATGCTCACAAATAAAGAAGCGTCCATGTTATTAGCTTGAGCAGCTCTTTTAGACAAAGAAACGAAGATATCTTTTTTCCTTGTGAGATAAACTAAATAACCCATTTCTTCTAAGTATTGTTTGGTCATTAAGGTTGTCGTCAAAGTGATTCTTTTTTCTAAAACTCCTTGAACTTTTGCGCCTTCATCAGCTCCTCCATGACCTGCATCTAATACAATCACGGGCTTTACTTCGCTGGCCCAATTGGTTTTTTGGCATTGGCTAGCGTGTAACTGAGAAAAAGGAACGGCCGCTTGGTTGTTTTTTTGCGTCGCTGCCCAAATAGGATGACAAAAGATACAAAAAAGACCTACAAAAACAAGGAATATATTTTTTTTCATGTTAATTATTATTTACAAAAAAATTGATAATTTAGACAGCATAAAAAACCTAACCTCATGAATCATGAAAACAAATATCTTTTATAACACTCTTATCATCAAAGGGAACATATTCGTTACCTATAACTTGATACGTTTCGTGTCCTTTTCCCGCTATGAGGATTAAGTCTGATTGCTTGGCCATTTCAATAGCATTTTTAATCGCTTCATACCGATTTGGCTCTATCATAACTTTTTCTACAGATTTTATCCCCGATAAAATATCTTTTATGATGGAGGCTGGGTCTTCAGATCTAGGATTATCAGATGTTAAAAAAATCATATCTGCTTTTTGCTCTGCTACAGCCCCCATCTTAGATCGTTTGCCTCTGTCTCTATCTCCCCCACAACCAAAAACGAGGATCAGCCTACCTTTCTTCAAACGATTTAGAGTGTCTAATACATTCGACAAAGCATCTTCTGTATGAGCATAATCGACAAAAATTTTTAATCCTTTTGAGTTATCAACAAGCTCAAGCCTTCCTTTAGCTCCTTTTAAATCAGGACAAATTTCTTGCAGATGATCCAGAGAAAATCCTAAAGATAACCCGACACCGATAACCGCCAATAAATTATAAATATTAAACAATCCCACAAGAGGGCTTTTTATGCTTGTCTTATGACCTTGATAAAGAAGATTAAAGGATGATCCTTGATCAGAAAGAGAGATGTCACAAGCTTGTAAATCAGAAGCTTTATAGATACTATAAGTAAAGATCTCACGGCTATAAGAGATCATCAAATCACAAACATCGCTATCTTTATTGATCACACTTTTTTTGGATTGCTTAAAGAGAAGCGCTTTTGCTTGAGCGTACTCTTGCATGTTGCTGTGATAATCCAGATGATCTTGTGTCAGATTAGTGAAAACAGCCACATCAAAGAGAAGATCTTTCACTCGTCTTTGAACCAAAGCGTGTGAAGACACCTCCATGACGACGTACTTTAAATTGTTTTCGCACATCTGAAAAAGCAAATCCTGAATCACTAAAGAATCCGGCGTTGTATGGGAAGAAGAAGTGGAAGTACCGTCTCCAACAATATACTCCACTGTGCCGATAAGACCTGAGGGGAAGCCTAGTTTTTCTAGCATGTTTTTCATTAAATACGTACAGGTTGTCTTGCCATTTGTACCCGTCACACCTATACAACCAAGCTTATTTTGTGGCTTTTGATAAAAATGCAAGGCGATTAAATCTTCTGCAGCCTGCACATCAGGAACGATGATTTGAGTTAAAGAACCAACTCCATCATAAGCATAAGGGGTCAAGATCACATCAACTCCCTTAGAAAGGATTTCGTCCACTATCATTTGGCCAGCTTTCTTATCTTTTGGTTTATGTATAAACAGATCCCCTTTCTTAGCCAGCTTAGAATGATTACAAACTCTTTGGATTGTTAAATTAACTTCCCCCTTAGATTCATAAAAGGGAAGATAGTTCAGTAAAGATAAAAGATCCATCACCTATTCCATTCTTTATATAATTTTTGCAAATCCTGTAGCTGGCCATACATGTCAGCTTTTTCTCTATTAGATCGCGGATCCCCTTGAGGATAACCAAAAGGATCATCAGGCTTCACCCCTAAATATTCTAAACTTTTTAAACCAAGCTCTTTGAATACAGGAGCTGCGCAATTACCGGCCAATTGATTTTTTCCAAAACCAGGTATATATTTGCTCACTGGTTCATCGATAGCGACCATGATGATAAAGCGGGGCTTGTCAGCTGGTACAATACCAACAAAAGTTGAGAAATGAACATTTGAGCAATAACGTCCATTGATCACTTTTTCAGCCGTTCCCGTTTTACCGGCTTCTGTATAGCCTGGTATATCTCCTTTTGAAGCCGAGCCTCCCGGCTTAGTGACAAATTTCATCGCTTCAATGACACGCTTACAAATACTTTCGTCTAATAATCTCAAAGGTTTAAGTCGTTGGCTTTCATCATAAAGAATCTCTACATGCCCCTCTTTGTTGGTTCTTTTAATTTTTTTAATCAATGTGGGATGGACTTCAAAACCACCATTCGCTATTAAAGCGTAGCTTTTAAGCATCTGGAATCCATTGACTAAAATATTATGACCAAAAGATAAAGAATAAGGTGTCGCTTTAGACCATTCTAGTCCCCCATTAGCATGTTTCTTTCCAGGCTTTGGAAGTAAACCAGAAGGCTCCCCCGGTAATTCTATCCCTGTTTTTTTACCAAATCCAAATACGTCGTGCAAAACATGACGATACCACTCATCTCCCATTTGTTCGATGACCCTTTGGATCATCTTGGCCATATAAACATTTGATGATTTTTGCAAAGCCATGTTCATATTTAAGTGGTGATGTAATGAGGTGTCTTTAATCACTTTTGATCGTCCAGGAAATAAGCAAGGATCCGTGTTCACCTTTTCCAAAGGATCAAACAAGAGTTTTTTCCCTTGTTTAGATAATTCTTGATTCGCTTTTAAACAAACAGCCAACGTGATTGGTTTAAAGATCGAACCAGGTTCAAAAGGATCTGTTAAGGCTTTCACTTTGGTGTGCTGATTAAGAATAGGGTTATTATAAAATCGACGGTAATCAGCAGGATAAAACCAAGGGTATTGAGCTAAAGCTAAAATTTCCCCGTTATGAGGATCCATCACTATGGCCCATCCTCCTTTTGCTTCAGTTTTTTTCACAGCCTTTTCGATCTCTTCTTCGGCTATCGCTTGTAAGTAATGGTTAATGGTTAAATAAATATCCGATCCTTTCTGCGGATAGCTGATCACTTCGTCTGTTTCTAAAGCATGTCTAGAAGATCTAATCATCAACCGCTTTCCCTCTTGCCCTTTCAGATATTTATTAAAAGCTAATTCTAAACCGCCTGTAGGGATGTTTTGATGGGTTTGCTCGTCTTTATCATCTCTCACTGTATGTAAAACAGGCCCGAGCATTTTACCAAAAGGGTAGGACCGCTGATAATCTCTGACAAAATAAAGAGCATTTTTAGGGATTCTTTTCTTTTTGATATAGGATAGCCAATAATTTTCTATTTGAACTTTTTTTTCTGGATCTAGCCATCGAACAAGACGATAACTCCTATTTTTTTCATAAATCTTCTGAGCCAACTGTTCTTGCTGTGGGAGGCTTAAGTTTAACAGCTGAGTGAGGCCGTTAATCACAGATTTTTTGTATTCCAAAGGAATAGATGGGCAATCAATAAACAATTGAAATTTGGGAATATCGACCACAAAAGGCTGAGAGCTATCAGGGTGACCTGTTTTAATAGAGCCATTTGAGTAAAATCGCCCCCTTGCAGCTGGTTCTATAACCACGATCTGGTGTTGAGCTAAGGCCAAGCGGGTCCATTTATCGTGCTGAATCATTTGGATATTATAAAACTGGATGAGCAACAAAGTAAAAAGGAAAGAAAGAAAAAAAAGAACCCACATCAATCTTTTTCTTATTGAAATCGGCAAATCAAAAACATGAGAAGGCTTTTTGGACATAGGTAACAGATGGCTTATTTAAAAAAGATACCGCGGTTTTTATTTCCTGAGAAGAGAAAATGTGCAAAATGCTCCAAGAATTAATTCTTTCTTAAAAAGAAAAAAATGCTTTATAGTTGGGATTATTTTTTATTTTTTTATTATGTCACTCGAAACAAATTCCCCTTTAAGACCTCTGTCTATCCCCCATGATTACCCAAAACTGCATATCCTACATCAAAATTTAAATCACAAACTTTCTTTATCCGTAAAAGGTCTTTGCTTTGTTATCTCAAAAGTCGCCCTCTGCGCGGCTCAGATTTTCTTAGCCGTCAGCGTCACAGTCTTTTCTACAATCGGTTTTATGACGAGTTTGTTATTTGAAAAATCTCGCTACAGACCCTCTATTTGGCGGCAGATGACGAATTCCGTGACAGGGTATAAACCTCTATCTTCTTACTTTTACGGGGGAATCGCCTTAGGAGCTTGTAATTTACAAAAAGGCACTCAAGAGTTGTTAATCCCCTTCAAATTTCTGTTTTCATCAGACCTCTTAGTCTTTGATAAAATGAATGAGGACGAAAGCAAATATAGCTACCGCTTCAATCTGAAAGATACATTTAAAGCTCTAGATCCTCCACAAGATATAGAAGCAGCTGACTCTTTGCATCTTTTTTTGACTGAATTTCAAAGCAAACCTCTTTTAGGTTTAGCGGCTTCTGTTTTTAAATTGGCTCTTTGCTTTTTTCAATTTCGTATCAGCTACTGCTTGTTAAAATGCTCTTTGGTTGGGATTGTTGTCACAAGTCTTAGTTCTGATAATATGTATTTTGAATATAGCTTTGGCTTATTATCTCTTAGCTTGATCAATCTTTTTAAATGCGCTCAAGAAAGTTTGATTGGGATCACCCAGTTCGTGAAAATGGGGTGGGTACCTAAAAACATGAATGATCTATCGAAGGTTTCAAAGCAAGCTAATGGTCTAACTGAAAAAATGATAGCTCTAGGGTCCCCTAGTAGAGCTAAGGATAGGATGTAATCGTCAAAGGAAACACATGCTCGGTTTGTTTCGTTGTATTTGTCGACTGAGATTTTTCCTCGTTGACGATTTTTAAACAGACCACCTCTTTTTCCAAAGGATGTTGCAAATGGCAAAAATGAGGATTTTGCAGATACTGAAATAATTTTTCCGGACTTTCTAATCGATCAATCTCATATTTCAAACGGGTGTTTTGCTCTTTCAGCTCACGTAAGTTTTTGGAAACGAGAGGAATCTGAATCCTTAAATCCGTCACTTCGTTTTGCTTCTGAATATGCAAATAAAGAGATCCAAAAAAAGCTAAAGAGCATATAGAAAGACGAAAAAAAAAAGCTGTTCCCACACCGACCTCACCGTCCTAATTTTTTTCTGCAAAACGCATCTTGGCGCTGCGTGAGCGAGGATTCAAGCGAAGTTCAGCCCAGTCAGCTTCTAGAGGCTTTTTCGTCACTAAGTGAGCAAGTACACCTCGACCTTGACGTTTATCTTCCTTGGATAAATAGCAAGCCTCTTTAAAAACATTCTTGACAATTCTATCCTCTAAACTGTGAAAACTGATCGCTCCCACTCTCTGTCCCTTGGATAAAAAATTTAAACTTTTCAAAAGAGCTTCTTTGATCGAGGACAACTCTTGATTAACCACAATACGTAAAGCTTGGAAGACTAATGTAGCTGGGTGCAGTTTACCTCTTTTGTTGTTAAAGACTTTTAGAATCAGGTCAGATAGTTGTGTTGTTGTTTTGATCATATATTTCCTCCTTTCTTCTACGATCGCTTTAGCGATCTGTCGACTTTTTTTTTCTTCTCCGTAAAGAAAAAACCAGTCACTTAATTGTTGTTCGCTAGCTTCATTGATCAGCTTTTGAGCCGTCAAAGGCTGGCTGGGGTCCATTCTCATATCTAAAGGCCCCTCTTTCATAAAGCTAAACCCCTTTTCAGGCTGATCTATTTGCATAGAAGAAACACCAAAATCAAAAAAAGCGCCATCTATGCTATCGACCCTAGATCTTTCTAGATAACGTTCTAGTTGAACGAAATCTCCTTGGTAGATGTGCAATTTTTCTCGCCAACAAGACAACCGTTTTTTCGCTATATCAATCGCTTGTGGATCTTTATCACAAGCGATATAAAGCTCTATTTCTGGATGAGAAGAGAGTAAAGCTTCAGCGTGTCCTCCGGCACCTAGAGTGCCTTCGAAGAAAACTCGTATCTTTTTGTCAGCAAAAAAGCTTAAAAACTCCTTGAGCATAACCGAAAAATGAGGATGATCTAGATCACTCTTCTCCTTCGTCATTTGACCCCTCTTCAAGCAAGGCAAACGCTTCTTCTGTCAATTTAGCTAAATTCATTTCAGGGTCTGTTCCTTCTAACAATCCAGTGAGCTGTTGGTCATATTTCTCTTTAGGCCAAATTTCAATTTTATCCAAAACACCCGCGATCACAATTTCTTGCCCAATATGAACAGCTTTTTTTAGAACGCTTGGAATGATCACTCGACCGATTTTATCACAGCTTGTTTGATGTAAAGTGGAGAAGAATAAAGTGAAAAACTTCTGAAACTTTCCTACGTGTTGTTTGGACTGAAACTTCTCAACAATTTTATTGATATCGCTCTGTTTATAGATAGTTAGACAGCCACCTAAACCTAGTCCGATAGTGAACTCAAGTTCTCCTTCTTCTACAAGACCATAACGCATATTTTGAGGGAGGACAAAACGATTCTTTTCATCTAGCTTAGCCGCACTAGAACCGCTAAAAAAGAATCGCTTACTAGCCATATTTCCCCTGTTTTCCCACAATTTAACACTTTTTAGCTAAACTAAGCAATTTATTTCCTTAAAACAAGGATAAAACGAATAAAAAATAAAATAAAAAGCTCTTAAAATTAAAAGACTTAAGCGATTAAAAATAGGATGTGGGAATGAGTGGGAAAATTAAACAATAATGAGCACAATCCAAATAAGAGCACCTATTTCGAAAAAAGAATTAAAAAATAAAATAGATTTAAATAAAAAAGTTATTACAATAAAAATAAATAACTATAAGAAATATAATATGAGTCCTAGAACAATAGATAATTTAGGAATAGATACATCTAACAGGTATGCTCAAGATCAGAAATTATTCGATCCCCTTTTGATAAAAGAAGGAGATCAAATATCAGCACATACCGAAATTTCGGTTGCTTCCCCCTTTTTTCAGTCGGAATTTTCTAGTTTATTTGAATTGAGCAAAAAAAACTCTTCTTGGGCTCTTTTCAAGGAACCCACTAACTACCATTTAGATCGCACTCTATTTGCTCACACTCTCATCTATCCAATCACAGAGCATTCCGTCAAAGAACTCATCAACAAAATTGAAAATCTCTCTTGCTCTTTGCAACACAACCCACTTGAACACGAAGAACAAGGTCACGAACACTGGCTAGATGCAAAAGAAGCCCAAGAACAGACAAATGAAAAACACATTTTAATTACCTTCTTGCAGACTATCGTCTATTTAGATAAAGTTTCATCGGATGTTAACGTCAAAAGATGTCAATACCAAAAAGGATAAAAACATGAGTTTGATCAACTGGTTAGAAATCTTGAACTGGGGAACAGATGAGTTAGAAGACCTCCGTTTTGTTGGGTACTCTTACATTAAGCAAGGCAAGTACGAAATCGCTCTTAAATTCTTCGAAGCCCTATGCATACTAGAGCCTCAAAACTCTTACCATTTACAAACTCTCGGAGCTATTTATCTGGAAAAAGAAGACTATCTTTTAGCCCTTAATTACTTAGAAAAAGCTAATAAAATCACTCCTAACCACGCCCCCACTTTGCTCAATCGAGCTAAAACTCTATTTGCTTTGGGTTATCATAAACAAGGTGTTTCTCAAGCCAATAGGCTGTTATCCCATGAAGATCCTTATATCGTGGATCAAGCGTCTGTATTACTGATGACTCATGCGACCCAAACAGACTCAGAAAGTTCATCTTCTGTTGATTTGAAAAAATAAAAAGCCTGTAGGTGTAGTGAAGACAACTTATCCTATTTTACGTTTTTTACTGATTGATTCTTTATAGCAAACATTGATAGATTATCGGGAAATTTAACACAAAATCATCTATTTTATGTTGGCGCAAGATTTATGGGGACAGTTCCTCAGTTTTATGGAAGAGCGTTGCTCCCAAGCTGAATTTGACAACTGGTTCTCTCCAATCATATTAAAAGAAGCCTCCGATGACGAGATTCATCTTGAAGTTCCTAACATCTTTGTTCAACAATATCTTATAGATAATTATAAAAAAGATCTGACTTCTTTTTTGCCTGTTAGAAGTAATGGAGAGCCTGCTCTTATCTTTTCGATAAAAGCGCCAGAAAAAAATATAAGTATCCCTTCTGTTCCTCATCAAATAGCTCACGATGTCTCACATGATCTAAAATTAAACCCCTCTTATATTTTTGAAAATTTTATCGAAGGACCGGCTAATCAATTCGTTAAATCAGCCGCTTTGGGGGTGGCCAACCGTCCTGGCCGTTCATACAATCCTTTGTTTATTCACGGCAGCGTAGGCTTAGGAAAAACTCATTTATTGCACGCTATCGGACACACCATTAAACAACAAAACAAAAAATTAAACATTCAATACATCACAACAGAAGCCTTCATCAACGATTTGGTCGATAACTTACGGAATAAATCTATCGATAAGATGAAAAAATTTTACCGCTCCTTAGATGTCCTTTTAGTTGATGATATTCAGTTTCTTCAAAATAGAACTAATTTTGAAGAGGAGTTCTGTAATACTTTCGAAGCGTTGATCAATCAAAATAAACAGATCGTGATCACAAGTGATAAAACACCTTCCCAACTCAAGCTATCTGAAAGAATCATAGGGCGTATGGAATGGGGATTAGTGGCTCATGTTGGAGCTCCTGATTTTGAAACACGTGTGGCTATTTTACAACACAAGGCTCAACAAAAAGGGGTGAAGATATCCCAAAAGATCTTATTCTATATAGCCGAGAGGTTGTTCAGCAATGTCAGACAATTAGAAGGAGCCCTTAATCGGTTATCAGCCTATTCTCGTCTCATGGGGCTAGACATCAACGAGGAAATTGTTGAAAAAACTTTAAATGAGCTTTTTCAAAACAGCTCCCATAAAAAAGTATGTGTCGATAATATCTTAAAAAGCGTTGCCTCTATTTACGATATCAAAGTAGCGGATCTCACAGGCTCTTCTCGTTCTAAAACAATTGCTTTTCCAAGACAAGTGGCTATGTATTTAGCTAAAGAATTGATCAACGACTCTTTGATGAAATTAGCCTTGGCTTTTGGCGGTAAAACTCATTCAACTCTTCTACACGCTTGGAAAAAGATAAGCTCCCAACTTGAAAAAGATGAGAGTCTAAAACATCAAATCTTAAAGGCCAAAAATCAAATAGATGATTCCAAGGTAGACTAAAAATCAAAAACCCTTTATTTCATTCTCTAAAATTCTTAAAATTTTAAGGCTCTTATTCTTGTGATTTTCAAGACCCCTAAACATAATTTTTTAATTTGTTTAACGCCTATTTCTCGAGTCAAGAAAGAAGTTTGTTTTTAGTTTTTATGAAAGAGCTTCTTTCATGGAAAGAAGCTCTTTTGGAAAATTGTAAAAGATTAGAGCTTATAAGCAGGAGGAGCAGAAGGCTCAACCGGTACATAAGGAGGAGGGGCAAAAGGCTCAACCGGTACATAAGCAGGTTGATCAGCATAGGCAGGAGGAACCGATGATGGAGGAGATGGTAGATCAAATAGATGTTTAATCTCTTCAAGCAATTTTTTTTCTTTTGAAGCATCAGACCAATGGCGAGCTATTTGATAACATGAGTAAACAACACCTGTGAAAGCCCCTATCTGACCACCCATAACAGCTTTATTAGACTTTAAAACAGCTCCAAGAGTTAAAAGGATACCTGCAGCAAGAATTGTGATAACCCCTAAACGATAGTCTATACTTCTTTTATGTTTTGAGTCATCATAATTGATTTTCGCTTCAACAATTAAGCGGCGTGTATGCCCCGTTGGCAAATCACGTTGATTTATTGTCGTAAGTGCTGCTTGATTGGCTTCTCTATTTTTAGATAATTTTTCATCATTGGATGACATAAAACCCATGGCGATAGCAGAAATAACGCTTATAATCACACCAGTCCATAGAAATTGTCTTGGATTGTCTTTCTCTTTATCTTTGTCTGTTTTTTCATTTGATTGATGAATATGAGTTGTATGACTAGACCAGTCCCAGCTATTGTCGACATAAGTAAAATGTGGCAAAGAAGGCAAGTAATTTCTTAAGCTAAAGGAACTGTCTTTATTTTCAAGAACTTCTTCGCACTCCTTCTTAACATCTTGAAAATACCTATTTAAGACATCGTCAAAATGCCTGTCCCAGTTTAAGTTTACGGATACATTACGAGAAAATACAGCGGACATTTTACACCTCTATTTTTTAAAAAAAATTTTATAAAAAAATGAAAATAAAATCAATAATATATTAATAAAATTTAAATAATAAAAAAATAGAATGCTTAAAATTTAAAATTCCAATCCAATCCCACAGTATGAAAAGAAGTTAAATGATTGAACGCCCCTTTATAAGACAAAGTCAATTGAAAACCCAAATCGGATAAAAGACTGAGATTCACACCTGTTTGACACAAATGCCAAGGTTTTCTTTTTAAATCAGTTTCAAACCAACTATCATCTGTGACAAAACGAGATTGGTATTTATCTTTACCCATTTGAGCCTGACAAAGATACCCTATGAAAAGAGAGGGTTTAAAGAGAAAAGACTCCCCTATTTGATGTATTTTGGTCATACAGAGCCCAAGATTAGACCGGATATGATTGTATTTTTTATCTTTCACCATCAGACTGAATTCTGTATTCCCTGTTTCTTCTAAAGAATTCTGGTGGTAATAATGATAATCAAAAATCGCATAAGGATTGATAAAAAATAAACCGTCCATATGATAATCTTTGCCTACCTCTAATTGAGAAGAAGCTCCTAATCCTTGATGTTCATGATGAGCCAATCGATCTTGAGAACTAAACGGAATCGCCCTTGAAACCAGTCCCCTTCTAACCACTCCTGAAATAGACCCTTTAACATACCACTCTTCTCCGAGCAACTCTCCATAAAAGCCTAAAATACCTGACTGGGTTTTAGCTTCTCCACATTCATCTTGCCCATTGATACTCTCTTTTGTGTAGCCTGTCATCAACCCTAACCGTGAGCCTTTTTCATTCACACAATCAAAGCTCACATTGATACCTTTATGACTGGATTTAAAACCGACATTCTCCTGATGAGCGGATAAGTGACGATGACTGTACAAAGGCTTAATCCAAAAATGATATCTTTCCCTATTTTCTCCCATAAGATAAGCAGTGACACCTCTAGAAGATTCATGCTTAAATGAGTCGTTGAATCCTTCCATGCTGTCTATATTCAAGAGGGCTAAACTTTCTAAAAAAGAGGGAGAGAGTCTTAAAAGCGTGCGTTGCGGGTTAGGGCTCTCAACTAATCTTTCAAGCTCTGTTATTAAAGAAGGAGAAAAACTATCTACCTTTTTTTCTAAATTTTTAACAATTTTTTGACTGTTAACTCCTTTAATGGACTCTTTGAACTGTAAACGGTTTTGGTCGATAACTAAACGTTGATGGTTTGAACCATCAGAATCAAGATGGAGAGAAGAAGAGCTAAAAATAGATTGGGAAAAATCCAATTGAGAAAAAGATCCCTCTATTGATTGAGCGTCTAAAAAATCGTACACACGACCTTTTTGATAAACACCTGGTAAACTTATCAATTTTAAAGTACCCGATAGACGAGCCTCTCCCTCAACAACCAATTTATCGACTTGAGGAAAGGAAGCTATTTCAATTTCTAAAACCCCCGAAGATGTTTGTTCAAAAGAAGAGGTTGTCAAGGTGCCAATGCTACAACCTGGAGAGACGACGCCTTGATTATATATCGACAAACAATCCCCATTTCCTCCTAAGCGCGCAGATTTGGACACCTCAATGGAGGTGTCGGTTGATTTGTTAACAAGCAAAGATCCTTCATCCACTTTGATCAAAGGAAAAGAAAATTTATCCCCTCCTTCTAAGTTTAAAGAGCCTAAACCCACTTTAGAAAAGTATGTTTCTGTGTCATCTGAGCTTGTGAGTAAATGAGGGTTTGAATCTTTATTCAAAGCACTGGATAAAGAAACGTTATGATTTGCATCCACAAAACAAAAAACTGACCCAGAGCAATTAATCGGATTTTGAAAAGAATTCACCTCTTTTGAAAAATCAATCATCCCTCGATCCTTGATATGAAGAGTGCTAGATCCTATTCCATCTTGATGAGCTAAAATAAGTCGAGCCCCTCCTTGGATATAAGTTTCTCCGAAAAAAGAACTTTTTCCTTTTAACTTCACTTGACTATTCTCCCCTTGAATCTGAAGTTGACAAGGAAAAAACGAGTAGAAAGATCCTTCAAAAGTGCTTTTCATGTTAGCCGAATCAATACTCACTTTTTGACCTTCGAGCTGAAAATCATTAGAGATACTGAGATCATTTTCTACGATTGATAACACAGAATCATCCCCCAAAACAACCGAGGAAACTCCTAAAGCTCGGCTATGACCGATAGACACTGATTGAGAAGAACCTATGTATGTGCCCCCTGTATATGTATTGTTTCCATTGATAAGCAACTGACCTCGATTGTTCTCAATTCGGATTTTACCTTGAGAAGAGATCTCTCCAGATAAATGAAGCGAAGCTCCATCCAAAGCATTAACAACAACTTCCCCCGATACAATCAAAGGGTTTTTTAAAGGTGTTTCTAATTTTTTTTCACTCGTTAAACTTCCTCCATCTAACTCTATAGGCCCCTCCCCGAAGGCTTCAGGATGGTCAATAGTCACAGAAGCGTTTGTTATAAGAGTCCCTTTTTTATATGTATTTCGCCCCAAAAGTCTAAAAGATGAGTCTCCTGTTTCAAATATTAAAGGACCTTCACCTGATATACCTTTTAAAGTGTAAACGTTTTGCATACTATTTGTGGGGGCTTGTAAAAAAACTGTATCTATATTTTTGAATTCACGGATTTTTACAGAGCCTAGCAAATGAATATGGGCTAACATAGCCATCGCATCATTACAATGCGCATTAAAAGATATATAGCCTTGAGAATTGATTTGTATGGGTTGACCGATCACTTCATCTTTTATTGGGTCATAACCGATACAACAATTTTGTAAGGGATTGTATAAGTTAATAGAAATTTCCGGTATTTTTAGATTTTCAATATTGTTAAAAGAACAAGAAGAATAATCCTTATCGACGTAAACAATCGATAAGCCCGAGCGAGGAACCTCCTCGTTCCACCAGTAAGAAGGAGAGTTCCATCCCAAGGGAGATGGTTCTTCTTTTGACGGACCTGTCCACGTGCTTGATGCTAACCCTTCAAGAAGAGGCGTTTGACCAAAAAACATCAAGGCCATCCCTCCTATTAATTTGAAACTCCCCTTTTTTGAGAATCTTCTTTTTGAATACCGTTTCATACTTCAAATCCCTTTTGAATTTTACTTATCAATTTTCTACATACGCGATGACAGCAGCCCTACTCTCTTGTCCATTGGCGTATACAGCTTTTACACAATAAATAACAGAACCATTTAGAACCTGGTCATCCTGATAAACTAAAGGAGAATGAGCCGCTATCCTGCTGATCAGCTCTTTATTCCGATAAATATTATAGTAATTAACTATATCAGAAGGGCTACGGGTCCACGAAATCTTGTAAGAAAACGAACTTACACAAGGAGTTGTTACTTTTGTGATCAGTAAGTTCTCAGGAGGTAACGGAGCTAATAACGTCTCTTTAGATTGACGAGGTATCCCTTCAATATCCACTGTATCGACCACAGTTACGCAATAATTAGATGCCGTTCTCTCTAAAACATCACAATCTTCATAAGAAGAGGCATCGGACCCTAAAGTCGTTAATAAGACTCCATTTTTATAAATCTTGTAGTTTTTCACGTTAGACTGAGGGCCTTGAGGCACCCAAGAGACTAATTGATAAACTTTAGACCCTTGTGCACAAGGCGCTTCCGAATCCGTGCACGATAAAATGATTTCTTTTACATCTATATTTGTGACAGGTAAAGGACCTGCTGATACTGTAGATGTACCCCCCAAACCTTCTATTGTATCCCCTATTTGAACACCTTTTATAACAGCAGAAACCGTGTAATTATAAATCTGACCAGGCTCTAACTCCGTATCCTGGTAATGAGGAGAGACAACGTCAGCTATCAAAAGATTGTTTCTGTATAAACGGTAATAAACTCTTGAGGGATCCATATATTCGTCCCAATTTAATTGAATGTAGCCTGACAATTGACTTACATCAATTTTTAAAGAGCCCGATAAATTGTTGACTGATTCTGGTAAAGTGGCGTGTACTTTAGCACTTTCTACATCAAGGTCGATATAGGTGATACAGTAACCCTTAATATCTGAAGAGGAAGAATTATCGACATAAGTATAGACATAGTCCTGATTTTGTTGAGAACCAGTCAAAGAGACTCTCTTTAAAAGAGAAATCTGACCTTGGCTATCTGTTGTGTAAATATTAAAGGTCGCTTGAGATAAATCTTTAAATTTCCATTTTAACGTGTTTTTCAAAGAACCTTGATCATTGGTTTTATAAATAGAAAGAGCGTAAGGAGCTGAAACGCTTTTGGTTGACATAACAGCTGCAGCTGTGTATTGATTATCTTGATCTATAGCGTAAACATAGTATGTATAGCTCTCATCAGAAAGAATCCCCTGAGAATCCGTGTATGTTGTACCTACACCTCTATAAATCTCTCCCACTCCTTTTCGATAAAGAATATATTCTCTGGTATTAGACAAAGCTGTCCAATCCAAGCGGTTCGAAAATCCTAAACCTGCACAATCTTTGTTATCTTGCCTTACATTTATAACTAGCGGGTTAATTTCTTCAATCAACTGAGGTAAGCTCTCAACTTGATTGGCATCCACCCCAATCACACAATAGGTGTGCACTTGAGTGGGATCTAACTCATCAGGATCGTTAAAGATGACTTGATTATCCCCATCTTTTTGAATATCTATCTCAAAATAT
>JBMLRQ010000039.1:19605-41944 GCA_049240945.1 Rhabdochlamydiaceae bacterium
TTTTCACACCGTTGTCACCTGTCGATAACCCATATGTTAATTTCAGGTTTTGTGGGGCCGCAACTTGTGTTGTAGATAAAGGATATGCTGTTGACATCGTGTTGCCCACAACCCCATAAACGTAGTACTTGTAGATACTATCGGCTGAAGCCACTGTGTAAGTTTTGGGAGCATTAGAGATCACAATATCTGAACTGGCCTCACCTTGTCGATAGACGTAGTAAGTCGTCCCGCTTAACCCTCCACTGAACCCGCTTAAGATGTTTTGATAAGTCGGTGTCCCTAAACATCCCAATGAAGTTTGGTTGATTTCAGCCTTTACCCCTGTTACTTCCTGAATAACCTCAGGTAAACTCTCTACACTATTAGCATCCACTCCAATCACACAATAGGTGTGTACTTGAGTGGGATCTAACTCATCAGAATCGTTAAAGATGACTTGATTATCCCCATCTTTTTGAATATCTATCTCAAAATATGGATCTCCTCCTCCAACACGCTTGATCTTGTAATGAGATACATCTCCTATTTGTTTCCATGTCAACCGGATCTTCTTTTTCACACCGTTGTCACCTGTCGATAACCCATATGTTAATTTCAGGTTTTGTGGAGCCACCACTTGTTTTGTAGATAAAACAGACGCTACTGAAGTGGTGTTACCGATTTCTGCATAGACATAATAATTGTAGATGATATCAGCGGATAGCACATCGTAAGCTTTAGAACCATTAGCTGTTACAGATTCTGTTACTGCGTCTGCTTGTCTGTACACATAGTACGTAGTATCCCCTGCCCCCCCACTAAATTCACTCAAGATGTTTTGATAAGTCGGTGTCCCTGTGCATCCTGATGAAGTTTGGCTTAATTTAGCTGTTACACTTGCTGCTTCCTGAATCACTTGAGGTAAGCTCTCTATCCCATTAGAATCCACCCCCACCACAAAATATGTGTAGGCTTTAATAGGATCTAGGGCTAAAGGATCTTCAAAAGTGACTTTATTTTGTGAATCTTTCACGATCTGAGCTGGACTATACTCATATCTTGACTGGGGATCTCCTATCATGAAACGGGTGATCTTGTAGGATGTCCAAGACTCCACTTCTTGCCATGTCAACTTGATCCTTTTTTTAACGTTATCATTCTCTTTAGCTAAAGAGTATCTTAGCGTGAGATCTTGCAAAGAATTTTGCTTAGGGACCACATCGAGATAAGCCCCTTCAATAGGAGTTGTTAACGTGTTGGTATCTAAGCTCGTGATGTGATAGCTACAATTATCAGTTAATAATAAATCATCGGGATCTTCAAAAGACAATAAACCACTGCCGACCACATCTACTGTGAATGATTTGGGTATTTGAGAAGTCCTTTCAACTTTCAGTTTTGTTATGTTTGTACCAATAGGTAATGTATAGCTGATTTTATTATTAAGAACGAACGATCCGTTTGTATTTTTTACAATGCGATTCAGTGAAGCGACTTCGATAGAAGGTAAAAAGGATACTGTGGGTTGTTGCTTTATCCCGCTTGGTAGATTTTGTTTATTGACATATTCTAACTTAATTTGTTGAAAATCCCCTCCCGCATTAAATTTATAAGGAAAATCAAGTATTTGTATAGCGTCATCTTCTCCTTGCCCAGGTAAATACAATAAACAGCGTGAAACAAAAGAAGGGAGATCTAACAACAATTCATATCTCTCGTTACCCAAACGGACTAAAGTCAGATTTTTAAGAAGAGCAAATTTAGTGGCTGTTAAATATCGACTTTCCAATCCTCCTTTTACTTCAGATAAACAATATTGATATTCTTGATAAGGATCTATAGTGATAGCACTATCTAAGTATTTGTATAGATAAAAAGCTCCAGGATCCATAAGAGTTCCTGCTAAAGACCCCTCATTCAAAATCCGCGTTGTTTGGCCAGCCCAAGAACGATAGATGTTAAAAGTGGAACTTGGAGAGGGAAGTATCCAAGATATCTGAAGAGAATTAAGGATCGATTCTAAGCTTACGTTAGAGAGCGACGTACTTGCCCTTTCAAATTTAACGCTCGCTCCTTCACTTTCAATATTTATATGAAGAGGCGGTGTATTTTGTGTATCACTCGAGGTAGCCGTTACGTAGTAGTAAAAAACGTCTGTTGAGTTATTGGGCTCTTCACATTCAAAATAACAATCGCCGTTGTGCCCTTGAACTTCTCCTACAAAAGCTAATGAAGAAGTGGAAGATCCATATATACGATACTTGACATTATCCAGCCCGGACCATTTCAAACGGGATTTCACTTTGCGAAGAGAACAAGAAACCGTTTCGTCTGAATTGGGAACGATAGATAAAGAAAGAGAACTAGGAAACTCTATTTTAGGCTTTAATCCAAAAGCTTGGTAAACGCTTCCATCTTTACAACCTACCACCTTCACATTTAAAGAATTTTTTAAACTATCTCCGGTGGTGTCTATATAAGAAAATGTGGAAGAAACAGATCCTACCACCTTAGATACATATTGATCGTTAACGTAAATATCGTAATCGACATTTTCTTCACCAGACCAACTGAATAGATATTCAATATTTTGACCATATTGAAGCATCGGTTTCTGTTCAATACGAACAGGATTGTGTTGGACTACAGGCAAGGATAAAGAAGCCATCAGGGGCTTTCCATCTTGATCCACTTCACCGATATCATCACCATCAACCGTGTGAATCAAATAGTAATCGTAAGTTTTTTTTAGATCAGACAAGGTGTCTGTTACTTGATAAACGTAAGGTGAAGAAGATATAAGAGAGGGATTGGATAAAATCGTGGGAGCCTCTCCGGTAGCGTAACGATAAACCGTGAATTGATCACTACTTGTCTTTCCCGCCCACTTCAAAGTCACAACAGCATTGGTACATACCCCCAAGGAGCTTGGATCTATCGGGTCTAATTTAGGTACAACAGGGGGAAATGTTTTTGTCAAAGTTGAGCGACTGCTTTCAACTTGATTGTCGTAAAAAGAAGTGATGGCGTAAGGGCTTGTTTGGTTAGGTTTAATGTCTTGATTATGATAAAAAAGGGTGGTAGAAGGTTGTAAAGAAATTAGTTTTTTATCGTTTAAATAAATATTTGTTCCAGTGGTCAAGCTTTCTGAAGCTTCCCACGAAAGAGAATGGTCAAACTTTTTGTTTTGATAGTCGTATTTCTGCTTAACAGACAAATTTTTAGGAGGTAAAGGAGAAGGCTGAATGGCGATGACTGTTGGTTGTGACATAGAGCTTCCCTGCCCATCATCTAAAGAGATTCTTTCTGTAACTGAATTATTAACAGGACATTTTGTGATTGACGAGCTATCTTTATTCACAATATAAACAGCACCATCAGGAGATCCGGCTAGATTATAAGCCCCATTCTCTACCCCGAATGATGAGAAGAGAGTTAGAGGATCTGTGAGAGTCACTCTTAAGGCACTATCTGTGCCATTAACAGCAAATAAAGTGGGGGCTTGATTAGGATAATTGAAAATCTCTAAATTACTGTCTAAACTTCCTGCTTTATTAAACGGAATCCTGTAAGATTTTCGATCGCTGAGATTAAAAAAAAGAAGATCTTTAATGGTAGAGGCCCATAACGTGTTTTGGTGATATCTGATTTCATTTAATCCAACAGAGCTAGCGTAGTTAGGGTCGTTGATAAAATTCTCAAAAACAATCAGATCAACCACTTGATCTGTCGTCGTATCAATCACGGTCACTAAAGGAATGTTTTTGTTAGCAACATAAACGAGAGAGCCTTGAGCCAGCAATCGAATAGGAGCGTCAAAAGAAGGGTCGATGATGATCGATGTGCTCTTATTGATCAAATCAACAACGGTGATATTATTATCATCTCTATTGGCCACATAAACCTTATCACCTACAAGTATGGCATGTATAGGCATCCTGCCTACAGAAAATTGATCAGAGTTGTTAGTGAGAGGATCTATGATAAAGAGAAGACCTCCAATATTTGAGCAACTGGTGTTATAGCCTGTCACAATCAAATGTGTTTTTTGATCTGTTGTCTCAGCTAAGAATAAAAATTGAGGGGAGAGGGCGAGAGGGATACTACTTTGCTCAAAAGTAGAAAAACCAGTCATCGATATAACATCAACCTTAGGATTAGCGTTAATCCCTATATTGGGGATATAAACAGTTTTACCATCCTTAGAAAGCGCCAAGCAAGAGGCGGCAAATCCTTGGTCTGTCTGAGAAGAGAAAATAGGACGAGCACTATTTGTATTTGTATCTAAAAACCATAATTTACCAGATCCCGAAGAAAAAATGAAAGCATTAGGCGTTGCAGCTAGATGAGCATGAGAAAGATAAATAAAACATAAAACTATATATGTAAATACTTTAGAAAACTTCATAATGAATACTAGGCTCTTTAATTTTCCTGAGCATATTCATTTAAGATTTTTGTAGTAAGAAAAAATTTAAAATGAGGAAGAGCAAAAACTTAAGAGGTAAATCTTCGATGGGGAGCAAGCCTCTAAAGCTTCTGCGCCTTTGATAAGAAGCTTATCTGCATCAAAAATATCGTCTATCAACAAAATTTTTTTATCTTTAATAGAAATAGGATCGGAAACTGTGAAAATTTTTTCTTTTATCTGATAAGGCTGGATGGTCTTTACAAAACTTACTTTTGTTTTTAGAGTGGATTTTTTTTTCATAAACATCATTTCACTCATGTGCTCGGCCACCAAGTTCATCAACTGATCCCTCTTGGGATACAGATGATCCCCGTGGTGAGAAATCCAAAGGATAAAATCGGGATAACCTTCATATAGATTGAACCATTGAATGACCAAAAAAGAGGCGACCACCTTGGCTATATCTATTCTGTTTTTTTGATGATAACTATTGAGAAGAGATCTTAAAATGTCATCATCTTCGAAAACAAAGGCCAACTTTTCATATAAACGGTATTCCGATTGACAGACCGAACAGCTTTCTTTTTCATTCAATACAGAAAAGCAGCCGTCACAGCGACCGGCTTTTTGGAGAATGTGTAAATCAGACAAGCAATCGGCACATAAAATACGCAAAGAGTTTTCATTTTTTTTGTTGCAATGCACACAGATACAAGGAAAAATAAAAGAGGAGACATACTTATTTATCCAATTCCTGCACAGTTTCATAAAAGAGATGAGGATTTCGCATCTTTTAAAGCAAGGAATACTTTGTGTTTGATCTCTCACTTGCTGATCCCGTACTTCGGTTTTTTGATATTTCCTTTGACTGTTAGAATAAAAGGTTCTATGAGTTTTAAGCTGACATCTTGCTTAATCCGAAAATAACCAACGATCGTTCCATTCCAATCCATGTAAGACACCCCTTTGTCTTCAGCGAGATAAAACTCTGAATGCCTGCTTTCACTGAACACCTCTTTGATTTCCGCTAAAATAATCTTGTCCCCCACGAGCTCTATCTTAACCTGCCCCTGGATGGGAATTAAAATTTGGGGATCTAATCCCCACATTTTTAGTTTCTTCAAAAAAGAATCAAAGAAGCGGG
Source organism: Rhabdochlamydiaceae bacterium (assembly GCA_049240945.1). GTDB lineage: Bacteria > Chlamydiota > Chlamydiia > Chlamydiales > Rhabdochlamydiaceae > JBMLRQ01. The sequence continues at coordinate 25,143 of JBMLRQ010000039.1, forward strand.
GATCTTTTTTATGATGATTAGAAAATACAAAAGAACCTGATCCTGATATAGAATGTCTATCTTTTATTTTACCTGATATCTCTCTGAGATCAACATGTTTAATGATGAAAGCATTTTGCTGATCTACTTTATGCTCTCTCGTTTGTTTCTTTAAGCGACTGGGATGAAAATGAGAAATAGCGATTTTCGGGATTGAAAAAAACCACTCTTCTTTAATCGGATAGAAATGAATATAAGGAAAATGTGCCTTAAAGGCCTCATCTTTCACCACAAGGTTTTCTAGGTGAAGGCTTTTTTGCCGCCAATAAAGATCCATTTTCAGTGATGAGAGTACAATACCTTGAAGAGTGGCATCTTGACCTGTCAATGTCCCTTCAAAAGTTGAATTCGCTAAATCCCCGTAAGCTAATTTTAAGGCCCCATCTACCCTCAATCGGGAATTTATTTTCAGATCTCTCATTTTTTGAGCTAAAGAAAAAGGGAAAGCGTCAGCAAAATTTACGCCGTCAATTTCGATGAGTCCCTTCAACCATCCTTCTTTACCTTTTTTGAAACTCACATGAGCTCCAGGGATCTCTCCATCGATCTGATGAATATCCAAAGAATGATCTTCTTTGAGTTTGAATAAACATTTCAAAGGGTTGTCTAGTTGGGGATATTGTATTTTAATGATCCCTAATCTTTCGTTTTGTGTATTGATTTTAGATGACAAAAGAACAACTTTATTACCAACTCTCAAACGGGATGTATAAAGAAAATCTTCTCCATTCCAGCCCAAATGAGTGTCTTCTAAAAAGCATGGCACATCACCTATGTCGATCCGATGAGGCCCGATTTTCATATCGTGATTCCACTTACAATCAACACACCGACCTTTGGAAGAAAACTGCATTTGTTCGTCTGAAGAGATACGCGATAAAATAGGCCAAGGTAACAAAGAAAAAAGCTTATGATTTTCGTGGCTGATCTTTAATGTAAGCCCTTCGTAAGAACCTTCTTGACTAGATGGGTTATAAACAAATTGAGAAAGAGATAGTTTCCATTTATCTTCTTTTTCTCGCATATCCACTCCCTCAATGAAAAGAGTCTGATGAGAAGTCAAAGAAATCCGCATGAACTCAGTTTGGGCCCACCTTGACTGAATCGAAGAACAATCAAAGACTCCTTTTAAAGCTATATCTAAGATCCATTCCTCCTTATTTTTATGCCAACCTCCTTGGATATGGGAGTCAAGAGTCCCTTCAATATCTAAAGGTCGATCTAAATAAACAGATTGATAGCTGAAATGATGTAAAGAACCTCTTAAATTTTTCTCCAAAATATCAAAAGCCCCTCTTCCCTCAAAAATAGCTTTATGAAAGCCTAAACGAAATGATTGGGCTTCAATCACCGTTCCTTTATTTTGAAACTCTCCATTTATAGAAAAATCAGCCCATTGACCTTTTTTAAGGCTGTAGTGATCACCTTTTTTTTCTAACTCAATATCAATAGATATCGGCTTTTTTTGATAAAAAGCTTTCTGACTTTTCCCTTTAAAAACACCTTCTCCATTTTTATAAACGAAATCAACATCCAGATGTCCTTGCCAATCACCCCCCTCGATAGAGCTTAAAAAATCCTTTTCAACAAGATCCAACTCATAGAGGAGATGACTGATTTTAGGCAGTGACGGTAAAAGAAGCTGAGGGGATAACTGGCACGCTTTCAATCCATCTTTATTGATCAGGCATTCTTTGATAAAAAGAGGAGAAGCCAATAAAAACGTTTTTTTCTGATCGCACAACAAAGACCAGTCATCTTGCTTCTTTACAGCCTTACCCTCAAAGCGAGCCACCTCTTTTCCTTGTTCTTCTAAAAAACAGGTGACATGACAGATCTCGTTATCTTTAACTTGTATAGGAAACGAGGCATTCACAACCTTTAATTCATATCTGTCATTTTTTAATCTTATACAAGCCTCAGCGTCTTTCACAGTGACCCTGTTTTTAAAAGAATCTAATTCAAAAGAAACTTTTCCTTTCTCATAAAAGATAGATTCGCACCATTCACCTTCAAGGTCTTTTAAGCCTCCTTGAACCATAAAATCATATCGGAAACCACCTATTGACCATCCAATAGAGACAAAAGAAGATCCCGAATTGAGATCGATTCTTCCTTTAGAAGGAATCATTTTCTTAAGATTACATCCTTGCTTAACCAAAAAATCATGAATCCCGTCAACAGGTCCAGATAAAGCGATCTCTTTAAAGATGAGTTCACCTCTTTCTTTCTTCGGAAGTCCGCAACTAGCTCTAGCTTTTAAAGAAAGACCCGCTAAATGAGCCTTAAAGTTATCTAAAAAAAGAGATCCCTTTTGCCAGGTGATTTTTGTGCTGATATCATCTAGAATCAGTCCTGTCCCCAGATCTTCATAGCGACCATTAGCTAAGTTTGTTTGATAAGTGAGTTCCTTTTTCTCAAAATGATAAGCCCCATGACCTTTTAAAGAGTGGGTGTCTAAATGAAGCAAATGGCGCCCCTGCCGCAAAACAAGGTCTTTAACCTCTGTTTCTAAATTAAGGATTGTTTCATTATAACGCCCTTTGATAGAGAGGGCTCCAGAAAGAGACGTTTTATCTTCAGATGGACTGAGAAGAAAATCATAGCCAGTAAAAGATGAAGAAGACAAATGAAAGCCTCCTTCTAATCTTGTGAGTCTTTTTTGTGCCAAGTCTATCCCATCCCAACGATTTGCCGACTTAAAGATTTGATCTCCCGCCTCTAATGTGAATTCCAAAGAACCTTTCCCATCGAAAGACTGAAAAATAGAAGCCTTTAACTGACAATCTTTTTCGGGACAACCGATCCTGACATCAAAAATAGAAGATAATAATTCTTTACAGCTTGTTGAGGATTCCAAATGAAAAATAAAGCCGTTTTTTGCTTTTTGCCCTTTCAAGGAAAAAGGGATCTCTTTAAAGTGGCCTCTAAGAATAGACTCCTTCTCCTCTTGAGAGGAGTGTTCAATCATTAAGCTAAGATTTGTTAAGGCGTAGGTCTGATTATCTGTTTCCCAGATAAATTCGGCCTCATCCGACTGAATCTTTAATCTCTCCCATTTATTTTGCTCTAAAAAAGCTGTTCCCTCAATGTGAGGCATCCTCAAATGGGCGTTTGCTAACTGCAAATTAAAATCCCGCAAAACAAAACTCTCTACAGCGCACCTAAGTGGATTTTTTTTATCCCATATGAGTCTCAACTGGCTAGAGACCTCCCCTTTTTCCACAGTAAAGTCAATAGATGGGCTGAATTGATTTTTAAATAAGGCACATAAAAAATTAAGATAAACAACATCGAGCTTTTTTATGTTCAAAACAAGCTCACTTGAAGAATATTGAGTCCATTGAATGTAACAATAAGAAACATCTCCACCTTCGACAAAACTTTTTTCCATCATTTGATGATCGATGAGAAAAGGGAACAATTTATTTTCAAAAGAAAGATCCCCTTTCACAAATCCTGTCGCCGTTTGCTTATCATCAAAGAGAAAAAAAGCTTCAACATCTTTTAAACTATAAGGAGAGATGTGTGTATCAGAATGCAAAGCCCCCTTCTCAAGCTTCAATAAAACCTCTTTTTCTTTTTTGTATTGCACGTTTAAATTTTTTGCATAAAAGTCTACTTGATTTTGAATGACAAAAGTAGAGTCTTTGGCCTCTAAATCTAAGTGCTTAAATACCCAGCCAGCTGAACCGTTTAAGAGAGCGTGGAAAGACCCACTCACATGTCCTTTTTTTGCTTCGATAAAGTGTAAGGAAGGATCGATAAAAGAGCTGAGCTCCAAAAGATAGGATAGACTTATATTTGTTAGATCGGCTTGGAGTTCATACCCCTTGTTTAAAGAACAAAAAGTTCCTTGAAGATTCTCCTGTTCTTTATAAATATTGAAATGCCATTTAGCTTCTTCTCTTCTCTCTTTTAATAATTCAAACATAAAAGGTTTGTCATGAGAGGGATCTAAAAGAAAAGATCCTTTTTCAATTTCTATATTTAAAGAAAGAGCTCCCAACAAAAAAAGGTTTGTCTCTTGAAAATACTCCCCTTTCAAACGATGGACTTTTGTTGAATGGCATAAAATCTTAGGTTGATTGAATTGAACATCAACATGAAGAGGAGATAAAGAAAAGCAAAATAAAAAAGATAATCTGACATTGTCCACTTCGATTTCATAATCATCATCATGAAAACGGATGCCTTTTAGAACAACATGATTCCTATCCCATAACGCACTTTCGTATTGAAAGCCGATATTGTTGTCTTTTAACTTTGCCAATTGATAAGAAAAAACATTCTCTATGATTAAATCACGACAGAAAAAAAGAGTCATGAATAAAAGCACGAAGAACCAAAAAAAATAAAGGCAAAAACCTTTTATAAATCTGAAGGGGAAATCAGGCATTTAGAAACATCTTATGTTTTCAAACAAACTACACATTTTTGATGAGGTGCTTATAGCTTTCCTCATCTAGTAAATGATCTAGTTCCTCTTTTTTTGATATTTCAATCTTAAATAACCACCCCTCTTCTTCTGGTTGTTGATTGAGAGGTTGTAGATCTTTGTTTAAAATGTTGTTGATTCCAATGATTTTCCCGGAAACAGGAGAATAAATATCGGCAGCGGCCTTTGTGGACTCTAATACGGACACCTGCTCTCCTTGCTCAATTAAAGAGCCTACTTTGGGCATCTCCACATAAACAATTTCACCAAGCTCTTGTCTTGCATAATTGGAAATCCCCACAAGAGCTGTTTGTTCACTATCACCGCGAACCCATTCGTGGGTTTCTGTGTATTTTTTTTTCATAAATTAACCTAAAATCATGATTTTAAATCTAAGGTGGCCCATAAAGAAGGATGTTTTTCTATCGCATAATTTTCCGAACAAAGAGGAAAAGATTCCGAATCTTTTCCTGTTTTGTTTAATCTGTAAGCAAACCCTAATTGGTGCATAGAAGAAGGGTCATACCCATGAAGACAAGTTCTCGGCAAATGAATCAACATTTTATATCCTTTTTTCTGCTTCAGAACCTTTAATTCAGCCTCAACTAGATCTGAAAGCTCATGAGAGTCTTCTGAGCGAAACTGTGTCACCTCACAAAATTGGATCCCCTCCACCGGTACAGGAAGACAAACAAAATGATGACAGAAACGATGAATAAAGCCAGCACTTTTTAAGTTTCTTGTATCGATGAATAACTCGAAAGCGTCAGCTGTTCGATAGTCTGGCCAAGAAGCTCTGATATGATCTTCTTGATCCTCCAAAACAATAAATAATCCTTCTTCATTCCATCCTATCGATAAATCAAAAGAACTCTCTCTTTTCATGTAAGGCTGTAAAGATTTGAATGAGCTCTTTTTCATTCTTTTGTCTTCAAAAGAATGGCTGTAAGGAATGTCTATTTTAACATCAAAACAATCTAAAAATGAAACAGAAGGCAGCTGCTCAAATAAGCTCACAAGCCCTCCAATAAGTATACAGCTTTTTTATCTTCAATTTCTTGTAAAAGCTTGCTAGACTGTCTTTCTATGACTTGAGCTTCTAGCAGCACTTTTGTCGCTCTTCTTTTTTCCTCATCCACTTTTGAAGTGATCTTTTTCTTGATCACTTTAGCTAAACTCATCTCACCATTAGAAGAGATATACAGCAAAGATTCTTTTCCTTCTGCCGTACTTAATAGAGCTTTTTTCTCATTTAAGCTGAGAGAAGAAACGGGCAAACTCACATTTTTTTTCTCTAGAGACCAAAGAGTGTTTTCCTTTGGAGTGTGTTTTAATAAAGCCTCAATAAATATGTTGAGAAAGCGATAACTGTAAAGATCTTTCTGCTGATCTTGATTTATCTTATCCACGTTTTCTTTCATACTGTCTTGAATAGATTTTAACAGATCAGGATAGAGTTTTTCGGCGAATGTTTTTTGCTTTTCAGACAAACTGCTTTGAGGATAAAGAGATTTAAATTTTTTCTCCAAAATAGCCAACAATACACCTTCATCTCTCGCTTCTTTAAGAGATAACACTCGTCTATTATCGCCTTTGTGAGTGAGCATGATTTTATAAAAATGAGATCCATCTTGAGTATAGCCGTTCAAAACAGGACCTTTTTCAGCCAGTTCATATTTCAGTTTAGACAAATCTTTAATCCCTTTAAGAGAGGACTGAGAAGACCCTTCTCTGATCAATAAGCTCATTTGTTTTGTAGGTATTGTATTTAAAACCAATTCTTTAAAATTTTGTTTCTCTTTTATGATTTGCTCTCGAGACCATATTTCAACGTCTTTTTTTAATTTTTCTGGTAGATTTTGTAAAACAGATAAACGCTCTTCATCTGTGGTCGCATCCTTCGAAAAAAGGTCGTTGAAACGTTTTCTTAAGACTTGGTAATTTTTCACTTCCCAATCCCATAACTCTTTTAAGCTTACACGAAAAAGAAGGTCCTCTAAAGTCACTTCTGCGTAAGCAATATCGATTTTTTCTTCTACGAGAGAAGGCTCATTTTGATACACCTCCTCAACTGATAAAATTCTTGTAGGCCAAGATGAGAAAGAAGCGCTGTCTGTCGCTCTATCGAGATAAATCTGGCAAAGCATTAAATCTGTGTAATCTTTGATACTCAGTTCAGCAGGTAATGTGTAGAGTTCAGCCTCTATGATTTCCTCATCAGAGGTATATAATTGGGGACCCATCAAAGGATCTTGTTCAATTTTTTTAAGTTTTTGTTCAAAAAGAGCCTGAAAAAGAAGCATATAACGCCAGGCTTTGATGACCTCTTTATAATCATAACCTATGCCATAAGCTTCTTGGGATAAATAATCTTTGATATATAAATAGCCATTATCCTCCTCTCTTCTTATTTTTTTTAACTCAACTGATAGGTGCTCAATCAAACTTTTCTCTGCTTCTTTATAAGAAATTTTTATTCCTTCACTTTCAGCTAGAAAAGCACCATTTATCACCACTTGGCTCAAAATATTTAGAAAATCAGATCCCATCCACTCTTCCAAAGAGTGATAGTGAAATAAATAAAAATCACGACCTTCTAAATTTCTATCGCTGTTCTCGATCCCCTCGTTCATTTGCTGATAAGCTACAAGCATTTTAAGGATATCGGGAGAAATTTTTGTCTGAGCGCTGTAAAGTTCTTTTAGCAGATCAAAAGCATAAAGTTGGTCTGGTTTTTCAGTGTTTTTCAAAGCAGATAAAGTCTTCTCTATGGGAAGATTGAATTGTTTCCATAGAGAATTAAGGGATAGATCTTTTTGGAAAGGATGTTCATAAGGAGTATAGTTTCTGATATTTTGCCATTTCTTAGACAGATCCCTTTGTATGTAAGGGAAATATTTTTTAGCCAAAACAGGTACAACCCCTTTATCAACCACCTCTTTTAGAAAGAATTTATTATTGATCAAATAAGGAAGACGGTTATTGACTTGATTGAGCTCTGGATTAGCATTCAAAATTAATTTGACAAGCTCAAGCTCTCGTTTTGATATGACTCCCCCTTTTACACCGGGACCTATTTTCTCATCTTTTACTTTGAATATCCCTTGATTACGAGATTGATTGCCTCCAAAAAATATAAAAGAGATGACAATAACAATCGTAACGAAGATAAAAAATATTTTCTGATTTTTTCTAAAAAAACTGAGCATTTCAAACACCTGATTAATATGATTTGGCAAAAATGACTCTTTGTGTGCTCTTTAATCCCGAAATCACACAATGACCCTCTTCTTTTTTCTGATCCAAGGGGATACAGCGGATAGTAACATTCAGATCTTTTTTGATCATCTCTTCTTCCTCTTTTCCACCGGCCCAATAGGCTAAAGCAAAACCTGGAGAAGTGTTTTCTGCCGAAAAATAACGATAAAAGTCCTCTTTGCTTTCAATTTTTTGTATCCTTTCATTCTTAAAACGAAGGGCTTTGTCATATAATGACTGTTGGATGCTCTGCAAAATACCGGGTAATGAGGATAAAAGATTGTCTTTGGAAAAAAAAGAAAGATCTTTGTGAGCTTTGTCCCTTCTTGCCAACCCAAAACGATCTTCTTTGATATCTCTTGGACCCACTTCAAGTCTCAAAGGGATTCCTTTTTTAATCCAACTCCAACTTTTTTCTCCCCCCGTTAAATGTCTTTCATCTACAACAACTCTGATTTTTTCCCCTTCATAAGATCTCTCTTCAATCAATAACTTCAACTGATGACAATAAGAAAGAACCTCTTCTTTCGACTCTTCCTTATGCAAAACTGGGATGATCACAATATGTGATGGAGCTATTTTAGGTGGCAAAACAAGGCCATCATCATCTCCATGAGTCATCACCAAAGCACCAATCAAGCGGGTTGTTACCCCCCAAGAAGTTGTCCAAGCCCATCTCTCCTCTCCATCTTTATCTCTGAATTTGATTTGTGAAGATTTAGCAAATTTCTGTCCTAGAAAATGAGAGGTACCAGCTTGTAAAGCTTTTCCGTCTTGCATCATAGCTTCTATCGTGTAAGTGTTATCAGCGCCTGGAAATCTTTCTGATTCAATCTTTTCACCCTTGATAACCGGAATAGCCAAATAAGAAAGAGCAAAATTTTCATAAATATCTAACATTTTCCTTGTTTCTTCTTCGGCCTCTTCTTTCGTTGCGTGGGCTGTGTGTCCTTCTTGCCACAAAAATTCTGTTGTTCTTAGAAATAACCGAGTTCTCATCTCCCATCTAACAACATTGGCCCATTGATTGATCAAAAGAGGAAGATCTCTGTAAGAGGTGATCCATTTAGCAAACATCTCTCCAATAATCGTTTCTGATGTTGGCCTCACGATCAAAGGCTCTTCTAGCTCACCAACAGGCACAAGTTTACCTTCTTGATTGACCTCTAGACGATGATGAGTCACAACAGCACATTCTTTAGCGAATCCATCAATATGAGCCGCCTCTTTTTCTAAAAAACTCAGCGGGATAAAAAGAGGGAAGTAAGCGTTTTGATGCCCTGTTGATTTAATGAAATGATCTAAAATTTTTTGCATGTTTTCCCAGATCGCATATCCCCAGGGCTTGATCACCATACAACCTCTAACGGGAGAGTGTTCAGCTAAATCACTTTCCTTAACGACTTGTTGATACCATTCAGGATAATTTTCATCCCTTGTCGGAGAGATAGCGTTCCGTTGTTTCTTCTGCATAATTCACCAAAAGTTGTTTTAACCTCAGTTTAGCTTGTTTAAGCTCTTTTCTTGAAGAGGTTTTTCCTAAAAGAGGGAAACTGTAGGAAAGCATAGAGTCAATGATTTCTTTTTGGGGACGGATAATTTTTTTTAATAAAGACAAATCCGGAGATGAAAGGCTGATAGATCCTTGATGAAGATATCCTTTTTTAGTTTGTCTTTGAGCGGCACCAGCTATTTTTTTACCCTCTAGCATCAGATCATACTTAGTGGGCCTTGCCATGCAAAAACTTTTAGCATCTGGATGAGACAGATCAAAATCTTCTTTGATTAAATACGAGTCTAGACCCAAAAAATCCTTAACAGCTTTTTTCACAATTTCGTGAATGAATTGATAATTATCCAATGTGTTTTTTGAAAAAAAAGGAAGAGAAGACGGGACGATGGCTGAAAAGGTGAAATCCCACTTGTGAAAAATGATCCCCCCACCTGTTGGACGACGAGCGCTATCCCATCCTTCTTTATGCAGTTCATCCATTTTAAGATATAAGTCTGGATCAATAAAATGACCATAGGTTAAGCTCGGAAAAGTCCAATCATAAAAATGAAAAACAGGAGGAGAATCTGGATTTAGTTGGTCAAGAAGCTCTGTGTCTTTTTGCATGTTGTGAGAAGCCGTATTTTCTAAAGAATCTATGACATGCCACATAAAACGATCCGCCTCTTTGTCTTATTCACTCATTTTACCTTTTTATTCGTTTTTTATAACCATCTTTTTCAAACCAGGTTGCCAAAAATAAAATAACTTCTTAAAATTCAGTGATAGATCGCCTCATAAATACTTAAATTATTAATAATAAAAAGGATAGCTAAATTATGTTTGATAAATTCACCAACCGAGCCAAACAAGTGATTAAGTTAGCTAAAAAAGAAGCTCAAAGACTCAATCACAGCTATCTAGGAACTGAACATGTTCTATTGGGTTTATTAAAACTAGGGCAAGGAATCGCCGTCAATGTTTTAAGAAACTTATCTTTAGACTACGATACTGTTAGAACAGAGATTGAAAAAATTGTCGGGTTTGGACCGGAGCTACAAGTTTATGGAGAACCCACTTTAACGTCTAAAGTAAAAAAAGTTTTTGAACACGCCAACGAAGAAGCTTCTCAACTATCTCACAACTACGTCGGAACAGAGCATCTGCTTTTAGCTTTACTCACTCAAGAAGATAGTGTCGCTTCTCAAGCTTTAGATGCGTTAAACATCAATTTAAAAGAGGTGCGAAAAGAGGTCCTAAAAGAATTAGAGAGTTTTAATCTGCAACTTCCCCCTATGGGTATCAGCCCTTCTTCTTTAGGAAACACCAAAGGATCAGATAAAGTTCACGCAACAGATAAATCACCTGCCTTAAAAATCTATGGGCATGATTTAACAGAGCTTTATAAAGAAGGGAAATTAGATCCTGTGATAGGAAGAAAAGAAGAAGTGGAAAGATTGATCCTTATTCTTTGCCGAAGAAGAAAGAATAACCCTGTGTTAATTGGAGAAGCTGGTGTTGGTAAAACAGCTATTGTAGAAGGTCTTGCTCAAGCGATTGTAAAAGGAGAGGTGCCCGATCATCTGGCTAAGAAAAAATTGATATCTCTTGATCTGACACTCATGCTAGCTGGCACAAAATACCGAGGACAGTTTGAAGAACGAATTAAAGCCGTTATGGACGAAGTCAAAAAGCATGGCAATATTCTTCTTTTTATCGATGAGATTCATACAATCGTAGGCGCTGGTGCGGCAGAAGGAGCTATAGACGCTTCAAATATTTTGAAACCTTCCTTAGCAAGAGGTGAACTGCAGTGCATAGGGGCAACAACGATAGATGAATTCCGTAAACACATTGAAAAAGACGCCGCTTTAGAAAGACGCTTTCAAAAAATTTTAGTTTCCCCTCCTTCAATCGAAGATTCTATCAATATCTTAAGGGGGCTGAAACCTAAATATGAAGAGCATCATAAGTGCACTTATACAGAAGCGGCTATAAAAGGAGCTGTTTATTTATCAGACCGCTACATAACGGGCCGTTTTTTACCAGATAAAGCCATCGATTTATTAGATGAAGCTGGAGCAAAGGCTCGTATAGCTTTTATGCACCAACCAGAAGAGATCACAAAATATGAAGCCGATATAGAACAAGCAAGAACAGCTAAAGAAGAAGCTATCAATAAGCAAGAATACGAAAAAGCCGCTAAATTAAGAGACAATGAAAAAAGCTTAAGGGAACAACTCCAAAAAATCCGTAGTGATTGGGAACACAACAAAGAAGAAATACAAGTAATTGTTGATGAAGACGATGTGGCTCTCATTGTTTCTAAATACACAGGCGTGCCCACCCATCGATTAACAGAAGGAGAAACCTCCAAAGTCCTCAAAATGGAAGAGGAATTGAAAAAGAATGTCATTGGCCAGGATGACGCTGTTAAAACTATAGCTAAAGCCATCAGAAGAAGTAAAGCGGACATCAAAGATCCCAATAGACCTATTGGCGCTTTTCTCTTTTTAGGGCCTACCGGAGTGGGGAAAACTCTTTTAGCTAAACAATTAGCTGTCAACATGTTTGGAGGCGAAGATGCTTTGATCCAAGTGGACATGTCGGAATATATGGAAAAATTTGCAGTCAGTCGGATGACAGGATCCCCTCCTGGTTACGTTGGACATGAAGAAGGAGGTCAGCTAACCGAACAAGTCAGACAAAGACCTTACTGTGTTGTTTTGTTTGATGAAATAGAAAAGTCTCATCCTGATGTTATGAATATCTTACTGCAAATACTAGAAGAAGGACGTCTCACCGACTCTTTTGGCAGAAAGATCGATTTTCGCAATACAATCATCATCATGACGTCTAACTTAGGTGCCGATTTGATCAAACGATCGACACAAATGGGATTTTCAGCGGTCGAAAATCATCTCGATATTAAACAGATGGAAGAAAAAATAGATCAAGCTGTTAAAAAACACTTTAAACCTGAATTCATCAACAGGCTAGATGGCGTTGTGATTTTTAAACCTTTAAACAAAGATCAATTAATGCAAGTGATTCATTTAGAAATAGAAAAATTCCAAAAACGGTTAGCACGCAAAAAAATGAATCTCCTTTTAGATGAAAAAGCGAAAAATTTCCTCGTCAATAAAGGGTTCCAACCAGAAATGGGTGCGAGACCTTTAAGAAGAGTGATTGAACAATACCTTGAAGATCCTTTAGCCGAAAAATTACTCTTAAACCCTTTACATCCTGGAGATTGGCACGTTTCTGCTGACGAGAACGATTTAACTTTTACAAAGGTTGATAAAATAGAAAACGGATAAATTTAAGGACATCTTATCCCATAAATAAAGCGCGAGGATTTGAATTTTTTCCATCTTTATGATACAATCGGGCCTCAAACATGAGGTCTGAGCGTTTTATGAACCATACAGTGATCGTCGGTATGTCAGGGGGTGTTGATTCATCTGTTACAGCTTTGTTACTTAAACAGCAAGGCTATAACGTGATAAGTCTTTTCATGAAAAATTGGGAAGAAAAAAATGCTCAAGGTGTTTGCTTAGCCGAACAAGATTATGAAGATGTCAGAAAAGTTTGTGATCAGATCGATATCCCTTATTATGGGGTTAATTTTGTGGAAGAATATCAAAATCAGGTATTCGCCTATTTTCTAAAAGATTTACAAGCAGGCTATACACCCAATCCAGACGTGTTATGTAATAGGGAGATTAAGTTTAAAGTTTTTTTAGAAAAAGCTAAGCAACTAGGAGCAGACTTTCTAGCAACAGGTCATTACGCCCGCATTTTACAAGGAGAAAATCATCACTTTCTACAGAAAGGCAAAGATCCTCATAAGGATCAATCATACTTTCTCTATACCTTGAAAGAGACGATTCTTAAAAACGTTCTTTTCCCTATTGGCAACTATCACAAGAAAGAAATCAGAGAGATCGCGAAAAAACATCATCTAGCTACAGCTGATAAAAAAGATAGCACCGGTATTTGCTTTATAGGTAAAAGAAATTTTAAACAATTTCTTCAGAATTATCTTCCCTACCAAAAAGGAGAGTTTAAAACTTTATCGGGAAAAACCGTCGGTCATCATGAAGGAACAGCTTACTATACAATAGGACAGAGAAAAGGGTTGGGGATCGGAGGGCAAGGAGACGCTTGGTTTGTGGTTGATAAAGATGTGTCTCAAAATCTCATATTTGTTGAGCAAGGGCATGATCACCCTTCATTATATCAATTGACCCTTACAGCTTCAGATTTATCTTGGGTGAATGAATCCCCTTCTATACCCTTTCAATGTACAGCCAAAATCCGTTACAGACAAGAAGATCAGCCTTGTTATATAGAAAAAATAGAAGATGGCATAGCGCACGTTCGCTTCCTTAACCCACAAAGAGCTATCACCCCTCATCAGTCGATTGTTTTTTATCAAAACGATCGCTGTTTAGGTGGAGGGCTCATCAATTAACTATTTTCTCCAAAAACGTATCTTGTCACCACATTGTCTTCCATTTTAATTGAATTGAGTTGATCCCACTCAATAACCTTAATATGGGCATCACTTCCTGTCGCATAAAGAGAAAATATCTTTATCACCTCTTCTTTACTCTTTATGAAATTCTTAGAGCGGTATAAATTTTTATTGGATCGATTATAACCATCCCCATAAACAATAGAGAAAAAAACGGTTTCTCCGTCTAAAGGCTCAAATATCGTGATCATGAAATCTTGTTTTTCTACTGATCGATACAAAATGAGATGCCCCTCTTTTTTCTTTATGATGAGATCCAAAGCCTTATCCAGTCTATTTTTTTCATACGGCACTTCTTCTAAAAAGGGACCTTGAAGGGTGACACCATCGACTAGTTGATGAATACCCCCTTCTGAATCACGAAAGATCATTCCGTTGGCCACCCAATCTTTTCCTTTTTTCTCCCAATCCAAACGAATATGACCACTTTGTTTAGAACCCAGAACATCCAACAAGACCATACGATTTAAAAAAGTCTGTCCCATCTTATCTTCACAACGGTTGTTTAAGAAAGAACATTTATGAATGGGATACCCAAAATATTCAACTAAACGCTTATTTGAATTTATCGTATTTAAAGCCATTTGTATGCCTTCTGAATAATTGGTAGAGTAAAGAAACACTCCTGAAGGGATACCAATAACAGCTAACCAAACAATCAACCCCGCTAAGCCCCAACGTTTTTGCCGTTTTAGGAATTCTTTTACAGACTGATGAGGATTTTTAACCCAAAGCCTTCGATTTCCTGTTGCACCAAGCCAAAAGGGAACAAAAAGACCTAAAATAGGAATGAGAAGAAATAACCCCCACCAAATACCATGGCGAATACACCAAATAGGGGAAATTAAAAAGGCCCCCCAATTCCATCTCTTTATTTCTTTAGGGATCTCTATTTGTTTATTCATATATCTACTCAACAGTCGATTAAAATTTATTTAAACTCTAAAGGATCAAAAAGTTTTAATCCATTTATTGTGCTCAAAAAAAACTAAAAGGATTCCAACCGACCATCAAAACCATAAGATTTGATCCACTCCTTCTAGCTGTAGCTCGGCTGGAGGGGATGGAAAAAGTTTATCTTTTAAAAACTCTCGGTAATAGAAGGCCAAGCTCCTGAAAGGCACACATTCTTTGGACGGGCCGAGATCTTGAAACAAATGATGAAGAGCCCGAACAGTTGTGCAGTTTCTTATTTTTACACATAATCGATTAAGAGATAGTTCATCATGTAATTTCATGGAAACAGTATCTTTTTCAGAGCACTTTCTCAATAAACTCTCAATTTTAGCAGATACATAATGAATTGTCGTTGATACACTTTGAAAAAATTGCAAGGAAAGATCCATGATAGCGATTGACTAAAATCCTCTGTTATTGTTTAATTTTTTTTATGATCCATTGCTTAAAATTTTAATGACTAATCCTATGTTCTCTTTTCTCAAATATGTTTTCGCCGCTCCTATTCTAGGCTGGGGATTAACACTTTGCCTCTTTCAGATTCTTGATGCTCTTGGATTCAAATACAATAAAGGACACAAAAGCAAATGTTGGATCCATCTATCGTGTGTCGTCGTCATTTTTGCCGTACTAGTCACTTGTTTTTCATAGATGCCACTCCTCTGCACGTCCTATCCCCTCTTTGAGCTGTCCAATACCAAGATGGTTTATATAGTCTTCCTCGTCATTGTGAACATGAATGGGTGAGGCGGTATTTTAATGCGATTGACGAAAATAGCAACATAGAGAAAATGATAGATTTTCTGGTGAGTTTTAAGGCATCACTACAAGCCAAAGCACACCTATGTACATCTCTAGAAGATCTCTGCTTACAAGTAAGAGACATGTTGATCCAAAAAAGAATTGAAATAGACGACGATAGATAGAGTAAATTTACAATGAAATTGTCAAAAGAGAAGCTGCGCTTGTCCAACATACTTCTTTTAGGCACGGCGTCAACAGGCAGTCTAACTTTAAGGTTTTACAGGTAAAAAAGAAGAAAGAAGTCAAAATCTCAGGAAAAATGGCAGTAGGTTTTGTAAAATTTCTTGGAGGCGCTCTGTGCTGCATAATCCCATTTCCTCCATTTCAAACACTTGAAACTGCCCTAGCTACATCGGGGGGCCATTGATATGGTAGATGCAGCTAAAGAGCAGGGTGATCAAAACGAAAGAGATTAACAAGCTAATCCTCAGAACAGACTACCAGAGGAATACGAGAAAGAGCGGCTGGATAAAATACAAGCTTGTTAAAGGAACATTTCATGCCTACAGTTGTTGCGGTTAAAAAGCACGATACTTTGTGCATAAGGCCGACACTTGCTTACTATTGACAAGGAGCAGAAATACAAGCTGAAAGATGTCTTGAATTCAGAGAGAATTGTCAAGATTGGTAAGGATGTCTACATAGGGGCTGTTGATCACCCTGCTTGGCCTTTAATTTTAAGAAACTATTTTAATCCGATAAATATGAGGAAAAATGTCAAAAACTAAAAAAATTACATGAAGAAAGAAATGAGGAGTTACTCAATAGATTAACAAGGGAAATACTCAGTCAATTCCTCTCTAGTTCTTCTTCTTGATCCCTTTTATTTAAAACTTCTGTCACAGAACTCTAAGCGATAACAAAAGAGGTCTCTTTCGAGACCTCTTTCCCCCCTTGGGCATGACTTCTTCTTATATGTCTTAGGTCTCATTTGGCTATGAGAAAATCCGTAACGGAAATAAATCATACAGCCTACCCACATCCATAGTAAAAACCATTTTAAATCGGGAAAAACACTTCGAAAATCTCGAGATACAGATAAAATATATTTCGCTTATAAGTTCGACATATATCACTCACAGGGCACCTGCAAAGTTGTTTCGTAAATTCTTCATCAGGGCTAGAGTCCGCTTAGGTTTACTCAGCAATTGAGTGCTCCATTTCGGCAGGCTTTCTTTTTTCCACTGAAGTTTCTTCGCTAAGGTTCTGACTATATTCTGAGCCTGATTCCTTAACTTTCCCAGCACCCACCCTTGCTCAGGAACCTTGCTATA
>JBMLRQ010000040.1:0-7397 GCA_049240945.1 Rhabdochlamydiaceae bacterium
AAGTGTTAATATCTTGCCCAAGTTTTATGTAAGACAAGCCAACAGAAGCAAGTATATCGAGCATTTTGGATATTTTTGGATGAAAATCGAAAAAAAATTTCGCTTCTTTGATAGTCATTCTAAAGATATGCCCCAGGTGTTTCTCTTTATAAAAAACTTGTAAAGACTGCGGATTTAATCTGAATCCCTGACAAGCCTCACATTCAATCTTGACAGAAGGAAGAAATTGCAGAGAAATGGTTTTTGTCCCAATGCCAAAACATTTCAAACACATCCCTTTTTTGTGGTTAAAACTGAAGTTTTTGGGTTGTAGACCTTTTGTTTTTGCTCCAGCTAAAGAAGAAAAAAATGAACGCAAAGGTGTGAGCAGATCTGTATAGGTTGTTATATCGGCTCTGTTTGTCTGCCCTATGGGAATTTGTTCCAGAACGATCAATTTATCGATAGCATTAAGGCCTTTAAAAATTGTTTTTTTAAAGCTAAACTCTTTACTTTGTTCTTTTTGTTTTAAAAACTGCTCAATCGCTGGTTTGATCAGATGGGAGACCAGTGAAGATTTACCTGATCCAGAGACGCCTGTGATGCATGTGATCAATTCAAGGGGAATCTGCGTATTAATATCTTTTATGTTGTGTACGATCCCGTTTTTGATATCTATATATTTTTTGTGAACCCTTCTTTGATTATTTTTAAAAGAAAGGGGGTTTGCATTCAAATACTGCCCAGTTAAGGATAGGGGATTGGCTTGAATTTCCTTAAGGTCACCTTTAGCTATGATTTTACCTCCTCCTGATCCTCCTTCTGGACCAAATTCAAGAATATAATCAGCTTCTTTGATGATCGACAGGTCATGTTCGACTAAAATAAGAGTATTGCCTTTTTCTTTGAGTTGTCTAAGAGCTTTTACAAGCATTTGATTATTAAAGGGATGCAGTCCTGTTGATGGCTCATCAAGTACATACATACAACCTGTTAAACCACTGCCGATTTGTTTAGCAATATAAGTTCTTTGAATTTCTCCACCACTTAAACTTCTCGCTGAACGAGAAAGAGAAAGGTACCCCAAGCCAATATCTATTAAAAAAGAGAGCCGTTTGAGAAGTTGTTCGATCGTGTCTTTTAAAAAATCAGGTTGATCTAAATGAGATAAGAAGGTGAAGGTTTTTTCGATTGATAATTCACAAACCTCTGAAATAGATAGATCATGAAGAAGGACATGTCTAGCCAAAGGATTTAAACGAGAGCCTTGGCAAGAAAGACAGCTATTTTCCTTTAACAGAGGTTTGAGGACATCTTTAACTTCTGTATGGGTGGATTTCATTAATTTAACAAACAGGTTGTTAAGGCCTATCCAACGAATGCCATTTTGATGATCCTTAGCTCCATTTAGAAATAGATAAAGCTCTGAACTTTTTAAGCAAGAAAGGGGTTCAAAAATGTCTATATCCAGATGAGTAAAAAACTGACTGATTTGTTTTAAAATGAATTTAGAGACATTCTCTTTTAATAGCTGGGATAAAATATCATATATTGATAGCTCCATCATGTCTTGATGATCTTCTAAATTAGCCCCGTATTGAAAGCCCAGTCCTTGACAATCCATGCACATGCCATGCTCTGTGTTAAAAGAAAACGAATGTGGAGTGATGGGGGGATAAGATTTGCCTGTACTAGGCACAGTAAAAGCTAGATTAAACAATAAATCTTCGTCTTCTAGAGCCGCTATAATGATGCCTTTGGACCAACTAGCTGCTTTTTCTATGGCTTCATATAAACGATTAGCTATTTGAGATGATGTAGAGAATCTATCGATAACAAGAAAAAGCTCATTTTTTTTATTTTTTTCATAAGGAATATTTTCTTGATCTATTTCATAATAAATCCCATTCAGACGGATTCTGAGGTAACCTTGCTTTGATAACCGATCTAAGAGGTCTTGAAATGTTTCTTGTCTATTTAGTTTTAAGGGCGTTAGTAAATAACATTTGGTTTTTGCTTTTAATGACAGAAGCTTATCAACAATATATTGAGGGGTGATGGTTTGAATCAGTTCTTTTGTTTCAGGGCAATAAGGTTGACCTAAATAGGCAAAAATAATTCTCAAATAATCATAAATCTCTGTAATGGTGCCTAAAGTGCTTCTTGGATTACCAGCATGATGCTTTTGTTCAATAGCAATAGCAGCTGAAAGCCCATTGATGAATTCTACTTTAGCTTTTGGCATTTGCTTGACAAATTGTTTAGCATAATTTGATAAAGAATCGATATATCTTCTCTGTCCTTCTGCGTATAGTGTTTCAAACGCAAAAGAGCTTTTACCAGAACCAGAAGGTCCTGTACAAATCGTTAATTGATCACGAGGGATAGAAACAGAGAGAGATTTTAAATTATTTTGACAAGCCCCTTTCACTTCAATGAATGGTTGCAGATCGGCGTCTTGCATTTGATTAAGGAGTTTGGGCTTAAAAGGATGGGGATAAAGCGCTTTTTTAAGCGCTACCCCTGTCGGTGTGTTTTTTTCAGCGATGGTTTCTGGAGTTCCTTCTCCTATAATAAAGCCACCCGATTGTCCAGCTTCAGGTCCCAAATCAATAACCCAGTCGACAGTTTTGATCAGATCCATGTTATGTTCAATAACGAGTACAGTATTTCCTTTATCCACTAAAGCCTGTAACACTTTATTTAACTTAGCGATATCTTCAAAATGTAGACCTGTTGTCGGCTCATCTAAAATATAAAAAGTTGATGAGGTGTGGGGTCTCGCTAATTCTTTAGCCAGTTTTATTCTTTGAGCTTCTCCACCAGATAATGTAGGGGATGGTTGACCAAGTTTCATGTAGTCCAGGCCAACGGCCATGAGAAGAGAGAGCTTTTTTGATATCGAAGGAATAGATTCAAAAAAATAGAAAGCCTCTTCCACAGACATGTCTAAAACTTCTGAAATATTTTTATTTTTATACGTGATAGCTAGCGTCTGATGATCGAATCTAGAGCCTTTGCAATGGACACATTCGACCCATTCATCTTCTAAGAAATCCATATCAATCTTTATCATTCCCATTCCTGTGCAATGGGGACACGATCCTTCTTTGACATTAAAACTAAAGCGACCCACTTGATAGCCTTTGACAACGCTTTCTGGTAATTGACTGAATAGATCTCTAATATCGTCAAAGACTTTGATGTAAGTAGCTGGATTAGAACGGGGAGAGCGACCTATGGGAGTTTGATCGATGCCAATCACTTTTTGAATCTTTTCATAACCTGATAGACTCTGATGAGAGCCTACTTTTAAATGAGATTGATTGATTTGGTTCGATAAATAGGGAAATAAAGTATCAGAAATCAAGGAGGACTTACCAGATCCTGATACGCCGGTGACCCCTATGAACACATTTAAAGGGAAGTGAGCGTCAATTTTTTTGAGATTATGATGTTCTGCACCTTTGATAAATAGACTGTTGTCTTTGGATACTACTCTTCTTTTTTCCGGTATTTCTATTTTTTTTATCCCAGTTAAGTATTGCACGGTTAAAGAAGAAGTCTCTTTAAAAAAATCGACTGGATGCCCTTCTGCAACGATGTAGCCTCCTTTGGAGCCAGCTAAAGGGCCTACATCTACAATGTAATCAGCTTCCTTGATCGTCTCTTCATCATGTTCGACAACGATCACAGTATTACCCTTGTTTTTCAGATTTTTCAACATATCGAGTAATTTGACGTTGTCTCTAGGATGAAGACCTATTGAGGGTTCATCTAATACGTAAGTCGCTCCCACTAATCCAGAGCCTATCTGGGAGGCTAGCCTCACTCTTTGAGACTCTCCTCCAGATAAAGTAGGAGATGTTCGGTTGAGAGAGAGGTAGTTCAATCCCACTCCTTTTAAGAAGGATAAACGTTGTAAAATTTCTTGTTTGAGTTCATGCCCTATCAGATACTCTACAGCAGATAGCTCTAGTTCATGAAAAAAAGAAGCCATGTCTTCAATAGAAAGAGAGCAAAGATCATGAATGGAGCGCCCCCTTAATCGAGCGGCTGTTGGATAAGGTTTCAGGCGAGAGCCTTGGCAAGAAGAGCAGATCTGTTCCGTCATCAGTTCTTTCATCTTATGGCGGAATGTTTCACTTTTAGCTTCACTAAATCTTTGCTTTGCTTCAGCTAAAACCCCTTTCCAGTGAATATATTCTGACCACGTCGTACCTGTATGAGGATGAACAAATTCCATTTTTGTCCATTTATTCTCCGTTCCATAAAGGAAAACTTCTTGTGCTTTTATGGGAAGGTTTTTCCAAGGAGTGGTGACATCAAATCGATAAAGACGAGCCAAATTATTATAAATATTTCCGTATTTCACCGTTTTGTAAGAACTAGCCACAACGCAGGCGTCTTCGGATAGGCTGAGGTCTGGTTGAATGACTTTCTCTAGATCAAAATCCAATGTTTCTCCAAGACCTTGACAGTGGGGACACATCCCTTCAGGATGGTTGAACGAAAAGTCGTGAGGCTCTAAAGAAGGATATGAAAGGCCTGATTTTTCTGAGAAGGCTGAGGTGGAGTAAAGTATTTCTCTTTGCTCTTCCATATCAAAGATAGTCACTACACCTTTGCCTTTTTCTAAAGCTAGAGTGAGGCTTTCTGTTAATCTTTCTTTTTGGTCTGATGTCAGGACTAACCTATCGATCACGAGATCTATATCATGAGTTTTTTGTTTATCGATCTCTAAATTTTCAGATAGATCAACGATTTCTCCATCCAATCTAATTCTTGTGAACCCCTCTTTCACAAACTGTAGAAAATCTTCTTTGAATTCACCTTTTTTATTTTTTAACACAGGGGCTAAAATGATGAGTTTTCGGTCTTGTTTTTCCACTAAAATTTCAGCTAGGATGTGAGACAAGCTTCTTGAAGAAACAGGTTCTTGGCTCACAGGACAGTGAGGAACGGAGAGCCTTGCAAACAAAACTCTTAAGTAGTCGTATATCCCTGTCATAGTCCCAACGGTTGATCGAGGGGTTCTACCTGTTGTTTTTTGCTCGATAGCCACCGTGGGTGATACGCCTTCGATATGTTCTGCATCGGGTTTAGACATATCTCCTATTTGCCGTCTTGCGTAAGAAGATAAAGACTCTATGTATCTTCTTTGCCCTTCTACGTAAATGGTATCAAAGGCAAGAGATGACTTTCCTGATCCTGAAACACCTGTGAAGACAATGAGCTGCTGGCTTTTCAAATGAAGATTCACATTTTTTAAATTATGAACCTTTACACCTTTTAAGAAGATAGATTGATTAGACATGGGTCCATTGTATCTGATTTTAGATTAACCAAAAAAGGAAAATAAGATAGTGTATACATTAGAAAAGGATAAGGATATTTAGGTTATGTCTAATAGAACTAAAATTGTCTGTACCATGGGGCCTTCTGTTTCTTCTTTAGAGCAGATCTTTCATTTAATCGAAGCTGGTATGAATGTCGCTCGTCTAAATTTTGGTCACGGGACTCATGATGAACATCAAAAAGTTGTGAATCTTCTGAAAGAAGCAAGGGCGATTAAACAAGTTCCTCTGGCTATTATGATTGATATCAAAGGGCCTGATATCAGGGTAGGATCAATAAAGGGGGGAGAGTTATTTTTAAAGCCCAAACAATTAATAACCATATCAAAAGAATGGAAAGAAGGCTGTGAACATGGAATTTCCTTGCGCCCCGCTGTCGTGATCGATAATTTGGAAGTAGGTCAAACTATTTTATTCGATGATGGCTCTATAATGGCTAAAGTTGTTGAAAAGGGAGAGGATTCTGCTTTAATTGAAATACAAAATGAAGGCTTTCTTAAGTCCTCTAAGAGTATAAATATACCTGGTGCGGTTTTATCTTTACCTATCATCACCGATAAAGATGTTGAAGATATCCAATTTGCAGTTAGAAATCAGCTCGAACTCATGGCCTGTTCTTTCGTTTGCCATAAAGAACATATGTTGGCTGTCAGAAAGTTAGTCACCGATTTAGGCCACCCAGGGATCCGGCTGATCGCTAAAATAGAAAGCAGCTTGGGAGTGCAACATATTGATGATATCATAGAATTCTCAGATGGTATCATGGTGGCAAGAGGAGATTTAGGGGTCGAATTGCCCCTCAAAAAAGTTCCTATCTTACAAAAAATGATCATCGCTAAATGCCAAAACATAGGAAAACCTGTGATTGTGGCCACTCAGATGTTGGAATCTATGATCAAAAGCCCAAGACCCACAAGAGCTGAGGTTTCAGACGTGGCTAACGCGATTTACGATAGTGCGGCTTGTGTGATGCTATCAGGGGAAACAGCTGTTGGTAAATATCCTATTGAAACGGTTGATATGATGAAAAGTGTTATCGAAGAAACAGAAAAACATTTTGATTACAAACGGTTTTTAGCAGATGTGCAAAAAGACTCTGATAACATATCTTCTTCGGTGGCGATCGCGAGTGTCGAAACAGCTAACCATATTAAAGCAAAGGCGATATTTGTGGTGACTCAAAGTGGACTCACAGCCCAACTTATCTCTCGTTTACGTCCCAACTTACCTATTTTTGCGCTAACTTTTGATGCTCAAACGTATCATCAGATGAGTTATCTATGGGGTGTTTTTAGTTTGCCTCCTCAAGGACTCTCTGATTTAAAGGAGGCCTTTAATTTTATGTCTAAATTTTGTTTAGATAACGGTTTTTTAAAATCGGGGGATGCCGTTGTGATCACATCAGGGACACCTTTTGGATTAAGTGGCGCAACCAATATGATGCTCATTGATCACATTAGATGAAAACACGGTCTTGAAGCCTTTTGATTTTTTGAATACGAAAATGAACAAACTACTTAGGATTGTTTTTTCGATTATGGCTGAACAAGCCCATTCTTCATTGTCAAAATGTTTCACTGGTAATTTTATCTAAAATTGATAACTGATGAAGATTATAAAATTTGTTAAAAGGATAAAAATATAGATTATATACAAAAAATCCAAATCGCATCTCAAGCCCAATCATCGCCAATCCAATGATTGAAGATGCAGATGTTCGGCTAAAAGTTTTGATCGAGAATTTTGTCCCAATCCTTTTTATCCAAAAAGGGGCGACAACCCCAATCGCATTAAAAGCTGATTTGGCTACAGAATAGACCATTTTAGCCGATAAGTAAGTAGCTATCAAGAAAGTGGGAATTTGCAAAATTTTATAAATTATTTTAGCGCGGTTTTGTAGCAATTTGTCCCCTTTTTCAGGAAACACCGCTTTGATCAGGTTTGTCAGATCAAGACGATACCAATTAGAAGGTAAAGTGTATTTTGAGAAGTTTATTTTTTTGATGTAACGAAGATTGAAAGGGCGAGGAAACTCTAGTCTTCCCTTGTAACCAACACATT
>JBMLRQ010000041.1:0-19121 GCA_049240945.1 Rhabdochlamydiaceae bacterium
GTGTAAAAAACCTTAGCCAAGAGATTTAAATCTCTACTTCCTTATTTTTCATGAATAAATAAATTTTAAAAGATCTATGAAAAGGTTCTCTAGTATATGAATTTAATACATTTTGGGAGCTCAAAAGTCTTGTGAGCTGAGCTTTCCTTAAGGGTAAACCTCAATAGACTTGATTAGACCACAAAAAGTGATCAGAGGACTGTCCCTCTGGACATCTACAATAATAGGGGTCTATGATTCTCTTGAATATAGCTGTTTCCCAAGGTAAAAAGACTTCCATTTTTTGATGATTGCTTTACTATATTTATTAACTCCGCTCCGATTCTTTTCTGAGATTTCTTTTAAAGAACAATCTATTTTTTCTTATTTTTTCAAATTTTTTTTGACATATTCATTTAATTGTTGGTAAGCTTCTCGTTAATTTTTTTTAAAGAAAAAGGAACGTCGTGAGCACATTAAACTTTAATAACACCAATTACAATCCATTCTCTTTATCCACCAACTTAGCTCAATATTGTCGAGAAAAAACTAAGCACTTGTACCATCATTTGTTTAGCACAAACAATTCAGAAAACTCCATTTGCTCTAACACCCGATCCTATAACTGGAAAGTGCTAACAGGATTAAGTCTTTTAGCTACCTGTACCGCCATCACGACTTATGAATCTTTAACTGCCAATCAAGATGAGCACACAGTAACACCTCCATCTTTCGTCCCAGAAATCTTAAAAACAGCCGCTTGTGCTATACCTATTATAGGAAGAAGACTTTTAGCTGTTTCTGATAACAACACTGTTGCCCAAATCCCTGATCAAGTTCTTTATGAGGAAGAACAAGTTTCTAGAAGTTGGATGATAGAAGATTTATTTAAATCCAATTGGGATCAAGGATTAACGATCTCAACAAGTACAGTGAGCGGTTATAATTTACCTGAAACATTAAAATTCTCATCGGGCAGGATAAGAAGAATAGGCAATTTTTCTTTTAATGATTTGTACATGATCGAAACTATCTATTTGAAACACCCTTATTTATATTCTTTCTCATTAGAAGGAAAATTTCTCACTGTCAAAGACTATACTAAAGGTCACTTATCTGTCTTAGATGTCAGTGATCCGAGTGACTTAAAACTCAAAAATCGCTTAAGCCTTTCATTTCAATCAGATAAGAGTGTATTTTCTGGAGATTATATCGAAATAAATGGAAATAATTTATATTTAGCAAGTTATCGGGGCATGTATATCATAGACATCTCAAATCCAACAGATCCATTCATCATCCAAAGATATGCCTACACACAAAACGTAGGAAGTATAAGGGGGGTTCAGGCTGACTTCAAAAGAAAGCTTTTCTATTTTTGTTCAGAGATAAATAATACAAACATTATCTTCCAAGTTTTTAGCATACAAAATCCTTATAAATTTCAGTTAATCTCTAATAATTCTTTTTCTATTTTACCGACCCCCTCTCGTGGATATATCATAAACGCAAACAAATTAGCATGTGAAGATGTTATCTGTTATGGAGCTTCTAATAACGCTATTAATGTCTCAGATCCTTTAAATGTGAAACTCATAGGGCCTCACCCATATATGGAGCTCGGGATTTTTGCGACTATAAAATCAGGGATTGGCTACAATCCTAACACATCTACCAACGCAGTTGATGTTATTGATTTGAGGGATATAAGCAATATCACAGTTTATTATAAAAAGTATTCACTTGAATCTCTCGATAGGCCAAATATACAAATCTCCACCACAAGACTAGTGGACGATTATTTAGAGGTTTATTCTTGGCTAAATGGTGTCACATATATCAGTAAAGTTGATATATCTGACCCTTTTAATTTAGTCACACGATCTGTATACACCTCAACAATAGACACTTCCGTAGGTTATGCTAGTGTTTATGATAAAAATAACTATTTTATGCCTAAAGATGGGGTGTCTTATCAACAACCAAATGGTGGTGGTGGATATTACCCTGCTCAAATTATCTCTGCCAGTAAAGGGAACACCTTAGATTTAAAAGGAACTATTCCTGTAGGATCTAGAGGCATATACACTTTTAATATCACAGGTAGCACACAAAATAAAACCATAGGGTGGCAAACTGTTAACATCAATATCTTACCAGCGATTTCTATTTTAAACATAACGGCTCCTCAAGTCATTAAACCAAATAATTTTTTTTCCTATTCTCCGGGTTCTTTATTCTCTCATTTTAATAACGAACTCATTAGCTTCTCAGCCAAACAGACAAATGGGTCTCCTTTACCCTCTTGGCTATCTATCACTCCAGCTACTGGTCAATTCTCCGGATCTCCCACAGCTAAAGATCTCGGCCAGTACCAAATCACTGTGAACGCAAAAGATGCTAAAGGAGCTTCTAACTCGATGACCTTCTCTTTAAGAGTTTCTAACGGTCCTCTTGTAGCCAATCCGATCCCTAACCAGTTAGCCGTTCTCAGTAGATCTTTCTCTTATCAGATCCCTACTAACGTCTTCTCTTCTAAAGAAAGTGGTAAAATGTCCTATAAGCTAGAGTCCTCTGTAGGTGATCTCCCTCATTGGTTGACTTTCGATCCCATCTCTTTGACTATTTCAGGAACGCCTTCTTCTTCTGATGGAGGCTCTTTACCTCTCATCTTAACAGCCACAGATAGCGTCGGTGCTTCCTCATCGACAAGCTTCATCTTGAATGTCGGCTCAGAGACAGCTCCTATCTTATCCAACCCCATCGCTAACCAAATCGCTACTGTTAAAACAGCTTTTTCTTACTCTATCCCTGAAAACACCTTTACAAGTGCTTACAGCGATAAATTGACTTATTCTGTTGAGGTGGTCGGAGGATCTCCTTCTTGGATCTCTTATGATCCTTCTACAAGAACCTTATCAGGAACCCCTTCCTATGAAGACACCGATCCCTTCTCTCCTAAAATCTTACAGGTCGTTGTTAAAGCTCAAGCTAAAGACTCTTCTCAATCCACAGTCTTTAACATCTCTGTTCAAGGCACATCAGCTGTTGTGATCGCTCTTTCTGTTTTAGGAACGGTCTTGGGACTTATTTGGAAAGGTCCTCCTTTAGCTCGGAGTGTCGAAAACTATTTGATCGCCAAACACAAAATCAACCCTAAGTATATCTCTTCTAAAGCATCTGACGAAGCTTTTGTGGGAGAGAGTTATTCTCACAAGCTCTCTTCCCCAAAAGGAGCTTTACACCATTTCATCGCCACTAAAAATAACACTATTTTTGCTGGGGGTAATCACCCGTCTTGGTTACATTATGACTCTAAGAATAACACCATCTATTCTGAAAAGATCCCTGATGAATGTGTTGGGGAAACAATCAGCATAAGAGCCTATGATCGTTTAAGACTCTTAAACTTTTTTGGAGGAAGGATCATTGAGCAGTTTGATTTAACCATTTCACCTGTAGAGAAAAAAAGCCTGATCTCAAAAGAAGAAGAAGATATCTTTCTTGAAGAGAACCCTTACAGAAGAGCTTCTTTAGATCGAGAAAAAAATATAGAGCTTCAAAGTGTAAAAAACCTTAGCCAAGAGATTTAAATCTCTACTTCCTTATTTTTCATGAAATCGTATCGATTGAAACGATTTCATGAAAAATTGCAATCCCTATGCTATAGAGCCAAATTTCCACTTTTGCTGAAGTCTATTTTAACAGGAAGCTCCTCACAGACAGAGATGGCGTGAGCAAATAAAAGGTGATGGTTGGGCAAAATGCTCCAGCCTATCACCTATTTCTATGACTATTAAAGTGGCTAAAGACTCCCTATATCAAAAAAGCCGATATTCATGTAGCTAGAATGGCTTCTGCATTAAAGCATGTCAAACATCTATTCCCCATTAACTCTGAAGCCGTCAGGAATATGCAAGAAGATGATTTGGCATGGATTGAGCTCCTGATCAACAGATTTGGTAAATTACAAGATCTAATCGGTTCTAAGATAATAGATGTATTTTTAGAAAAACACGAAGAAAGCGTCAGCCACTTAACTGTATTGGATAAACTACACAGACTAGAAAAACTCGAAATAATAGAAGATACAGAGCTATGGAAAGAGATGCGTAAAGCGCGAAATCATCTCGATCGTGAATATCCTGATAATCCTGAAATCATGGCAAAATATATGAATCAAATATTTAACCTGGCCCCAAAGCTTCTTTCCATACTTTCGAATCTAAAAAAACGTATGTAATGTTAGGCAAACCACAGCCAACTGATGCTTTGTAAAAAATAGCACTTTTAAGGCCCGCTTCTGCAAATATCTTTCGATTGTCAGAAAATGTAAATCACTACCAGTCTTCCCCCTTTTAATAAAAGACGTTTACGAAATGGATCAGTTTTCCATTTATCGAGATGGAAGTCTATGATTCTCTTGAACATGGCTATTTTCCAAGGTAAAAATACATCTATTTTGGTCGTTTTACAACCCAAATACATCTACTTTTTGGCCAAATTCCAAGCTAAAAAATCTATATTTTAACAGAATTAAAGAATTGACTTAAAAAAAAGAAAAGTTAATTGATAAAGAATCAAGTAGGATATTTTTTATTATGATAAAACCAGTCAGTAATTCTCCAACATTTACCGTTCTCTCTGAACAAAAAATTTTCCCTCAGACATCCTTTAAAAGATCCCTATTCACTTACAAAGAAGCGGACTTAGCAGCTCATTCTTTAACGACTATCGAAAACCCGCCAGCTCTCACTGATGATGAATCAAAGCTTAAATATTTTTCCTGGGTTGTGAATACGCAGAAAAAATTAGCCGAAGCAGAAAAAGCCATTAATAAAACACAAAACAGTCTCTTTAAACGTTTATTCAACCGCCTTTTCAGAGGTGTCACAAAAACCGATTTGATCGCTAAAGATCTTTTTCTCTTTAAGAAAGCCTTTCAAAATCATCTCCCCTCTCAAGAAAAGCCTCAGCTTAATCTATTAGATTTAGATGTAAATGACCCTCAATTCATTGAAAATAGTTTTGATCATTTATTTGGATCAAAAGTGGAAGAGATCCATCAGAAGATTCACCAAAATAACCATGATGAGAAAGATCCTGTGCAACTCTCTCAAGATCTCAACCTGCTTAAACATCTCCTCAATGATCTCAACAACATATCTCGCCCTTCCTTAGCCCTTGTTAACCTCAGAAAGCAAGTCGCTAACGCCTATCACTATCTCAGCTATCGAGAAGAGAGATCTCCCATCGATAATCAGTTAAATAAATGGATTCATTATTTCGACATGGAAAGCATGAATCAATATGTCGATCCTAAGATCATTCAAGATATGCGTCATATCGCTATCACGTATAAAAATGAAAGCACCCTTATTGAAGAAAAACATAAAAAAAATCTCTCTATTCCATTGATTATTAAAGATATTAATCATCATAACACCCTTCTTGAAAAACTAGAAAAAAAGATCGAAGAGCAAGAAAAGAAAATAGATAAAAATAGAGAGTCTCTTTATAAAATGTCTTTTTCTCAGCCGGCAGGAGAATTATTATCTTCACCTATCTCTTATCAGGTTCCTGTCTTTAGACCTTTTAACTCTATTTCAACCAATGAGATGATCGATTATCTCAAAAATCACGAACACATCAAAACCATCCAAGTCTCCGATTGTCCTCATGTTGACTTCAAAAACCCTGATTTAGTTAGTTTACTTAAGAAAATTGAATCTATTGTCTATGCGGGTCAAATCATCAAACTCGAGACCTTTTTAACACTAAAAAACTCTCGCAACCCTTAAAAATCTGAGACATAAACGAAAAAATATATCTTTTTAATTAAGACAATAATAAGATCGGCCAAAATATACTTAGGTGTTTATGGATATTTTAGCACGATTTTTTTCTTTTTCTTTATCTAAAAAAGAGGGGGCCATAGCCAAACGCTCTCTTTACTTAGCCTTACTTCTTATTTTAAGCAGTGTTCTGATCACTTTGAACGTCCACATACATAAAATCCCTTTTATTTATAAAATGTCTTTTTTGCAAATAGGAGCCACTTTATCTTTGATGTGGGCTTATCGGTCTCAAGATTCCAAAAAACACCTCATCCTCCTTATCCATCAGCTCTTTATGGGAGCTATTTTTTTATATATCAGAAATCATTACTGGTTGAATATCAATCCTCATTATATTTATATACCTTGGCTTTTGTGGCTCACCATCACGGGGTGGTTGTTTAAATCTATTCCTATGCACGTCATGACCTTAGGGCTTTTAAATTTCTGCTGTTTATCGATCAGTGATCTTTATTTAGAGCAAAGGTTTCTTGTCTGCCCAGTGCTGACAATATGTGATTTTTTGATCCTTGCCTTTTATGAAATGAGACATAAAAACAAAAAAGGCACTTCCCTTGAAAATAAGGGTGTGAGACTCTCTCTTCTCATTTTTTTTCTCATCCTCTGCTTGATCTCAAGTTTCTCTATGCCTTCTCATAAAATCTGTAATCCTTTTTGGATGACCTCTATCTTGTTCCTTTTGTTACAAATAGGGATGATTATTTTTTATAAAAAATATAAACCCTACGAAAAAGGAGCTGCTTTAACAGCCATCTTTTTTCTCATCAGCATTCTCTTAGTGACCTCTCGCATCCTAAAATATGCAGATGTGTCTAGGATGTGGAGACATGCTTCTTTGGCTTTAGTGGGGCTGATCGCTTTTTTAAGCTTATTGAAAACGCTCTCTTCTTCTTTCAAAAAGAGCGATCTTGACCGTCCTTTCTTCAACTCTTTTTCCATTTATTCTATTTTTTCTTTTTTAGCCGGTACGTTCGTCATCCTCCCCACCATTATTAGCGTTAATCGATGGATCAAGGTTAATAGTCTTCCTAAAGAAAGCCTATTCGCCTTTTGTTTATGGATCGCTTCCTATCTATTTAGACACAAAAAATCCATGTTTAGTGATTGGATCACTCCTTGCCTATCCATTTGGAGCGTCATTTTCTCAAACGGAAGTAAACTCATCTTATCAGGGGTACCTTGTGAATACTTCTCATCTCCTTTCACTCAGCCCTTAGCTTTTATCTTGCTGAGTTTATGTTCCTACCCTTTTATTTCTTCCGCGTTGGAGGCTTATCTAAGCGCTTTAATCGCGACTTTTCTTTTATCTGCCCATCTCCCGTCTGAGCTTTTGTTGTTAACAAAAGCGATCACATTTATAGAGCTGAGTTTAGCTCTTATTTTACTTCATCACAAAGAAAGATGGGAGTTTGCAAAAGGGACAAGCTACGGCCTTTTATCTTTTATAGCCCTTTTTTCTTCCTCTTTAACAGAATCCTTCGAGCGCCCTTTGGAACATCTCTTTCTTACTTCCCCTCTTATCCTTTACAGTGTTTTCAAAGCTTATAAATCGAAAGATCATCTTTTTTATCTTCTCGCTTTTTCCCTTCTTGTTTTAGGCGGATGGATGTTTTTCCCTTGCACTCTCAATTTATTTTTGTTTGTTTTGAGTGAAAAAAGCCAAGATAAATACCTCTATCGTCTGAGTTGGGGATCTTTAGCTGTTTTGATTATGACCCTCTTTTCTCTTTTCTCTCATCAGTTAAATCAAACGATCTATCAGCTCATGAGCTACACCTTAGCCCTTATCGCCATCGCATCTTACCTGGCGATCAAAAATAACACCCTCAAGAGGTTTTTATGCAGAAAATAACATTGACGATCACCTTTTCTCTTCTTCTTGTTCTGACTAACTTACATATCATGAGTAAAGAAAAATTAAAAAAGAGCTCTGATTTTTTCTTTATACCCATCTACCCCCTCCCGTGTTTCCCTTATAAGCAATATAAGATTTTTGACCAGTTAGAAGAAAGACCTAAGCTCACCCGAACAGCCATGCACATGGTTCTCAAAATTGATGATAAAAAAGTGGCCCATTTACAAAGATGGGATGACGGGACCCCTATCGCCGAAGATGAATATCTTTTTCCTGATTTCCACCCTTGGCAAAACAAAATCACCATTCCCGATCTAAAAGCGGCAAAAACATTAGAAGCTCACTTCGCTGTGGTTAAATTTAACAAAAAGAAAGAATTCTTATTCACAGGGCTAGCAGATGCCAATAAACAGATTTACTTTGACCACTAAAAAAATGTTTATGGGAGATATGTGAAATGAACCGCTTCACTTTTTTCATCAAATGGATGGGGGCCTTTCTTCCTCTTGTTGAAAAAGCGGTCGGCTCTCTAAAAATATGTGATGAGCTTTCTAAGAATGAGACATCTAAATAGAAATGGACGATAGATCTGTTAAAACAACAAAACACAAAACCTCCATTAAAACGGATTAAATTAATCGCTAATTTTCCTGTCTTCTAAAGGGATACTGTCTAGTGTCTATTCAAGAAAATCAATCAACAAACTCGATCGAATCGGCCTTGAAATGCAAGGCCTCGTTGACGATCTTAAAACGAAATCAAATAACTAACATTGAGAGCCTTGCAATCGACATTGTCCATCTATTGAGCAAAGACCAATTGAAGGTGAATAACGTGACGAGAGAGAGGATTTTGAATGTTGTCTGATACTTTTGGCAATACTCAACGATAACAGGCTTATTATTTGGATCGATCGATAAGAGGTCCTGTGTGGATTTGAGGTGTTTTTCATCGCTTCCTAATTGGGCGATCATCGAAGTGATTTGGGTCCAAACAATTAATCTTTTCGTGCAACTAAAACCTTTATTGGTCACAACGATGAACGTTAAATACACAGCGATAGAAAAAAAGCTCACCACGCCCACCTTTTTAGCCACCATTGTCCAGTTTGGCTGGTGGTTAAGATCAACAGACTTCAATTCGCTTCCCAAATCTTTTAAAGATCCATAAAGACCAGAGACGATAAAACTCATGAGAACCTCTTTTTTTTATAAAATAAAAACTTTATTTCAATAATATTAATATAACAATAATTAATAAATCAATATTAAAAAAATTAATTAAATATTTTAATGCTATGAGCAAATTTTATTAAAATTCACTCATAGTCAATAATAAACTACCGTTTTTTCTTTTGATAAAAAGGGTATTTATCCATCAGAGCGTTGACTTCTCGATCTAAAACTTCTTGGTAAGAGGAACCAAAATAACTGTGATCCACGATGGGAGAGCCCTTGACAGAGGGGAAAATTTCTCCATTCACTTTGGCCATATCTCCCCATCGCCTGGTGACAAAATCGCCACTATTCCAAACATTTTTAGACGAAGTGATCTGCTCTTTTTTGATAGAACTCAAGCCACCTAAGCCAGTCACCACAAATTGATTTTTAACTTTTTCTTTTTGTTCTGGAGTCATACCGTCTAAACACTGTGTAAAATTGTAAGCGCCTTTGCTATGCAACACAATGTGAGCCATGGCTTTAGGATTCACCCTATCTATATTTTCACTTAAACTCACAAGGACTTGTCTCATTTTAGAGATCGCAGAGGTTTCCTTTGACGCCATGTTATCTTGGCCTATTTTTAATAAATCTTTTTTTACACCGGTTGAGCGATCCGCTAATCCGATGATGGGATGTTGAACAGGCAATCGATTGCCCAAAGATTCTATCATCCCCATATGATCCCAATAAGAGGTGTTGATCCCGCTCATCAAAACAGTGGCCGCCACAATGGGCTTCTCTTTAGGTAAATGAGAAAAAAGATTTTTGAAGTAAGGAGGAACATTTTTTGTATCAAGACAAGAATAGTCCAAATCTCCCACGCTGTTACGACTAAAAATGAAAATATCCGCTCCAATTCCCTTTAAAAGGCTTTTGTTGCGCTGCTCCTCCGATTCATTGAAAAAAGATCGGCTCCAATTCATAAAAGAACACTCATACCCACTTAAAGGGATGAGAGGCGCGAAAGACAAATGATCAAAAGTCAGATTCAACTGAGTCGCTGACAGACCAAATAAATCCAGGCGGTTGATCGGATCATTATGAACATAGGCATACAAATTCATCCCATCATTGAACCCGTCTGGATCAGGTGTGAGCCATCTCCCCAAATGGGGATCATAAAAGCGATGACCAAAAAAGAATAAATTCTCTTCCCCTCTTTTAGAGGAAAAACGCCAAGGAGAGAGCTTCAAAGAAGGGTTTTCAACCCCAAAGGCATTTCTCAGATAACGATCCACAACGACGCCTTGCTCATCTAGTAATGCCACCACATGCCCTTGGAAATCATGGACAGGGAAATACACACGCCCTTTGATCTCTAAAGCCACACTTCCTCCTATGTCACCCAAAACAGAAAGACCCACGACTTTCAAATCTAATAAGTTTTTTTTCTCATCGACAGAACCGATCTCGATATCCTGATCGTAAAGATAAAAGATCTCTTTTTGCAAAGGGGTAGAGCCGATCTGTATCTCTTTCTTTCCTATCAGGCGAGATAAAGGATCGTAAGAAAAAAGGATTTTTCTTTTGCCATCCTCAACAAGGCTCACCAACCTTCCTAAAGGGTCGTAAGTGTACTCAAACGTATGATCTCCATCTATTTTACGTGTCAGATGACCATTTAAATCATAGAGCATATGAGATGTTTTGTAATCGATCAGCTGGTTGAGGTCATTGACATGCGCATCAGATGGATTACCAAGAGAGTCGAATGAATAATTGAGATTGCCTTCTTTCATTAACTGATTGAGGGAATCGTACAGAAAATGTTTTGTTTCTGTGAGATTATGGTGAGATGCGTTCATAAGCCCAGAAGGGCCGTAGCTCACATAATGCTCAAAATAAGGAGAATATTGATACGAAGCTCTTTCTAATTTATCATATTTTGTTTGGATTTGACCGATATTTCCTAAAGCTGTTTCTTGGCAAACATGTCCATTAGGATCAAATTCATCATAACTATGTGCATAAAGAAGTGTTTGTTCCTCATTCAAACGAGAGACTTTTCTTAAATATAAGCCTTCATAACTCGATTCAATGAAACCATAGCCTTTCATATGAAAAAGACGACATCTCCCTTGCTGATCATAATCCCAAGAGAAGTGAAAGCCATTTGAGTTGCTTTCACTGATCAGCTCCCCAAAAAGATTGTACTCTCTTTTGATCTCATACTGGCTGATTCTATCTTTTATTTTAATCGGTTGATCCCAAAGTCCATACTCGTAGAGGTGATCAATCTGTCCATCAGAACTTTTTACTCCCACCATTCTATCTAAGGCATCATACAAGTAATGGATAGAGATAGAAGAAGGGAGAATTTTTTGGATGAGGTGTCCTTTTTTGTCGTACACAAAAGAGGTAAAGAGTTCATCTTGCTGCGTTTCTTTGATCACTCGCCCCATGAGATCATAATCCCATCTGACACTGAAAGAGCTTTTGGGTTGTCCTTGTGTGTAGATGGAGGTGATGTGCTCCACTTTAAGACCTTGTTTGTTATAAACAAACACCTCTTTTCCTACTGTCTGTCCTTTTGTGTCCTGCTTCTCTTTGGAAACCAAATGACCACTTGGGTCTTTGATCTCTACCGTACGAAGACCTAAAGGGTCTATGATGATTTTTTTCTCTACCTTTTGCCCGTATTCATTCAGCCATCCCTCATCATAAATAAAAGACGTGGTGAATCCGTAGGGCTCTTTATGCTCTAATAAACGCCCTTTAGCATCATAAGTGAAATGATCAACCCCTTCCCCTTCTTTTGAAAACCTTGTCGCTCGGATTTTTCTCCCTTCTTGATCGTACTCGTATAAGGTTCTATTTTTGATCGCGCCTGATTCATCACTTTCATATGTTTCGATGATCTGGTTATCCCAATCATAGTTTTTGTAGCTAGAAAGACCATTTTTTCGAACGCAAACCTCTCTTCCCCAATTGTCATACTCATAAAGGATCTCTCTGTCTAAACACCTTTCTTTGATCAGCTGCCCCATACCGTCATAAAAATAAAAAGTTGTGATTCCTTGAGGGTTTTTGTAAGAAAGAAGATGAAAAGCGTCATAGGCCCAACTCTCTGTCTGTAGGCATTTCTTTTCAAAATAGATTTTTTTCTCTATCAATCTCTCCAAGAAATCATGTTGGTAATCAATTTGTGTCCCATCAGGGTAAATCGATCGATAAAGGGTGCCATTTTTACGATAAAAATGCTTGGTTTCATCCCCGTTCTTATCGATCAGGCTGACAGGCTTTTTAAAAAAGTTGTAAGACGTTTTTGTGCCTATCCCGTCAGAGTCTTTGGTGCTGAGCAGATTACCTGCTGCATCATAATCAAAATGAAATTGTGGGGTGAAAAGCTCCCCTTCCGCCATAAAACTCGGGAACACAATATTTGTTAGACGATGGTGGTGATCATAGGTGTTTAAAACCTGATGCCCCTGATGATTCACGTGTTCGATGAGACAACTTTTTTTATCATAACGATAAAGATCTTCTTTTCCAGAAGACATAGAAGCGATCATTCTTCCCGCTTTGTCGTATTGATAAACAATACTATCGCGACCTGGTTGTTTATGATAAACAAGGCGTCCCATGTCATCGTAATTCCAAAACTCTCCTTTGCCCATAGGGGAGATAGAAGAGATCAGACGCCCAGCCTTATCGTAAGTCTTGGTCACTCCATAACAAAGCCGACCCTCGGCATCAAATATATTTTCTGAGCAAACCTGTAAATTAGGGCAATAGGTTTTCTCTGTTGTTCTTAAAGACACCTCTTTCATCGATAAAAGGTCTACATAGCCTTCTGTTATTTTATCAACCAACCCGTTCGAAGGGTTGATTTTGTATTTTTTAAACTTTTTTCGGGTCACACTTTCATAAGATTCTGGATTTTCAGAAGAACCATTATCTTCCGTCTGATGAATAAGAAAACCGTTCCCATCATAATCATAAAATTCTCGTGATATGATTTTATCTAAAAAAAGAGTGTATTTAGCTTTAATGGGCTCATACTCATCAAAGTATTGATATCGATAAGACAACCCTCCTTCTCTTGACTCTGTCAGTAAGCGATGAAGGTGATCATAAGTGTAAGTTTTTGTGCAAGTTTCTCCTCCTTCAATAGAGCCGTCGGGTAAAATATGGCTCAGAGCAAAAAAAGGTTGAGTGATAGGTCCATACAACACTTCTTTGATCATATTCCCGTAGCCATCATAGCTGAATACTTTGGAAAAAGAGTTCTGACCTTTTAAGTCCATTAACCCTTTACTTTTCAGACGTCCATCGGCCCATTGAAAACCAACACAAGCAATCAGCTCTTCTTTATCATTATAATATTCGATGAGCTGAATATTTTTTTCATCATGACGGTACCTGGTCAAAATCCCATGACTATCCCTCACATCTGTGCATTTTTTATAATACTTATAAGTGGCGAAACAAACTTTTTCCCCATTCTCTCCCAAAGGAGCGTAAAGAGCTTTGACTTTATCTAAATCTTTACAAGGCTTGTTCTCCTCTCCTTTTTGAAGGTAATCTTTGATATCTTTATCAGAAGCTGTCGCGTATTCTATTTCGAGCTGCTGAAGACCTCCCACAGAAAATGAAGTCAAGCGAGAAAAATTATAAAAATGCCATTTGCTTGTGTTGTGTAGCACACCATTTTTAAACTCTAAATGACCGTTTAAGCGAGGGGTGTAAACGTAGTTTTCTTCCGCTTTGAAATTGCTTGTCACTTTTTCTAAAACGCCGTGCTTATCAGGTTTACTTTCTTTGAATTCTAAAACCTTTCCATCCGATGTAGTGATCTCCAAATGGCAAGGAGGATAACTTTTTTTGATGTTAAATTCAGCTGTGGCGTAAACTTGCTTATCATCAAGACTTCTTGTCTCCACCTTGCACAAGCGCTCATTTTCTTGGTAGTGGTAAACAACTTTTCTTTTAGTTGGAAGATATTCTCGCTGTAAGAACCAACAAGTGAATCCCTTTCCTTTATGAGCATCTTTTAGAGGTTTTCCTTTGTAATATCTTTCACCTCCATTAGGCAGTTTCAGATAAGCTTCCCCTTTTTTACGATGAACAATCAAGCGATAGTTTCTTATGTCTTGTAATCCGCTCATGCTGCAAGTCGCCGCTCTATCTGGATCTACATGAGCGAGATATTCCCCTTTTTTATCTTTAGAACGCATGAATTTGATCCTCCTTCCATGAGGCTCAAAAACATAAAACACCTCTTGGAGGTTTTTTTCGTCATACTCTCTATAAAAACCTATATGAGGCATAAGATTCCATCCCCCTTCTAAGACCCAACCTGTTCTAGATCTTCTGATTAAATCCTCCTGCTCTCGGTTGTCTCTTAAAGCCCCTGCACTGGAATAGCTTCTAGTTAAAGATAAAGGCTCAGCCCCTTCAACGACCGTATCTTGAAATGACAGCTCTAAGTGACCCGTTATCACATTCACTTGGTTAACAAGACTTGGATCCGATCCTTGGTCGAACACCTCCTCAAAATCTCCTAAAAGTTGCCCGCCGCATAGGCCTAATAAACATAAAATTTTAGCTATCTTCATCTTCACCCCTAAAAACATAAAAACTTTATAATAAATATTTTAAAAAAAATTTTTCATAAAAAATATAGGCGGATGGTAAAAAAATAATTCATTTATTACCAATAGATTTTTTTAAAAATTTGTTAAGATTTAGCCAAAAAAGGTTTTAAGATATCTTGTGAAGCGATTTTTTAGATTAGACTTTTTTTTACTGATCAACGAATTCTTTAAGTAGATCCAAACAAAAATTTAAAAATGAAGAAGGCTCTTCATATTGAGCGGTTAACATCATTTGTTTTCTAGAGAGCGACGCCAAAGATCCTTTGAAAACAAAGCTCATCAGTTGCTTTAATTTATTGATTTGTGTTCTTTTTGTCATCGTTGAAGGTAATAAAGAAAGGAACTTTTTTAAATAAGATTCCCAATCACTCCAACAGGGGTGAAATACTTGCTGAGCATAGTGCGCCTTGATCTCACGAAAAATAAAAGGATTGACAAGAGCCCCTCGACCAATCATCAAAGCATCACAGCCCGTTGTTTCATACATCCTGATCGCATCCTCAACACTCAAAATATCTCCATTTCCGACAACAGGGATCTGTAAAATCTCTTTAGCTTGCTTGATCAAACGCCAATCAGCTGGTGGCCCGTAGCCTTCTTGCTTCGTTCTGGGATGTAAAATCACATAATCGGCCCCACTTTCTTGAGCCGCCAATAAATTTTCTTTAAATAAAGAGGTGTCGTCATAACCAGATCTCATTTTTACAGACACAGTGACCGATACACTATCCACAAGAGCCTTAGCGACAGCATGTAGATGAGAAGGATCTTTGAGTAAGCTGGACCCCGCTCCTTTACCGGTGACAGTGCCAGAAGGGCATCCACAATTCAAATTAATGTGCTTAGCTCCTCTTTTCTCGATTTCACGAGCCATTAAAGCGATAAGGTCAGGTTCTGCACCCATTAATTGAGCAGCCATGGGATAAGGGCTCATTTCTTCTGCTTCATAAACCTTAGCTAAACTCTCGACATGGGCAAAACGAGGAACTCTTAAAAAATCAGCGATCGCTTCATCAAAACCTCCTACAAAAGCCATGGCTTGGCGAAAAAACTGATCACCCACTCCTTCCATCGGAGCGAGCATGAGATAGGGACAGCCGAATGCGCTTTTAGCTAATAACATATCATCCAAGTATATGAAACCGTGTTTAAAAGAAAAATTTTCTTAATCTTATAAAAATACCTGTTTCTATTTAAAAACGTTAGAAAAAGATTGTTTTAATGACTCAACAAAAATCACTCAATATATGAAGAGACGGAAAAATAAATTAAGTATAGACAATGAGCTGCTTTTAAGTTGTATAAGAAACCCAGAATGAAGGTTCGTCAAGGAATAAATGTGTTGATAAACGATGTTTATCAAAGAATCAGATTTTGGAACGATTTGGGCTAAAGTTCAATTTCATCGGTGAATCTATGATTTAGGGTTGAATTAAAAGTCTATGAAGAGGTCTATGACATCAAAATGGTGGAAATCTCGATTGTTTATGATTTTTTTAGCGGGAATAATTATTGATTTAATATCATTTTATAATTTAATATTATCTTAAATATTTTTAAATAAACAGAGGAATTCATGTCCACTTTAATGACAGATCTTCAAAATTGTTTTGAAGTTAGGTACGCGATATCTAACATTGATCATATAATGCAGCAGCCCCTACGGGAAGAATTTAATCCAACAGGAACTGCTTTCACAAGTAAAAGTATCCAGAAGATTACAGGATTAGTCTTGGAATTGTTCACTTTGATCGTTTTCCACCAAACGATGAACGGGAGCACAAATCCTATGAATTTAGCGGGAAAAGTGATTAATTTTTCAAGATTTCTAATTTTACCTTGTTACAAAATCACAGATATATTTATGTTTGGACTCAAAATACTGGTTATTTCAGTTCCTCTTGGGATGATTGCAAGTGGCATAGTTGAGAGAGCACACACAACTGAAAATGCACTCACCCGGCAAAATAGAAAGTTTAATCTTAAAAACTCCGAACTTCACCCCAATTCTCTTCTCACTATAGAAATCTTATTTAAAACGATATCTTTAATCCTCATTTATCAAATGAGACCTCATATTGGTCCCAGCTTAACAACGAGATTAATTTTCTCGACGACTCTTCCTTTTATCATTTCAAAATTTATTGACCCCGAAAGAAAAAAGGATTCATTTCTTGATAACGCCTTCATGATATATTCTCTTGGGCTAAGAGTTACGAGCTGTTACTTTACATTCATTCCTTTATTTCGTTAGAGGATAGAAAAGAGAAGCCCCTTATCCAGTCAAGATAAGAGGGCTTCGATCAAAAAGATTGACATTTGTTTTATTATAAAATGTCCACAAAAAGGGTCATACCTGCAATAAAGTCATACTCGTTATCATAAATATTCGTATAAAAATTATTAACATCTTATCAATTAGATTGACGTCATAAGATGCTGTCATTTAATATGACCCTATTTTTTTAAAAAATAGATGATTTCATGATAAGTTTAATACCAGATTTTCAAACTTCTTTTGAAGTTTTGTATGCACTAAATAACATTCATACAGAATCCCTAGAAATAGATTTTTTTTCTTTTAAAAATGAAAGTCTTAGGAAGATTTCAGAATTATTGTGGGGATTGTTCCCTTTGATCGTTTTTCATCAAACGGTGACCCCACGAACAAATCCTATGAATTTAGCGGGAAAAGTGATTGATTTTTCAAGATCTTACATGTCACCTTTTTACAAAATCACGGATATGTTTAAGTTCCCTCTCAAATACTTTGTTATGTCAATAGCTAATAAAGTGATTGCAATAAGCATATTTAAGATAGCACGCGCAACTGAAAACACAATCACCAAGCAAAATAGACAGTTTGATATCGACAGATCTAACCTTTACCCCAATTCTATTCTCATGATTGAAATCTTCTTTAAAACGATATCTTTCATCCTGATTTATCAAATGAGACATCATATTGATCCAATCTTAACGAATAGATTAATCCTATCGACAACTCTTCCTTTTGTAATCACAAAATATATTCACCTCACAACAAAAGACTCAGATCTTGCTTTGTCTTTGGAAATGTATCAGACCGGGCTAAATATTACGTGGTGTTGCTTCAGATTCATTCCTTTATTCATTAGAGGATAAAAAAATATGTTCATAGACATCTTTTGTATTCATATGAAAAAAAGAGAAACCTCTTATGCAGTCAAGATAAGAGGACTTAGACAAAAGGATTGACATTTTTTTATTATAAAATGTCCACAAAAAGGGTCATACCTGCAATAAAGTCATACTCGTTATCATAAATATTCGTATAGCGATCGGTTTCTTCTGCCATGTCATTTTTGTGTTTTTCAAAATAGGTGTCTATTTCTTTCATGAAACTATCCTTTGTCTTTTAGAGGCTCTGCTTAATCGCATCTTTTCAATTTTTTATTATTACAGTCAATGAAAATCAAAATCTATCCATTTTTCCATCTATTCTTGATGCTTTTTACGTATCTCTTTCCATTTTTTCACTATTTGGCCGGCTATAAATGACATAATCTTTGGTAGAATGAGGCCTTCTTTTATTTATTGATCAGATCTTCAGAGATGAAGACACCCGCCTCTATGGGGGCTTCGATCATCAGAATGGGTGTTGAATCAGTTAAAGGGCCAGCGATTTCATCAGGACCACTTAAATAACTCTGAGAATGCATAACCTATTAACTTATTTATGATTTTTGAGCTTAATACAATACAATCAATTTAATATTTTATTGATTTACATTTAATTTAATAACACGTTATGATTTCATAATCTCTTATTTTTTAAAGAAACGGAAGATTTCATGACAATGTTAATACAAGATGTTCAAAATATTTTTGAAGCTAGATATGCGTTCTGCAACACTCCTGCAGAACCTTCTCCATCAATTAAAAGTGTCGAGCAGATTGCATCATCAGTTCTGGGATTGTTCATTTTGATCGTTTTCCACCAAACGATGAGCCCGAGCACAAATCCTATGAATTTAGCGGGAAAAGTGATTGATTTTTCAAGATGTTTCATTTCACCTTGTTACAAAATCACAGATATATTTAAGTCTGTGTTCAAATGCTTTATTATTTCAATTGCCATTGGAGGGATTGCATGTGGCATAGTTAAGATAGCACACACAACTGAAAATGCACTCACCCAGCAAAATAGAGAGATTGACATTGAAAGCTGCGAACTTCATCCCAATTCTCTTCTCACTATAGAAATCTTATTTAAAACGATATCTTTAATCCTCATTTATCAAATGAGACCTCATATTGGTCCCAGCTTAAGAAATAGATTGATCTTGTCAACGACTCTTCCTTTTATCATTTCAAAATTTATTGCCCCCGAAAGAAAAAATGATTCATTTCTTTATAAGGCCTTGACCATATATCTTATATGGCTAATGCTTAAGAATCTGTACGTTTCCCTCACTCCTTTATTCCGTTAGAGGATAGAAAAGAAAAACCTCTTATGCAGTCAAGATAAGAGAGCTTCGATCAAAAAGATTGACATTTTTTTATTATAAAATATCCACAAAAAGGGTCATACCTGCAATAAAGTCATACTCGTTATCATAAATATTCG
>JBMLRQ010000041.1:19221-28539 GCA_049240945.1 Rhabdochlamydiaceae bacterium
CGTTATGATTTCATAATCTCTTATTTTTTAAAGAAACGGAAGATTTCATGACAATTTTAATAAAAGATACTCACAATGCTTTTGAAGCTCACTATGAGCTAAATATCATTCTTTACAACTTCTTAATCTTTCAAAAAGAAACTGATTTATACACTAAAAGTACGGCGAAGGTTGCAGAATTAGTTCAGGGATTGTTCATTTTGATCGTTTTCCACCAAACTATGAGCCCGAGTACAAATCCTATGAATTTAGCGGGAAAAGTGATTGATTTTTCAAGATTTTTCATTTCACCTTTTTACAAAATCACAGATATATTTAAGTTTGTGTTCAAATACTTTATTATTTCAATTCCCATTGTAGGGATTGCACATGGCATAGTTAAGATAGCACACACAACTGAAAATGCACTCACCCGGCAAAATAGAGAGTTTAATATTAAAAGCTCCGAACTTGACCCCGATTCTCTTCTCACTATAGAAATCTTATTTAAAACGATATCTTTAATCCTCATTTATCAAATGAGACGTCGTATTGATCCCATCTTAGCACATAGATTGATCTTGTCGACGACTCTTCCTTTTATAATTTCAAAAGGCATTGACCGC
Organism: Rhabdochlamydiaceae bacterium; assembly: GCA_049240945.1. Classification (GTDB taxonomy): domain Bacteria; phylum Chlamydiota; class Chlamydiia; order Chlamydiales; family Rhabdochlamydiaceae; genus JBMLRQ01. The sequence goes on from JBMLRQ010000041.1 coordinate 19,827, forward strand.
GAAACAAAAAAGAATTTATTCCCTTACATAATCTTGACCATATGTGGTCAGTGGCTAATGTTTAAGAATCTGTACGTTCTCTTCATTCCTTTATTCCGTTAGAGGATAGAAAAGAGGGGCCCCTTATGCAGTCAAGATAAGAGGACTTAGACAAAAGGATTGACATTTTTTTGTTATAAAATGTCCACAAAAAGGGTCATACCTGCAATAAAGTCATACTCGTTATCATAAATATTCGTATAGCGATCGGTTTCTTCTGCCATGTCATTTTTGTGTTTTTCAAAATAGGTGTCTATTTCTTTCATGAAACTATCCTTTGTCTTTTAGAGGCTCTGCTTAATCGCATCTTTTCAATTTTTTATTATTACAGTCAATGAAAATCAAAATCTATCCATTTTTCCATCTATTCTTGATGCTTTTTACGTATCTCTTTCCATTTTTTCACTATTTGGCCGGCTAACGGAGCGCAATCTTTACCAGCTTTTCCAAAACGAAGGTAAACGACAATCACTAGATCTGGATGATGAAAAGAATCCTCTTCTTGAAAAGACACCCCGGCAAACCACACGTGATTCTCTTTTTTAGGATATGTTTCTTTATCCACAGTGTGTTTATAAAGAATCTCTGCTGTTCCTGTTTTAGCCACAAGCTGTCTTTGTAAATCGTGATAATCTTTGGTGGAATGAGGCATTTCATGAATATTTTTTAAAACAGATAATCTCGCTGTTCCTCTTGCTCCTGTGACAACTTTTTGCATCCCTTTCAATAAATAATCTCGGATTGTTTCAGGAAGAAAAACCTCTCTTTTCACCACCTTACCTTTTTCAATAGATTGGATATCTCCTTCTTTGTTTTTATTCTCCGTAAATAGAGGAAAATCAACACCTATCAGTTTTAAATCATCTTTAAAAAGATAATTTTTACAAGAAAAGAGCTCATCAAGGTCAGTATTCACTTGACGACCTACGATTTTTTTGATGATTTTAGGCTGCAAAACTTCTCCTTTATTAGAGATTGTGCTCATCATAACAGCCGTTTGTAAAGGAGTCACAACAAGAGAATGCTGCCCTATAGCAAAAGAATACAAACCTGTTCTATTGTGTGAAAGATCTCTCGGTAAGGTCCCAGCGATTTCATCAGGCAACTCTATTCCTGTCTTATCCCCATATCCCAGTTGATACGCTGCGGAAGTTAAATAAGTGGGATCTTGTATAAAATCACTAGCTAAAATAGAAAAATAAATATTACTCGATTGTTCTAAAGCCCCAATTAAATCCACTTCTCCAATCATTGGGTGACTGCGAGGTAAAATACCTCCTTTGTATTTTCGACGGATCTTTTGACCATTTAAAAAACTTCCTAACAATTGTCCTTCAGGAGAATGTAACCCCTCAGCTTTGATGTCATCGATCAAGGTGAGAGGATTTAAATCTTGTTGCCCGTCTGAAGGGTCTTTTTCATACTTTTCTTTTAGGGCTTCATAAGATGTAACCACCTTAAAAACAGACCCTTGAGGCGTCGACTGTCGAAAAGCTTGAGAACGACCATAACCGAAACCCGATAAAGGATAGAAAGAGGAAGCTAAATGTTTTTGGAACTGCTGGCCTCCAACAGATCTTAAACTGCGATATTTGCCAATAAGAGGCTCTTTCAGATCGTTGAAAGATCTAAATAAGTCTATAAAATCTGAAATATTATCTTGAGATGAGTTGGCAAGAAAAGCTTTTAAGGAAGAAAAACCTTCGATAGGAGATAAATCTAAAACCTCTTCGATCAAAAAAGAGGAGGATGATTTTTTTAAGCATTTAGCGCTTTGTAAGATAGAGAATAAAATGTCTCCTCTTTCTTTTTCCCAAAACGCTTTAAACAGCTCTTTTTCTTTCTGCTCTAAATAATCGGTGTAAGGGCGAGCGTATTTCTTTTGCCGTTTCTCTTCTTTTCTTTTTTGTTTTAAGTGTTCTTTAAACGACTCCTCTCTCCATTGTTTAAACAGTGTTTGATGGAATTTTCTTTGAACAAAAGGTTTTAAAAATTCTTCTAAACGAGCAAAAACTTGATTTAAGTGACGATACTCCTCTAAGGACAAGGCCTCTAACGATTGTTTAACCTCCTCTTTGTGATCAGAAAAAGGCAAAAGCATCCGACAAACATCTAAGAATAAAAGCTGATCATCGAAAATAGGGATAAGAGAAAAGAAAGGGTCTAGATGAGCTCTGTGTGTTAACGTCTCTTCCAGATGGTCACTTAATCCTTTTTTCGCAAGCCCGATCAAATCTTTTGACGGGCTATTTTGATTTCTTCTTTTGTGAGCCTCCGGATACAAAGCGATTAAAACAGCACGAACATCTTCTACACCACAGATAGCCCCTAAAGTTTTTAAGTGATATTGGATATCCCATAAAGTTTTAACCGTTTTAATCGTTTTAAGAGCTTTGTAAAGACCACTTTCCTCAGAAAAGGATAAAGAGATGTAATCATCCCAGCTTAAAAACGTTTTTAAATCATAAAAGGATTGTCTTGCAAACGAGTACCATTCTTTTTCTAAAGGCTGTAAGCCGTCCCAAATATTTTTTATATGATCTTCATTTTCAACCCATTGTAGCCGCCTTTTCTGCTGAGAAGCTTTTAAAACGGGATCAGAAGAAGAGATAAAATCATTCGGATCAAAACGAGGATGAGAAGCTAAAGCCACAACTTCTCCTGTTTGAGGGATCATAGCGACTATAGCCCCTCCTTTTATCCAATAATCACGAGACGAAATTTTATCTTTATGAGGGTTCCATTCGTTTTGAGCCAAAAGAGCCTCAGCATATTCTTGCAGTTCCGATGAAATGGAGAGAGTTAAATGTTTACCAGGAGAAGAACTTGAAGAGCCTGGTAACAGTCTTAACAAATTTCCTTTTGTGTCGATCTCATATATTTTTTTACCTAAAGAGCCTCTTAATTCTTCGTCAAAAGCCCCTTCAACACCCATTTTGCCCACTTTATCGATTAAACTGTAAGATTTTTGATTCAATTGATTAAGCCTCTCTCTCACCTCAATCGGACTTGAAAAACCTTTGGGAAGAAAAGGGGCCTCTCCCTCTTCTCTCTTTTTTAAATAACTTTTGAGTTCTTTAACTTCTTCTGCTATCTGATAATATTCTTTTTGGTTGATGGGCCCTAAAAAACCTAAGATGTCTGATCCAAGCTTTCCTCTTGGATAGACTCGTTTATAAGTCTCTTGAGTTTGAATACCAACCCAATCTTTTTCTAACATCTTTAAACGACAGTATTTCTCTTCGGAAATATCTTCTTTCAGAACAAAAGGAGTGTGCGGAAATAAAGAAGCTTTCGCGTGGATAATATCTTCTATATCTGAAGGATCTAGATCAAGCTCCTGGCCTAATTTATTGGATAAATCTCTAATATACTGAGAGCGCAAATAAATCTTTACTTTTTGCCCTGCCTCATTTTTTTCATAAGAGTAAGAAGGAATATTTCTAATATCTGCATAGCAAACAGCCGCATTATATTGTATCTTGTTGATAGCTAAGGGCAGACCGAAACGATCGGAAATCGTTCCCCTAGGAACGTGTTCAATCATCGTCCTTCTTTGAGGTTTTCTGGATAATTTGAAATAATCTTCTTGCTTAAAAGTAGCCAAGTACCAAACTCTAAGCAAAATACAGAGAAAAACAACTAATATCACCTTTAAAGTGATAAAAATTTTATGTTGATTGTAACGATCTGACATAAAAAGCTATTTTTAATCCTCTTTTTTATTAGTCCCATCTTAACCCTTTTTTAGTTAAAGAAGAATCAAGAAATACGTCGATAAAGCCATTATAATGTAAAAACTGTTTCTTTCTTATAGGCGAATTTTCCTTGAAAAAAAAAGGAAGAATTAAGTAAAACATTTGTAAGACTCCTATTTATAGTCTTTTCTTTGCGCCTGTAGTTCAATGGTAGAACCGTAGCCTTCCAAGCTACTTGTGTCAGTTCGATTCTGATCAGGCGCTTTCTTTCTTCTCAATATATATTTTATAGTTACATGTTGAGAAATAAAGAGATAAGAAAGTTATCCTCTTAGAAGATAACAATTTAATTTTATTATTAACCAAGACCGAAATTTTCTCATTTAATAAAAGAAAATGCCGTCGTCAAAAACAAAGGGACAAGGCTTGGCTACATCACAAGACAACCAAGAATTATTACAAGTCACTATTAAAGACTTGCTCGAAAGCGGTGCTCATTTTGGACACCAAAAACATCGATGGAACCCCAAAATGAAACGCTTTATCTTTGAAGAGCGTAATGGAATTTATATCATCGATCTTGCTAAAACCATGCAACAAATCCGAGGAGCTGTTCAACTGGTTAAGCAAACAATCGCTAAAAGAAAATCGATTTTATTTGTGGGCACAAAAAAGCAAGCTAAAATCGTTGTTCGCGAATGCGCCGAACAATGTGGCGAGTTTTATGTGAGTGAAAGATGGTTAGGGGGCATGCTCACCAACCTACAGACGATTCGTCAGTCAGTGAAGACATTAGAAAGAATTGAAAAAAAGATATCTAATGGAGCTGTTGGATTCACAAAGAAAGAGATATCTGAACTAGAAAAAGATAGAACGAAATTGGACAAAAACTTGTCTGGTATCAGAACGATGAGAAAGCTTCCAGGTCTTTTAATCGTTGTTGATCCTAGTCGAGAGAATATCGCTGTCAGTGAAGCTAAAAAACTAGGCATACCTGTTATGGCTCTTGTTGACACAAACTGCGACCCAGATCCGATCGATCATGTTATCGCTTGTAACGACGATTCTTTAAAAAGCATTAAACTCATCCTACAAGAATTAACAAACGCAATCATTGATAAAAAATGTTCGATAAATATCCCTATATCTAAAGAAGATGAAGGAGATATGGTTTCTTCTGAATCAGCTAAATCAAAAAGCGGAGAATGATTTATGAGCCAAAAAGTAACCGCCGAAATGGTTAAACAACTCAGAGAGCGTACTGGCGTAGGCATGTCTAAGTGTAAAGAAGCTTTAGATCAAGCTTTAGGGGATATGGAAACAGCCATCGACATCCTAAGGAAAGCAGGTATCGCTTCAGCTGTAAAAAAAGAAGGAAGAGAAACCAAAGAAGGGATGATCGGATGTTATGAAACGAGAGAAAGCCTTGTACTCATTGAAGTCAATGCTGAAACTGATTTCGTCACCCAAAATGAAAAATTCAAAGAATTCGTTTCTTTGGTCGCTAAAGAGGCCGCTGAAAATAAAATAGCTGATCTCGAGCAACTCCTTGCTCATAAAATAGCCTCAAAACAGGACTCTGTCGATGCTTACCGCTCTGAACTGATTCAAAGCTTAGGAGAAAACATCCAAATCAAGAGATTGTCTTTGTTTGTTAAAGAGCCAATGACTTCTTTCGGTCTTTATTCTCACATGGGCGGCAAAATTGTCACATTGGTCAAAATCCAAGGCAGTGATCAGTTCGATCACTTGGCTAAAGACATAGCGATGCATGTAGCGGCTGAAGCTCCTGATTACGTTCATCAGCAAGATGTACCAGCTGATGTGATCGAAAGAGAAAAAGAAATCGCTAAAGCACAAGCTTGTTCAACAGGTAAAGAGGGCCCCATGCTCGACAAAATCATTGAAGGCAAAGTGAAGGCTTTTTGCGATCAAGTTTGTTTGATTTCTCAAAAATATATCAAAGACAACTCTTTGACTATCCAACAGCTTCTTGAGAAAGAAGGCAAATCCAAACAACAGACATTGACCTTATCTTCTTTCCAAAGATGGAAGGTAGGCGGTTAATTTATGCTGTCAAAAATGCCAAATTTTCGTCGTATTCTGATTAAAATCTCTGGAGAGGCTTTAATGGGACAACAAAAGTTTGGCATTGACCCCTTAATCTGTCGAGAGATATGTCTTTCTTTGAAGGCTCTCCAAGAACTCAATATTGAGGTTGCTGTCGTTGTTGGTGGAGGCAATATATTCCGAGGTCTTCAATCCCAAACACTAGGCTTCGAAAGAGTGGCATCTGATCAAATCGGCATGTTGGCAACCTGTATGAACGGGTTGGTCTTAGATCAAACTCTCAAATCTTTAGGCAGCTTTTCTCAGGTCATGAGCGGTATTTCTTGTGCTTCTTTTCTTCCTCCTTTTGAGAAACGTTCTGCTTTAGAGCACTTAAAAAATAAAGATATTCTGATTTTTACAGGTGGGACAGGCAATCCTTTTTTTACAACAGACACAGCGGCAGCTTTAAGAGCTTGTGAAATTGAAGCCGACGTTCTGTTTAAAGCGACAAAAGTGAACGGTATTTATAATAAAGACCCCAAAGAATTTAAAGACGCTGTCCGTTACTCTTCTCTCACTTATTCAGATGTTTTAACACGCAAACTCGCTGTGATGGACGCAGCCGCAATTAGTTTATGTCGGGAGAATCACATACCTATCATCGTCTTTGACTTGCTAGAAAAAGATAGTCTTCTTAAAGCCGCTCAAAAAGAACCTATAGGAACACTAGTTACAGGAGAATAAACATGTCTATCGTTGATCAAACAAAAAAAATGATGCAAAATGCCCTTGAGCATTTAAAACAAGATTTTAGAAGCATGAGATCTAATAGAGCTAACCCTGGAATTTTGGATGGCGTTTTCGTAGAAATTTACGGATCTCAAATGAAATTAAAGGAAATCGCTAACGTCACAGCTCCAGAAGCAAGACAACTGCTCATCACCCCTTTTGATCCACAAACTGTCAACATGATCGCTAAAAGCATCGAAAAGGCTAACTTAAATATACAACCTATTGCAGATGGTTACACCGTTCGTATCAATATTCCCCCAATGGACGAAAATACACGCAAAGAAATCGCCAAGCAAGCCAAAAAGAAAGGGGAAGAAGCGAAGATCCAAATCCGAGATATTCGAAAGAAAAATAATGACGTAGCGAAAAAACAAAAAAATGAAGGCTTATTGACTGAAGACATGGTCAAAAAAACCGAAAAAAACATCCAAGAACTAACTGATCAATTTTGTAAAGAAATTGACCAACTCGTGGTTATCAAAGAAAAAGAAGTGATGACAGTCTAATACCCCTTATGGCAAAAAAGGGGATCAAACTTTTGCATTCCCCTTTTCTCTTTTTACAAAAATTCATTATTCTTTGTTAACAAGTGGACCTTCGCAGTCAAGAGTCTCAACCTATGTAAAAGCTGCAGATAACCTACTGAGAAGAAATCAACATCTTCCAAACATCATCACTATTTGACACATTGGTTGAAAATCTATTTAAAGATCCTTTTAGAGTTTTTTTAACCATAAAAGAAATAATCGATCATTCTTCGTGATATTGGTGCTTATAAACGGCAAGCAGAGGAAAAAGTTCTGAGGAGGATTTCCTAAAGACTCAAAAGAGATAAACCGCCCTAACCAAATAGTATCTTTTTAAAAAGAAAGCTTTAATACGGCATTAATTGAAAAAATAAAGTTTACCTAAGAATAGATTCAGGAAGTTTTTTAGATTGATAATGAGCGAAAAATGAATTTAAAAAAATCAGATTAATTCAATAATTATTGTGCAATAAATAAAAAACAAATAAAATTGTCGCAAAAAAAAATTATTTATGTCCATCAATAATAACTATTCAAACATTCAAAATCAAGAATCTTATAGTGCACCTTCCCAAGCTGTCCCTACATCAGGCCCGGAAGTAACAAATCAACAATCAACCTCTTCTCATATACAGAATCAGATAACTAACGAAGAGATCAGTTCTTTACAGGTAAATGTTTATCAAAATTTACAGCAATTACAAGCGCAGCAAGTGATCATTCAATATCAACAAGAATTACAAAAGTTAGAAGCTCAAAAAACTTTACTTCAATATCAACAAGAATTGCAAGAGTTACAAGCTCAAAAGTTGCTTTTTCAACAGCTAAACATGATGCAATTAGCCCAACAACTTCAACCTCCTTTCTATACTCCTTTAAATTGCAGCCCTTTTAATTCCAATCTGTTGTATCCTCAAAATTTTTATGATCAGAATTTTAACCACCATTTCCCTCAAGGCTATGGATCAACCAGCGTTCCTCTCCCTATGCCCCCCATAGATATTAGCCAAATTCCTTACATCCCGATCATTCCTTCTTTTGCAGTAAATACAAATCCTCAAAATATTCCAATAGAGCCCCCCTTCATTCCATTCACACATAATCCTATACCAAGCATCTATAATCCTCCTTTGAATCAATCTCTATCTAATCAACTACCGACACATCCCGATCATTCCTCTCTATCTTTACCTCATCCACATCCTCAACAACAAACAACTCCATCTGAGACAAACCCTGATGCATCCGCTGTTCATTTACCTTCAGAGCAAGTTGTTGATCTTTTTGAAAAAAATCAAACACAAATAATTCCTGAATATAAAAACCCCACACCTTCCGTAGAAACACTTTTAGAAGTCTCTTCTTCTAATTATCAATCACCTCATCTTTTAACAGTCAATCAGAACTCTACGGCCCCTTTATCTCAAAAACCATCTGTAGATACACGTGAAAAGACAAACATATCCTCAAATCTTTTAAAATCTTCCTACAGACGTTCCTCTTCTAATTATCAATCACCTCATCTTTTAACAGTCAATCAGAAATCTACAGCCCCTTTATCTCAAAAACCATCTGTAGATACACGTGAAAAGACAAACATATCCT
>JBMLRQ010000041.1:28639-28730 GCA_049240945.1 Rhabdochlamydiaceae bacterium
ACCTCTTCTTTCAACAGTCAATCAGAAATCTACAGCCCCTTTATCTCAAAAACCAGCTTTAGATGAAGATGAAGAGAAAAAGAGATCCACA
>JBMLRQ010000041.1:28830-56735 GCA_049240945.1 Rhabdochlamydiaceae bacterium
TTTTTCCACAACAACTTCTTCTAGTTCTCAACCTCTTCTTTCAACAGTCAATCAGAACTCTACTGTCCCTTTATCTCAAAAACCAGCTTTAGATGAAGATGAAGAGAAAAAGAGATCCACAGAGATAGTTAATCCTTTTTCCACAACAACTTCTTCTAGTTCTCAACCTCTTCTTTCAACAGTCAATCAGGACTCTACAGTCCCTTTATCTGAAAAATCAGCTTTAGATAAAGATGACAAAAAGAACCTTGTTGTTCAAACCTCAGTCTCTGTGAATGATTTAATTAAAACTAAAAAATCAACCGTACTCAATCCTTTCACTCCTTTTGAGAAAATAGAGGCCCCAACACCCAAACTATTAACCGATCCTTTAGTATATCTAAATCCTCAAAGAAAGTTAAAAAAAACTGAAGAGAGCTGTACCGTATCTGTTGGCGGAAGTACCGTATCTTTTGGCAGAAAAAACTTTAAAATCTCGCGTCCCATATATGACTCTATTATAAAAATTAAAGAAATTGCAACAGGGCTGGAATTCAACCACTTCGATTTTTCAATTTTAGGAAATGATTTTTTTAAAGACATGAAAAAATTAACCAGACTCCAAATAAGAGACTGTATCAAGTTAGCGCTAACTTATTGCTATGAAACGAAATATCACCACAAAATAGAGTCTATTTCCTTAAAAACCTTAAGAGTCGATAATTGTTTTATAGATAGCATGTTATTAACCCCTTCCCTAACGCGTAATTTAGGTGAAAAGCCCCTAGCCGAAGAGGCTTTATTCAAAGATTGCGATTTCTCAAACTGTAACATTAGATCATTTGCTCATTTGTTTAAAAAAATAACTTTCGATAATCCTCAGAATATGGAAGTCCATATAATGTGTGATCTACAAGAATATATTTTTAAGGCCAGTCATTTGACCTTTAAAAACACTCAAACTCGAGCTATTTTTCTCTTCTTGTTAATTCATGATTATGAACCTGCGGATAAAAAATACTCTTCTCAGGCAACTCATCTTTCTTTTGTTAATTGTTCGGTTGAAATTTGCGACTTCCCACTGGATGCAGTAAAAAAACAAATCGTTAATTTATCTATAGAAAATTGTAATTGCAAGCATTTAGAGGCTAACCGACTGTTTCGTGATAACACAAAATTAGAAGAACTCAAAATCGTTAATTCAACAGATATAAGAATAACAACAGATTGCTTAGCCTCTATGTCTAATTTAAAAGTATTGATCACAGATTTGCCAGAAGAATATTACGCAAATCTATCCCCAAAAGTTAAGATTAAAAGGGTATAGTTTTTTAAATACAACCAAAGAGAAATGACTTAGGCTTTCTTTCTTAAATGATTTTTTATATTTTGGCATATAAAATTCTAGAGAATTGCTTGCTATAAAATAGCAAAAAACATATTATTTCAGAATAATGTTAATCTGGCCCCATCGTCTAGCCCGGCCTAGGACATCAGATTTTCATTCTGGTAACAGGGGTTCGAATCCCCTTGGGGTCATCAAATATTTTGAGACTTTAGCTCAGTCGGTAGAGCACCTCACTTTTAATGAGGGAGTCGATGGTTCGAGTCCATCAAGTCTCATTTTTTCATCTTTTAGTGATTATGGAAACTAAATCTTTTCTACCTTATTCACCAAAAGAATGTTTTAAAACTCGCTTCGCTTTGCTCTGGATGAATCTGTCCAGTGAACCATTAGTCGCTATATATACGTTAATACCTTTTATTTTACGTAAAACCTCAGAGCTATCCGTATATCAACTAGCTCTTTATACAGCTCTTAATCCTGTGCTAGCCGTTTTTTCTTTTTATTGGGGACATCGCTTATGTCGATCAAAAGAAAACCTAGTGAAAAACCTGATGACCGCTTGGATCTTTTCTAGACTGCCTTTTGTTATCATCCCCTTTTTAAATAACTTCTGGGCTATCTTGACTTGTAGTGCTTTTTACCATCTTTTTAATAGAGCCTCTACGCCAGCTTTGATGGAAATCCTTAAAAGAAACCTTCCTTCTCAAACAAGAAATCAGATTTTCTCCAGGTACTATTTTTACAGTGTTTTGGAAGGTATTATCATCGGTTTCTTTATCCTTGATGTTCTTAAGATCAACCTAAACAATTGGAAAATTATTTTTTCCTTATGCTCCTTGATGAGTTTAACAAGCTTAATTTGGCAAAAAAGGATTGAGATTGAGCCCTCTTCTTATACTCTCTCAAAGCAAGATAAGACTCCTTTGAAAAATTGCTGGCAACTTCTAAAAAAAAATCATCATTTTGCAAAGTTTCAATGGGGCTTTATGTTTGGAGGTTTAGGCCTCATGATTTCAGCTCCCGCCCGTTATATTTTTAGCGCCGACATCCCAACCGTCGGCCTAGAGGATATGACGTTAGCTCGCTGCCTATTTGTGGGATTAGGATTAGCCATTTCATCTTTTTTATGGCAAAAAGCGTTAGATTCTTATTCAATTCATAAACTAACAGCCTGGGTCTTAGTAGGCTTTGGGATTTATCCTATTTGCTTCGCCTTTACCTCATGGCATATTTATTTCTTTTATCTTGCTCATATTATTTATGGTGTTGCTCAAGCTGGGAGTCATTTAATTTGGCACTTATCAGGCCCCATCTTTGCCGGAGAAAACCAAAATAGTGCTTTATTTACAACCACTAATGTACTAATGGTTGGGCTCAGAGGACTTGTGGGCCCTTTCTTAGGTGGTCTACTTTGTCATAACATGGGACCCGAAATCGTTTTATATATCGGAGGAGCGGTCTGTTTGTTAGGATCTTGGTACATGTGGAGGAAAGATGTTTGAAGAAAAAAAATACGATAACAATATTTTTACTTAGGGATACCCATCAACCATGACTCATTATGCTATTCAAAAACTAGAAAATATTGCTGAAGCTAATAGAAACCATTTGATCGCTTGTCAAGCCATAACGTCAAAACATCCAGTCATCACAAAAATAGTCATTTTTACTCTATTGGCAGGGACTTATTATCTTTCTCATAAGTACAGCAGATCTCAGTTAGTTGTCATAAACCTTTTGTCCTTTTATGGATCTTTCATCAGTTTATCTTCATGGATCCATTTGAATAAAATTGAGAAAAACCTAACAGATAAGCTCAATCAGCTTTTGAAAACCTTGTCAGATATAGAACATATCTATAACACGGTGATGAAAAATGAGCCTCCCTCTGGGCCACAAGAACTATTGCCAGCTTTTATCCAGTGTTACCTAAATAAAGAATCCACCTTATATTTAACCTTCAATAATCAGCCTATTTTTAATCAAGAAAATGAGGCCATTTTATCTTATTTCAATCACATCAAAACTCTTTATATCGAAAGCCTTTACGAGTCTGATGTTAATTTTTTTTTAAAGCTGCCTCACCTAAAAACCATTCATGCTTGGGAATATCACCTGAGCGAAGAGAGTCAAAAAGCTTTAAAGAACAGAAACATTGAATCACTTAAACCGCAAAATACAGTAAGAAATTTATGTTCTCCTAAAGGACTGCTATCCCCTCTAAAACCAGCAGACTCTCTTGATATATCGGCAACAAATAAAAGTTTTTTTTCTCCCCAAGAGCCGAAATTTTTAGCTCCTCATTTAGCTCCTCTCCATTTTGAAATGCGACCTTTACGTATAGATTTCTTAAAAGAAGATCGCTCTTTAGAGGACGTTTACCATTTAAATTTTGTGGTGCTTTCTCTGTCAACTTTCATCACTTTGACGGGGTTAGGACTTCTTTGTTACTCTCAAAATCATCCCATGCATAAACTGATCAATCAAACCATCAAGATCCAAATGATTGCAGGTTTTGTGAACCTTTGTGGGATAAGGCAATCATGGCTCACCCTCTTGCAAATAAAAAGTAAGCAAAAAGAAATCAAGCCAACAGCTCACCAGCTAGAAACTCTCTCTAAAGGCACTTGTTTGAGCGGTGATTACTTAGAGGCCAGCTTTTTTTTCTTATATCAATTTCTCAAAAAAGAAAATGTTCTTAAAGTCGATGAGCGCATCATTCAAGACCTTCATCTTTTTCCTCTTGAAGAACTTGTTGACACCAAAATAGTCGATCTATCACAGACGACTATCGAGACCCTACCGACCTGGATCCATCGATTAACTTCTTTAAATAAATTGATTTTACCCTCCTCTTGCTCCTCTATTAGCTCCATCTTAAAAACCCATATCCATATAAGAAATATCGAAATCGAATATGCTCATTTTAAGCTCACAACTCCTGTTTCATCAAGGTCCTCCGATTCGATAGGGAGTCCTGATTCCTGTTTAAATATAAGCGATCGAAGCTTCGGTTAAATATCTTAAAAATCTTGTAAAAAAAGTTGGTAAAATCACCTCAGGCCATATATGATCACCTAAAAGTGTTTTCATCTTTTTCTATTCAGTTAATTTTTATGATTTATTGCAACGATCCTTCTTGGCCTTTTTTTCAAACCTTGCAAACTCTTAGTTATTCTCCGGAAGCTCCTTTAATGAATCGTTCTCTGGGCTTTTGGCGATGTTGGGGACAACCTGAGCACATAGGCCCTATCATGGCAGTCGCTCACACCAATAGGGAAATTTTGCGACAAGGAGGTCTTCCTTTAAAAAAAGCTCCAGACAAACCTTCTTTGATTGATAGTCGGGATAAAATAGCCTTTATAAGGGCTTTATTCACAAGTGGGGCGTGGCCGACGGCTCTCACCTATTTAGAAGAAGAAAAAGAACTAAAAGCCTATTTTCCACTCTGGCATCTCTATTTATCCCATCTTCTCGATGTAAAAAAGAACATAGAAAAGCTACCTTCTTTAGAAGAAAATACAGAGCATGTGCCTCGACTTCTTCTTCATTTTCTCTTCATCAAAGATCCAGTTCTTCAGATTTCTAGGATCGAAAATTTCATCGATCAGCTCAAAATAGATGAATGGGAAAAAAATTTATGGTCTCTTCGCTTAAAACTTGTGATCAACCGATATGAAGACAATACACAAGACTTATTCACTCATATTAAGCAGATACCCTCTCATGAAAAGTTAGAGATCCAGACTCTGATAGAAGAGCATACAAGACGAGCTTTAGAGCACCTCTATCAAAAAGAAAAAGGCGAAGATAAAGAAGCTATCGCCTCTTGGATCTTAAAAATAGACCCAAATTGCGCAAGAGCCCACCTGATGATGGCTCAAACTCTTTTACAAAAAGGACAAAAAAAAGAAGCCATTCCTTTTCTTTACGAAGCTATCTACAAAGGGGTCATGGAAAGACCGATCGCTCACTTTTTACTGTCTAAAATCTCTTTTTCTTCTTATCACCTTTCTCAAGCTAAACAAAGCGCCGATTACCGAAAGGACCAAAATGAGCATATTTGTCTAAAAAATCTATCTCCCTCTCATGTTTACACGGCGTCTGATCCACTGAAAGAGCTTTTTTTGTCCAATGTGGTGTTTCGCAGATTCTCTTCTTATGTTGTGCCAAATCATGAATCGAAAGAAAAACAGCCGCTGTGTGCTCTCATTCCTTCTATCAATTGGAACATTTTCCAAAAAAATCCAGATCCTTATTTTGAAACGTCAAGCTTACAGCGCTCCCTAGTGAGCTCTTTTAGAAAAGAGCTCTTTTATCAAGGACGAGGGTGGAGATGGTGCTCGTATACCGATTTTAGTGAAGCCAAAAGATGGTTTTCTTTGATCCATGATGAAGAAAAACTCTTTTATCTTATCAAGCAACCATTCACTGACATAAAAAAGAGAGTTTATTTCGCTCGCTATCTAGCTTCCTTAGGATTCTTCAAAGAAGCGTCTGATTTGCTAAAGATCTCTTCAGGTAAAGATCAATTAGACATCTTTTTTCTTAAAACCACAGCTTTATGGATTGAACACTTTTTTATCAAAAAGCCAATCAGTTCTTTTTTAGATAAGTTAGAAGCCCATTATCATCTATTACCAGATAGTCCAGAAGCTTTAAGGCTTAAAAATACAACCATTATTCTAGGTGTTGTTTTAAGCGCTAAAGATAGAGACATCTCGATGACAAAAAAATGGAGAGAAAGAGGCCAATATGTCCTATCTCTCATCCAAAACAGTGATTTTTTTGCCAATAAAGATAAAATATTAATCGATAGTCGATTACACAGAGCGATGTGCTATTTGCCTTTTTTAGAAGGAAATAACACCCTTCTTCTTTTGGAACAAACCCATTTGCTCCAACAAGCGCGGTTGCTAAAAGATCATCTAAAACCATCTGATGAAATCATTTACAAAGACAATTTATTTGCCGCTTTAGAAACAAGTGCGCGTATTTTGGAGCATTTAAAAGAAAAAGAACTCGCTTTAAGCTATATGAAAGAAATTGTTGAAACCATCGATCCTTTGGATGCAAAAGCTTGGCTTCAAGTGGGAGAACTTCTGAATAAAAGTAATCAAAAAGAAGAGGCGTTAAAAGCTTTTTTGTCAGCAGCCTCTGTGGGGGCCCCCCATGCACAAATGGCTTATTATATGGCAGGACAAATAGCAGAGCAGCTAAATGACAAAGACATGGCTCAACACTGTTACATGCAATCTCTTTACGCTTTCCCTGGGGGTATCTCTCCCTTAAATAAAATGAGAAAGCTAAACCCTCCCACCTTTCTCAAAGAATGGCTCTCTCAATTTAAGATATATGGCGAGAGATGACTTTAGCGAGCTGCATCATATCTAATGGTTCTTTTGAAGCAAACAACTCAGCTAATCTCTCATCAGGAACAATCAACCGTTTATTTTTCTTGTCCTGACAGCCATTTTCTTTGATATAATCCCAAAGTTTTTTTGTGATCTGAGGTCGAGAGAGGCTATCTTCTCCCACGATAGATTTTAGAATAGGAGATAACACTAAAGAAGAAGACGTTTTTTTTAAGACTTTCTCCTTTTTAGAGCTTGTTTTTTTTCCTTTAGACACTTCTTTTTTAGGCTTTTCTTTGCTTCCTTTTTTTGTGTAAGGCGTTTGTGGGTGGTTCATATACTTTTCTTCTAAATCGCTTAAGTCATTAACAATGACATCACAAGAAGGATAATTAGAACAAGAATAAAACACCTTGCCAAATCTGGATCGACGCTTGACGATCTGCCCGTCACATCCCATCGCGACACAATCAGGAAGATCTTCACTTAATTCTTCTCCTTTTTTAGGAATGTTGACGATACCTTTGCATTTTGGGTAATTTTCACACCCTAAGAAAGGTCCAAATTTACCATGTCTTAACACCATAGGAGCGTCATCTTTAGGACATTTTTGCTCCCAATTAAAGTCGGGATTATAGTTTTGCTTGTCAAAATTTAAAGCTTCCAAAGGGGCTGTGAATTCACAATTGGGGTAACCGGAACAACCGTAAAAGTATTTGGTCTTAGACCATACTTTTTGTAATTTAGCTCCACAGTTTGGGCAATCCAATTCTGTCATTAATTTAGGGACAAAAGCCTCTTTTTCAGCGATCTCTACAGAGGGAATAAACATCTGCCAAAAATGGCGAATCACATCTTTCCATTCCTTTTTGTGTTCAGAAATATACTCTAAATCATCTTCCATAGAAGAAGTGAATCCAATATCCATGATCATCTTAAAGTTCTGTTCCAACATATCAGCAATCACACGTCCTAGTTCAGTTGGTTTAAGAGCTCCTCCTTCTTTAATCGTATAATCTCGGCTTTGAATTTTATTCATGAT
This sequence comes from Rhabdochlamydiaceae bacterium, assembly GCA_049240945.1. Classification (GTDB taxonomy): domain Bacteria; phylum Chlamydiota; class Chlamydiia; order Chlamydiales; family Rhabdochlamydiaceae; genus JBMLRQ01. The sequence continues at coordinate 36,554 of JBMLRQ010000041.1, forward strand.
CGTTGCGTAAGTAGAAGGTCGGCCTATACCGGATTTCTCTAATTCTTTGACTAAAGAGGCTTCAGTGAAACGAGCAGGTGGTTTAGTGAACGATTGTTGAGCTTTAACATCCAACAACTTTAAATCTTGACCCTTTTCTAAAGGAGGAAGAATTTTCTCTTCTTCCTCGCTTTTTTCATCTTTTTTTTCCTCATAAGCGGCTAAAAATCCGTTAAACTTCATCACGGAGCCTGAGGCTCTCAAATCGATGTTCTCATCAGTTTGGATGTCGCAGCTAACGGTATCATAAATAGCGGGCATCATCTGGCTTGCGACAAAACGGCGCCAGATTAACTGATACAGCTTAAATTGATCCAAGCTTAAATAGCTTCTAATCTGTTCAGGAGGTAAAGAAAAATTAGCAGGTCTTATGGCTTCATGAGCGTCTTGAGCCGCTTTATTTGTGGCAAATTGCCTAGCTTCTTGAGGAAGATAACCGGGACCATAGACCTTTAAAATATGCTCTCTAATGCCCGTTAATGCTTCTTGAGAAACTCTCACCGAATCTGTTCTCATGTAAGTGATAAGACCTTCAGATCCTTCCAGACCTAAATCTACGCCCTCGTATAAAGATTGAGCGATTGACATCGTTCTCGTGGCTGAAAATCCAAAGTGACGGCTAGCTTCTTGTTGTAATGTTGATGTGATGAACGGGGGAACAGGATTTCTCTTTTTCTCTTTTTTTTCAACATCTCCGACTTTGTAATGACTTTTTTTTAGCTTACTGACTATTTGGTTGGCCACTTGTTCATCACCGATCAAATAGACATCTTTTCCTTCGATTTTCTCTTTTTCAACTTTTTTCCCATCAACAGCGTAGACATGGGCTTTAAACGGTTGCATCGAAATAAAGGGTGTCAAAAAAGAGTTTAAAGACCAATACTCAACGGGTTTAAAAGCTTCAATCTCTTTCTCTCTATCGACCACTAACTTAAGAGCCACAGACTGAACACGGCCTGCTGATAATCCACCTGACACTCTACCTTGTACTTTTCGTGTGATAATGGGAGAGATTTTGTAGCCAACAATTCTGTCCAAGAGACGTCTTGTTTGCTGGGCATCAACAAGAGATTGATCGATATCTCTCGGATGACTTAAAGCGTCTAACACAGCATCTTTTGTGATGGAGTTAAAAGTGACACGTTTGATCACCTTACCTGGAGGTAAAATGGAAGCAATGTGCCAGGCGATCGCTTCTCCTTCTCTATCAGGATCTGGGCAAAGATAGATCACATCCACTTCTTTTGACAGCTTTCTTAGCTTTTGGATCACCTCTTTTTTATCACCCATGATCTCGTATTTTGGCTCAAAATCGTGGTCAACATCGATACCAAATTCTTTCGGAGGAAGATCCCTTACGTGTCCTAAAGAGGATTCAAAAATAAAATCAGGCCCCAAAAATTTTTTCAACGTTTTGATTTTAGTTGGAGATTCCACCACTAAAAGAGCTTTTTCTTTGTGCCCCATGTTTTTCCCTTGATTGCCTAAAATAAATATTCAACAATATTCGACATAAAAATAAAAAAATGACAATTGAATATTATTTTTTTTAATTTAAATGATTACAGAATAGTTTGACAATAAAATTAAAAAAATATCTATCATTTTTCTCGATGTAAAAAATATCTAGAATAAGGTAATCTACACAATTATCAAATTCTCTGTATAGATTTATTTTAACAAGCAAATAAAATGAACAAAGATGAATTACTTTTACTAAATCAAAAAGGGATTTTCCCTGCCCCTCTTGAAGACTTAACAGCGTTTCAAAAAAGGGTCTTTATCCTCCTTGATCATCAGCTTGTTGACGTTGAAGGGACAGAAGAAAGCTTTAAAGACTTAAAAGAGCATTACGATATTGATCCAGATTGGCTCTCGATCACCAAAAAAAAAGCTTTTTCTTTCTTGAAAGGGGCTGAAACCCTTTACGAAAAGGACCGACCTAAAATCTTTTTATACAGAAGACCTTTTTCTAACTCTTTGTATCAAGAAAAAGAGCTGCTCACCCATGAAGCTGTGCACGCTTGTCGGTATGCTTTTCCTGATAGTGAGTTCGAAGAAATTTTAGCCTATCGAACATCTTTGAAAAATTATCGACGTTACATAGGCCCTTTTTTCTCTCTTTGGTGGGAATCTCTATTTTGGGTGATCCTTCTTTGTATTTACTACACAATCTCTATATATCATCTCTTTTATGAGCAGCCTTTACTTTATGTAACAAGTAGCCTTACCATTTTATTCATCTTTGTTTTTTATACATTCAGACTGATGGCTAGACAGCTGATTTTTAAAAAAGCTAGAAAACACCTCTCTTCTTTCCTCAAAAAAACGACAAACGCCGATCCCTGCCTTCTGAGGATGACAGATAAAGAGATCCGTCTCTTTCAAAAAGAAAAAAACATCAAACCTTATATAGAGAAGCAAACTGAATTAAGATGGCAAATCATCAAGTGGGCTTATTTAAAAGAAGACATTTAAGGATTTTTCTTGTTGATGCCCAATAGATGTCTGTACTTGTTGACACCCCTTCTAGAAAGATGAAAACCTTGATCACTCAGCCATCTTGCGATCTCACGATCGCTATAAGATTTTTCTCTTCCTCCCTGTTGGATGATCATCCGGATATGATGAGCTAATTCACTATTGAGACCCTGTGAGGTGATTTTTCTAGAAAAAAATTTATCAATCGGGAAAAGGCCTATAGGAGAAAGAAGAGATTTACCTTTTATGATTCTGTAAAGAGTGCTCAGATGCACACCCATTTTTTTCGCTAATGATCCAACATCCACTCTTTTAAACAAGGGTTGATCTCCTAAAAAAAAGGAAGCGTTATGCTTAATCAATTCCTCTCCCACCATGATCAGGGCTTTTTCTCTTTTTTCTACCATCCACCTTAAACGGTAAGCCTCCATGATCTTTTTTTTGATAAAAGGAGGCTGTTGACCGTAAGCATTCAGGTAGGATGGATCTATCGATAAAGAAGGTTGCTCAAACCGGTTGATACAAACTGACCATCCCCCTTCGTAATTCATCATTAAATCGGGATTCATGAAACAACTTGTTTCCCTATCTTGTGATAAATCAAGCCATTTAAGATTTTTAAAATCTTCATACGTTTTTTCTATTTGTTCAAAAGAGATCTTAAATAACTCTTGTAAAGCTTTTTTCTTCTGATGAAGAAAAATATCAAAAGCTTCTTCTAAAATCCGATAAAGTAAAAGATCTTGTTTTCCACTTTCCTTTAAAACAGTGAGAAAATAATCTCTGTAGCTGAAGCTAAAACAACCAACCGGAGCGACTTGTTTTAGTTTAAAAATGACTCTATCAAAGAAAGGTTTTTCTAAAAGAAATCCATATTTTTTAATATCTAGCAACCCTCTATGATCTGTATGATCTATGATCTGATACGCTAAATCTTGTTCTAAAAGGTCGCTAAAGATCAATCTGACCTCTTGCTTCATTTTTTCTAATTCACTTTCTTCTTGGCAACATGAGGAAAAAGAGTCTAACATCAGTGAAAAAGAGTTTTTTTCTCTTACATGTCCCAATTCAAAAACAGGATTCAGCTCTATCTCTTTTTGCAAATAAGCGTGATATTCATCTTGAGAGAGAGATAAAAGACGGATCTGTTGATAAAGATTAAAGGACAGATTCGGTTTCATCTTTAATTTTTGCTCAAGACGATGCATCATTTCCTCTTTTATTTTTTTTTATTTTCGGATAACGTATCCCTTATAATTTGTCGATCAAACTCATGGATTTCATGTTAAAAGGCAAGTGTGCGATCTTTAGTTGTCTTGGACTTGGGGATGGACTCATTTCCCTTGTCCTGGCTCATAATTTAAAACTCAATGGGGCTGAAGTCCATACGTTCCATCCTATGCTTGATCAAATGCAAGGCTGGTTTCCTCATCTTCCTGTCCTACCTTTCTCTTCCTTCCAAGACCCCTCTCAGTATGACCACTTTTTCATTTTTTATGAGAAAAGCGAGAGGATGCTGAATATACTGAAAACCTGCCAATCTCTTCATCCCGAAAAAACCCACGTCTTAAATCCCATAGCCACCATGAAAACCGATTATCCTTATTGGGAAGAAGGAGAGTTTAGGGGAGATCTTTCTTTTGTTCACAATCTATACAACTATGCCCAAAATAAACTTCACCTTGAAAAAGTGACTATAAGTAACGGATTGCTCATTCCTCCATCTATCCATATCAACAAAGATCCTTTAAGAGTGATAATCCATCCCACAAGCTCAAAAGCCTCTAAAAATTGGTTAAAATCTCGTTTTATCAAATTAAGATGTTCTTTAAAAGAAAGAGGTTTTAACCCTGTGTTTGTTGTCAGTCCTCGAGAATACCCTGATTGGAAAGATGAAGAAGCTCTCACTTTTCCTTCCCTGAACGAATTAGCGACTTTTGTAGCTGGTTCAGGCTATATGGTAGGGAACGATTCAGGGATAGGCCATTTGGCGTCTAATTTAGGGTTGCCAACTCTCACGATTTGTCGTAGAGAATCTTACGCCAAGTTTTGGGCCCCTAGTTGGAGCCGAGGAAAAGTGATCTATCCTTCCAATATGATTCCCAATATCAAAAAGTTAAGAATAAGAGATAACTATTGGGCTCACTTCATCTCTCAAAAAAAAGTGTTAAAAACCTTTATGAATCTATATTCTTCGTCTAAAATTCCTCTGTGACTTTTTCTAATTTAGCGAATTTAGCGATCAATGAACGGATCTGCTCATGATCAAAAAAATACACATCATAACCCATCCCTAAATGAGTCGTATAAACCTTTATGACTTTACCTTTGCCAAAATCAGCATGAAAAACCAAATCACCCACCTGAAAATCCATCTGCTGAGAGGGATTTGTTCTGGGAACAGGTTGGAGGCCTTTTAGATGATGGGGTTGTAAAAACTCTTGAGGGATTTCACTCAAGAATCGAGAGGGTCTCATGAAACGAAGATGTCCCCATAAAAGCCTTTGGCGCGCAGCACTCAAGTAAAGATAATCTTGAGCTCTTGTCATACCTACATAACACAATCGTCTCTCTTCTTCAATCTCTTCCTTAGAACCAATGCTGTTGATATGAGGGCATAACTCTTCTTCCATCCCCACTAAAAAAACAACGGGGAATTCAAGCCCTTTGCTATGGTGCAAAGTCATCAGTTGAACAGCTTGATGAGATTCTTCTATCCCAGACACATTTTCCTTTAAGGTTAATTCTTCTAGAAAAAGCACAAGAGAGGGGTTTTCATGATCTTCTTCCCATTCAGAAGCCTTAGAAATCAACTCATAGATATTGCTTTTTCTTTCTTCAAAAGTTTCTTGATCCTGAGATAGGTAAGCGAAATAATCAATCTTCTCTACCAATAAAGTCAAAATATCAGCGATAGATAGTCCTTCTTCAGCTTTCGATTTAATGAGTGATAAGGTGTCAACGTAATCTTTCAGACCTTTAAGAGCTTTACTCCCTAAAGACAAAGGCACTTTGCCTTCCAAAACATTTTGACAAAGAACAAATAAATCCATCTGATAACTATAAGCGGCTTCAGATAGCTTATCTAACGTACTTTGGCCAAGACCTCTTTTAGGGCAATTAACGGAGCGATTAAAAGCTAAAATATCGTTGGTGCCAAGACTCATTCTTAAATAGGATAAAATATCCTTTATTTCCCTTCTTTGATAGAAAGAGACCCCTCCTGTCATTTGATAAGGAATATTGTGTTTTAATAAAGCGTCTTCAAAAATACGTGATTGGAAATTTGTCCGGTAAAAAATGGCCATATCTTTCAAAGATAGATCATCCCTTTTTTGATGCAAACGGATTCTATTCACAACAAAATCGCTTTCGCTACGATCATTATCACAGATGTAAAAGCCGATTTTTTCTCCTTCGCCTCTTTCACTCCATAAAATCTTTTCCCTTCTGTTGACATTGTTGTTGATAAGAGCGTTAGCTGCTTTTAAGATGAGATTACGGCTACGATAGTTCTGCTCTAAAGCGATTGTCTTGGCTCCAGGATAGTCTTTCTCAAAATTGAGAATATTTTCTATGTTAGCTCCTCGCCAAGAGTAAATAGACTGATCAGGGTCCCCTACAGCAAACACGTTACCATGAAGACCTGCTAAAGATCTGATCAATCGATACTGAGCGGGGTTAGTGTCTTGGTATTCATCGATTAAAATAAAAGAGAAGCGAGATTGAAAAGTCGCTAGCACATCGGGATGTAATTGAAAAAGCTCTAAAGAGAGATATAATAAATCATCAAAGTCTAAAGCCTGTGATTGTTTGAGTTTAGTTTGGTAACTCTCAAAAATTTTTGCAACGAACGGATCTTCTTTTTCCCTTTCTGAGGATGAGTATCCCTTATTTTTAAAATCAGAGATTTTATATCTGATATTTTTCAAAACCGATTTATCCGCTTCATAGCCTAAGCTCAAAACAGACTCTTTCAAAATCTTATCAGCGTCATCTTCGTCATAGATCACAAAGTTTTTGTCGTATCCTATTTTATCGATACTTTCTCTTAAAATTTTAGCACACAAGCTGTGGAACGTACAGGTGAGCACATCTGTTCCTGTGAGTTGATAAACCCGGTGCCTCATTTCTTTGGCCGCTTTGTTTGTAAAAGTGACCGCAACAATTTCATGACTTGGCACCCCAACATGCATTAAAAAAGCAATCCGAGTTGTGACAACTTTTGTTTTACCAGAGCCAGCTCCAGCGATCACAAGTAAAGGCCCTTCCAGATGGGAAGCCGCCAACCTCTGCTGAGGATTTAAGATGTTGAGTAATTCCATAAGTGAGAAAATAGTTAAAACAAATGAGATCACTTTATCAAAAGTATGAATACGAAAAAACTATAAACCACCAATAATCATCAGGAAAATTATTTTTTCTTATAAGGCAATAGAGAAATACGTTAAAAGACTTCGGCCTAACTTGACAACAAAACAAGTAAAGGTTGAATTGGGGAAAAATGAGCAAGAAATCTTGTTTATCTGTTTTTCTAAATGGTGATCATATGAAGATTTTTTGTTAGATTAAAACAGATGGCTTTAAAGAAAAGTTGAGCTTTCTACCTTTATCCGATTCATATATGAAGCGCGATTCATGTGAAATGTCCTCGTTAGGATCCCAACCCCTTGTTCTGTACGAAAACGTCTTTTCTCTACGATTTTATTGAAGAAACACGGTCTATGATAGACAATTTTAAAACTCATGGAATTAATGGGCTTAAAGGAAAACCTATGAGAGGAAAAAATGGAATGGCAAGCAAGGAGACCAAGTGGTGTAATTATAGGAAAAGACGTGTTGCAATTGATGAAGCTAGATCTGGGCGGTAGAAGGAACGCGTCCTCCAGCCGTGAGACAACGACAGCTCAAATACACCTATCTTTTTGGTGCTGTCTACACAAAAAGAGATGTTAAAGTTGGTTTGTTATGTCATTTTAATCTCCATAGATTTTGTTGATACATTTTCATCTTATACTATCCGCCTTAAGAGCGGTTCTTAGCCTTCCCTATAAGAGAAGCTTGATCTGTCGCGCGGCGTTATGTTACTATAAAGTCCGCGCAACAAGATCGATTTTAAGTTTTTTGCGCGGGGTTTATAAACAAGAAACGCCGCGCTAAAATATAGAATTAGGAATTTTAGCGCGGCTTTTGCAAAAACAAACACCGCGCGACAGATTTTGTTTTTTATATTCATCTTAAAATAAGCTGCTTGTAATAACAGGCTGTGAGAACAAAAAATTTATTGAGGAGGTATATGTCAAAAAAGACTACCGGCAAAGAAGCTCCAGAAAAAATTATAGGTCGGAAAAAGGAGCAGGTATTACTGCGAGAACTGATTGAATCCAAAAGGTCAGAATTCATTGCTGTCTATGGCCGTAGGAGAGTTGGCAAAACCTATCTCATCAGAAACTTAATGAGCTCTATCCCATGCGTATTCTTCCATGTCACGGGATTACAAAAAGGGCCTTTGCACATTCAGCTAAAGGAATTTGCAAAGCAAATAGGCAAAACTTTCTATCAAAGTCCGTCCATTGTTCCGCAAAAAAATTGGTTTGATACCTTCGAAGATTTAACTGAAGCCATTAATGAAATACCCAAAGATCAGACGGTGGTGCTTTTTTTTGATGAATTCCCTTGGATGGCAACGCCTCGTTCTAAAATACTCTTAGCTCTAGAACTGTATTGGAATCGATACTGGGTTTTTGATGGGCGTATTAAACTGGTCATTTGCGGATCTTCTGCTTCATGGATCATCAACAATATCATCAATAATAAGGGGGGGCTTCATAACAGGGTCACTCGTACTTTTCATCTCCAGCCCTTTTTGTTAAACGAAACAGAAAGTTATTTAAAGGAGCATCAGATCAAGCTCAATCGCAGGCAAATTTTGGATCTTTATACGGTCCTTGGAGGAGTTCCTCTTTATTGGTCTTTCATTAGAAAAGGGCTTTCAGCCCAACAATGTATTGATGAACTTTGTTTTCAGCAAAATGGGCCTTTAGTGAGTGAATTTGGTCGTCTATTTGAATCGCTTTTTGAAGACCCAAAACCATATGTGGAGTTAATCCGATTTATCTCAGCACATCGGTATGGCGTAGGGCAATCAGAACTCATTGCATTGTCGCAACTGCCCAACGGTGGAGGTACAATCGATCGATTGCACCAGTTAGAAGAAGCTGGGTTTGTTACAAGCCTCGTTCCATATGGACATAAAGATAGAGGGATCTATTATGTAATGGACGATGAATACAGTCTTTTTTATTTGCGTTGGATTGAGCCTCATCTTAAAACAATCGCAAAAAAAGATACGAATGAAGGTTTTTGGCTATCCTTATCCAATCAACCAAGTTGGAAGGCATGGGCAGGATACGCATTCGCATCCACCTGTTACAAGCATATTGCTCAGATTCGCAAGGCGCTAAAAATCGATCCGGGAGCTACAGCGGGGACTTGGAGATTTGTACCGAAGCCCAAGAGTCAAGAGGAAGGATCTCAAATAGATCTTCTGTTTGATCGACTCGACGGATCGATAACTCTTTGCGAAATTAAGCATTCTGACAAACCATTTGCGATTGAGAAATCCTACGCGCAAGAAATTATGAAAAAGATGGAAGTATTCAAGAAACATACGAAGACAAAGAAACAGCTCTTTTTCTCTATGATCACGAAAATGGGATTGAAACCTACGATGTATTCCGAAGAACTTATTTCTAACGAGGCAAATCTGGATGATTTATTTAAAAATATTTAATTGCGCGCGTTTTTTAAACTTTTAAATATATATATCGTTTTTTTGAATTAAATTTATTGTGTATCATCTTAAGCAAAACAAATGAACAATCATTTGAAAACAATCTTGTTTGCCCTTCTTGGTCTTTTTTGTGCAATCAGTACTACGCCAGTTTAGGAGATAACTCTCATGAAAGAGAAAAGAGGGATAGAGTGGATTACGAAGAGTTGAAGATCAAATCCCACAAGTATTGGAACCTTTACCTCCATGAACACTAATGCTATCTTGGCAGGCCTTTTGTCCGGTTTAAAAAAGAGGTAGGAATGACATCTCCCTTGATTCATGTTCACATGATCCCAAGGGACAAGGATTACAGAAAGTTGGCAGGGGTTGCCTTTAAAGATACAAATGGGGATCGGACTACGCTCGCTATGACAAATCTTATATCACCGACGAATCCCTCCTTTTTCAAATTCGAGATGTCATTCAAGACGCATTATAATCCGGACCTACGAGATAAGATTCGCTTTTCTTGTAAAATCATCACCATCTTCTCAAACGTTGTTCATTTTTCCTCATCTAAACTTGTTATCTTATCGAATTTCATCATCTCCTTTTTCAATTTAAAAAATTTATTTTAATGAAACTTATTTTTTATCTCAGTTTCGGAAGAGATTTAACCTCGCAAAAGTAGATATACTAAGAATCTTGCATCTTTTTCAGCTGCAATCCAAATGAGATGTATTTGGCTCTATGGGGTGCCATCTCGTGACTACAATATGCAAGAAAATGACCAGGAAAATTATTTTTTCTTATGAGACAATAGAGAAATACATTAGAGAGAGGTTTTATGGCACTAAACGAGCAAACCATCGATTGGCATGAACAATGGGCTTTATTCGCTCCTAATTTTCATAATGGCTTGGCCCATATTGTTCTATCAAATTCTTGTCGTTTTCCTTTGAAACCAGGAGCAGGTTTTGGAGATCTTTCACATCCCACAACCCAATTGATGTTAAACCTTTTAAAACAAACTGATGTACCAAAACATCTATGTGATATAGGCTGTGGAAGCGGTATCTTGAGTATCGCTGCGGCTTATTTAGGCTGCCAAAATATCATAGGCTTTGACATCGATGAAAAGGCCCTTGAACATTCAAAAGAAAATGCCAAATTGAATCAATTGGAACATATGATCCAATTTTTTCATCCCGAACGTTTCGAAGGTTTTTTATCGACAGAGATGATTCTCATGAACATGATCATGGAAGAGCAAAAAATCGCCTGGGAACAAGTAAAAAAGAGCCTATCAAGTGACAATCCCATAAAGATAATGACATCTGGGATCTTAAAAGAGCAAAGACAAGATTACTTAAAATGGAGTAAGTCTCAAGGATGGAAGCTTATAAAAACCCAAACAAAAGAAAAGTGGCAAGGGTTTCTGTTTAGTTATCATCTTTTAGGCAAAGATTAAACCAAAGAAGAACTCTCTTCTTTGGTTTAATCTTGGGGTTTACATCATCCCCATGCCCATATCGTCCATACCCATACCACCCATGCCACCCATATGAGGGGGTAAAGAAGGTTGAGATGAAGGAGGCAAAGGTTTATCTGTGATCATCGCCGCTACGGTCAAAAGCATACCAGATACGGAGGCCGCATTTTTAAGAGCACTTTTAGTGACAAGAACTGGATCGATGACACCGTCTTTGATAAGATCACTGAATTCATCTTTCAATCCGTTATAACCAAAAGCCCCTTCACTCTCGTAAATCTTTTCAGCAATCAGCTGCCCTTGTTTCCCGCAATTGTTAGCTATGGCTGTGGCAGGAGCAAAGCAAGCCGTGCGAACGATATCTACACCCACGCTTTCCTCTTTAGAGAGGTGAAGGGTGTCCAAACTCTTAACAGCTCTTAGTAAGGCCACGCCCCCTCCAGGAACAATCCCTTCTAGAGCGGCGGCTCTTGTAGCGTGCAAAGCATCTTCGACACGCGCTTTTTTTTCTTTCAAGGCCGTTTCTGTGGCGGCTCCGACACTGATAACAGCTACACCACCGCTCAGTTTAGCTAAACGATCTTCTAATTTCTCTTTATCGTAATCAGAAGTTGTTTTAGACAGCTCCGATCTGATTTGATGGATACGATTTTTAATTTTTTGAGGATCACCGTGACCATGGATAATAGTCGTGTGCTCTTTTGTGATTTTAATGGTTTTGGCTTTACCCAAAACATCTAAAGAAGCCTCTTCAATTTTCACACCCAATTCGTCGCTAATCAGTGAAGCACCTGTTAAGATGGCTATATCTTCTAAAAGAGCTTTTCTTTTATCTCCAAAGGCTGGAGCTTTAACCGCACAAAGAGACATACCTCCTTTTATTTTGTTGATAACCAAGGTATTCAAAGCCTCACCATCCACATCGTCAGCGATGATCAAAATAGGCTGAGATAAAGAATATTTTTCTACCACCTTCTCCATCATAGGCACAATCTCTTTTGTCGAAGATAATTTCTTATCCGTCACCAAAATTAAAGCGTTATCTAATTGAGTCTGCATTTTATCGGGCTGGGTGATAAAATAAGGAGAAATATATCCTTTATCAAATTGCATTCCTTCTACTACATCTAATGTAGAATCAATCCCTTTTGCTTCTGAAATGCTGATAGTTCCTTCTTTACCGACTTTCTCCATAGCTTCAGCGATCATGGATCCAATTTCTTCATCGTTATTTGCGGAAATGGTGGCTATCTGCTTAATTTCTTCAGAGCGACTGACTTTGAGGCTCATACGATTTAAAGCCTCAAGCAAAACATCGACAGCTTTATCGATTCCTCTTTTAACACTTGTAGGGTTAGATCCCGCAATGATGTTTTTAACCCCTTCTGTTAAGATAGCATCTGCCAAGACGATAGCTGTTGTTGTGCCATCACCAGCTAGAGAAGCCGTTTTAGAAGAAGCCTCTTTAACAAGATGAGCTCCCATGTTTTCAAATTTATCTTTTAAGAAAATTTCTTGAGCAACGGTGACCCCATCTTTTGTTGATAGAGGTAAGCCGTGTTTTTTCTTGATCACAACATTACGCCCTTTAGGGCCTAATGTAACGATCACAGTCTTTGCTAACGTTTTAACACCTTTCAGAATAGAACGAAGGGCTTGTTCGTGGAATTGGAAAATTTTTGACATATAACGCTCTTATGGTTAAAAGGTTTATTTAGTTTAAAATACCTAAAATCTCGTCTTCGCTCATGATAAGGTACTCAACCCCCACTTCTTCAGTTTTCACTTCTGTGCCTGCGTAAGAGGAGAAAAGCACGCGATCGCCCACCTTCACTTGCAAAGGCTGTATGTGCCCGCTTTCATCTCTTTTTCCCTGCCCGACGGCCACTATTTCTCCTTCTCTCGGTCTTTCCTTTGCTGTATCAGGTAGTATGATTCCTCCCTTAGTCGTTTTAGCTTCAGCTCTTTTGATAAGAACGCGATGGCCAAGAGGCTTAATATGGTTAATAGACATAAAGAAATCTCCCTCGATTTAAGTTGTTTAAAAAGTTCTAGGACAAATGATAAAACATTTATTTCTTGTCCACATATTAGCTAACACTATAGGAATACAAAAGATTTATGTCAAGGAACGGAAAGAGTTTTTTAGCAAACTAAGTATCTAACTGCTAAATCTTCTAATAAAGGAGATATTTTTCCCTTAGCTGTAAAAAATTTTGTCTTTTTTCTTTATCAATTTCTCTCAAGGCCCAAGTGACGTATTTTTGGTTTTCCAAAATTTTTAAAATATGGTCACTCCCGTGAGCTTGACAAAATAATTTTTTTGCTACAGAAGAGCTTTCTCTAAGACGTTGATCAAATTGTTTGGGATAAAGAGACTTTAATAGGCCGAGTATAGCGTATTGAGTTAAAACGGGCTTGAATAATCTAGGATTTGTGGGACAAATCAAGGTCCCCTGACAATCTTGATCTTTGTAAGAACCGTAGAAAGGACGATAAGCAAAAGGAACAAACACAACGCCCGGTAGTTTCTGAGCGTTTAATTGCTTACAAAACTCTGCGCTATTGATCCAAGGTGCCCCTATGAGTTTAAAGGGAATTGTATACCCTACTCCGATATTAGCCACGTTAAGCTCCCCTAATAAACCCGTAGCCGCATAAAAAAGAGGAGTATCTCCTTCGGGTATATGAGGGCTTGTTGGTATCCAGCGAAGTTTTGTATCTTTGAAAGACATTTGCCTTTCCCACCCTTTCATTTTAACAACTTTTAAATCGCAACCTATTTTATATTCCTTATTAAAAAAAAGGGACAATTCTCCGATAGTCATCCCATGGCAATAAGGCACGTTTATATAGCCAATAAAGGAACGCCAATCGGAATCTAACATAGGACCATCCACCACCAAGCCGTTAATAGGATTAGGTCTATCAAGGACAATCACTTTGATGTTGTGCTTGGCCGCCTCCTCCATCACATAAAATAAAGTGGTGGCATAAGTATAAGATCTGACACCTATGTCTTGTATGTCGTAGATAAGCACATCTACTTTGTCTAGCATATCTTTTGTTGGTCTTCTTGTTTTTCCGTACAAACTATAAACAGGCAAGTCAGAGGCTTGTTTTTTATGATCAACTTTTTGTCCGGCTCTTTCAAGTCCATCAATCCCGTGTTCGGGGGCAAACAAAGCCACAAGACGACAAACTCTCTGATTTTTAAATAAGGAAATTGTGGACTGCAAATTCTTATTGACACCAGTCTGATTGGTGATAAGACCTATTCTTTGATCCTTCAAATAGGAAAGATGTCCATCTTCAAAAAAAGCATCGACGCCAAGATCCAAAGACAAAAGAATTTGACAAAGACAAATAGAAAGAAGACAAATGGTGTATATTAAACGCATACTTTAAATTATACGGTTTTATTTAAGCTGCGGCAATAAAAAATCACTCTTAAGAAGATTTTAAAAGGGTTCTCAAAAAAAATATCTTGGTTTCAGCTAGGTCAACAAAAACGTCTTTTAATTAGCTAAAAAGGAAATAACTTTGAATAGATCATTTAAATCTTATAAATCAAAGCAAAGAATAGACTACGGCCTATATTTTTAAAACTTGGGAATAAAAGAGAATAAGGCATTTCATAGTAGATACTCTGAGCAAAAGTATAAAAAGCATTCCAATTATTTATTCTTATAGATAAAAGCTCTACAGCCGGGAAATTCGCAACCACCAAAGGTGTGATGGTAAAAATAGCTAATTTTAAAGAGAGAATACGAAGAGCGTATACTTGTCTCATTTGATACAAAAGAAAGAAAGAAGCCGTCAACATTAAAGCTGTCAGCAGATTAGCTATGTAACGATTAGCTATGCAACGATTAGCTTCTCCCATTTCATCACCTGACAACTCTTTAATAAAAAAGGATAAAGGATAAGTGACTCCCTTCGAAAAATACAAACAAATATATGGAATTATAAAATTAAAAATTTTAGACACTATAAAATTTTGAACACCAGAATAAGGCACAAAAAAACACCTCACATGACCTAAGCCGATATTGATCACAGACCAAGAATAAACTTTACCCAAAGCCATTTGATGAAAGGCCATTAGGCTCAGAAAAAGCAACTGACTCGCAGCTAATCGCCTCCATGCAAGTTCCTCAATAGAATCAGACGATCCTTTAAGGAAATGTAAACAAGTCGAAAACCTAGCAAAAGGCTCCACATCCTCCGGAGAGACCAAAGACACCGCCAGAGTATTGTAAAAAGGAACAAAAACATCCAAAACAGGTTGATTAACGGCGCTCATTTGATAAACCTCTTTTTAGTGTTGAAGCATCTGTTCAGACGAAATATATTCTAATAATTTTCTATGATTCGACCAATCATTAATGGGCACGATGGATAAAACCGTGAAGATACCATTAAAAATGGTCAGTCCTCTATGATATTGATTTTTTATGTGAGGCAACGCTTTTAGGATGAATATAAAAGAAGCACAGGAAAGAGCGACTTGAATCAAATGATATCGACCCTTATTAAGGTAAGGACCTGTTAGATATAAAGGTGTTAAAGACAAAATCAAGAAGCGAGTAAGGTGAAAGTTAAGATCTTTATGTAAAAAGTCGAAAATTAAAGAAGAGGGATTCATCTTCAACAAGTTCGGGCTTCGATAAGAAGAAAGCCAACATACTTGATAATACAGGATGACACACAAGTTTAAGGCTAGAATCTTATACACAGTGCTGCAATGAGCAAAGATTAATTGACTTTCAGCGCTTATATTTATGAGCTGATTAAAATATGTGTTGTTTTCTGCATTAGAAATTACAGTGGATAAAAGCAGACGACAATTAGTTTCGATAATGGACATAATCAATTTATTAAAATAGATGATATCTTAATAAAAACAAGAATTACAAACCACAAAATAAATTGTTTGCTTTTAAGAAAAATCTATTTATCTTTTTGAGATAAGAGAATATAGGCGGTTTAAAACACCAAAGAAAATAATAAGAATGATTAGAAAAATACATGTCGTATTTTTGTCACTCGAGGTGTAGGGAGCACGAAAAATCTTGATTTAAACTGAGTTCTTAGGGATCATGTTCATAAATTTGCACCGGTAGCTCAATTGGATAGAGTACCCGGCTACGAACCGGGCGGTTAGAGGTTCGATCCCCCTCCGGTGCATACACATCGATTTAAAAATATGAATGTTTACTTTCATTCTAGTCCCCCTATTGATACCAATGTCTTTTTTCTGATTTGCCCGATCACAAATAAAATGGTGATCATCGACGCTCCTTATGAAATTCTACCAGCTCTTCAATCTACACTCAAAAAAACTGCAGCTTCTCCCGTAGCCGTTTTACTGACTCATTCTCATTGGGATCACGTAGGAGGTCTTCAGGATCTTTTAAGCCATTACGACATTCCCTTTTATATTCACAAATTTGATAAAGACAATCTTGAGTACCCTGGAAGTGATGGAGTCCCTTTATATCAACCTCTGCCTTCAATTAAACCGAAATATTTTTTAGAAGATGATCAACAATTAAGTTTCGGATCCTTGAATATAAAAGTGATACATACACCTGGGCATTCTCCTGGTTCTGTCTGCTTTTATTTTGGGAAAGAAGGTCTTTTGTTTTCTGGAGACACTTTATTTAAAGGAGGCACTGGGCGATTGGACTTTCCTTCCTCGCAGAAATCTCTTATGCCCAAATCACTAAATAAATTAAGTCAGCTACCAAAAGAGACTTTGGTTTATCCAGGACATGGACCCTCAACCTTTCTAAAAAATGAGAATTGGCTTTATTCTGTTAGCTCTTTTTAACGAGATAGATGTGGAAAAATTAATCCGTTTGGATCAAAATCTCCGTACATTTTTATAACAACAGGTATTTATATGAATAGATCATTAGTCGGACTCCCCGCTCCCAGCTTTAAGGCTAAAGCTGTCGTTAATCATACCATTCTGAATAACTTTAGTTTAAAAGATTTTTGTGGCCAGTATATCTTTTTTTTCTTTTACCCTTTAGATTTCACCTTTGTTTGTCCAACTGAGCTTCATGCCTTTGAAGAGAAACGAGAAGAGTTTCTAAAAAGAAACGCTCAGCTCGTTGCTTGCTCTATAGACAGCCCATTTTCTCATCTAGCTTGGTTAAACACCCCTAAAAAAGAGGGTGGCATAGAAGGGATCAAGTACCCTTTAGTTTCTGATATCAATAAAGACATTGCCAGATCTTATGGTGTTTTAAATGAAGAAGAAGGGATCGCTTACCGTGGGCAATTCCTCATAGATACCAAAGGAATTGTTAGGCATCAACTGATTAATGATTTTCCCATAGGCCGTTCTGTCGATGAGGCTTTACGTTTGTTAGATGCCCTTATATTTAATGAAGAAAACGGGGAAGTTTGCCCTGCTAATTGGGTTAAAGGTTCGAAAGGCATGCACCCTTCTGAAAGCGGCCTACATCATTACTTTGAATAAAGAGGGTCTATTTTGAATAAGTTATGTTTATTTATTTTGTTGACATGCGCTTGTCAAGGACAAGCAGATCACTACCTTGGGAACTCTAATATAGCTTTAGAAAGACAAGTAAGCCATGAAGAAGAGGGTAAATTTGTTATATCAATTGAAGTCAGTAAAACGGAAAAAGAGAGCTATTATTTTCTAAAAGAGATTGAAAACGAGAAGTTAGATATCTTACAATTTTTTTTGAAGGAGATTGATCCCATCATCGGTAGAGAAGCTCTGCATATGAAGTTAGAGCTGATTGGAGATTGTGCAAATAAACAAGTTGAAGATCTTTTAGCTGATCACTTTTTCGGATTTTACTGCCCTTTAACACCTCCTAAAGATAATTTTTATGCGTCCTTAAATACATCGTCTTCGATTCCCAATAAAAACAGTAGATCTTTGGATGACCTTCCCATGACAGATGAGGATAAAAGCAACATCCGCTATATCGTCAACACGCTTGGCGAAAAAAACCTTTTCAAGATCGCTTTGAAAAAAGAAAAATTAGAGCGACTAGGCCGGAAAGTTCGTTATATTCATCCCATGAAATTCCTTGCGTTTGTTCTACAGGATAAAAAAATGAGGGAAAATTTAAAGAAAATTAAGAAAAATCCTTTTAAATGGTATAAATTCAAAGAGGGATTTGGAGAAAAGATGAAAGAAGAGAGGAAAAACCATACGCTTTATCCTTATGTGTTAGATTTTTCTGAACGGTTGAATGTTGATTCTTCCAAAGTTAAACAATACCTTGACGATAAAGACTGGGAGGGTTTATTAAAATTTCTTTTATAAACAAAGAGATTTAACCCCTTGTTTAAGCGTTTAATTATATGTATCCTCTTGTTTATAAAGGGGATACATGCTCATGATGAAGATTCTCAACATGAATTGACCCATTCCGTTCTGACAAAACAAGATGAGCTATTAATCCACCAAATCATTCGTATTGTAGCTGATCATAATTTGCTGCAGTTACACTTCAAAAAAGGTGATTTAAAAGCTAAATTAGAAAAAATCTCTATACCTTCTTCCCTTTTCATCAGCTCTTACATATTTCAATGCCCTACACTGTCTTCAGATTTACAAAAAATCAAAAGAAACCGCTTTAAATGGAAAAAGATCATGGATTATGCAAAAAAACATGAAAGAAAAGCTCTTTCTATCCAAAGTCAATGAATCGTTTTCTTGATCCCTCCTCACAAAAAGATAAAAAGTGTATCTGTTCAGATTGATTTCACTACCATTTTCTAAACATGAAGAAGGAAGTAAAAATCCCACTCAAGCACATTGGCTAACATCTCCCACACCAAGGAAGATAAGGCGTTAGATGTGATCCATCAGGTTCCATCCCAAACTCTTGGTAAGGATTCGGTTAGAGTTCGTGAAAACCACCTTATCTGATCACTGACGAACTCCCGTTTGAGATGACGCATTATGTCATTTTTTATCTTAACGTTTGAATAAAATTGGGGTGAAGTCTCTATGGGGAATAGTTTTTTAAAGTATCCGCTGAGTTTGTTGATTTATATTCAGCGGATACTTAGTAAGATTGACGAGTATCCGCTGCGGATAAAAAAACAGCTTGAGTCAAATCTAAAAGCAACTTTGTGCTTGATGATGGGGTAGCTATGGATATTAAAAAGATTTGTGCTGGATAGAACCAAAGTTGAAATTGATTTCTAGAAAATCAATTAATCAAGGATTTTGGTTGGCTCAGGCTAATCAACCTGCATGGGAAACTTGGTCCGCCTTATCTTTCGAATCCACTTGTTATAAACATATCGATCAGATCCGCAAAGCGCTAAAAATAGATCCGAGAGCTTCTTCTGGAACTTGGAGATTTATTCCAAAAACCAAAAAACAACTCTTCTTCTCTATGATCACGACAATGGGCTTAAAGCCAACTATGTATTCTGAAGAGCTGATTGCTAGCGAAGTCACTTTAGATGATTTGTTTAAAGATATTTAAACATGGTTTTTGAAAAAACTGTTGTGTCTGACAGATGAATGAAAAATCCTTTCAAAACAGTTTCATTTTCTATGCTCGGAACATAAATAAAAACTAAATGCCATCAAAATAATTAGTTTAAAAAGAAATTCATCAAAAAAGAAAACCAGTTTTTGATCTTTCGGTATTTTTCAAATACCAGAGTTTTCACGAACTCTACGCAAAGCCTCACCAATATTTTTAGTTTGAATTCTTGAGACACCAACTTGGGTGGCGACAGCGTTCCATTTTTCAGTGGCAGTTAGAACCTGATGGATAACATCTAACGCCTTATCTCCATTGATATCGCAGATGGCTGCCAATTTTAACAAATGTGCTTTAGTTGGGCTTTTGCCTTCCCTCATAATCATGGTCGAATGCTCCCCCGAAAGACCTGAGGAAAAAGTTAAGTCGTAAGCAGGTGATACCGTCCAGATACCTCGTTGGTCCATTAAAAATGAAAAGTTTTTTGAATGATCGTCACGATTATGACTTAAAATATTAAAAACGGCGTGTCTAAATTGGATTTCGCATTGTCTGATATCTTTTGTTAAATATAGGGTGGCTTTCATGATGCTTTCATAATCAAGGGAAAACTCCCTGTGATCAGCATGAAGGAGACCTGCCATTGTATGCATGTGAATACGCTGATTCCCATTTCTATCAAAGCGTTTAACGCCAAAGAACCCCGACCCGGTTTTTGAGGAAAAAAGCTTTGCTGAAGGGACAATCAACCCAGCATCGATTGCCATGAGATGATAGGCGTACTCAATAGCGCTTATGTCTTTGGGATCAAGGCTAGATCTAAACTTAATCAGCCAATCGACACCATCAATGTTAAGCAATACTTTTGGAAGAGCGCCCGCTGAAGAGCCACCTAAAACT
>JBMLRQ010000042.1:0-19547 GCA_049240945.1 Rhabdochlamydiaceae bacterium
TCTTAAATGTTTGATCCAACTAGTTAGTGTTGTTCTAGATATATCATATATTTTAGCCACTTGACTAATCCCATGCCTTTTTGCAGAGATTACAGCTTGCAACTTCCTTCCAAGTAAGGCGTCTTTACCTATTTTCTTCAGATGCTTACTTGCATATTCAACAACATGATCATCTAATAATTTTGACATGTAACTTATTTCATAACCTAATTTTTATTCATTGTAGATTATAACTAGCAACATCTCAATTGCATTCTAATTCGTTCATTTAATAATGGGATTTTGTATGATACCATTTTTTGCTGAGCATAAGATAGATATCTTGCGCATACTAATCGATAGAGGCGCTGAATATTGCGGCACTATAGAGAACCATGCTTATCAACTATATTGGAGCGTTGAAGGCATTGAGCATACTAGAACAAAAGCTAATTGTTCGCGGACAAATGGAATATGCGAAAGATTCCATAAAACTATGAAACAAGAGTTTTATGATACTGCTTTTAGGAAAAAGATCTATACCTCTGTCGAGCAACGGCAACAGGATGTCGATACCTGGTTGATTCAATACAATAACTACAGAGCTCATTCAGGTAAATATTTCTATGGTAAAACACCTATGCAGACTTTGCTGGACTCAAAACACATCGCTTTTGAAAAATCTAATGAGTCTATGTATCACAACAGCACACCTGACATTCATAACTTATCTGACTTTCATTTGTAATAAAAAATACTGTTGTCAGATCAAATGGCAATTAGTACACCTCAAGACCATGGGTAAGATTGTAATTTTATGTATTTCAATTAGTATAAGTCCTTAATCCGATCATAATCAATAGAGTGTTTTTTTCATTCTTCTAAGAATCTCTGTTTTAAGTTAGAGACTCTAATAGAATTTCTTTTTAGCATTTCTCTTATAGTGTCTATATTTCCAAAAATAGTGACTTCTTTTTTTGCCCTTGTGACACCTGTGTAAATAATCTCTTTGCCAAAGACCTCGGCTTCATCTGGAATCAAAAGCATCACTTTTTTATATTCACTACCTTGACTTTTATGAACCGATAAACAGTAAGCGTAATCAAAGTAAGGGATATCTTTAAGGGACAGCTGCCTATGATCTGATAAATAGATGATATCTTCCTGTTTATTTTCCTCTCCTTTTAACAGACCATTCTTTTTTTTTGTCACCCATATTCCGGTTTGTCCATTATATAAGTTTCTTGAATAGTCATTTTTCTTGATGATGATAGGTATAGACAACCACTCTTCTGGCTCTGCTTGAGAAATGAGGAGATCTACAATCTTTTGATTTAATTGATCCGATCCAAAAATTCCTTTTCTCACACAAGATAAGATTTTAAAATTTTCAAAAAAATCAAGGTTTTGTTTTATATTTGGTGACACCTTTTCTTTTTTAGGTAAGAGCTCCAAAATTTCTTTCATTAAAGAATCCAAACACAACTTTTTTAAAAAAAAATCTGATAGATGGGGCTCCAATTGACCTTCTAAAATCGATTTAATCAGGTGTGTAAGGTGTTGCTCAGACCTAAAGTTTTTATTCAGGGTGATGGTGTATTGGGGAAAAATGTTGATCAAATCATAAAAAAAACTGCCATTTTCTACAGCTCCTAGCTGGCAAGGATCTCCCATTAAGATCAGTCTTGTTTGACCTCTTATGCAGTTAAGCAGATAAGCGAAAAGTTCTGCATCTAGCATAGAGCATTCATCAATAATGATTAAATCAGCCACCAAAGCGAACGTATCTGTAAAACTTTGTTGATATGAGGAAAGCTTTAAGATAGAGTGAACTGTGCCCACCCTCAAAGGATAAGAGATGTCAATCTCCTTTCTAATAGACTCTTCTAGTCGGGATACAGCTTTACCTGTAGGGGCTGCTAGAACGAGCTCAAGAGGTTTATCAAAAGAATGAATAAATGATTTAATGATTTGTGAAGCTGTAAATGTTTTTCCTGTACCAGGTCCTCCGCTGATCATGGTGACCTGATGTCGACAAACTTTATCTATAGCTTCTTTTTGTTCTTTAGATAAATGATTGGGTGATTCAGCTGGTGTCCACAAACAGGGATGTTGATTAATCAGTCTCTTAAAATGTACGAGTAAATTTGTTTCATAGAAGAAGTTTTTTTCTAAATAGATAAAATCTTTGTGTATGGTGATAGGATATTGTTTTTCTATTGGTCTTTCAATAAATGAACGTAGCCCTTCTAAAATCAATTTTTTAATATTTTGCATTTGACAATCGAGAAATTCTATAGAGGGTTTATCCATTTCTTCCGAAAAGTGGCAACAGATATGACCTTGGCGGGAAAAGAAAAAAACAAAAGCAAGGAAAAGGATTTCATTTTCATTTTCAGAAATGGATTCTGCAAAATAGAAATCCAAATCAATAAAACCCTTATCTTTCAAAAATGATTTATGGATGATCATAATCTATCTCCCTTTTGGAAAGAAATGGTAGGCATAAGGAGCTCTTAGGAATATGTATAAACAACCCCCGAATACATCTTTAAAAGGTCGATTGTCAAACAGCTTTACATACCTTTCTAAAGCTTCTGTGTATATACTGGCCTGTAAAAAATAGTCATGAGCCAACATTTCTTTTTCGATAGTGTCTATTTTGTAATCAGCTAAAAGATTGCTTTTCCAGTCAAGCAAGTAGTATTTTTCTTCATGATAAAAGATAAGATCTGCAGTTCCTTTCATCAGATTTTCACCGTAAGAATAAATGAATGTTGATTCAGATAACACATTTTCCTTAGCTAGAAAATTTAACGCAAAGCCATCGATCAGATTCATATTTAACACTTTTTCCAACATCTCATAAACATGCTCTTTATAAGCGTTTAAGATTGTATCTGTTAGAGTTTTATCGATCAGATCTTGCCTTTTTTCTTTTTGTGAGATCGTATTAAGACCCGAAGAAAAAATTTTATCTAGAATAAGATGAAGGAGATGCCCCACTTCTCTTCCGCTGGGAATTATGGAGGCTTCGGCAACAATGGATTTGTTAAACGGTTTTGCTAAGCTAGAAAAGGAGAATATCCGTTGAGGTTTAACATGTATTTCCTGAATATTTGGTGTTTCATTTTCAATACGTTCGTGATCTATTTTTAAATGAGATAGGTTTGGTTTTATATCCACTAAAGAACAGCTGATCGAACATGTCTGTTTCAGCCTTTCAACAAAATCTATGACTTTTTCTTTAGAACATCCAACATTTAGATAGTCCAAAAATAACTCTAAAGGAGATACCGTCATTTTAGAAATATCTTCACAAGACCCAGTAAATACAGGAATGTATAATCTTTTTCTAGCTCTTGTGTAAGCCACATATAATTGTCTCAATTTTTCAGCGTTTATCTCTTCTAGGTGTTCTTGGTAGTCCTTGTCTTCTTCATCATAAAAAATGAATGTGTCATTATGCACAGCTAATTTATCGAAACTGTTAGTTCGACTTGAGGTGCCTAGAGCAAAAACGATATCGAATTCCAATCCCTTACTCATATGTGTTGTGATGATACATATTTCTTCTTCACTGGCTTTAATCGATTCATTTTCATATTGGATTGTTTGTTCATTTTTTTTTAGTTCTTCCAAACATCTTAAAAGATTGAAAGGTTGGTCGTAGTATTTGCATTCATAATTGAAAACGAGTGTGATGACTTTTCTAAAATCAAAGTAAAAAGAACTATCTTCGTGAGATAAAATGTTTTCAATACACGATATATTTTCGATAGAAGCTTTAAACAAAGTTTTTATAAAATGACTAAAACCTTTTTCTTGAAACACTTCTAGGATATCGTTTAGTGTGATTTGTCCTTTTTTTGTTTTTGCATTACTCTCATCTTCAATAAGCTCGTTGATTTTAAGTCTGAAAAAAGGCCCTGTCAAAACTTTTTTGAGAAGGGATAAATCTCTTTGATCGTTTAGATACAAAACTAACTCATAAAAAGATAAAAAGGCTTGAGACGACAATAGGCTTTCTGATTTATAAACAAAACTATCAACGTTAAAAC
The DNA here is from genome assembly GCA_049240945.1 of Rhabdochlamydiaceae bacterium. Lineage (GTDB taxonomy): Bacteria > Chlamydiota > Chlamydiia > Chlamydiales > Rhabdochlamydiaceae > JBMLRQ01. The sequence continues at coordinate 4,041 of JBMLRQ010000042.1, forward strand.
TCTTAAAAAATTTTTGTAATCTTTGTGCTTGATAACGATCTTTAACCAATACTGCCATATCTTTCATTCTCATTTGGCTTTTATTTTTCAGATTGTAAATTTCTTGCAAAATAAAAGGAAACAACCGGTTCTCTTCTAGCTGTTTAGACGGAATATTTTTTTCTTTTTTTTCGTCAATTTCTAAAATAAAAAAATGAAAAGATCCTCTATCATCCATAAAAGCATGATCTTTTTTATTCTCCGAAGACTTTACTGGTTTATAAGTTAAAGAATTCTTGATAGCTGGCAGATGGAAACAAGAGGTTTGATCTTCTTTATAAAATAGTGTATTCAACGTCTTAATAAAGGAGGGCTCACTTCTAAAATTTGTATCCAGTACAAAGACTCTATCTCTACCTACTTGATCAACTGCATCGATATAGGTATACATATCCGCCCCTCTGAATTTATAGATCGATTGTTTAGGATCCCCGACCAAATAAAGGGCTTTTAGATGAATATTATTTAAAAAAAATTTTTTAAAAATAGACCATTGTTGCTTGTCGGTATCTTGAAATTCATCGACTATTAAGGCTTCAAATTGGTGTTGGATGAGATCTAAAAAGTTGTCAGAAGAACAGAGATTTTCTACTTTATATATCAGATCGTCAGGACTGAATAAGTTTTTTTTCTCGACTATCGTGTAGTAATCGTCCGCTATGTCTTTAGATATTTTCAATAGTTGAGCAGACGGATTTAAAAGTTGTCGTAAAATAGGGAGTATTTCATTTTTTATGCCGTTGTAGGTAGGTATATGAGGAAAATGACCTTTGGCTTTTAAATTTGATAGCTCTAGCTTTTCTAAAAAAGAGGGAGCCAAAAAAATAAATTCTTCAAATAAATCTGCGATGTTGTCGCCCCTTAAAGCTAATTTTTGAATCAGATCAATGGTCTGAATAGCTTTTTTTGAGGCAAATCCACGAAAATTTTTAGTCACTAGTGAGTATTCTGATGATAAGTCTTCTGGATTTTTGATGATACGAGCTAACTTCAATTGTATTTCTTCAAACGCTTCCTTAAAAGATAAAATAGTGGGTATTGTTTTTCTTTTAGATAAAATATCAAAAATATGTCTGGCTATTTCATAGATGTCGTCATTATAGGCTTTCATTAAAAACGAGAGATACTTTGGATTAGTTGGATTTTTAGTCCAGTATATCTTGAGTAGATCAACAATAACTTCTATGTTCGGAAAAGTATTGATTTCCTCTTCTGGATTTTTTGTATGGAAATATAAATTAGATTCAACAGGGTATTCTTTTAAAAGTCTAAAACAAAAGCCATGTATCGTGAATATGGACGCATTTTCAAAATTGACCAATGCTGTTTGCAGGGCTCTTACAGCGTTTTCTTTGTTTTTTAGTCTCCAAGGTTCCAAATAATCATATAAAATGAACGTCGTAGAATCTTCTTTGGAAAAGGCTTCCAGGCATTTCTGAATGTTTTTTCTTATTCTTTCTTTTAGCTCTTTGACAGCCGCTTTTGTAAAAGTCACGACTAAGATTTTTGAAATCGATATGGCTCCTTCTAAAATCAGTCTAACAACTAAATGTTCAATACAAAATGTTTTTCCTGTACCTGCTGAAGCTTCTAAAATATAGGAATCTTGTATATTCAGAGTCCTATCCATGACATTAAAGCTTTTCATCGCTTTCCTCAATATGATCTAAATTTTCAAACAAATAACGATAATGGCTCCAAAGATGGTGAATATTTATAGGATCAAAGTGATAATTGAGTTGATAAAGCCATTCAATATAAGGATCTAATCCATAATAGCTATCAAAAATAGTTAATAGCTTCTTCTTAATATCTTCTGCTCCTTTATTTAGAGCGCTCCACCATTCCGGCATAAATGGAAGAAGATTTGTTTTGGCTGATTGGTAATAAGTTAACCATTTTGGTAATTCTAAAGATGTTATAATGTGGCTCAAATCTTTGATGAATCCTGTTTTAGAAAAAATAACTTGTCTAGGAAGTTTTAACTCATCAAGAGGAAGAGATAAATAGATTAAAAAAAGAGGGTAGTGTTTGATGTAATCTTGTTTGTGATGAGAGGAATGGATGATCAGACCTTTGTGAGATACCCAATCTAATGTTCCTACAATTTCATATTTTCTGCTTGCCAAACAAGAACATTTCAAAGAAGGCACAAGCCAATGATCTCTATTTTCTAAATCGATATAGTCCATAGAATTCATCAACTCAAGTTTGAATAGTTGACTATTTAAAACACCTATTTTTTCTAAATTTTCTAAAATTAGATTTGCATCTTCGTTTAATCGATTTTTCTGTATTTCCCCCATGAAATCGGGATGAAAATCATTTTTGATCTCCTTATGAATCCACCTTTCGTCTGCATTTGTTTTTAAAAGCTTATTTTTAATTTTATATTTTTTCAGAAATGGAAGGATCAACGGATTTTGATGAGGCAAGTATGTATCTTTTAGAAAAATTCCTAAGGTTTCATTGATGTAAAATTGTATGGGATGGCGAGCTAATAGTTTCATTTTTCTGAGATCGATTTTATCAGGTGTATTGAGATTCTGGGTTTCTAGACTAGGCAAACTATAAAAATGAGTTTCTTTAGGCTTATAATAGGTCAGGCTATGCTCATAATTTTGTCTTAACTCTTTTTTATATTTTGTGAAGTAAGATTTGTCTAATGGGTTGTTATTATGGCAAGTTATAAGTCTATGACTTGCTTTTGCTTCTTCTTGAAATTGATAGTTTTCGTCGATAAAATGGAATAACTCTCTGACAACGCAAGATGGCTCTTCATGTTTAGTTGTGGAGTAGCTTACTGTCAAGTTTTCATGAACATTCATAAGCATTTGCAAAAACGTGTATTTTTGAGATTCACTCACTGAAGAGCTACTTACTTTGATTTCATCCAGCTTTGATGATTCTTCTAGATAAGGAAACGTTCCCTCTTTCATATCTAGCAAAAATAAATGTTTCACGTGTAAAGGGGCGCTGCAATGAAAAGAACAAAATTTTAAGGCATTTAAATCATTTTGTTCCCCGTAAGGTTCCATTTTTTTGATTAAGTTATTTACGATTTGCTTTATAGCGTTTGAAGACATTTCCATTTCGATCGAATCCGGAACAATATCAAGAACACCTTTTAATCTTTGTATTAATTTTTCTCCTGATTCGTCGATTTCAAAAAAGCTTTGGGTCACTTGTCTAAAATAAGTGAACCAATCTTTTATTTTTTTTGATTCATTTTTTCTTAACGGTTTGATTGATTCAAATAAAGAGCGTGTAACATTGATGAATTTTTCTAGCTCTTCTGATTCCGTCAAAGAAATGTCTATTTCTTCTTTGTAGCTCGCGGCTGCATGGAGTAACTTTTTAAATCCATCTTTCCAAGACCCACCTATAAATAAATCTGATTGGTTCAAAATTTCTCTTTGATGTTCGAGATCTTGACCCCAATCGATCATAGCTTCTTTGGCCCATTTTTTGAATTTCACCAATTGTTCTTGATTCCACTTAAAGTGATTCATAAAAGCTTTTTGAGAAAATAAATCAAAAACATCATCCACTTTGTATTTACTGGCAGATAATGAAAGCAGTTTTTTCAAGCAAAAAGTGAAAGAACTAATGTCTGTTATACTCTGTTCGTATATCACGTAGGGAATATTCAAATCTGAAAAAACAAAGTTTATAAAAGGAGCGTAATCATTTATGTCGGGGGCTACAACCAGCATATCTTTAAACGCTGAAGAACTATTGATGATATTATGTAATAAAATCTCGATTTCTCTGAGTTTTGAAGGGGCAATCTCCAGAGATATTGATAAGGCATTTTGTTCTAGTTCAGCCTTTTCCTTATCTGTGAAACCATTTAAAATATGATTTTGCACTTGTTTTAGTAATGTGTTCCCCTGGTAATCTTCGTAGAGGCTATCGGTGATCAGGTCTGAATCTTCTAAAGCGTTCAAGAATCTTTTTCCGGTTTGTCCTAAATCACCCAAAAAATTAGCGACCGGATCGGCTTGCAGATCAGATTCTTTTAAATGAGGATATTTTTTATGAAAAAATTGTTTTTGTTTTTGACTAAGAACATCGCCCCAAAACGATGAACAAGGGGATAGATGATACAAGCAGAGATTTTGTTTTTTTAAGAGGGAAAACAAATTTTTGTTCAGATCATTAAAGCAAAAAAAATGAAACTGACCCTTTTCTAGTTCGCTATTAGATAGTTTTTCTGTCGGGAAAGTGAAGTCTTGATATATTTTTGCCCATAGAATACTCAACCAAGATCCTTTAGAAAGCCATTCCTCAATAATAGGCTTCTCAAGATTGCCATATTTTAAAAATAAGCTGGCGATCTCATAACATAGAGATATAAAACGTTGTTCATCTTGTTTTAAATAATCAATCAATCGTAGATCATTGATACATCCCTCTTGTAATAGTTTATTTGTATAATATTGGACTAAGATAGCTAATTCTTCTTGGGATGGGATTTTTTTTTGGTCAGAATTGTTGTAAATGAGTTTGCTCTCTAAAAATTGGTTAAGGGTTAAAAAATTCACACCAAACAAAATATCTTTTTGTCCTAAGTATTCAGTGAGAAATATTTTAAAAAATGGATTGGGAACAATGATAAAACGTTTTTCAAAAAAATGGGATTTTTTGTTATACAGATTTTGATATAGTTTATCAGCTAGACTTTCAAGATTGTTACTCACGAAAGCGTCGACATTGTTTAGCATGGTTGGTCCTAATTTGCCCTTAACTATACCTGAATTCTAAAGACTAGACCAGCAGCAATTTTAACCAATTAAGAAGGTATTCTTTGGCCAATTTTATCAATTTAAGAAATAAATCTCACAGTTTTCTCTACTTAAACAGCTCTCAATTTTTAGGTATCGTTAACGATAATATCATCAAATTAAATCTTATCTACTTCTTGATAGATATCCTAGGGACAGGCCAGACCCACCGAATCATCTCAATGATCAGTGCTTTTTACATCTTGCCTTTGATCATTTTTTCTTCCTTTTGTGGACACTTAGCAGATCGTTTTAGCAAAAGAAATATACTAGTTATTGCGAAAGCAGCCGAAATGCTTTTATCGTTTTGTTACTTTTTTGTTTTTGAATTTAAATCTGTTTTTTTCTCCTATCTTCTTTTATTTTTTACAGGATTACATACAGCCTTGATTGGCCCCAGTAAATATGCCATCATACCTGAAATCGTTGAGAAAAAAAACATACCCAGAGCTAATAGTTTACTCATCAGTTTGAGTTACTTATCGATCATCATAGGTGTTTTTCTCGGTTCCCTTATCAACCAAATCACCAATAAAAATTACCCTTTAATCGCTTTCATTTCTTTGTTATTAGCCTTTTTAGGTTTCCTCTTCAGCGTATGGATACCGAAGACCCCTATTCAGGATAAAGCCAAGAAATTAACATTTAATTTTTTTTATGAAATTTTACATTCTTTAAATAGCTTAAAAACAAGACCGTTTGTGATATTTTCTCTGTTTGGGTCAGCTTTTTTTTTATTCATAGGCGCTTTTTTGCAGCTAAATATGATTCCCTTCGCTATGCAACACCTGAATATGACGGAGGTAGCAGGAGGTTATCTATTCTTAGCTTCTTCTTTAGGAATCGCGGTCGGATCGCTATTAGTGAATAAAATGATGAAAAATCAGATTAATTTATTTGTGCCCGTTGTTTCTTATTTATGTATTGCTTGTCTATTACTTGTTTTAGGATTGGGGGCTTTTGAATTAACCAATATTATTGTTTTTTTATTTTTATTAGGTTTGCTTGGAGGATTTGTTGTGACTCCTTTTGAAACTTATATACAGTTATACGTTTCAGAGTCAAATCGAGGGAAAGTTTGGGGCGTTGCCGGTTTTTTAAGCTTCAGCCATGTTTTATTAGCTGCTTTTATCTTGTTTCTTTTAGGTGATGTGGCACAGATATCTCCTAAAGAGAGTTTTTTATATCTGGCAGTTATTGTCTTCGTTGTTTTTATTGTTTTTCTAAGAATTCTTTTTGAAAAAAGAAAAATCCCCTTCAATTTTGGAAAAACTGAAGGGGAAAAAGATGACTAGAAGGACAGAACCAATTCTATTTCATATTGGTTAAACTTCCTAAAGGGTCCTAAATGATCATTGAGTGTGATCGATTGTTGCCATTGTTGTTGGATATTAAGGTTGTCCCTTAAAAGGTATTCGAAAGTGATTTGAAAGCCACGGCAATTCCCGTTACCGGCAGCTTCTGAAGGGATTTGCCTTTCTTTCATCTCTCTTATTTTTTTAAGATAAAATCCACTGTCGGTTGCATTGCCACCCGATCCAACACACATGTTATCAAAATCTGGGATAGCTTGGGCTTGTACAATTTGATAATTGATGTCTAAAGACCAATCTCCTTTTTTAGATAATTGACCGACAGATAAACCTAAGTATCCTGCTCCATTAGAGCGTGTATTTTGTGATAAGTCAATTTTTTTTGCGTTATGATTAAAGCACCCACCTAAGTAAAGATTGACTAGTTTGTTCAATTTTTTTGGGGTAAATTTATACCCAGTCGTTAAATGAGAAACGACGAAGTTAAAAACTTCTCGTTTGATATGGTCATCATAAGTTTTTGTATGCCAATCGATCAAAGAATACTGTGTGTAAAATCCTGTATTAGCTAGGTTCAAAAGCCCTAACTCGAAAAGATAAGAATAGTGATGGGCTTTTTCATCGACAATAAAATAGCCCCCGTGAGCGTATAAATCTCCTAATTTCTCATAAGATCTATCCCACTTGAGCCAGAAACCATCATAGAAAGAGCTGTACATGATTTTAGATTCGACCATTGAAGACATTTTGCGTCTTCCTAATTCCAAGTCTACAGTATAAATATCACTATCTACTAATCTATAACCTATAATGGCTTTTTCGACTTTCATTTTATTGAGCGATCCGTTGTAGATACCAGCATCATTGTCAAATTCTAGCTTAATTCCTGACCAACTTCTTTCCGATCTGTAATCTAACATTAAATTCACTTCTATGTCGTAAACATTTTTTGGAAGGCCGGATATTCCTCCTACTCCTCTTTGTTTGACTCCATTTTTAAACTCCCTTCCAGATAAGAGCTCTGCACGCACCTCTCCACCAATAGAAAGTGTTCCTCCCATTTCTTTGATTTTGATTTGTCTTCTAGAATTGACCCATTCTTTTAAAGCGTCTATATCTGATTGAGATCTGTCCGAGCTGTTATCTATCGTGTCAGAGAATAGAAAAGAAAAGCTTAGAAGATAAATTGTTAGAAATATTTTACTAAATTTAAAGAGCCTCATTAATACCACCTTGTAATGTAAAAAGTACAAGATTTATAGAGCTTCTATTGATTGTTGGCAAGAATTTAGATCTTTTTTTAAGTCAACTAATTGGGGTGTTTATTTTGTTAACTAGTTTATTATTCTGATTTTTTGATAAACAAAAAGCATTAAAAGATGCCTTAAAAAAATAAGCTAGATGAAAAAAGACATAGACTTTCTCATTCCCTTGTGAACTATTAGACACTTAGAAAGTGCTTTTCAATTTATGTTTTATGATTAAAAAAATCGAGCCAAAGCCCTTTGGTGGATGACCTAAAAGGAAAATGGTGAATTGAGAGCCTTTACAAATGGTTTATGAAAAGCTTTCGATGTATTCTGAATCTTTGACACTGTCTAGACCGGTATTTTTTGACAAATACCGTTTTCTGTAAATATCCAGTAACTTAACTAGCGACATTCTCCTTGTAAAAAACCCATATCCACGATCACTTTTTCTTCGATGATTTCAGAATCTATAATATTTACATAATCAGGCTCACTGATGGGACCTTCTTGATCTATTACAACACCTTCTTCAAGATTCGTTAAGATCTCTTGTATCGATTGAGACAATATCTGTTCATTATTTTGATCTATTGATAGGGCCTCTTCTTGAGTGTTTTCTTGATTATCCGGGCACAATTGTTCGGCTAATGGTGTGTTAAGAGGGGGGGCTGCTACCAAAGATTGGAAAATACATATTCCAGTCAATATAGAAAGCACTCGATAAGTTTTTTTTTGCATTTAAAGCTCCTCAAAGGTTTTCTTTTTGCTTATCAAACTCGTAGTTTTTGTATCAATATGTATTTTGGGTTTATTTTGAGGGATATTTATTGCTTGAATTTCTCTTGCTTTTTTTAAAATGAAAATATACAAAACATTTTTAATCTCTTTTATAGGAAATGAGCTTGTATGCCAGCCAAAACACCCTATTATATCTTTTCTCAATCGATAAAAATCTTATTCTTTTTGACTTGTGTTTGTGGATCTCCTGTTCATGCAAATCCTTCTATAGAAAACAAGAGTGAGCAAGAATCACAAAAAAGAATTCGAGGCTTATTCCTTACATCTCAATTATCCTTAATTTTGAAAGAAGGACGATATGATTTGTCTGGATTAAATTTTGTGGATATTTTGATCCCTGGGGTACAGAAAGATTTAGAAAAAATCTTAAAAGTATATTTAGGGAAGTCGATAAACAAAGATGAGTTGATCAACATAAAAAAAGAGATCATTAAATTCTATAGAGACAATCGCCACCCAGCGGTTGTAGTCGAAATACCTCCTCAAAAAAGTAAAGGGGGGGTTATCCAAATTTTGATCACTGAGCAAAAATTGGGCGAAGTGATTTTTAAATCTCAAAAGTGGACAACTCCTTCTCAATTATCTAAATATCTACATGTGCAAAAAGGTCAATTCATTGATCACGACGTCCTAAAAAATGATATAGCTTGGCTAAATAGAAATCCTTTTCATTCAGCCTCTACAAAATTCAAGCAGGGATCTGGTAAAGATTTAATCGATGTAGAAGTTAGCGTGAAAGATAGGTTTCCTTTTCGCCCTTTTACGAGTTTAGATAATACGGGTTCTTCTGCTACAGGTTATCACAGAATTGGTTCAGGTGTCACTTGGGGAAATGCTTTTGGGTTCGATGATCTATTAACATATCAGTACACCACTTCTGAAAGATTTTCTCGGTTGCACTCTCATTCTTTGGTGTATCTTTGTTATTTGCCTTGGCAGCACGTTTTGAATGTGAGCTTAAATAGAACTCAGGTTTTACCAGCTATTGCTGGATTTCGTTCCGTTTCAAAAAGCCGTCAAACACGTTTTAGATATACTATTCCCTTCCGGCCTCTATTTGCTAAAGTTTCCCAAGAGTTAACGTTAGGCATGGATGTTAAAAGAAGCAATAGTAACTTGCAAAATCTCACTTTAACAAATCCTCAGGTGGCTCTGATTGCCCCTCCAGTCATTAAAGATATCACGATTTCACAATTTATTTTTCAATACTATTTCAACTGGAAAGACAAAAAAAATAATTTTTGGATAGATTCCCAATTTGTATTGGCTCCTTTTCATTTTTTAAAGCATCAAAGAGATGTTGATTTTTCGAAAAATCGAGCTTATGCCAGAAATAGGTATGCTTACTATAATATAACCATAGGTGATGTCTACAAGTTGCCGTTTAATTTATCTTTTGCCTCTCTTTTAAGATGGCAGCACGCTTGCCGTACATTGCCCTCATCAGAACTATTTGGAATAGGCGGCTATAGCACAATTAGAGGTTACAAGCCAAGTGAAGCTAGTGGTGATCAAGGTGTTATTCTTAACTTAGAAATCAGAACTCAAGATTTTAGCCCGTTTGAGCACTTAGTTAAAAACAAAGATAGAATGAGTTTTTTGTGTTTTTATGATCATGGGTTGAGTACAGTCTTCAAAACGAGAATAGCGAAAGCTAACCAGATGCGTGATCACGCTACTCAATACGGGCAATCAATTGGAATGGGGCTTCGGTATTCTATTAACCCTTTCTTCTCATTAAGAATTGACTATGGATTCAAACTGCATGATATGTACAGTATGACCGATCAAGAAAAACAGTCTCATACTGGTAAAGGGGCTTGGCACGTAGGATTGTCAGGTAGTTATTAAGAAAAAAAACGAGAAACAACAATAGAAACCGTTTTCTCACATAGCCTATTAATATCATCCAATTCTAAAGGTATAGCAATCGGAAATGTTTTAGCTGCAACTAGAAGCTCTTCATAAATTTTTAAATCATTTGCTTGCTGTTGCTGTATTTTGTCTAGTCCAACGCCGATAGAAAATAAGCAGAAAATAGATAAAAGAAAATGAACACTTTTGGATAAATTTTTAGTTAAAAAATAACTTGAAGCGAGGGCTACCACAAGAGCCGTTATCCCTCTTAAAACCGGATGTTTAGTTTTTGCATCGATCTGATCTATCTGATAAGAAGCGATCAAGGCTAATAATCTTGGTACAATAATATTGGCGGGCATTTGTAAGAGGAATAATAGAGGGCTAAGAGACCAAGAGATCAAAGAAGGGGCAAACAGACCGATAACTCGAGCCGTTGACCACATCATAAATATGTAGCGTGTTTCATAAATCAGTTCGAACGGATCTATTGTCTTTGGATTAGCAGAAATCGAATGAGTCGTCATTTTAAGTTCCTTATCAAGAAATACTGAAGCAAAATTATGATTAAGGAAATATTAAAACACAAATTTTTATTTTTTAGCGTTTAGTTTAATAAAGGTGCCATCTTCTTTTTTTGTTATTATATTTAATGGGTCCTTAGGAAAAGTGATTTCTAAATGATCAGTTGGTAAAATTTCTCCTTTATCGTTAATGATCAATGTATGATCTTGTTTATACATTTTGCTTACGATCAAAGAACCGTTTGAAGTGAGAAGATAAGCTGATTGATCGAATACCAAAAATGGCTCATCTGTAAAAAACTTATAAAAAATATCCTCACTTTTTTTGTAAATCTTGAGGTTGATATAAGTAGAATGGGTAAGAGCTAGAAATTTCATTGTATAAAGCTTGGATTGGAACTTAGAAAAAGCAGATGAATTTTTGTGGGAGTTTATTAAATTCTTAATGTTCCATCCAACTGTTGAAGCAAGAATAAGCAATAGAGCTAAAGCTATGGTTAATTCTATTAAAGAAAAATAAGATTTTCTAGGCTTATCCATTTGCTTTTGCCTGTGCTGCACTTGGCGCATTCTGCTGTGATCTAGCCTGTTTATTAGCTAGATATTGATCATATTTGGAAGACTTCACTATAACATCTCCTCCCTCATGAGTAATATCAAATCGTTCTCCCCATCCATCTTTTAGGAGTTTTTCAGGGTCTCTAGATAGATTTGATTGTTTTAAATAAAAAAGAGGATCGTTTGTGACTGTTTCTATATCAGCTCCGTGGGCCACTTCTAAAGAGAGAAGCTCTTTAAGTTTCGCCGCTCCGTGCTCAGACTTAAAAGCTTTTCCTTGTTCCATACTTTCTTTCATGTTGTATCCTAGGACTCCACCGATTAACCCTATAATAAAAATAACAACCATAATCTCGATGAGTGTGATAAATTGTTTTTGTCTTTTTCTCATTTTAATCTCCTTAGGGCAAATGATAAAAAATAAAATGTAAAGAAGTCCTCTATTTACATAAAGATAAGTTATGAAAATTTATCAAAAAAAGAAACACCGGTTTTTCTTCAAATTTTTTATTTAGTCTAAACATCAGCGATTTTTTGAAGAGGATATTTCTTTATTGAACTGTAATAACTCTATAAAAGCAAGAAGGCCAAAAATCACAAATACTATGTAAAAAGCGGAATGAACTCTGATGTTTAATGTCAATACAATCAACATAATAAATTGCATAAATGTTGACACTTTACTCCATTTTACAGCTTTCCACCTGTATTCTTGCCAGTGGCCATTTAAAGTTAAATAAATGCCAAATAAGATCAAGAAAAAGTCCCGAGATACAAAGGCACAGATCTCATATGAAGATAGTCTGTTTTGATGAAATAAGATAGTGATTGTGAAAAAAACGTACATCTTATCCATAATGGGATCTAAAATGGTGCCAAAAGAGGTGACTTGATTGGTTTTTCTAGCGATCAGCCCATCTAGCATATCTGTTAACATAGCTAAAACAATTGAAGTGATTTTGACATAGGTGGCGTTGCATAAAAAAAGCAAAGCGAGGGGCGCTCTTAAGAAAGTTAAAAAATTAGGAATATTGAGCATAATAAAATGAAAAATAGGTTTACTTTTTTTTAAGTCTTTAATTTTTTGACTTGTTTTTTTATAAAAAATGACACAACACCAACCGCAACCATTAATAGCATAAAGCAAAGAATGTAAACACTTCGATCATATAAAACTAGATAGTTTTGACCAAGATGATAGATAAAGTTAAATAAGCTAAAAGACCAAATAAAACAAGCTATAAGGTCTCGCCAAATAAAAGTAAAAAATGGTAATCCGGTAAATCCTGAAGACATGAATAAACAATTCCTAAATCCAAAAGGGATAAATCTGCCAATAATTAGGCTCCAAAAACCATACTTGGAATAGAAATCTTTAATTTTGGATAATCTGTTTTCGGATAGTATTTTCCTGAAGATCCGATTTTTTTGTAGATAGGGGCCTATCAATCTTCCTATACTGTAAGAGATCCAAGCTGAAAATAAACTACCTAAAAATATGCTGAGATAAAGGCGCAGAGTGTGTTGAGGGGATATTTTCGCTGCTATTAAAGCGCTGGATATAACGATAGCATCGGAACTAATAGGTATATTGAGTCCTGCTAATAATAAGGAGAAAAAAAAGACCCAATGAGCATATTGAATGTGTTCTTGAATAAAATTCACTATTAATTCGGTCATAACGTCTTTGCTTTCTTGGTTTTGTGATTTTCAATAACTTGATCTCCAACTTCCGTGATTTTTAAGTGATCATGTCCTTCGGTGAGCTGATTGAATTTTTGGCCTAAAGAATTGACAGCTCCTATCCAAGAAACAACTCCAACCAATAAAATCAAAGCCACATAGGGGGTGCTTAAAAGTACAGTTCCAAAAATCATTAATAAGCCCTGATGTATAATGGAACCTCCGGACTTCCCAAGTCTAGATCCGACGCCGTCGATAGCCGCTTTGCCTTTTAGTTTAGATTCTCTATTTAAGGGAACAAAAGCTAATTCTTTTGTCGCATCGAATAAAGTATATTTGGATGCTCTTGAAAAGGCATTTTGCAGGGTGCCGAAAAAAACACCGATTTGGAGAGGTGTGGATCCAAACAAAGAAACCAATTGGGAAAGGCTTGTATCTCGAAAGAATAGGAAGGTGAAAAAACCTATGCTTGTGACTAACACTATCATAGGGGGTATAAGAGCACTGAAACGCCAGCCGAAGCGACGAATCACATTCCCTGATATAAACACAGCCGTAAAAGTAGCTAGGATCCCCGTTATCATTTGGACTTGGCCCATGCAAACACTAAAATCACTAGGATTAGGATATAAAGTTTTTACTTGATCTTTCCAGACAACCTCTACTAAATTGATACATACATTATAAGCTATGACAATGACAGCTATACAGATCAAATAATTAGATTTAGCTAAATAAGAGAAGTTCTCTCTAATACCCATTTTAATTTTTTGGTTTTTATTTGCCTGAGCTGAATCTTCGACAGGTTTTGTAAAGTTGTTTTTCTGTAAGTATCTGTAAAGGCCTATACAAATCAGACCACATATAACTAAAAGCACATTGATGAATACAACAGATTGCCCCCAAGCGTCTTTACCAAAAGGTAAATGGGGATTAAAGTTATGTTGAGATAAAGACGTATAGACTTTCCCCGAAATCACTCCGGAAAAGTTGGCGCTAATTCCCAGAAGAGCATAAAAACGTTTAGCATCTTTTACAGAAGTTACATCATTAGCAAATCCCCAAAAAAGAACCGTCATGATGATTGTGCTCCACATTTCTGCCATGATATAAAAGAGTGTTGCGGTCCAATTTCTAAACATGGCAATCAACCCTTTGAAACCGATGGGCAATACATCTTGCAATTTGTCAGCTATTAAATGAGGCTGTATTTGGTCCTTTAAAGGGTATAAGACAAAAGCAAAGAGAAGAAAAAAAACAAGAAAACCTCCCATCAACCCATAAAATACATTATCCCGAGATAGTCGGTTAGATAGTCTTGTAAAAATGTATGTCATTAAAAAAGCTGAAGGCAAAACGGCCCACACTTTGATAAAAGGAAGAGCTTCCGCTCCTGAAAAAGGCGCAGTGATAACCACAGTATCTTTTACGCCTCTCAGCACATTGTATACAAAGCATATGAGAAAAAACATGAGAAGCATAGGGATGAATCTCTTGTATTCATGTCTATGCACGGGCCAAAGGAAAGAACGTATCTTGCCAAATTCCATTATTTGTTAAGCCTTTATAAAAGGTAATTAGAACGGAAAATTTATCTTTTAAGAAAGTTAATTATGTATAAATCAAACTTATTTGAAAAGGATAAACGCTTACTTTATTCACTTGCCTACAAAAAATGCTTTGTTAAAAAACTGCTTTTTGGAAAATGAAATGACAGTTCTAGAATAAAAGAAATAAATTGACGTCTATTTTTTTGATTCTAGCGATCAACATGTTAAGCTTATTTTTTCTAGTATGACTAAACAGTCGACTCAGGTGACTGACAGAAGTCTTCCCATCATATTTTGGTTAACGGCTTTTCAAAAGCTCAAACAGGAGAAGTTTTTGTAAAAAATAATTTAAAATTGTAGAGGTTTTTAGGTTTTTAATAAAATTTGTAAAATAAAAAAAAATTGTTTTTATGATTTTAATTGCTTTGCGTTATACTGTTTTGAGGTGTTTTTTTTGGTTTTATGGTTACTAAATATTCTGAAAATTTAAATTTTGAAAACAATTTATTAAATAGACTTGTTGATAAGACAGGTTCGGGTTCTAGTTTTCGTTTGATTAAAATCGCCAACCTCATCTCTGTTTGTGTATTAGCTATCATGAACGCATTAAGGATTTTGTTAAGACTCTTCTCACACGTTATCACTGATATTTTAAATTTTGATGCGAATCAAGTTTACGTGGATACAAAAAATCATGTTATCGAAACTGTTAGGAATATAGGTCTTGCTGTATTGTCATTTTTATCTATTTTGCCCACCCTTATTTATTCGCAATGGAATACTTACTGGCTTATTCCTTTTAATCATTGGTTTATGAGCGACAAACTAGAAGTTTATAAATGCCAAGAATGCCAAGAGCACTTAAAAACTCAGGATGAACTTAAAGAAAAGCTAGAGTTTGTACATAGCAGAAAAAAATTTTATAAGGATAGCTGTCATCAGTTAATAGAGTGTCTTAAGAAAGGAGAAAAAATTATAAATATGCACGAGGAAACAATACGTAACATGCGATTTTGACGTATTTTTATTTCAATTGTTTTCATTCTGGGTTGCTTTTTTGAGAACTTTGACCTTGCTACAATTTACTAGACAGATAGAATCCGAACAATTAAAAATTGTTAGGAGGGATAACCGATGAGTACAAGAAA
>JBMLRQ010000043.1:0-12208 GCA_049240945.1 Rhabdochlamydiaceae bacterium
AGGCTGTTTTAGAGTCCTTTAAAAAAGAGTTGTCTCATTTAAAAATAGAGAGTGTCGATCAGAAAACGCAAGACATCATTCAAAAAATGGAAGACAGGATCAACACTCTCCATTCTGAGGTAAATTGGGTGTCCGATATGACGATATTTAGTGACTCTCAACAAATCGAGAAAGAATGGTTTACAAGTGTTAAAGGTTTAGCCGATCAAGGCGAACCTCAGGCTCGAAAGGCCCTAGCTCAGTACCGGTATCATAAAGCGATCAGCTATCTGGCTGATGCTGCTTCCGCATCTCGTTTTGATCCTTTAAAATTTTTAAAGAATAGATTCTCTCCACTTTGTAGTGTTTTATCTGATATTAAAAGCTACATTCCTGGTATCAGCCAAACTCTACAAATCCGGGCGGCGAATCTCGCTAATTTATTCATGAAAGATCTATTTAGTAATGAATTGATCAGCCCAGATAGACTGCCCCAAATCTCGGAAGAAGATCGTCTAGATTTGTACAATTTTCTAAATTCCCTAGAAACAGCAGCTAAAACAGGGCGTGTTCAAATAAATGTTCAAGAAAAATTTTCTCTAAAGGAGCTGGTTGCTGAGAAAAAACAAGAAGTACACAACATTCTAGAAAATCGTTTAGAAGAGTGGTATTCTTCCTTTGAGGTAGCTATTGCAAACCCAAATACAGCAAAACTCTTTATCCCTCATCTTATAGACGCCCTAAAATCATTTACAAAAGAAATATCTCATTTAAAAGTCAAGATCACTCAGAAAACACAAGAAATGATAAAAAAAATGATATTTAAAATAGAAAACAAAGGTTACGGTGATCTGGATATGGAAAAGTCATCTGACACAACTATTTTCAGTGATCCCAAAAAATCCAGAAATTTTGATTTAAAACAAGATAAGTTTTTCTGGCTTTAAGAAAATAACACAGCCTCACAATAAAAGTGGAAAAGTTTAACCTATGAAATACTTAAGACTAGACATCTAGAAAGAGAAAAGATCTATGCCCTGTTTAATCAGGGCATATCGGCTAGAGAAATAGTCTGAGATTTTAAGAATGTTTCATGTAACAATAAGTTAAAAAGTTGCGATTTTACAAAAGAAATATCTCATTTAAAAGTGCGGATTATTCAGAAAACACAAGAAATGATAAAAAAATGATATTTAAAATAGAAAATAAACGTTACGGTGATTCGGATTTGGAAAAATCATCTGACAGAACTATTTTCAGTGATCCCAAAAAAAAATCAAGAAATTTTGATTTACTAAAAAGGGATCAGTCGAAAGACTTGACCACTTTTTTTTCTTATCTTCATCGTTTTGGATGTTAGAAATAACAATGAAGAGAGAAAACTACCAAAAACAGGAAAATAAGAGCTCTGTTTTTATAAAACAGAGCATTGGGGACCAAGATTTTTTGCTCATTTTTCCCAAATTCAACTTTTGCTTTTTTTGTTTTCAAGTTAGAAAGAAGACTTTCTTTGATATATTCAAATCCGATTGTATGTTATCCTTTTTAGGAAATAATATTTCATTGTTAGAATTGGTTTTATAAAAAAAATATTTGATTGTTTTTTTAATGTGTTTTAGTTTGAGTTTAAAAAATGTGTTTTAATTATGAGTGTTAACCCTAGCTATAATCAATCAATTCCTCCGCTTCATTTAAGCGAATCTTCCAAAGATAAACTTTTTCAGCTTTTCAATAGTTTAAATGTTACTGAAACAGATAAATTACCCAGTAATGCATCTGATTTAAAAGATCGGGTGAAAAAATTATCTGATTTACTAAAAGAGTTATTTAGTACTCAATCAGCTGAAAGAATGTATTTTTCTCAAATACCGAAAGAGGATCGCTTCAAGTTATATGATTTATTAAATAAAATGCAGAGTCTAGTTAATAAGGCGCAGACTGAAGAGAAAAAGGGTTTACTGGCATTTTTTGGTGATCAAAAAGAGGAAATGTACAGGATTTTATCGGCTAATTTAGAAAAGAGCCCTTCTTGTACTGATGACAGCGAATTACAAACATTTAATCTGTCTGAACATCAAATGAATCCTTATCATTTGAGGGTTTTATTGACTTTTGGAAGGTATTTAAAAGAGCTTAATCTCAGTGGTTATAACGATATAAAAATCGCGTTCAGTGGGTTATTTCCCGCGGTTTTAGGTAAATTAAAAAAAGTCAATCTGTCATCTTCTTCTGTTGATAAAAAAGATTTCATTAACTTGTTAAAAGCAGCTCCTCATCTTGAAGAGATTAACTTATCTAACTGCAGTAAGATAATAAGCTTATTTGAAAGTGATTCAGAAAATATCCCGACTGATTCGGAAACAGTTAATCTTTCTGACTCAAAAAAAAATAAGCTAATAGAGCCTCTTTTGAAAGATGTTGTAGAGGTTGCAGGGCAAGGTAATTGTGGTCCCGCTAGTTTAGCGCATGCAATCGGGTTGATTAATGATTTAGCAGATAAAGCTGAAATTCAGAAACAACAACAATCATTAAGAGATGAGTTTGCTGATAAATTTCCTAAAAAAGAGCTTGAAGAAGCTGAAATCAATTTACTCACAAGTGCTATCAGTGAAATAGGGACGACAAATTCAAGAGAGTTATTTCATAAGTGGCAAAAAGCAGAGAAAGACGATGAAAAAAAGGAGATCATTAAAGAAATGCAAGAGTTTTATGCCTCTCGCGTTAAAAAATCTAAATTTAGTGTAGATTCTTCTTTTTTTGATTTTATGGCTCGAGATAAAGACATAACAATCCATATTTGGCGACAGGAGGCTGATCTTGTTAAATATTCTTTTGGTACAGGTGAAACCTATATCAATTTATATTTTACTCCGGGTCACTATCAAAGCTTCAATTCAAATATAAGGCTTTCTAAGCTAATTTCGGGGAGAGAGTGTGGAAAAGATGAGCTTGATGAAGCACAAAATCTCGATTCGAATGCTACTTTCAGTATAGAAAATACTTATGAAGAGGTGCTGGCTTATTCTTTCAGAACATTAAAAAAACTAGATCTATCGTCTTCTTTTATTAATAAGGAAGATCTCCTCAAATTATTAGAAAAAGTTTCTTGTATTGAAGAACTTAATTTGTCCAACTGTCCAAATATAAAAGGAGCGTTTAGTAATTATCGAGGCTCCTCTTTATCTAACTTAAAAAAGATTGATTTGTCTAATTCTAGTGTGTCTTTAGAAGATCTTATCGCCTTGGTTATTTTAAGCCCATGTGTAGAACGGGTTGTCGTAGAATCTTGTGAAACTGTGAATGAATTAAAAACATTTAATCTGACTAAAGCTCAGATGAATGCTTCTCAGTTGAGCGTTTTATTGACTTTTGGTCAGCATTTAGAAGAGCTGGATGTCAGCGATTGTAGGGATATAAAAACTGCTTTCAGAGCTTTATCCTCCAACGCTTTGCCTCAATTAAAAAAGGTTAATCTACCATCTTCTATTGATAATGAAGATTACAGTAAATTATTAGAAGCAGCGCCTCTTCTTAAAGGGACTAATTTATTCACATGTTCCAATATAAGGAGTGTTGATAATTTAAGACCAGTTAACTCCTCTGATGAGCTCATAAAAAATGAACCAGGGGCTCCTCTTTTGAAAGATGTTGTAGAGGTTATGGGTGAAGGAAATTGTGGCCCAGCTAGTTTAGCTCATGCAATCGGTTTGATTAACAATTTAGCAGATAAAAATGGAATTCAGCAAAAACAACAATCATTAAGAGAGGAGTTTGCTGATAAATTTCCTAAAAAAGATCTTAAAGAAGATGAAATTATTTTACTTCCACCTGCCTTAACCGATATGATTGAGCCTTATCAAAATCAAATCGATGATATTTGCCGCCAAATAAAGATGATTCCAGATCTTGATGAAAAAGCTTTCAAAAACGCTGTTCTTCATTTGGATTTTGAAAAATGTGTGGCATTGCTTCCTGAATCAAGCTCACCGCAACAAAAAGACATTTTTTATTTAAAGATCGAAGAGTTGAAAAATTGGGTGAAAATGTTTAATCCCGATGAAGCTCAGCTCAAGAAGACGGTAGACTTATTTGAGACTTGGCAAAAAGCAGAGAAAGATGATGAAAAAAAGGAGATCATTAAAGAAATGCAGGAGTTTTATGCCTCTTGCGTTAAAAAATCTAAATTTAGTGTAGGTGCACCTTTCTTTGATTTTATGGCTCGAGATAAAAATATAACGATTGATATTTGGGAAGGGAAGAATAATCCTTTAAATAGATATAGTTCTTTTGGTCAAGGAAAAATTCATGTCAATTTATACCGCATTCCAGGTCATTATCAAAGCTTCGTTTCAAATAAACTCGATTCGAATGCTCTTGTCCGCATAAAAAATGATTCTGAAGAGGTATTATCTCATTCTTTAGATCAGTTAAAAAAGGTTTATGTAGCAACTTCTTCTACTAATCTGGAATATCTCATTAAGTCATTAGAAGATTTCCCGGACCGAGAAGAGATTGATTTGTCTCACTGTCATATAAAAGACGTGTTTTTTAATTATTCAGGACCTGCTTTATCCAAATTAAAAAAGATTGACTTGTCCAATTCTAATATCACTGCAACAGAATTGGTTTACTTATTCAGATTGGCCTCATCTCTAACAGAGTTGCATCTAGAGGGTTGTGAAGATATACAAATTGGAGACTTTGAGGGTTTACAAAAAGAAGATGTGAGTCAATTAAAGATCTTGAATGTCTCTAAATCCACGATAACTGATGTTCAGTTGAAGACTTTGTTGAGTCGTATATTAATTTTAGAACAACTAGATGTTAGCTACTGTTGCAATATAAAAAGCTTGTTCAGTCTGATCTCTCCTATTGTGGGGCGTTTTTTAAGAAAAATTAATCTGTCATCTTGCAGTGTCAGTCACGAATCTCTCTTAAAATTATTCAAAATGAGTTATCGCCTAGAAGAGATTGATTTGTCTCACTGTCATATAAAAGAAGTGTTTTCTAATCATTCAGGACCTCCTTTATCCAAATTAAAAAAGATTGACTTGTCCAATTCTAATATCACTGCAACAGAATTGGTTTACTTATTCAGATTGGCCTCATCTCTAACAGAGTTGCATCTAGAGGGTTGTGAAGATATAAAAATTGGTGACTTTGAGGGGTTACAAAAAAAAGATCTGAGTCAATTAAAGATCTTGAACGTCTCTAAATCTGCGATAACTGATGTTCAATTGAAGCAGCTATTGAATTGTGCGGAGGGCTTAAAAGAGCTTGATGTCAATGGGTGCACGAAGATATCTAATGCTTTCAGTGATCTATCTTTTAAAGGGTTAGGTCAATTGGAAAAGGTGGATCTATCGTCTTCTTCTGTTCACAGAAACGATATCATCAAATTATTAAAAGCGGCTCCTGATATCGAAGAGCTTAATTTGTCCCACTGTCTCGGTGTAAAAGACGTATTTTATTATTATTCTTCGGCAGGATCTTTACCTAAATTAAAAAAGATTGACTTCTCCTATTCTAATGTAACGCTGATTGATCTGACCTTTTTACTTGCAAATCAGCCACCTATAGAAGAGCTGTATTTAGAGGGTTGTGAAGATATACAAATTGGTGACTTTGAGGATTTACAAAAAGAAGATCTGAGTCAATTAAAGATCTTGAACGTCTCTAAATCTGCGATAACTGATGTTCAATTGAAGCAGCTATTGAATTGTGCGGAGGGCTTAAAAGAGCTTGATGTCAATGGGTGCACGAAGATATCTAATGCTTTCAGTGATCTATCTTTTAAAGGGTTAGGTCAATTGGAAAAGGTGGATCTATCGTCTTCTTCTGTTCACAGAAACGATATCATCAAATTATTAAAAGCGGCTCCTGATATCGAAGAGCTGTATCTAGAGGGTTGTGAAGATATACAAAATGGTGACTTTGAGGGGTTACAAAAAGAAGATCTGAGTCAATTAAAGATCTTGAACGTCTCTAAATCCGCGATAACTGATGTTCAATTGAAGCAGCTATTGAATTGTGCGGAGAGCTTAAAAGAGCTTGATATAAGTAATTGTGTGAACATAAAAACAGCGTTTAGTGGTTTGTCTTCCAATGCTTTACTTAAATTGGACAAACTGCATTTATCTGGATTGAGTGCGAGTGGAAAAATAGCTGAATTTTTAGAAATCAATAAAGGTAAAAAGTTTCCTTAATAGGAGGTTCTTATTATTAAAATAAGGAATAATAAGGTAAAAGTGATTATAGGATGAATCGATGTTTAGAGAAGGGCCATCAGTGGATGGCCCTTAGACAATTTAATGATCACGACGGAAACGACGTCCACCACCTCTGTGGTCGTCATTGCCCCAAGATCTTTCTCCTCTAGATGGTCTCTCACCAGAAAAAGAACGCTCTCTTTTTTGCTCAGGACGGGCATCATTCACGATAAGTGTACGATGACCAAGAGCTTTGCCATTCATGCCTTCAATAGCTTTTTCTGCATCTTCTGAGGATTCCATTTCAACAAATCCAAATCCTTTAGATTGTCCTGTGAATTTATCTGTAATGATTCTTACAGAAGAAACTTCTCCAAATTCTGCAAACAAATTTCTTAATTCTTCTTCCGTTACGCTGTAAGGAAGACTGCCGACGTATAATTTTTTATTAGAGGCTTCGCTCATTAAAAATTCTCCTAATTTGTAATTCTATCTGAATTACTTTCTGTTAATAATAAGTTGATTGCCGTTGACCTCTATCTTAAATTTTTTATTCAAAGGATCCTAGAATGATACAAAAACACAATAATTGAAAAATCTGGAGAATTGAGAAAAAATTAAAACTAAAGAACATGGACTAGCAAAAATAACTTTAAAAAACACTGACAACTAATCAGTTAAGCTCTAGAGCTAAAAGAATGATCAGTATACAGGCATCCCCATTATAGCAGATATTTTTTTTGTTTGTCTAGTAAAAGTATTTATTAAAGTTCTCACTAATATTTTATATTGATTTGTATCTTTCAATATTCAAAGCCGCCCAAGGAGGGGATTGCGTGTAATTAAAGAATAACTTTTTTATTTTTTTGGTGTACGGACCAACAACACCTGTCCCTATTATCGAATCGTCAACCTGTATGACCGGCATGATCTCTTTGTTACTTGAGGAGATAAAAATCTCATCACATTCAAGAAGTTCTTTAAGAGTTAATGATCTAATTTCTATGGGAAAATGGTTCTGACAGATTCTTAAAACCACTTCTCTTGTTATACCTATTAAAATGTTCTCAGATAAGGGAGTGATCAAAACACCTTTTTTTATAGCAAAAATATTGCTCGTTGTTGCTTCTAAGATTTGTTTATGATCATCTACGTAAATCGCTTCTTGGGCTTTAGCTTCTTGGGCTTTTTTTAGAGCCAAGATGGCCCCTATGTAGTTCAAAGTTTTACTTTTGGGAAAAGTTCTAGAAAAAGGCGTTGAGATGACCTTGATCCCTTTTTGGTGAAAATCTGCAGGAAAAGGCTTTAAAGGATATGTTTGAATGATAAAAGTATGGTTCTGGGCTGGCATCAAATGATCAGGGCTGACACCTCCTGTTAAAATAATTTTGATGTTGGCTTCTTGAGAGGTGTGTTTGGTCATCAAAATTTCTACGATTTTATGAATGTCATCGATGGATTCAGGGAGGTTTAAATCGATTATTTTAGCTGAATACTGTAGCCTTAAGAGATGATCTTCTAAATGAAAGGGGTGCCCTTGATAGGTTCTCATAAAGTCAAAAACCCCATATCCTCTAATTAAACCCAAATCCATACTACTGATTTTGGGTTCTTCTTCTAAAAAAACTCCGTTAATATAAAACATAGGCCTGATATCTCATTATATAATTTAAAAGTATAAAGAATTTACTATTTATTCATAAATCTTAAAAAAGACTTGCTCTATATTCTAAGAGCTTTTATTCAAAGAATAAAGACAACAAATGGAGGAAATATGTCTTTAAAAGATACAGTTAGTGATTTGAAAATCTTATTAAATAATATAACCGTTGATTTAGAAAAAGCAGAAAAAGGAAATAAAGCGGCTGCTCAGCGTGTGAGAACACAATCTGTGAAATTTGCAAAGGTGGCTAAGGTTTATCGCAAAGAGTCCATCGTTTCAGAAAAGAAAGGCGCTCATAAAAAAGCGGCTTCAAAAGCTGTAGCTAAACACAAAATTAAACCTAAAGTAGTGGCAAAAGCAAAAACTGTTGTAAAAAAAGCAAAAGTAAAACGTTAAAACTAGTCGAACTAACTTATTTTTTCTATACTACCCATTTTATGCCATATTCAAAGGGATATTAATGGGTAGATCTAAGTTCAAACCTTTTGATACTCGATTAACGATTGAAAAATTTTCTCAAGATTATAGAGGAATCGCTTTTCAGGTAGGAAATCAGGGTCAAAATCATAAAATAGAAGTTATAGGAGCCTTACCTGGGGAAGAATTAGAAGCTCACGTATACGCTAAAAAACGACGTTTGTATAAAGCTCGTCTTAAAAATATCTCCAAGCCCTCTCCATTGCGCATTACACCCCCTTGCCCCTATGTCCCCATTTGTGGGGGATGCTCATTTCAACATCTTAATTACCAATCCCAATTAGAAGAAAAGCAAAAACACTTAGAGTCTTTATTTGCTGACACTCTGATCCAACAAGATCTTCATTTAAGTCCTATCATCGGTTGTAAAACTCCCTGGAAATATAGAAACAAAATGGAGTATACATTTTCTCAAAATCGGGAAGGAGAGCAATTTTTAGGACTCATTTTAGCCGATTCAAAAGGAAAAGTTCTTAATCTGAATAGTTGTTCTATTGCACCTGATTGGTTTTGCAATGTGTTAAACGGGGTGCGATTATGGTGGCGACATTCTTCTTTAAAAGCTTATCATCGCCTAAAGAATGAAGGGTCTCTAAGAACTTTAACTCTCAGAGAGGGAAGGAACACTCAACACAAAATGGTGATATTAACTGTGTCAGGTCGTGCAGAATATGCTATACCAAAAGAGGATCTAGATTCTTTTGTGAGCTCGATTTGCCAATCTTTAACAGATGTGAGTCAATTGAGTATCTTTTTGAGAATACAGCAAATTCAAAAAGGAGAGCCTACACAATATTATGAATTACCTTTATTGGGTTCTGAATATCTGGAAGAAAAATTGCATATTCATCTTTTAGATCGCTCTCTTGAGCTTAATTTTAAGATCAGCCCTAGTTCTTTTTTTCAACCTCATACAACTCAGGCTCAGGTATTATACCAGACGGCTTTGGAAAAATTGGATTTAAAAGCGACGATGGAGGTTTGTGATTTTTACTGTGGAACAGGTACAATCGGTTTGATCATGAGTCAGTTTGTGAAAAATGTCAGAGGGATTGAATTGAACCCTTATGCTGTATTTGATGCTCGATTGAATCAAGAATTGAACAACATAAAAAATGTCCAGTTCGAAATAGGTGATGTTGGTCTCGTGCTGCAGAAATGGAGAGAAAAGGATCCTTCTTATCATCCCGATGTTGTTGTTGTTGATCCAGCCCGGCAAGGACTAGATGAAAAGGCTATCACTCATATTTTGGCTTTGAAGCCTCAGAAAATTTTATATATTTCTTGTAATCCAGCTTCTCAGAAAAGAGATATAGATATTATTCTCAATCATAATTATGCCCTTGTCCATTTACAAGGAGTTGATCAATTTGCTCATACAGTTCACTTAGAAACAATCGCTGTTTTAGAATTTAAACAGGGTTGAGTTATTGCTTGATTTCAACGTTTCTAACAGGCATTCTAACTGTCATTATCAAACAGCTAGTAAGGAACTTTATGTATTTTATATTGTGTCTATTTCTCATGACTATTTCTTCAGGACTTTTTGCTAACGATCCTCAGCCTTCGGCGAATGGTTTCCAACAACCTTTAGTGATGTTGGCTTTAGCTGGTTCTTTCTTTTATTTTATTTTATGGAGACCTGAGCAAAAAAGAAGAAAGGCTCTTGAAAAGCAAAGAAACGAAATGAAAAAAGGGGATAAAGTCACTATGGTTGGCATTTTGGGAACGATTGATGAAATCCAAAATGACACTGTGATTTTAAAGATGTATGACGGCTCTAAGATAGAAGTTCTTAAAGCGGCTATCACAGATGTTCAGTCATCTCAAGAAGAGACAAAAAAAGCGTAGCTATTAAAGCTCTTCTTCGGAAGAGCTTGTAGTCTCATATTGATTTCTAATTTTTAAAATCTTGATTTCCTTTTCCAGTTCATCAATTGTTTGGTAAGCGTTTTGTAATTCGGTTTCAACCTTATCGAACAATTCTTTGTTTTGACTTATTTCATATTTGTTTTTTATTTCTTCGTTCTGTTCATTTAATTCATCAATTTTTTGGTAAGCCTTTTGTAATGCGATCTGAGTCTGCTCCACAAGCTCCTGATTTTCGCTGATTGCATATTTCGTTTGAATGTCTTCGTAATCTTGTTTTAGTGCATCATATCGTTGTTGTAGCTCTTTTGTTTCCTGTTCATTCTGGTTGAGTAGACCTATTTTATTAGACGAGAGGCGATGCTCGGCTTTTAATTTATTCAAACGAACTTTCATTTCTTCATATTCGTTCTCTATCGATTCTTTTTCCTGTATTAGATCTCTTCTTTCCAAAGAAAATTGTTCTTCCGATTCCTTTTTTTTATGAGAAAGATCGCGGATGTTTCTGAGGAACGCTTCCTCCATTTGTTGCTTCTCGATTTGTGTTAGGTTTAAATCTGTTTTTAAATCTTTTATCTGTTGCATGGAATCATTTAATTTTTTTTCTAAATTGAAATTAAGATCTTGTTTTTCTAAATATTTTTTGTTTAGTTCAAGGTACTCGATATTTAAGTTTGCTAGATCTTTCTCTGAATTATCAAGCTGAGAGTTCAATTTTATGATCAGAGCTTCTTTTTTAGGGGTTGTATTTTTAATTTCGTTTAAGTTTTCCTTTAGATGAATTTCTTTAGTTTTTAGATCTTCGATCATTTTTTGCGATTTTTCTATATCACTGTCTCGACCATATAAGTGTTTTTGCAAAACGGCGTTCTCATTTAGAAGCTGTGCAACACGTTCAGTAAGATTATTGTTTTCTTGTTTTGTTATGATATAACGGTCAGTTATCAATTCTAGTTTTTCATTTTTTTGATCTTTAATGTCTTCTATTTGTTGTTTAAGTGTACGATTGACAATCAAAAGATCTTGGTCTTGGTTAAGAGCTTCACTTTGAATATCACGAATACGTTGTTTTAAATTGGTTATTTCCGATCTTAATTCTAAAATTGTATTTTGTTCATTTTGTAAATTTTTTTCAGTTATAGATAATTTTTCTTCAAGTTCTGCAGATCGACTATCACTTGATTTGGGGTCTGGTTGAAGAGATGATTGTGCTGATAACCTTTCAAACAAAGCTCGTGCTTCTTCAGGTAGATCTCCCAGATCTTCTTGACTCAAGATTAACTCATTTTCAAAAGATTCTTGTTCGTTTTGCTCATCAAGATGATCGGTGACATTTGTTAGATTTGTAATGTTTCTATCTTGAAAGTTCAATATCTCTTGAGAATCGTCTATATCTTGTGCATTAAAAATCGATTTTCTTAAACGTTCAAATGATAATCTAGCATCTTCTGTATTGGCTTTTTTGATCCTATGCTTTAGAGATCGAATATTTTTTGTTTTAGCCAGAGAAGCCTCTAGTAATCTAAGTTGTGCATTTTTTGTTTCAATTTTTTTATCAATACTAACCAGTTCAGAACCAGATTGGGCTACTTGTTGATCTAGAATGGTTTTTTCTTTATACAAATTCATTAAACTTTTTTGCAGCTGCTCATTTTCTTTTTTCCCTTGAAGATAAGTTTGTTCTTGTTCGTCTAAGACTTTTTGTACGATTTTAAGTTGAGTTTCTTTATGTTCTAGTTCTCTTTGGGATTCTTCTATTCCTTTTTGCAAATCACTTTTAGTTTCTTCTAAACGAGAAAGACTCTGGTGAAGAGCTTTAGTTCGGTTTTCTGTTTGGAGATTGAGGCTTTCTTGTTCTTTAAGGTCTTTTTCTAATTTTTCAAGTTGAGAGCTTTTGACTATAGTTTGCGCATTGATGGTTTTTAATTTTTTCTCCAACGGAGTGATAAGTTTTTTAAGATCAGTTTGTTGCTGGGTCAAAGAGTTTAAATTTTCTTCAAGAATTTTAGTT
>JBMLRQ010000044.1:0-10662 GCA_049240945.1 Rhabdochlamydiaceae bacterium
TGGGATATAAAGCAGTGTTCGGGTTTCTAGTGTCTAAAAAATCGTTGCAAGATCAAATAAACAAACTAGAGGTATAATAAAATACTTACTCTTCATTCGAAAACTCCTTTTTTTTTGTGAAAAAAACTTCTGATAAATAATTAATTGTCTTATGCAAAATTCGATCATCAATCGATGGCATATTCATTCCTGCTGCTATTAAAGAGTCTAAAGTATTTCTAGTGTCCGTTTTACTTTCTTTTATTTCTACAACGTCCATTTCATACCCTAGGTCTGATACTCTCTCAGACACTCAAGAGCCATCAAGAGTCTGTCCTCGTGCACCTTAGGACAAAAAATGTTACACTACAAATTTAGCTTACGCAAGATGTCTATTTTTTTATCCTTCATCATATCTAGACCCCCATTATCTATGACAAGAAGAGTGAATTCTCCCTATCATCCCATATAAAAACAAGCAACAAACAGCCAATTCTTAGTTTTACTGCTCATTTTTAGAAGTTGGAAATCGAGCAGCAAACAGCAAAAACGACGATTTGCTGCTTGATTTCATCTCTCTCGAAAGCCTATACTCACAGCTTAAAACAATAGGAGCTAAAATGAAACGATCCCAGTTTATAGGTCGTGAAGTCGAAATGAATAGACTTAAAGGACTTCTAGACAAAAAGAGCTCTAGCCTTATCGTGGTTCGTGGGAGAAGGCGTATTGGAAAAAGTAGGCTCCTTGCGGAATTCGGAAAAGAAATGAAAAGTTATTTCTTTTCAGGAAATCCTCCCGTTCGTAAAACAACTGCTCAAACGCAGCGAGATGATTTTGTAAGGCAACTTGAAAGAGCTGGGATTCCTAGTTTAAAAAAAGATGATTGGAGTGATCTCTTCTGGTCCCTGTCTAAAGCCACTAAAAGAGGCCGAATTCTTATTGTTTTTGATGAAATCTCGTGGATGGGAGGAAAAGACCCTCACTTTTTAGGCCATTTAAAAACCGCTTGGGATAGGTACTTTAGCCATAACCCAAACTTAATTATAGCTCTTTGTGGTTCTGTGTCTTCGTGGATAGAAAAAAACATCCTTAGTAGCACAGGATTTTTAGGAAGAATCACCCTTGATCTTATGCTTGAAGAGCTTCCATTAGAAGTTTGTAACGCTTTCTGGCATCCAAAAGAAAAACGTATCACCCCATATGAAAAATTTAAGCTTTTATCGGTCATAGGAGGTGTTCCTCTTTATTTGGAACAAATCAAACCTAATCTCCCTGCGGAAAAAAATATTCAAGAACTCTGTTTCACCAAAGGAGGCTTGCTTGTACGAGAGTTTGATGAGATTTTCTCCGACCTTTTTTCCCGTAGTAAAGCTAGACATAAAGAAATTGTACTTTGCCTTGCAAATGGACCAAAAGAGCTTGTACAAATCTGCAAAGAATTAGGGAAAAGTTTAGGCGGTGTATTCAGCAAACACTTAGACGAATTGGTGAAAGCTGGTTTTGTAAAAAGAGATTTTACATGGGATTTAAAACGTCAAAAAGAAATGAAGCTAAGTCGTTATCGTTTAAGCGACAACTATTTGCGGTTTTATTTAAAATACATAGCTCAGAATCGTTCTCATATAGAGAAAGATGGATTTTCTACTTTAACAACTCAACTTCCTGGCTGGGAAGGGATCATGGGATTACAGTTTGAAAATTTAATTGTTCATAACAGAAAAACTATCTGGAAAATATTGGGCATTTCAAAAGAAGAAATAGTGATGGAAGGTCCATTTTTTCAAAACCCTACGACAAAACAAGCTGGATGTCAAATTGATTATATGATTCAAACACGGTTTCATAATTTGTATTTATGTGAAATTAAATTTTCCAAGAATCCAGTTAGCTTTAAGATCATCGAAGAAATGGAAGAAAAAAGAAAAAATCTGAAATTGCCTAGGAATTTTTCCATCAGACCAGTTCTCATTCATGTGAATGGGGTAGATGAAAGCGTTTTGGATGAGAGATATTTTGATAAAGTGATCGATTTTGGTCAGCTCTTATCAACTTGATAAGGAAATCTGCCCCTGTCATTTATGTAAGAAGGCCTTATTCCAAAGAGGGATCTTTTAGATAGGGATATCCAACCTATTAGATACTCAATCGGGCTCGATGCAGTCTCCACAAACTAAAATATAACGATAAATATTTTTTTGAGTCTACATAACACCCAGAAGCTGATTTTAACACTTACATACGAAAACGGCGAATCATCAGCTTGTAAAACTGTTCTTAAAGACTATTTCAGATGGACCTATTGAAAATCAAACAGTCGTTTGCTTCCAAATCTTGATCCTCTCATTTTTTCATCAACAAGATCTCCTCAAGAAAGAGTCTTTTCTGAACAAAGTCTTGGTGAAGAGCCAAAAATCAATTAGCAGGATTTATGTGTGCCATTTCCCTTAATTGAAGATAAATGGCTACAGTGTAACCCGTTTTATTTATTTTTGACATTTTTAGAATCAATAACTCGGTTGTATTTTAACTCTGTTTTTTAAGCCACAACATCCGAAGCTTTCGATAAGACGAGGTAAACACATACCCACAGCGATTATTGAGATTACGCCTATAGTGGGTTCTTTTCCTATCCAATCTCCTTTCGCCATAGCTCCTGCCAAGATGCTAACCCCACCAAAAAAACATGCCATCTTTAACGCTCATAGGTTTTCCATTCCACCAAGGTCTCAGATTACAACAGCTTGATACCTTTTCCCTTGTACAGCAAGATGTATCAGTTTTATCAAAATAATCTCTTACTTGTTCGCAGACATCTGGGAATTCTTTCTTCAACTCAGATTGAATAGAAAGATCTGCGCTGCAAATTTTCTCGTCTAGATAGTCTTCTATATGACGGAGATCGATCTTAGAAACTATGCCGTATTCTTTTCTGAAATCATTCCATCTATAAAGAAACTTTTGGCTTGAGGGGCCTTTAATATGCAAGAGAAGATGGGCATGAATAGCCAGTGATGCTAAATCGGGATGGTATTTATGCATTTCTTTAGACAGGCGCTCAGAAGTCTTTAGATATTCTTGACCAAGAATCTTTAGAATATGGTTGTCAACTTTTTTATTGTAATCATCCCTTTCTTTAAATTGTTTATTGTATGCATCAAATCTGTCTATTTTAAGTAGTTGTTGAAATTCTTCAAGATGGTCTTTAGCCTCTCTAAGGCTAGTCTTAATCATCGGCCTATTTATTGTGGGTTCTGTTGGGTGGACGAATTGCCTATAAAATCTGTCGTATAAATCATTTCTTACTGTCGCTGATTCTAATAATTTATTATTCCCCAATAAGTCTAATAATTTATTCTTAGTTTCTTCAATAAGCTTTTTAAATTCCTCTAGATTACGATTAGAGTCGAAGGCTATTTCTATCAATGCGTCCAAATTCGGTTCTATCCCATTTGTGTTTTGGTTTCCAGATTCAAGGAGTGATGGTTCACAATCTCTCTTGAATGTGGCAAGATCCCCACCTATTTTTTCCCAATCAATGACATGGTTTAGTTTTTTTTTGATTGTTCCGATGTCTTGAATGAGATTTTCTGGTTTTAGATCTGATAAATGAGACAATGTCCTATCTGTTTCTTCGATAAATTTCTTAAATTCATCTTCTTGTTTTTTAATTGTTTTATCTGAGGAAGAATCGTGAGTGTTGATGTCTTTACCATATTCAATAGACCATTTCCCCAAATCCTGTCTGATTGTTTCAAACGTTTCTTGTTGTTTGTAAGTCCTATTGGCTTCTATCATTTGCGTATAATTTCCAGAAAAAAAATCTACAAGTTTCGGTTGCGGGAAACTCTGTATGAATACTAGTTTAATGATACTCAGTAAATGAGAGTAATCTGCAGAATCAGTGATATAGACTAAAGCATTTAAAGAAAAATCCAATAATTCGCTTAACTTCTTCTTTAACTCCTCATCACTTAAGTTTGTATCTTCGGATGGCATCAATGAGGATATGTTGTTTGATAGACCTCTATCTGACATTTTTTTAGATATTTCCTCGATCTCTCTCCAGAGCATTAATCTTGCTACAGGCCTATTTATCATTTGAGCAGAAATAGGGGCTGAAGATCTTGAACCCTTTTGCTGCGGTTCTCTCAGTAGGCCCAATTCACTGTCATGAAACCCTGGCACCAGCGACGTTGAAGAGGGGGAACTTATTGCTGTCATCTGAGCGCTACCAGCATCTGACGCTCCTAAGCTATTTTTCTTTTCGTCATCATCAAAATCAAATATACTGCCTGATTTATCTGTATTAACGTAATACCTTGTAAGGTCAGAAGATGGAAAACTATTTATTTTTGGGCTCATATGTAACGATTATCTCCTTGATAGGTATATTTTAAGAAATGATGCATCTATTACGATCATCATAGGAATCATGATTTCGTATGAGTGGCTGTTTTTCCTCTTGTTTTTCAGCATTTGGTTTTTTACGAAAAGCGAGTGTGTTTAGAGGTGGAAAAATGATAGGAGCATAGGGTCTCTCGCCAATTACAATAGGGGCACTAAAGCCTTTATTTCTTCTTGAATGACGATTTAAAATGCTCATCAAATCAAGTTGATCTTTTTGATCTTGAGATGCACTGCTTTCATGCCAAACATCCCTTTTGACATATTTAGATATTATACGTTTTAAGTTATCAGAAAGAACAGCTCTATCTATGAGACTTGTCCCACTTTTATCTTTCACCGTTAAATATTTTTTTAATTTTTCCTGATCGAGCTTGGATGCTTTTACAAGCAATCTTTCTAATAGAGGTTCATCTTCTTGATCAATAGCGAGCGAAATAGCGCGTTCTAAATCAGAGTTGAACATAAAAGGATCAGCTTGGTGATCAAGTAATTTCTTTGTGATTGTTTGTGATTCTAAACGACCCGCTATAGTGAGAAGAGTTTCCCCTTCTTTCGTTTTTTGATTGATAGTCTTTTCATCTATTTTAGCCAGGATCCCGTCCATCAGATCGTGATCGTTATCATAGATACTTTGAACAAGCCAATCAAAAGAACTTTTACCTAAAGTCTCACTTTCAGCTGAAGAAGATGAGTTGACATTCTGAACAATATGGAATAAATCATCAGCTGTTAGTCCATATTTGTCTTTCAAAAAAGGATTAGCGTTTTCTTCACGAAGAGCCTCTCTCATTTCTTCTGAACCTTGTAACGAAGCGAGCATGAGAGCTGTTCGTCCTTCTTTGTTGGGATGGTTAATGTATTTGTAAGAAAAAGGGCTGTTTAAAAAGACTGATAAAGCCTCATAAGAATGGCTTTTGACAGCGAGTAAAAGAGCTGTTTCTTGATCATGATTTTCCAAAGAAGGATCCGCTTTAAATTCTAACAGATGAGAGATGATTAAAGAGTCTCCTTTTTGCGCCGCTATCATGATAGGTGTATAGCCCAAAGGATCTTTCAGATTGATATCAGCAACGGATAGGCGAGGTAAAAGAGCTTTTACGCTCTTTTCATCCCCTTGATAGCACGCTAAAAGAAGAGGTGAGATCTTGTTTTTATTTGTTAAATGAGCGACAGCCCCGTTTTTCAGAAGATGATTGACTAAAGAAAGGTTGCCTTTTTTGACCGCTATCAATAAGGCGGAAAGACCATTTTCATTTTGCTTGTTGATATCATCTTCAGATACGGCTTTGGTGATAAGAGACACGATTTGTTCTTGCTCTAAAGCAACAGCTAGCATGAGAGGAGTGATCTTTTCTCTTTTGGCAAAAGGATTTGTCATAAAATCATGTAGGAATTTGAGATCAGCACCTTTTTCAATGAGCCATTTTGTGAGAACATGTTGCTCTCTTTTTATGCTTTTGAAAATAAGAGTGTTGTTTGCAAGAAGAATTTGGATTTTTTCAGCTGTGTCGATATATTTGAGAAACAATCGAAATCGTTGGTGATTTTTTTCTTTGGCTAACAAGCCTTTTAAAGGATTTCCCTGACAAAGAATCGATATCGGAGTGGACCATTTTTCTAAAAGCCCTTTCATGATAAGGTAATTATTTCTTTCTGCCGCATAAGTTAAAGCTGAACACCCTCTTCTATCTAGAGCATTTATTTGATGTATTGAAAAGTGGGGCAATAAAAATTGGACAATAGACGAGTGGCTATGTTTTATAGCATAATTGAGAAGATCTGTTCCTTCATGATCAATC
Organism: Rhabdochlamydiaceae bacterium; assembly: GCA_049240945.1. Taxonomy (GTDB): domain Bacteria; phylum Chlamydiota; class Chlamydiia; order Chlamydiales; family Rhabdochlamydiaceae; genus JBMLRQ01. The sequence goes on from JBMLRQ010000044.1 coordinate 6,186, forward strand.
ACACGATGATCACTTCCCTTGCTAATCAGTTTTTCTAAGATTGTTAGTTGGTTTGTTTTCACAGCAAAAAAAAGAGCGTGATGGTTAGAAGAGGGTTGTTTTTGGTTGATGTAAGAATAAGAAGCTTTTCTCAAGATTTGTTCCACGATGTTTAAATGGCCGTGATAGCTCGCTATCATCAAAGGTGTTTTTTCATTTTTATTTGTGGTTTCAAAAGACAGCCCTTTTTCCAAAAGGGTGGAAAAGATCTCTGATTGACCTGAAAAACTGAGAACTGAAAGCAAAGAATCACCCTCTTTATCCACTTCAGATAAGTAAGAAGGGGGAAATGGCAGCTTGATCAATAAATCAAATAACGCTTTATTAGCTTGTGAACAGGCTATCATCAAAGCGTTAGCTCCAGAATCAGGGATTTTAGTGAGATAATCACACCCTTTTTTAATCAAAGAATCAGCGAAAGAGGGATCTTCTAATTGACAAGAGAGAAGAAAAGCGGAGACACCTTTTTTGTTCACATGATTGATATCAGTGATGTCATAGCTATCAATCAATCGATGGAAAATTTGATAAAATAAAGCTCGTTCTTCTTTATGACGTTTGGAAGTTTGCTCTTTCATCAGAAGATACATAAGGGCGTTGTCTTTGTCATCATCTTGAGCCCTTATATCCACTTCTGGTGTATTCAAGATGGTTTCTGCCAATCTTAGATCTGTGTTTGAACAGGCTATCATCAAAGGGGTCTGCCCCCTGTTGAATTTTTTATAGATAAAATCACGACGAAATAGAAAGCCAAAAAGGTTTCTTTTATTCAAGTGAATTGATTTCATAAATAAAGAGAATTGATCTTGTGTTGAGAAAATATCAATCCCGTAAGAGATGATCTCATTTAAACTGTTAGGATCATCTTTTTCTAGAATAGCTTTAGCGATATGCTGATGAATATCTTTTTGGTTGAATTTCTTTAGATCAATAAGCGGGTGTTTTTCTAAAATATGTTTAAGCAGCTTAAGGATTAAATCGATATTTTCTGATTGAATGGCGTATAAAAATGGCGACTTTTTTTCTTGATTAAGGATGAGAAGATCTCCCCCTTTTGCCAAGAGGCCATCCACAAGATGAAAGTTTTTATTTTTTAAGGCTAAATGAACAGGGGTGTTTTGATCAAGGTCTTCATGGTTAACATATGATGCTAATTCAGCGTTATTGATCTTTTCTAAAAGAGCTTCGACTATGTCTAAAGGGATGCCTTGTACTTCACAAGCTATGTTGAGAGGAGTTTTTTTCGATTCATTGATCCAGTTAAGAGGATATCCTTCTTTGATGAGGATTTGGACACTCTCTATCTGACGACTTCGAATGGCTAATGTCAAAGAAGTTTCTTTTTTTTGATTTTCTTGAGTGAGATAATCTGTTTTTTTCTTCTCATCCAAATCTTTTAATAGTTCTAAAATGATTGTTGTATGATTTTTCACAGAAGAGGCTGTTAAAGGACTCTCCCCAGATTCAGAAGTGATGAAGCGATCGGCGTGATGTTTTAATAGTATCGCCACAATCTCTTTATGCCCATTATAGCTCGCCAAATTAAGAGCTGTCGCTCCCCCTACATTTTGCGCGTTGATAAAAGAGGGAGATGAATCAATCTTTAAAATCTGTTCCATGAGCTCTTTTTGCCCATTGGATGCAGTGATCATTAAAAACGTGACACCATCTTGGAATTGGAGAGTGAGGTCCATAGAGGATCTTAAATAAAAAGAGATCGCTTCTTGGTTATTGCCTATTAAAGCGTATCTTAAATCTATATAGCTGTCCTCAGAGGTCAGATAACAAGGATCCTTTTTACAAGCCGCTTCAAACATAGAAGGAAGAATGAGAGGATTGTTAGCACAAATAGCCGCTCTTAAGGGAGTGGCTCCCTCTGTATTTTTAAAAAAAGGATCGGCTCCTTGATTTAATAAAAGTTCAACGATTTTTTTTTGTGTCTCTTGTGTTTTCTTATCACTTTTGAGACAAGCAAAGAAAAGAGCTGTTTTTTTCGATTCCTCAAAGGTGTCAATGTCTCTTTCAAAAAGATAATCATTCAGTAATAGCGATACAATATCTTCATGACCAAAAAAAGCAGCAACCATCAAAGGGGAAACCCCTTCATCATTCGCTAGAGTAGGGTTGCATCCTTTTTCTAAAAGGTGTTTTGCTATTGAGAGATGACCGTTGCTGATCGCTAAAATAAGAGCAGAATTTCCGCGTTGATCCACGTGGTTAAGATCTTCAAAAGATAAATGGGTTAATAAAGATAACACAATTTCTTCATGTCCTTGAAAGCAAGCCATTAAAAGAGGGGTTAGACTTCCTTCATCTTCAATTTGGAGATCTCCTTTTTTCAGACGAAGATCATCAATGATTTCTTTATGTCCTTTTAAAGCCGCTATGTGTAAAGCACTGATACCGAAATTTGTCTGCTGATTGATCTCCTCTTTCGATAAAGAAGAGGCTTTCACCTTGTCTTTATTATTTTTAAGAACATCCAACATCAAAGGAGTCAAAGCATTTATTTTATGAGAGGTTGGAATGAGGTTGATGTGAGATGGGAACTCTTTACCGTCTAAAGCGTCTAAAAAGTTAGATACCGTCCATGCATTTGTCTTTAATGGCAATCCTCTCGCATACCATGGTATAAAGACCTTAAAGAAGTTAATGTCTTCATCTGCAGGTGTCCATATGTGATAAAAAGGGTCAGACTTTAGTGTATTAGAAGCAGTCTGCTGAATCTTTTTCATGGGGATAAAGACCTTTTTATGCTGACTTGAATCGCTTGTTCCTAAAAGGGAAGAAGTGGCTGAGCTGATGGGATTCATGATGGGCCTCACATTAGGTTGGTTTATTCCATAATAGGGCACTAATCTAACATGGAATGAGGCTTTTTGTTAAATGTTTTTGTTTAAATATTTATTTTGACTTTATTTTCTATGACATGTTTTTTATTTTCACATGCTTTATAATTCGTTATATAAAATTTTAATAAAACATTTCAGAGAACTCTAATAATGATTAATACTTAAAAAATATCATCCCCTTTTTTCTCTGAGATTGATACCAATTAAAGCTCATAGCCGCTGGTCTTATCAGAAAAAAACCGTATGGCTCCAAAAAATCCAAAACAACGCCAGATGAAACCTCTTCAGAAACTGTCATTAGGTCAACTGGATGTTATAAATTGCAGCTATCAGATGAACCCTCAGACCAGATCGTTTCATTCTATTTTGGGGTTCGGATTTGTTTTTTATCTTAGTTTCGAAAGAGATCTATTTAAATAAGTTTAAAATCCAAGAAAAAGGATCAAATGAGACAGTATAGAGCTATACATAAAAATAAAGACTATCCAAACCAAAAAGCTCAGCAAGGCACCCAACATAATGAAGAGGCCATCATTTTCAATGATCCCCAATGATAAGACCACCATAGCAAGAGCAGGGAAAAAGTTGCCAAAAGGAATAGGTAGAGTGATCCATATGCTGTTGATAAAGCTGATAAACCCTAAAAAGGGTTCTAGAAAAGGAGCTGTTAAAATGAAAAAGCGAGGTTTCAGAAAACGTTCGATTGATTTAAGAAAAGGGGCGCTTGTTTTCACCATTTTCTCAAGACCCTCTGTTGCATAAGACTTATATCTAACATTTCTAGGGAGCCAAATCCTTGGAAGCCTTAACATCACTTGGATGCTGACCAATCCCATAACACCTCCAAAGATTGTTGATAAACCTGGAATAGTAGCGAGTAAAAGGACATTCGGCATTGCCATTAATAGCAAAATAAAGCCAAAAGAGCGCTCTTTTAGAGCATCGACTAAATCCATCACTGTAAAATGAGGCAATTTGTGAATCTGCAAAAAAGTTTGCAAGATATGAAGGATGGACTTGGATGAATCGCTTTGTTTCATCATATGAAAAACTTTCTTCTTTCAGTGCCTGACCGTTTCTTTATCATATATTTTTCACCAACGGTTATATGCCGTTTATAAGATGAACATGAATCTAAAATGAATTCATAGCAACACATTTCTATTTATGTGTGCTTTAGTTTTTTGGTGGAATACCATAACACTAAATACCCCATTATCCCTGATAAGGTCGATCCCAATATGACAAAAAGATTCATAAGATTTTGATATTCAAAATGAGAAAATAACACAACCCCTGCTTGTTTACCTAAAAAAAGACCTATAGAGATACCTGCAACCATGGGGTGGGATATCAAACTTAAGGACAGAGGATGCTCCAACTTTTTCAAAGAAGAGGTTTGGTTTAAGCGATTCTTCAAAGGAATAAAAAAGCTAACTTAAGATACAAGAAATGGTTGCATGGATACCTGATTGCGGGGATACATCATTTAGAGTTGCCGTAATGAATTTCGAAAGAAGTCTAATGTTTGTTGGTAGTGTAACATTGTTTCTGTAAATTCAGATGAGGATATTTCAGTAAAGAAG
>JBMLRQ010000045.1:0-60891 GCA_049240945.1 Rhabdochlamydiaceae bacterium
GAATAAACTACGAGCTGAAAAGAAGAAAAAGATCGAATTTACAGAAAAACTGTTGTTTTGCCACAAATTTTTCCTATTTAATCAAGACATACATCAAATAAGCTATTTGTAAAAATATTTGTAAAAATAGAAAGCTTCATCTTAGATAAAAAGGGTTTGCTTTATCTTTAGCCAATAGATGCTAAAAAAATTTTGACTCTATAGAAGTTGTTTGATATTTTTAAATCAAAAGATAGGGAGACAACACCTTATCTCCCTTAAAAAAATCAATGAATGAACTCTTAAATACTTAAAAGACAGATAATTTCTTCTATTTCATCATGAGAAATATTTTTTAAAACAAAATCATTTGATCCAATCACTTGGAACTTTTTTAAAAAACGAACCATTTTTCTATCCTCATGTAAGATAGAGCTTTTATATTCCTCTTTGTAGACAGAATCTTCTGTAGATAGATATTTTAGAAGTTTGATCACCCTGACAGATTGGCTTCTATCTAAATTTTCGTAGTTCTTATGGTAAACAGCGTAAGAAATTACGTCTAAAAAGAAATAGTCTTTACCATCTTGGTCTGAAGTTATCAAATCAGGTTGAAGGTCAGATTTTATCTTTTTGATATCTTCTTTTGGGGCTTTAGATAACAGAACATCCAAGTTTTTATCTATCTTATTTAAATCATCCATAAAAGGTGTGAGCTTTTGATTCCTAGACAGAACATCCAAGTTTTTATCTATCTTATTTAAATCATCCATAAAAGGTGTGAGCTTTTGATTCCTAGTTAGAAAGAAAGAGAAAAAACATAGTCCTCCAAGAACTAAAGAGCTATTTTTGATGAATACAATATTTTTATTTATAAATTGATTAACGGAAGAAGGAAAAATTTGCACATCTTTTCCTTTATATATACAAAAAGCTAAGAGAGCACCAGTCGTTAACCCTGTCATGGAAACAAAGGAGATAGCGGGTTTGAGTTTTACTAAGCACTCTTTTCGACTTATATAGTTTTCAGCACGATTAAAATTAGAAAAATAATTACTGACATTATTTAACATATAAACTCTATTATTAAAAAATTTAAATTAATTATAAATAATTTAATAATAAAAATATAATCTAAAAATTAAAATATTTAAAAACGTTTGAAGCATTGATTTTTTAAGACATTCAAAATAAAATATTTGGAAATCTGATTTCAAGCTTTTACTGAAAAAATTTCTATTTGTAAAAATAGAAAACCTCACCTTAGACAAATTAGCCAACAGATGCTAAAAAAACTTTGATCCCATCGAGTTTTTTGATATTTTTAAATCAAAAGATGGGGAGACAAAACCTTCTCCCCGTTAAAAAAATTAATGAGTGAACTCCTTAACTAGAACTGAGAGAGATGTCTCAAATAAGCCGCACCCAAAGGAAAATGTTTGGTATCAAGATTTTTATTTTCTCGATTTAATGTCATTTGAGAAAGAATTTTATTAGCCAATACTTTCCCTAATTGAACTCCCTCTTGATCGAAAGAATTAATACCCCATATGAAACCAGTAAAAGCAACTTGATGTTCATGATAAGACAAAATGGCACCCATAGAAAAAGGGGTCAACTTTTCAGCCAAAAGGATTCTATTGGGACGATTACCGTAAAAATGTTTATTTGGGTTATTGTTTTTTTGACCTGTTGCCAAACTGATGGACTGGGCAAACATGTTGGCTATCAATTTTTCTTGTGAGCTGCTTCCTTCTACTTCGACATCTTCCTGATATTGATTCTCCAAAAAACCTAACATTTCTATAGGGACTATATCAGTACCTTGATGAATCAATTGGTAAAAAGAATGCTGACCATTAGTTCCTGGTTCTCCCCAAACTATAGGAGATGTCATAAAGTCGACCTTGTCACCTTTTTTATCAATAGATTTGCCGTTAGATTCCATGGTTAATTGCTGTAGATGCGCCGGATACCGAGAAAGAGCTTGAGAATATGGGATCACAGCAAAGGTGCCATGGTTCAAAAAATTGCGGTTCCAAATGTTTAAAAGAGAAGAAAAAAGGGGAAGGTTCTTCAAAGGGTCTTCTTCTAAAGCTATTTTATCCATGGCGTGAGCGCCTCTTAAGAAATCTAAGAGACGATCCATACCCATTATGAAAGCTAGCATAACACAACCAACCATTGAAGTGACAGAATAACGCCCTCCTATTGAATCCCAAATATAAAAAGAAGCCAAATATTTTGAGGGATCGTCCATAGGACTTCCTTTACCCGTAACAGATACGATATGTTGATCTGGATTCAATCCTTGCTTTTTCAATTCATTTCTAACGAGAATCTCATTCGTCAGAGTTTCGATTGTTGTTCCCGATTTGGAAACCACAACAAATAAAGTTTTACTTAGATCTAAAGCTCGACATGTTTTGATCGCTTCATCAGGATCAACATTAGAAATAAAATAAGCTTTTTTTCCTTTTTTGGAATAAACTTCTAAAGCTTTGTAAATGGCTTCAGGTCCTAAGTGAGAGCCGCCGATCCCCACTTGAACAACATTTTCAAATGAGCTTTGTTTTTCAATAGACATTAAGAATATTTTTAATTTTTCCAATTCTTGGTAAGCCATAGAAGCCATAGATAAAGCAAGCTCTGTATCTTGTCGACAATCAAATAGATCACGCATGGAAGTATGCAAAACACTTCTTTCTTCTGAAGGGAAATTTTGAATCATGTTCAAAATGGCTCCCTTCTGCATCTCATGCATTTGCTTAACAGCCTGTGTTTCCTGGGCTAAATCGCAAAGCGTTTTAACAACTTCACCATCAACTCGTTCTGTTCCATAAAGTAATTTGAAGCCACAGCCATCTATAACCATACCGTCTATTCTTTTACTGGTCATTAGGCTCTCATCTGTTAAATCCACAGGATTTAAAGCTAATTTTTTCAAATCTTTTACAGAATTTAGATCACTAAAACCCATTATTTGTTCCTCTTTTATTCATATTTTCACAATCTCAAAAAAAACCTATGAAAACAACAATTTTATTGTCTTAAAATCAAAAAACCGCATATGATACTTTTAAAATCCAGTCGGAGCATAGCGCAGTCTGGCTAGCGCAACTGCTTTGGGAGCAGTGGGTCGGGGGTTCAAATCCCTCTGCTCCGATTGTCTTTTTAACTTTCTTCCCACGAAATTTCTTCATTGAATCCGACTAGTCTACCAATTGTGATAAATTTTCCTCCGGTTACATTAAAACCTTGCAACTTTCTTTTGCCTAAAGCAGATAAATAGTCGGAAAAAATCATTAAAGTGTCCACAGCCTCCCATTCTTCTGTTAATAATTCTTCGGAAATGAATCTGAATTTTTGATCTGTGATCGAGTCTATAACATCTTCAATCAAATCAAAAAAAGTAAAATCGACTTGAGCGTAGAGAGGTAAACAAACAGCTAAAGGAGCGGAGTCAAAGTAAAGCCATTTAACCCGGATGTGATTGAAGTGGTTTTGAGAAAATAAAAACGCTTGTTGAGCTTTACTAAAAGAGGAACAGGAACGAAAAGCTACCGATAAAGTTAGCTCTTCAGGCAGAAAAACACAAAGTCTTTGCAAATATTCTCCGAACGCATTCATGTAAAAAACGTATCGATCAAAGAAAGACCAACTGGAGATTTTATTATTTTCGATCAACCAATTTTGAAAATCAGTTTCTTCATCATCCAAAAAAAGTAAAGAATGAAGGCTATCACCCTCGTATAAGGTCATCTCTACCGTGCTATCTGAAAAGTGAGACCAAAATTCATCATTAAATTTTTCCAGGGCTAAAGAAAATGTCAAAAAATGAGATTCATTCTTTAAAGATAACCCCGTTTCACTCCATCCAAAGTCTAATACCCAGCTGATTTTGTGTCCCCTTTGCTTTAATTCTAAAGCCTTTAATCTTGCTTCATCCCAGTTTAATTCGTGAGCCAAATCCGCTTTTAAAGTGATCTTAGAACTAAGCTGCATAGTTTTTATCCTTTAGTGAATTGTGTATAATAAATTTCGCAACCTTTAGCTCTCCATAAAGTATCGAAAAAAGAATCTCCATATTGAGGCCATTCATTTATGTAATGAGGAAAAGGGAAAATAGGATGGAAAAGCTGTTCTTTTTGCATGTTTCCGATCACTTCTTCTGTGTAAGCTAAATGGTCTGTAGCTAAAACAATTGAACATTTTTGTTGCCCGACCCTGTATAGTTGCTGTATGAACTCTTTTTGAAATAAGCGATGCTTGTGATGCCGATCCTTCGGCCAGGGATCTGGAAAGTTAACAAATATTTTCGATATACATTCTTTTGGCAGGTAATATTCTGTGAAAGTGAGAGCGTCTCCACAAACAATGATTAGATTCTCTATTTTCAGCTTATCTTTTTTCGAAAAGATTTTCTTCACCCGATCAAAGCGTTTTTCAACGGCAATCCAAATGCTATCTGAATAAGTTCTTGCTTTTTCTATGATCCAATCCCCATTACCGCTGCAATACTCTAAACAAACATGACTGTGCTGAGAAATCTTAGATTGACTTAAGATAGCAGCCAAAGAACGTTCATGATCGAAATAATGCTGAGGGACAAATAAAACGTCGTTAACCCAAGCTGGTTGTCTTTCATTCCAGGAATGAGGATATAAAAGTTGAGAATGTTTCATATAAAAAATAAGTGCTCTTGTTCTGTGAATGAGTTAAAGTTTTATCAAAATCCCCACTAAAAAAAAATAGAAAATCAGGATTGTCCTTTTAAGAAGGGTATTCTGTTGGCTAAAAAAGAAAAAGTGATTCACTTTATTCCTGTATCTTGTTGTTTTTTATCATCAATCAGAAACTCTTTTTGCCTTTAAATATATAAATAAATTTCCCTAACTCATTTATTGACATAAAATGAATATAAGTCCTACTATTTATTCATGCCCAGATGGTGAAATTGGTAGACACGCCAGATTTAGGATCTGGTACTGCGAGGTGTGTAGGTTCGAGTCCTATTCTGGGCATCATTCAAGTATGGCAATCAGTTCTTTGATTGAAGAGACTTCGTATTTTGGCGCTGATACTCCGAACTCTTTTTTTTCCTTTTTAATATTAACCCAACAAAAATCTACCCCAGCGTTTACAGCTCCTTTGTGATCACTTTCTAGAGAATCACCTATCACAAGAGCCTTTTCTGAATAACAGCCGACGCTTTCTATAGCCTTTTGAAAGATTTTTGGATTTGGCTTAGAAACTCCCCATTCCTGAGATACAATCAAAAGATCTATTAAATCATATAAACCCATCTTTTGACACTTTCTCTTCTGTATATCAGTGAAACCGTTTGTCACAATCACTATCTTGTATAGCTTTCCTAATGCGATTAACGCCTCTTTGGCGTGAGGCAGCCAATCGGTGAATTTCAAAAGACAAGATTGGTAGAAAGATTCTATGTTTTTTGACTCCAAATTCATTGAGAACTCTTCTAGGAGATAACTAAATCTTTTTTCTTCAACAAAGCCAGGAAGCCAATATTGTCGGTTAACCCCCTGCCACAAAAAATGATTAAGTGTTTTGAATACGTGAAAAAATTGAGTGTAAGGTATCGAGGAAAAATAAAGACGGTGAACGGAAGAGAGAGCTTTATATTCCGCTTGTTGAAAATCTAACAAGGTATCATCTAAATCAAATAAGAGGGCTTCGTACATGTGTTATTTAACTATTTGAAGGTAAGCGGTTGTGTATCCCCAAGGAAAGCTAACGTTCAGCTCATCTAATGTCAAAAAAGATTCTGGTTCATACTCAGTTAACGCGTAGCTGATGGTGATGATTTTAGCTTTCCTAGCTGTTGACTTGCAGTTTTTAATGAACTGTAAAATATCTATATCTGATAAACAAGTTCCATACAAATATATGAGATCATAGGGAGAAAGATCAATACTTTTCAGGTCACCACAAATAAAGCGAATAGAAGTATTGGGTATTTCATTAACCACTTCCTGGCATAATTTGTAAAAAACAAAGATCCTTTCTAAGCCCGTCGCCATCCCTTTTAAATAAGCGTTTAAAAAGAAAACGCTTCGTCCTAAGCCTGAGCCCAAGTCGATACTAGAAACCCCTTTTTCGATTTTAAACATATCCACCATGTGTTTGAGAACAGAGATTGGAGTCTCACCGTACGGAGAGTCTTGTGCGTACTCTCTACATAAGCGATAAGGATTGATCCCCTTCAGTTTACTCCGCCTTAGTCCATCAATTTCTTTGAAAAGAGGATGATTTTGGTAGATTCGCTTAACTTTCTTTTTTTCAAAATATTCAAAACAATAAACTCTCAGCTTTAAATAAAGCATGGTTAAGAAATACATGACTTTCTTTTCCTGGTTAAGGATAATAGCTAAATTCTAGATTGCACTTTATGGATCGCATACAATAAACTCAATGGTTTTATGTAAATGTCCATCCATCGATTGAAATAAATACTTAAGGAGTTTAGCTCGTGAGCACGAAATATATTTTTGTAACCGGAGGCGTTGTTTCCTCATTAGGTAAAGGACTTTCATGTGCTTCAATCGCCTTATTGCTTGAAAAAAAAGGATTAAAAGTTGGCATGATGAAACTAGATCCGTATTTGAATGTCGATCCAGGTACCATGAATCCTTTCGAGCACGGAGAGGTTTACGTCACAGATGATGGCGCTGAAACCGATTTAGATCTTGGTCACTATCACCGTTTTTCTCATACAGAACTCAATAAATATTCCAATATCACTTCAGGACAAATCTACGAGACTATTATAAAAAAAGAACGCAAGGGTGAATTTTTAGGTAAAACTGTCCAAGTCGTTCCTCACATCACAGAAGAAATCAAAAAACGAATTTGTATAGGGGCCGAAACAAATAAAGCCGATGTGATGATCGTAGAGGTTGGAGGGACTGTGGGAGACATCGAATCCCAGCCTTTTTTAGAAGCCATCAGACAATTTAAACAAAAATTTCATCAAGACTGTCTTAATATCCATCTAAGCTATATCCCTTACTTAAAAGCCGCTAAAGAACTTAAAACAAAACCAACACAGCATTCGGTGCAATTGCTTAGAGAGATCGGCATTTTTCCTGAAATTCTCATATGCCGCTCTGAACATGCCTTATCAAACGAAATCAAGCAAAAGATTAGTTTGTTCTGTAACGTGCCTTATGAGGCTGTGATTGAACAGGTTGATGTTCCTTTCACGATTTATGAAGCCCCTTGCTTTTTACATCAACAAAAACTAGACGAAATCATATGTGCTTCTTTAAAACTACCTTTTAAACCAAGTGATTTGAAAGACTGGGAACAAATGATCCAAATCATGAAAACGCCAAAAAAAGAATTATGTATCGGCGTTGTTGGCAAGTATATGCAACACACAGATGCTTATAAATCTATCTTTGAGGCTCTACAACATGCCGCAACCTTTCATCATATCTCGTTAAACATAAAAACATTCGAATCCGATAAATTTGATCACAATAAAGCCTTAGATAGAAAAGATTTGGGAGAATGCCAAGGTTATTTAATACCAGGTGGATTTGGAGTCAGAGGATGGGAAGGAAAGATTAAAGTGGCTCGTTTATGTAGAGAAGAAAAAATTCCTTTTTTAGGTATTTGTTTAGGCATGCAAGTCCTTTGCGTTGAATTCGCTCGACATGTTGTGAAATTAGAAGGAGCAAATTCGTCAGAAATGGATCCCTTTTGCCTAAATCCTGTTATCTCCATTCTCGAAAACCAAAAGCAAGATATAAACCTAGGTGGTAGCATGAGATTGGGAGCTTACGATTGTCATCTCACAAAAGGCTCTTTAGCCTACCAAGCTTATCAAAAAGATAAAATATCTGAAAGACATCGTCATCGCTATGAATTCAATAACCAATACAAAGAGATCTTTGAAAATCAAGGACTCACCGTATCTGGTCATTACCAAAATCTATGTGAAATCGTTGAGCTTAAAGAACATCCTTGGATGATAGGTGTCCAATTCCATCCTGAATTCAAATCAAAGCCATTAGACCCCCACCCTCTTTTTATTGATTTTCTGGGAGCTTGTTTAAAAAATGGATAGAATAGCCGCTATTGATTACGGAACAGTCAGGATAGGATTAGCTATGAGCGATCCTAGACAGATCATCGCTCAACCTTTAGATGTTTTAAAAACAGCGAGAAATCATCAACTCACATCCTCTTTAATACAAGATAGACTCAAACCTTTTTATCCCATAGAAACTATCTTAATTGGTCTCCCTATGCATCTAAATGGCAAGGAAAGCCCAATGTCTTTAGTGGTTCGAGAATTTGCAAAAATTCTTGAGTGTACTTTAAATATTTCTATAGTATTGTGTGATGAAAGGCTAACAACGGCTTTTACGGAGCGCTGTCTGAAAGAAGGAGGTGTAAGCCGTAAAAAACGAAAAGATTTGATCGATTCTTTAACAGCAACCGTTATCCTTCAAACATATTTAGACAAACTAAAAAACACGTAATATTATGAATGAACCCATTTTGAACCCATTTTTAGAAAAAAAACACCTCTCTACTCTCACAGATCCCTGTATCATCGTGATTTTTGGAGCAACAGGCGATCTCACAGCACGAAAACTGATGCCAGCGCTTTACAATTTAACTAAAGAAGGACAACTCCCTATTCAATTTGCCTGCGTTGGGTTTGCAAGAAGAACGAAAACGCATGAAGAGTTTAGACAAGAAGCTAAAGAATCTGTCATGAAATTTTCTCGCTCTAAACCTTTGGACCAGTCTTTATGGGCTCAATTTGAACAACATCTCTTCTATCATTGCGCTGAATTCGATAATGAAGATGGGTACGCATCTTTAGCCAATTTACTTCAAAATTTAGATCAGCGGTTTGCAACAAAAGGTAACCGTATCTTCTATTTATCTACCCAGCCAAGCTCTTTTATCACCATATCTGAAAACCTATATAAAAAGGGCTTAGTCTACAAAGAAGATGTTAAAGATAAGTGGTCTCGATTGATCATCGAAAAGCCTTTTGGAAGAGATCATTTATCAGCTATAGAATTACAAAAACAACTTCTTCATTTTTTCAGCGAAAAGCAAATCTTCCGTATCGATCATTATCTTGGAAAAGAAAGTGTTCAAAACCTAATGGTTTTTCGTTTTGCCAATACCTTTTTTGAACCTCTTTGGAACCATAAATATATAGACCATATACAGATTACAATGTCAGAGGATATAGGAATTGGGACAAGGGGCAACCTTTGGGAAGAATCTGGTCTTTTGAGAGACGTCGTCCAAAATCATATCATTCAGCTGATTAGCTTAGTGGCTATGGAGCAGCCTAAAAGCTTAAAAGCTGATGATATTAGAGATGAAAAAGTGAAAGTTTTAAAAGCGTTGCGTCCTTTTTCAGAAAAAAATCTCGCCACAGACATTGTTAGAGCGCAATATAATGAAGGATTTATTGATGGCAAAGAGGTTTTGAAATACCGAGAAGAAAATAATGTCGCACCCGATTCTTTCGTAGAAACTTTTGTCGCTTTTAAGCTATTTATAGACAATCAAAGATGGAAAGATGTTCCTTTTTATATCCGCAGTGGCAAACGTTTACCTAAGCGTGCGACCGAGATCGCTGTGGTTTTTAAAGCATCACCCTCTTCTCTTTTTGATGAATCTGATGAAAAAAAAGAAGCCAATGTTTTAGCTATCCGTATTCAACCTGATGAAGGTGCTTCTTTAAAGATGAATTGCAAAGTCCCTGGGCCAAGTAGTCCTATTCAACCTGTAAAAATGGATTTTAAATACGCTACTTATTTCGGCATGTCTCCTCCTGAAGCCTACGAAAGGCTTATATGCGACTGTATTTTAGGAGATTCAACTCTTTTCGCTAGAGAAGATGAAGTCGTTGAATCATGGAAATTTCTCACGCCTATTCTCGATCATTGGAATAAGCACAAAGAAGAGACATGTTGTTTTTATAAAGCCGGCACCTGGGGGCCAGAAGAAGCCAACCAAATCATCGAGAAAGATGGAAGAAAGTGGAGGCTTATCTAATGACATTAAGATCCTCTTCGAAATTATCAGCCTCTTTATTTAATTTGATCATCTACACGAAACAAGACTCTAGGATTGATTATATCCATAGTGTTTTAGAAACAATTGTAGAAAAAATTCCCTGCCATATTATCTTCATCAGCGTCGATGACTCTGCTCCTACCGACTATTTTTCGACCTCAACCTCTGCTATGAATAACCACCCGTTTAATGCCAATATGGCCTACGATATTTTTGCCATCTCTTGTTCGGTAGCGCAAAGAGATAAAATTCCTTTTATTTTATTACCGAAGTTGATATCTGATGTTCCTATCTATCTTTTGTGGGCTGATGATTTAGACATTGAAGACACTATTTTTTGCAACCTAAGTGCCATGTCTTCTCGTGTTATTTTTGACTCCGAAATCACCGATAACATCCATACTTTTGCTAAAAATGTCGTTCGTCTACATGAGCACCAAAAATATGAAATCGCTGACCTTAACTGGGCTAGATTAGATTTTATAAGATCTATTTTAGCTAATTCCGTTAACTATTCCCTTTACCTGGAATCCTTGACAAGAACAGCGCAAATTGAAGTTGAGTATAATAATAAACCATCTCTATTCTTTACTCATCCCAGTTTACAAGCCTTGTACTTACAAAACTGGGTCGCTAACTGCTTAGGATGGAAATCGAAAGGTGTTTCCAATCCCTCTCTTTTCCTTTACGAATACGAAAATCAGGAAAAACTTTCCCATCTTAAAGAAAATTATAGAGATAATTTTCCTACAGGTATGGTTTTAAGTTTGCGTTTGTCAGTCTCTAGCGAAGAATACATATCATTGTGTTTAAAGTATGGACCTTTAACTCAAATCGAAGTTAAACTATCGTGTCAAAAAGAATGCCCCATGCCTCAGAATTTCATTTTACCAAAAACGAAATCTGGTCAATCTCTCATTAACACTATTTTTGGAAGAGGGTGTAGCTCTCATTATTTTGATGTCTTAAAAAACTTATCTCTAAATCATTAAAAGGTTTTACATGAAGGAGATGCCAATCACTAGTTGGGATGAAAGAAGAGATTTTCTCATTCCCGGATCTAAAGAAAGTTCAATAGCTCTAGCTACAGAACATTTCGTAGAACAAGCTAATCACGCCATCAAAACAAAGGGTTCTTTCTATGTAGCTCTTTCTGGAGGAAGCACTCCTCAATCGATTTACAAATCTCTTGCCGAAAAATTTAAGGATTCTGTTGACTGGACATGTGTTCATGTTTTTTGGAGTGACGAAAGAAATGTACCTACCACCCATCAAGAAAGTAATTACAAAACAGCCCTGGATTCAGGATTAAAAGATCTGCCTATTCCTTCTTCTCAGATTCATCCCATGATCATGGATGAACCTTTATCAGAACAAGCTAAACAATATGAAAATCTGGTGAAAGAGATCGATTTTGATATGATCATGCTAGGAATGGGTAGTGATGGTCATATAGCGTCTTTGTTTCCTGATACAGAGGGTCTCTATGAAAAAAACAGACTTGTTGTTGCTAATTATATCCCTCAAAAAAAATGTTGGAGAATGAGTTTCACCTTGCCTATGATCCATAAGTCGAAATCTATTGTTCTCTACGTAATGGGGCCAGATAAACAAGAAGCTATCTTAGATGTTTTTAAGAATACAGACTCCATCTTACCCGCTTTCAAAGTAGGGCAGAACACAAATAAAGCTTTGTGGATAATGGATGAGGAAGCGTCTTATTTACTGACACAAATAGGCTAATTTGTTTTTTTATTCACGATATAGCTCCATCCGAAAATCACAGTTAACACTAAAAGAGTAAAAATAGGGGATATTTTAATAAAAGACATCAGGAAAAATTTACATCCGATAAATATCAAAATGTAGCCAACAGCTCTCTGAATAAAATAAAATCGACTAGCCATCTCAGCGACAACAAAATACAAAGAGCGTAATCCTAGAATCGCAAATAAATTAGATGTATAAACGATGAAAAAGTCTTGAGAAACACTTAAAATCACAGGGATAGAATCCAAAGCAAAGATCAAGTCGGCGATTTCCACAAAAAAAATAGAGATCAGCAGTCGATACCCTCCTCCCTTATCAAATAAAGATTTTAATTTTGGGAAAGTCCTTAACACTTTTATCACTGAAGGCTCTTCTACTTTTTCTTCCAAATTGGTGGTACATATTTTGACACCAGAGAATAAAAGGATCCCTCCAAAAAGATAAAAAATGAGTTTGAATTGATGAACAAGATGTAAGCCAAAAAATATCAATAAAAACCGAAAAACAAAAGCTCCTATGATCCCCCAATTTAAAACTTGATGTTGAGTCTTTCTGTCAAGATTCATCGAACGGAAAATCATCATAAAAACAAATACATTATCTATACTCAAAGATTTTTCAAGAAGATACCCAGTAAAAAACTGAACACCAGAGTCTAAACCTCTAGAAAAAATAACGTAACCGTTAAAGAAAAAAGCCGAAAACACCCAAAATAAACTCCAGCATATGGATTTTTTCAATTCACTTGATGTCGACCTAGTCATAAAAATAAGAGCTCCTTCAAAAGATAAGGCATCTCTTTGAAAATAGAAGAGAAGATAAATAAAAAATAGTGAAAAAAAGAAGTGTTACTGGATAATACCTTTTTAATCGTTTTTATTTGTATATTTATGCTTATTTTAGGTATCGAAACCACCTGCGATGAAACGGCTTGTTCGGTTGTAGAAGATGGGAAAAAAATTCTTTCTAATGTGATTTATTCACAAGTGGATATCCATGCTCTTTATGGAGGTGTGTTTCCTGAGCTTTGTTCGCGAAAGCACCAAGAGGTTTTACTGAGTATTGTGGACCAAGCTCTTAAAGAAGCTCATGTTACATCCTCTGATCTGCAAGCCATCGCAGTCGCAAAAGGTCCTGGTTTGATTGGAGCTTTGGTTATTGGCGTCAACGCAGCTAAAACACTTAGCTTCTGTTGGGATATACCTTTTATTGGTGTTAACCATGTAGAAGCTCATTTATACGCAGCTATTATGAATGATCCCTCTCCCCTATTCCCTTCTTTAGGTCTTGTTATTTCGGGCGGTCACACTTTTTTAGTATTGATCAAACAAGTGGGCGAATATGAAATGATTGGATCGACTCAAGATGATGCGATTGGAGAAGTATTCGATAAAGTGGGGGTGATGTTAGGCTTTTCTTATCCGGCAGGACCTTCAGTTGAAAAATTAGCTCTTACAGGCAACCCTCGTAGATTTCCTTTTAAAAAAGGAGTCGTTAAAGGACGCCCTTGGGATTTTTCATTCAGCGGATTAAAAACAAACGTGTTATACACTTTAAAAGGAGCCAATAGTCAAAAAGAGGCTTCTTTGATCATTCCCAAAGATGATTTAGCTGACGTAGCCGCCTCTTTCCAACAAGTGGCTTTGCAAGATATTGTCCAAAAAAGCACCAAAGCTTTTGGAGATTATAGATGTCATAAAATCTATGTAGGGGGAGGAGTCAGCCGTAATAATAAACTCAAAGAATTATTTCGTGACTTTAGTTCAAATATTCCTGTTATTTATCCATCAGACGATCTTTGCCTAGATAATGGAGCTATGATCGCTGGCTTGGGTTACCATATTTTCAAAGAAAAACAAATAAGCGATCCTTTTTCTTTAGAGCCTGTTACCCGTATTCCCTTGTAAGCAATTTTTAGTTTACATAACATAAATCATTTGTAATTTTTAATAGGTTATTCTTCATGCATTTACTGAAAAATATGAGCCATTTGTTGGGTGGCATTTTATTAGTCGCTGGGACCAGTATAGGTGTGGGCATGCTCGCTTTACCCGTCGCCACCGCCGAGGGAGGCTTTTTACCATCTGTACTTGTTTATATTGTTTGCTGGCTGTTCATGCTATGCACAGGCCTACTTATTTTAGAATGTTGCCTTTGGATGCCTAAGGGAGCGAATTTAACGACATTAGCCTCTCGCTTATTAGGTAAAGGGGGGACTATTTTGTGCTGGATCACCTATTTATACCTATTTTCATGTTTGATGATCGCTCATGTGACAGCTGGTGGACACAGCATCAATCAATTCTTTTTTAATGCTCTCCCCTTTTCTTTGTCTAGTTTGATTTACATCACTTTATTCGCTCCTTTTGTTTATTTAGGAGCAAAATGGGTTGATCGTATTAATCTTATCCTCATGTTAGGTGTGATCAGCACATACATTATATTTGTAGGGGGTGGCATTCAAGAAATCAATTTTAAATTGCTCTCTCATATGAACTGGGCTAAAGCATGGCTACCTTTACCACTAGTCTTTACAGCTTTTGGCTACCAAGGGCTTATACCCACTCTTCTGACACATCTTGATAGAAACGTATCAAAGGTGAGAATATGTTTATTTTTCGGTACTTTGATACCATTATTTATATATGTTATATGGGAATTTTTGGTGCTGGGCATCGTTCCTTTAGAAGGAGATTTTGGTCTTTTGGAAGCCTTCAAAAAAGGAGAAAATGCCATCGCTCCTCTTATTCGTTTCACAAATCATTCCTATTTAAGCCTAGTCGGACAATATTTTGCTTTTTTTACCATGACCACTTCTATGTTTGGTCTATCAATCGCTTTTATTGATTTTTTGATAGATGGGTTGAAACTCAAAGGGAAAAAATTTCAAAAAACAACCCCTTTTCTTATCGTGTTTGTTTTACCTATGCTAGTTAGCTGGGTGGATCCAGAAATTTTCTTAACAGCTTTGAACTATGCAGGAGGCTATGGAGTCGCTCTTTTATTAGGAGCTATGCCTATTTTAATGGTATGGAGAGGAAGATACACTTTTAAATTCGGCACAAAGATGGAGCAGCTAAAAGGAGGAAAGATCACTCTCTTTTTGCTTTTTGTTTTTGTCTTATTCGAAATATACCTCCAGATTAAAAGTTAAATAAGGGAGCTTTTATCTCCCCTATCTAACTTTCTATTTCACAAAACACCGGCAGCTTTTAACAACCTGTTCATTAAAGCGACTTTTTTTTGTAAATTAGGAGAGCAAAAAACTAATATCTCGTCATAATCTTGGTGATCGGTTTGTCTTAAAACATCGTACAAATTGTGTTCAGAAAAGATCATTTGATCAATTTTTATATCTCTAAGATCGTCTACTAATAAAAGAAGCTTCTTGGTTCTGTTCTTAATCAAATAAGCTTCCAATTCTTGAAATTTGTCAAAAAGAAATAAAGAGGTTTTTGGCGCGTAATGACGATATTTTAATCCAGGAGAAAGGATAAGGTTCTTTTCATCACAAACTTTCGCATCGTATAATCGCACTTTACAACCTAAAACATCTTCTAACTCCTTATGTCCAACAGCACCAGGTCTCAGTATAATAGGCTCTTTAGGATGACACAAATTCAATACAGTCGATTCGATACCTATAGAACATTCTCCTCCATCCAACACAGCGTCAAGAGACCCACTAAAATCATGCATAATATGAGAAACTCTTGTCCCACTTGGCTTTCCCGATAAATTAGCTGATGGGGCCACAAGAGGTTCTTCAACCTTGCGAATCAGTTCCAGCGCCATAGGATGGTTCGGCATTCTAAAAGCGACTGTGTCGGAACCCGCAGAAACGAGATCTGAAACAAAATTTGATTTAGGTAATATAATAGTTAAAGGGCCTGGGAAAAACTTTTCGGCTAAAAAGAAAAATTCTTTTGGGATTTCTTTGGCGATGTGGTAAACATCTTCGACATCAGCAATATGAACAATCAAAGGATTATCCTGAGGACGTTTTTTCAACGAAAAAATTTTTTGTACAGCCTCTTGATTTGATAAGACAGCTCCTAAACCGTAAACCGTTTCGGTAGGAAAAGCCACAACTTTGCCCTCTTTTAAAAGAGAAACAGCTTGATCTAACTCACTTTCAATTAAAACTTTTGTCCTCATTTAGTTTTTTATTGCACCTTCTTTTAAAGAACATTATCATATGGATATTTAATTATTTTGGCCATCTATGTTTTCTTTAAATTCTCTACCTCAAAAAGAAGCTCGTCAGCTATCTATTTTGAACATGATCTACGCCTTCATTTTGCTGATTGGAGGGATTATGGGTTTTATAAAAGCTAAAAGCTCACCATCTTTGATATTTGCTTCTTTATTTTTCCTCATGTTTTGTTTCACAAGCCTTAAGATCTACCAAAACAAATTATACGCTCTTAAACTGAACATCTTCCTGATACTCATCTTAGACGCTTTTTTCACTTACAGATATCTATTGTCCTTTAAATGGATGCCTGCAGGCCTGATGAGCGCCTTATCTCTGATTTTACTTATCTTATTCATTTCTATTTTAAGAAAGAGGTCTCATGAATAATCAAATGACAAAACTCGATAAGTCGTACATCATTCTTGTTACGTTTTTCGTGGTCGTTCTTGTGATGACTAACTTAGTTGGTATGAAGTTTTTCCAAGCTCCTTTCACAAACTTAGCTCTGACAACTGGTATATTGACTTATCCTTTTACTTTTATCATTAGTGATGTCGTGACTGAAATTTACGGCAAAAAAAAAGCCAATTTTATGGTGTATTTAGGATTCACACTAAGTATCTTTATGTATTTAGTCACCAAAATGATGATAGAACTCCCTCCTCACCCTTATTGGTATGAAGCCAATAATGTCTACGGCTATAAAGAGATGTTGGACTATCAAAAAGCCTATCAATCAACTTTCAATGTGACAAGTATTCTTATTTTTGCGTCCATGCTCGCTTTTTTATCTGGCCAATTACTAGACGTTTACTTGTTTCAAAAGATCAGACAGTTGACAGGAGGAAAGCATCTATGGCTAAGAAATAACGGCTCAACAATGATTTCTCAGCTGATTGATACTTTGATTGTGAATAGTATAGTCCTCTATGTTGGCTTACATACACCGTTTTTAAACGGTTTGGAAGTCATGAGTTCAATGTATCTTTATAAATTGATTCTTTGTGCTCTTAGCACCCCTTTTACTTATATTCTTGTCTTCTTCTTAAGAAGACAGTCTAGGAAAGAAGCTCTTGTTTCATCTAATATTTAGTCTGAAGAAAACCTTTGTGATCTAGTATCACAAAGGTTTTTATCTATTTAAGATTGACTTTAATAAAACATAATGTACAAATTATGAATTCTTTTTTAAGACAAAAGTTTATAATTAGCTTAAGGAGTTTTCATGTCATCAATATCATCACACACTGATATAATCACTCAACTCAAAAATGAATATTCTGCTGGATCAATATACGGTGGTCAATCTCTCTCAGCTAGTGCACATATCTTCCGTAATAATGGATTTGTAGGCTCAGCAAATGTGGTGTTTATCACTTGTAAAGATTCTATTGTTCATGAAGCGCCCGCATGTATTGCAGCGCCTTTAGTGAACATGGTTGCAAAAAATCTGATTACCATAGGAATCGAATCCCAAAAAAGTCAAGTAGCACCAGTTCGTTTTTATACTCCATCACAGTTATCTATTACAACAAAACATCTTTCTTTTGGATCTGTTGATATACTGGTAGAACCAGAGAATGCATTTATTGTATGCAAAAAATTGACTTTACCAAAGCATGATAAAGAAGAGTCCAACGATTTCGAACTCATTAAAAGTTGGGTGATGAACGAAGACTGCGAAATAGAAACAGTTGACCCAAATAAATAGCCTTACCTTTTATTTATAAATCGACCTACAGATACATTTTTTAATATAACATTTTTCAATTCTCTTAGGGGCTTACTATTCCATACTTCTTACAACGAATTAAATATTTAAATTTTTTATTGAGACTTATAGTAGCTCAAATAAATAAAATTATAGTCTTGCCCATCCTCTTGAGGTGAGTAAGCTAACTTGTTCACGTTCATTAGTAAATTCATTCCATACATCTGAGCGATTATCTAGCCATTCTTCTTCGTCCTTGAAAGTTCGATTTGAAAGGGGTGTGCGACGCAAATGTTTCCACACTTCCTCAAATGAGCTCAACTCAGAAAAGGCTGCTGGCAAAATTAAGTTTAATCATTTAAATGGGGCTCAATATGAACAATCACATCTATGACTTGAGGCCATGTGGTTTGAATATGATTTTTCACTTCTTCGGCAATGTTATGTGCTTCCAAAACAGATAACTTGGGAGGCACTTGAATGTCTATCGAAACGTGGGCATCTGGGCCATACACTTGTAGCTTCATGTTAGCCACATTTTCAACCAAAGGAACCGCTAAAGCCGCTTTTTTAACTTTATCAAAATAAATTTGATCGGGAACTTTATCTAGTAATTGGTTTAAGTTCTCTTTAGCTGCATAAGATCCTATAACGATCATCAATAAAGCGATAACAATCGCCCCTCCTTTATCAAAAAGATAACTATGTTCAGGCCACAAGACTCCCAAGAACAAGGCGATGGTTGCAAAAAGAGAATTTAAAGCATCAATGCGATAGTGTACAGCGTCCGCTAGTAATGCGGGGCTGTTTCTTTTTCGGCCTGAAAATTTCAAAAATCGATAACAAATTTCTAATATAATGAGCGCCCCAAAAGAAACTAAAGAGGCATAAGGGTTCACAACCTTATCGGTACTATTGGACGTATCTATAGAAGAAAATTGATAAAAGCCCATGATGACACCAAGGACTATTAAAAATATGCCCATTTGCAAACCAGCAATCGGCTCAAAGCGCCCATGACCAAAAGGATGGTTTCTATCTGGAGGACGGTCAGCGATATATATGAACAAAATAAGAAGCACACTCGCTAAAACATCAATCAAACTAGATAAGCCGTCCATCAACAGTGATGAGCTATTAAAATAAAAAAAAGCGATCAATTCCGATAGAATAATAAAACAACGCAAATAAACCCCTCTTCGGGCAACTTGCATCATTTCTTTTTTTCTTTCCTTCCTGAGTTGCTTAATCTGATCAAATGAGACGTGAACCTTATCCATAATCTTCCAAAAGATAAATCATTTAAATCAAATTTGCACCTTGTGAGTCTTATAAGTCAAAATATTTTTGTTCTGTCTTTTAGCCTATTTTGCTAGTTTTAAATAGAATCTATGTTTTACTTTACAAAGGAAGATATATGGACTCAAAAACGTTTGGCCAAGATATGCAATCTTACAGACCAAAATCTACGGAAATAAATAATCTTATTTATAGACGATGGTCTCCAAGAGCCATGAGTGGGGCTCGTTTAGCAGAAAAAGAACTACGAGCTCTTTTCGAAGCAGCTAGAATGGCTCCTTCAGCGTACAATCTACAACCCTGGCTATTTTTATATGCAGAAAAAGATAGTCAAGAATGGGCCACATACTTCGATCTTCTCGTCGATTTTAATAAATCTTGGGCCGTAAGAGCCTCGTATTTAGTTGCTATTGTATCAGAAAAAACCTACGGACCTGAAAAAAAACTGTCCCCTACACACAGTTTTGATTCGGGAGCTGCTTGGATGTGCATGGCTTTAGAAGGAGCTGATAGAGGACTTGTTGTCCATGCTATGTCGGGATTTGACTACGAAAAAGCAAAAACAGCTTTAAAAGTACCTGACAGCCATCAAATCGAAGCTATGGTCGCTGTTGGCCTCCATGGTGAATCAACAGAGCTTCCTCCTTCTTTGCAAGAAAGAGAATTTCCCTCTTCTAGAAAGCCGATAGAACAGATCATGAAAAAAGGATTGTTTTCCTAGGAAAGTCTAAGGAACAAATTATATCTTAAATATAGTTTATTCCTTAGTTGAAAGCGAAATGATTTATTTTAACGTTTAGTCGCGCTAACAGTTTTAGTTTTTTTGACTACAGCTTTTTTAACAGCAACTTTGGCTTTGGGGACAGCTACCTTTCTAACTGTAGTTTTTGCGACTTTCGTGACTGTTTTTTTAACGGCTGTTTTTACAACTTTTTTAGCAGGAGTTCTTGACGCTATTTTTTTAGTTGTTGCTTTAACTGTTGTTTTTTTTATAACCATAAAACCTCTTTTATTTTTTTACACTGATAGATAATAGATCTACCTATAATTTTATATATTCATAAATAAAATTAATTAATCAATATAAATAAAAATAAAAAAGTATTGTAAAAAATATTTTTTTAAATAATTGTCGATCCAGAATATCATAAAAAGGCTTATTACTAAATTAACAATCTTTTAAGAAAAAAATTTACAAGCCGCATTTACAAGGAATCGCTTTTTATCAAAACCAATTCTAGATAAATAACCGATATGAGAAATGGAGCGTTTTTTTTGAAATTTTTCTAAAAGAGGATTATTTTTGATAATCTTTAAAGATGATTTTTTGAATGTAATAGACATGACAGCCTCCCTTTATTAGATGAACTAAAATCGATAAAGAACAATTTTAGATAGCGGATTATTGGCCAATATACAAACAAAAAGATATAAATCAAATATTTTTTAAAGCCTCGTCTAAAAAAAGATAAAGACGAGGCTTTTGAAGAGAATTATTCAGTGATAATGTCAACGCTTTTTATTTTATCGCCGACTTTGATAGACTGCACAACATCCATTCCTGAGAGAACTTTCCCAAAAACTGTATAATCACCATCTAATTGATGAACAGCTTCTAAAGTGATGTAAAATTGACTCCCACTAGATCTTTTTTTTGGGTTAACTTGATCAGGCAAGCGAGCCCATGCTAAAACCCCTTTTTCATGTAAAAGACCAATTTCAGCAGGTATAGTGTAGCCTGGGCCCCCACTACCTGTACCGGTTGGATCTCCCCCCTGTATCACAAAGCCAGGCACAACACGGTGAAAAGATAGTCCGTTGTAAAAACCTCCTTTGGCTAATTGAATGAAATTAGTTACCGATAAAGGAGCTTTTTCTTGATCTAAACGGCAAACGATATCACCTTTAGATGTACTTATAACAGCTGAATAAATCTTCCCCGCTTCAAAAACCATCACTTCTTGGGGTTCTTTAAATGACATATTTGTTTCTCCTTGTAGTGCACTAAACATAAAAATAGACATCGATAAAATGCAAAAAAACGATTTTAAAGACGTTAAAAAACTTCTCATATGAAAATTCCTCATAAAAATTTTTTTTCTAGATTGTATGAAATTAGCCTAAAATGCAATATGAATTTACTCTCGTTGAGATAAATAATTTTTTACCCAATTTTAAGGAGATATATGAAAAAATTACTGTTCATTTTACCTTTGATATTAACTTCTTTTAGCTATCTACAAGGAGAAGAAGCTCCAAAAAATATCAGCACAGAAACTGCTACAACAAATAAAGAGACCCTTCTTTATTATATCCCTAACTGCCCTTATTGCCATGAGGTGATTGATTATCTAAAAAGCATCAATAAGAAGATACCCATGATCGATTTAAATGGTAACTTGCCAGCTCAAGACGACCTGAAAAAAGTTGGTGGAGATGTTCACGTGCCTTGCTTAATCGTTGAAGGAAAGGCTATTTATGGTGCTCAAGACGCTATTAAATGGCTAGAGACTCATAAAGATCAACTACCCAATGTAGAATAAAAAAATCTCAATTGGCAGGATGCAAGACTATTGGATCCTGCCGATTAACAGGAAAAGTAAAAAAGCTTAAAAATCTTTCTAAAACATGCCTAAGTTTGATATGACTCTTTACATCTTCTCGACTCTCTTCGATCAAATCAAAGATAAAATGGGCGTTAGGAAATCCCGAATTTTCGTACAACCGATAGTTTTTTCTTAAGTCTTCTTTAAAATAAAAAATTAAACTATCAAATAGAAGATCTATCTGTTCATGCCAATCACTGACTTCTTCTTCTTCTTTTAAAAGGCTGAAATATTTATCTATTTTTGTGATCAATTCTATTTGCTTATCATAAGATGGATGAGAAAGAAGGGCATCTAATAGATGAATCCAATCTTTTTGATATTGAAAGTATAAATCAGCTCTTTTTAAAGAACCTTGGGCCATGAAGGCTATCCTATTAGCGTCATCCACATTTTGCAAACGATGCTTTAAAAGCCAACTGACGATCTCTTGATGAGAGAGTGGAAAGAAGGATAGAACAAAAGATCTTGATAAGATAGTCGGCAAAAGACGCTCTACATCGTGGGACACTAAAATAAACACTATATTTTCTGATGGTTCTTCTAAAGTTTTTAAAAGAGCGTTACTGCTAACCGGCAACATTCTATCGGCTTGATCGATGATAAAGATTTTTTTAGCGCTTTGAACTGGGGGTAAATAGCTTTCTTTAATGATTTGTTTAATCTGATCAATAGGATGAAAAAAAGCTTTACCTTCCGGCTTATATTCATGAATATCGATCGATGCAGCTAAAGATTGGGCAAAAGAGCGTGCAAAAAGGTGTTTACCCACTCCCTCTTTTCCTTTAAACAAAAGAACCTGAGGGATCTTTCCTCTCATTTTGAGAATCGATAAAGCCTTTTTTATGTCTGTGTGACCGATAAGGTGATCATAGACCATGGGCTAAAACATCCTTTATCTGCCTACAAGCTTCCGTAAACACCTCTTCTGAAGAAGAGCTAGCCTTCAAAATTTTAACTCTTTGGGGATATTTATCAGCGATGCGAAGAAATCCGTTCCTCACTTTTTGGTGGAAATGTAGTGATTCTGATTCTATTTTATCTTTAATTTTATGAGCTGCATTCAACCTTTTGTTTCCTTCTAAAGGATCCAAATCAAGATAGAATGTCAGATGAGGTTGCAAGTTGGACGAGCTGAATAAGCAAAGATCTTCGACTGTTTTTTCGCCCAATTCTCTTGCATATCCTTGATAAGCAACTGTTGAATCATTAAAGCGATCACATAAGACAATCATACCCTTATCCAAGGCTGGCTGAATCACTTCTTGAACATGCTGTGCCCTGTCGGCTAAAAAAATAAGTAATTCGGTCTTCGCTGTTAAATTAAGATGGCGATTGTCTAAAAGCCAATTTCTTAATGTGAGACCACACTCTGTGCCACCTGGAGCTCTTGTTTTTAACACAGAGAGCCCTTTTGATTCAAAAAAAGAGAAAAGGGCTTCAATTAGAGTGGTCTTACCAGCTCCCTCTCCACCCTCTATTGTTATAAATAAACTCATGTCGATATCTTATCTGTCTCTATAAACTCAATTTTCTGAACAGCGACTAGAAGGTCATTTTCTTTGAGATTAACTAATCGGACCCCTTGAGTCGATCTTCCCATAACTCGAACATCATTCATAGTGATACGCACTGTTTGTCCACCATTGGATATCAAGAAAACCCCGTCTCTATCATCGATCGACAAACCAGCGACGACAAGTCCGTTTCTTTCGCTTGTTAGGATAGATCGAACACCTACGCCACCTCTATTGGTGTGGCGAAAATCGCTGACCTTAGAGCGCTTACCGAATCCATTTTCACAAACAACCAGTACATTATCCTCGTCTTTGACAATTTCACAAGAAATCACAGCGTCATTTCCTTTTTTCAAGGTAGCACCTCTGACACCTCTGGCCACACGTCCAACGGCTCTCACTTGAGATTGGTCAAATCGGACAGCCATTCCTTGTTTAGTGAATAACATGACCTGCTCCCCTTCGGAAACAATACGGGCCGCAATCACCTCATCACCTTCGTCGATGTTAATCGCATAAACTCCTTTTCGACGAGGAGAACTAAAAGCTTGCAACTCCGTCTTCTTGACCACACCTTGTTTGGTGGCTAATAAAATACAAGAAGGTTCATCAAAGCCTTTAACTTTTAAGATAGTCGCTATTCTTTCTGCAGGCTGAATGTCTTCTAATAAATTCACTAAAGGCTTTCCTTTTGTTCGACGACCTGACTCAGGGATTTGCCATACTTTTAACCAGTAACAGCGGCCAAAATTTGTAAAGATGAGTAAATGATCATGGGTAGAAGCTACGTAGATATCTTTCAACCCATCTGCTTCTTTTTTGAGTTCCATGCCAACAACACCCTGACCACCCCTTTTCTGTTCTTTAAAGGTATCAATAGGCATCCTTTTCACATAATCATCTTCTGAAACAGTGATGATCACCTGCTCATCAGGGATCAAATCTTCTATGTGAAACTCTCCTTCCGCTGCAATGATTTTTGTTCTTCTTTCGGATCCATGATGTCTCAACAAATCAGACAACTCTTGTTTGATGATTCCTCGGACCAAGGTTTCACTCGCTAAAATAGCTTTATAATGAGCGATTTTTTCCAATAACTCTCTGTACTCGCTATCAATTTTTTCATGCTCTAATCCTGTTAACTGGTATAAACGCAAATCTAAAACAGCACCAGCTTGTCTTTCACTGAAAGCGTATTGCATCATCAATTCTTGCTTGGCCACTTCTTTATTAGGACTGGATCTGATCAATTTCACCACAGCATCAAGGTGATCAAGAGCTTTGAGATAACCTTCTAAAATATGAGCCCTTGCTTCTGCCTTGTTGAGTTCAAAACGAGTTCGCCGTCTCACAACATCTATACGATGTTCTATCCAGGCTAAAATCATTTGCTTGATATTCATGATACGGGGGAGCCCCTTATCAAGGGCGAGCATGTTACAACCAAAAGTCACCTGCATATCGGTGAATTTATACAGTTGATTAATC
Source organism: Rhabdochlamydiaceae bacterium (assembly GCA_049240945.1). Classification (GTDB taxonomy): domain Bacteria; phylum Chlamydiota; class Chlamydiia; order Chlamydiales; family Rhabdochlamydiaceae; genus JBMLRQ01. The sequence continues at coordinate 24,652 of JBMLRQ010000045.1, forward strand.
GTGATATCTGGTATTTCTCCTCTCTTTAACTCAAAAACAATTCTCATACCATCTTTGTCAGACTCATCTCTGACGTCTGAAATACCAGGAATTTGCTTGTCATTAACAAGTTGAGCGACCTGTAAAATCAAATCCGCTTTGCTAACCCCATAAGGAATTTCGTCAACAGCTAATCTTTGGCGATCACCTGATTCTTGGTCTTCCACACGAATGACGGCTCTTAAAAGCAATTTACCACGACCAGTGTAGTAAGCTTCCTTGATACCTCTATAGCCACAAATCACTCCACCTGTAGGAAAATCAGGCCCAGGCATGACCTCTAAAATTTGGTCTATAGTGGTGGAGGGATCATCCACAACAAGCAAAGTGGCGTTCAACAATTCCTTCAAATTGTGAGGAGGAATGTTTGTCGCCATACCGACCGCGATTCCTGAAGATCCATTACAAAGAAGATTTGGAAATTTAGCAGGGAAAACAGTGGGTTCTGACTTCGTTTCGTCGTAATTAGGCACCATATCTACAGTGTCTTTCTCTAAATCTTCCATTAGAGCCATAGAAGAATGAGTAAGGCGAGCTTCAGTATAACGCATAGCAGCTGGAGGGTCTCCATCAACAGAGCCAAAATTACCTTGTCCATCCACTAAAGAATATCTCATGACCCAGGGCTGAGCCAAACGGGCCAACGTAGGGTAAATCACGCTCTCTCCGTGAGGATGGTAATCCCCTGAAGTATCTCCACAAATTTTAGCGCATTTTCGGTGTTTAGATCCGGGAGACAAATTCAATTGTCTCATAGCATACATGATACGTCTCTGGGAAGGCTTTAAACCATCTCTCACGTCAGGTAAAGCTCTAGAAATAATCACAGACATCGAATAACGTAAGTAGCTCTCTTTTACTTCATCTTCGATATTGCGAGGCAGAATCAATTCTCCTTCGGTATACGACATGTTTTCTCCTTATATATCTAGATTCTTTACAGATAATGAATGTTTCTCAATAAAAGCTCGACGAGGAGGCACATCTTCCCCCATCAACATGGTGAACATGTGATCCGCCGTGATTGCATCAGGCAACGCCACCTGAATAAGAGTTCGTTTAGCTGGATCCATTGTGGTTTCCCAAAGCTGATCAGCGTTCATTTCACCAAGACCTTTATATCTTTGGATTTCAATCCCTTTTCGTCCATTAGCTCGCATGAAATCTACGGCTTCTTTTAAATTATAAATAGCTGTCTCGTTACGCAAATCATCAATAAAGGTCATCAAAGGACCCTCTATAGAAGTGTACTGTTCTATTTTGAACTGGTACTCTTTTAGTTTTTTTTCTAAATTTTCCAAAGCTTCACTTTCATAAAGCTCTAAGAAGCTAAGAGACTTAGGTTTAAAAGTTTTCATTTGAGGCGTTTGTTCTTCTAAAGGAATAGAAGCTAGTGCTTTTTCGTGCTCTTTTAGTTGAGCTTGATGATTTTCTTCTTTTAAATTCACAAACTCTTCTTCGGAAAAAACGAATCTAAGAGTGTTTTCTATCTTAACTTGGAAACGGGGCCATTGACCAGATTCCTTCTTGGCTTGTAAAAACTCTCTAAAAGGAATGCCTTTTTTTTCTATGGATACAATAAAATTTTCAAGCTCCAAGATAGTTGCTAACAAAGCTTCCATACGCTCTTTTGGCAAGGGTTCTTTTTCTCCTTCTAAACGCAAGCTAACATCACTCAGACCAAGCTTCAACAGATACTCATCCATCTCTTTTTCACTGTGAATATACTGAGAAGTTTTTTTTCTAGAAACCCTATACAAAGGAGGTCTTGCGATATAAACAAAATTATTTTCAATAAGAGCAGGCATATGACGATAAAAAAAGGTCAGCAATAAAGTTCGAATGTGAGAACCATCAACATCCGCATCCGTCATGATGATGATTTTGTGATATCTTAATTTTTCTAAGTTAAAGCTGCCAGATCCAATACCACATCCAAAAGCGGCTATCATGTTGCCTATCTCTTGGTTTTGTAAAATTTTTTCTAACCTAGCTTTTTCTACATTCAGGATCTTTCCTCTGATCGGCAAAATAGCTTGGAAACGACGATCTCTTCCCGATTTTGCTGATCCACCAGCTGAATCTCCCTCTACGATATATATTTCACAAAGCTCAGGATTTTTTTCCTGGCAGTCGGTCAACTTACCAGGTAAACGAGCACTATCTAAAGCTGTCTTCCTGAGAGTTAATTCTCTCGCTTTTTTTGCGGCTTCTCTTGCAGTCGCTGCAATGATAGATTTTTCAGCGATTAATCTGGCGATCCCTGGATTCTCAGATAAAAAAACAGCAAGCTCCTCGCCCACGATCTGTTGAACGATTGAACCGACATCATTATTTCCCAATTTTTGTTTCGTCTGCCCTTCGAATTGAGGATTGGGAACCTTTGTTGAAATAACCGCTGTCAGCCCCTCTCTCATATCATCACCTGCAATAGAGAGTTTGTCATTTTTTAATAGTTGATTCGCTTTGATGTACTGATTAAGGACCCTGGTTAGAGCCGTGCTGAAACCTGTGACGTGTGTTCCCCCCTGTCTCGTGGCGATATTGTTGACATAAGATAAAACGTGTTCGCTATAAGTATCGTTCCATTGCATAGCGACCTCAAATTCAACAGGTCCATCAACACCCTCTTTGACACCTTTGATACAGATAGGTTGATTAAACAGAGGCGTTTTATTCTCATTGAGATACGAAACAAAAGAAGAGACGCCTCCTTCGTAACAGAAACATACTTCAGGATGATCAGAACCTCTTTCATCGATAAAAAGAATCTTGATCCCTTTATTTAAAAAAGCTAATTCCCTCAATCTTTTTAAAAGAATGTCATAATCAAAAACAGACAAACTGAAAATCGAATCGTCAGGTAAAAAGGTCACTTTCGTTCCTCTTTTATGAGTCGAACCTAAAGGAACTAGAGGAGTCGTTGGTTTACCTTTTGAAAAATGCATCTCATACAGCTTTTCTTGTTTAAAGACTTGCACATGAAAACTTTTAGATAAAGCATTCACGCAAGAAACACCAACGCCGTGAAGGCCTCCCGACACCTTGTAAGTGTTTTTGTCGAATTTACCGCCCGCATGCAGAATTGTCATCACGACTTCTAAAGCAGAAACGTCTCGACCCTGTTTAAGAGATTCTTTTTCATGTCGATCTATTGGAATACCTCTACCATTATCCTCCACACTGCACGAATGATCTTTGTGTAAAGTCACAGTGATTTCCGTGCAATAACCGGCCATAGCTTCGTCGATACAATTATCAACAACCTCATAAACCAGTTGGTGTAAACCGTTAGTATGAGTATCTCCGATATACATACCGGGTCTTTCTCTTACCGCTTGTAAACCTTCTAAAACAGTAATGGAGCTTGCGTCGTATGCTTGTTGATTTGTCATGTTTGTTTTACCTTTTCTATCGTCTTAATTAGCCTATTCGAAAAACGATATTTGTTAAAATTATTCCTGGAAACATTTCTTTCATTTTATTTAAAAGCCGCCCTTTTTCATTTTGAGATAGCAGACTGTGTAAAGTAGAATTTTTGACCTTCACCGTCAAAATACCATCCATGAAAGATACGGCCTGAGTCATGGGCAATAATTGAGGTCCTATCAAATCAGACCAAGCTTTTAATATAAGATCTGGTTTTTGTTCGTAATTGCGCCCTATTTTTTGCATAAACTTTGGAATCAAATCTCCGATAAGTTTGTGGGAAGGATTCATTCCTTGGTAATTTCTTGGTGTTCTAGTCATAAAAACTAACGCGTCTTACTATATTAAAATTTGAAGATGAATACCGAATCATCTAGTTTGCATAAACCATATGATAAATACAAGAGTGGCCATTAAAATACAAGAAACGCATCAAACTAATAATCTGGCCACTCCAATCGCTATTAGAAAAAATATAGACATCGACAAGAAATCATTAAAAGCGGTGATGATAGGACCCGATGCAATCGCCGGGTCAATACCCCAACGGGAAAAAAGCAAAGGAGAATAGACACCTAAAAAAGTCCCTGTTATGCAAGCTCCGAATAGCCCTATAGCGACAATTAAACCTACGGCTGCGGAATTCAAAGTCAAATGAAAATCTTGTCCAAAATTAAATATATAAATACACAGGCCACAAATAATACCAAATACGCATGAACTTAAAAAGCCAATGATGATTTCGCTAAAAACAGCCTGTTTCTTACTGCTAGAAGAAATAAGACCTGTAGCCATACTTCTCACTAAGATAGTGCTTGTTTGTATACCTATATTACCTGACATGCCTGTTATGAGGGGGACAAAAAACAAGGCAAAAGTCAAGACGCCTCCATCATAGCTTTGTAAAGAAGACATAACACCCACATTGATCAATCCGGCAAATAGAGTGAATAAAAGCCAAGGTGTACGAGCGAGAAATCTTTTATAAGCCGGATCATATTCATTCATTTTCTCTGTGGTTCCAGCGATGTTAGCAATTGTTTCATCAGCAATATCTTCAATGATCTCTAAAACATCATCATGATTGATGATACCAATTAAATGATCGTTCTCGTCCACGACAGCTAACATTGGCAACTTGTAGCGTTCTACAACATCAATGATTTCTTCTCGATTAGCTTCTGGCAAGACTTTGTGTAAAACAGGTCTCATGATCTGTTTTAAAGAAATATGAGGAGGGTTGATGATGAGATTCCTAAAAGGCACATAACCCAAAAGCTGCCCTTCTCCATTTTGGACAAACACGCCTTTACTCAAGTCAATACCAGGATGCGAATGGATGTATTGGGCCGCTTCCCCTATTGTATTGGCCATATTAAAGGAAAAAAACTCGTTGGTCATCAAACGACCAGCGGTGTTTCTCTCGTGCTTTTTAATCTCTTTGATCCTATTGGCTTTTTCTAAATCCAAAAGATCCATGATACGGCGGAATCTTTTTTCAGACGAATCTTCTAAAATCGTTAATGCGTCATCAGCAGGCATATTTTCAATAAGACGTTTGATTTCTGCATCACTAATGTGCCTAAAAATGGTCAATCTACTCTGTCTATCCGCGTTGACAATGAAATCTATTTTAGCATTTAGATCAGGTAAATTTTCATATAAGATGGCTCTTTCATTAGGCAATAATCTTGAAGCCGCGTAAGCTAAATCGATTGGACTGTGCTCGCAGGCTATCTTAACAACATCGTGAAGGACAATCTGAAACGTTTCTTTGTGAAAAGCTCTTGTCAATTTTTCATTAACAATATCATCCAAATGAAAGGTTTTCAAATCGGTGAGATTAGAATTAGTATTGTGGGAAATCTGGCTATCTTCTTCAAAATGAGATTTCATTTATTTTCCTATCTGAACTAAAGGAAGACAGAAGTCTATTACTAAATTAGATATTTTGCAACCATCATCCATAAAAGACATAAAAAAGATTTATACTAGCATTTATTAAAAGAAAAAAATAAAATACTTGCATTTTTTAAATTCAAAACTCAAAAGAGAGATAAAATGAAACTGAATCTACTAGAATCATTCTTCAATCATGACAAATACCAGATCACCCCCTCTGCTAAGTTCATATGCATCACGAGCGCCCTTTTGGCTATCTTACATTTAAGCAGCTTAAGTGCAAAATGTTGTAATAGCTTCCCTCAATTCAAGCTTGTAAAATCTTCTGAATTCATTTTGATATCTAATACCATTCATCTTATCTCTTTTTTAAGCGTTTACAAGAACCCTTCTCACAAAAAAACTATCCAAGAGAAAAAATTAGTAATCAGAGAAACACAAACAGAAAAATGGCAACCATCCGAGGAAAAAGCAGGATTTCAATCCCCCATTCAAACAAAAACTATTCAACAAAAAACAACCGTCAACGCAGAAACACAAACAATAGAAACATCCACACAAGATCATCAAACATCTAATGAAAAATCAGCGTTTCAATCCCCTAATCCTAACAAAAAATCCAAAAATGTTGTTCTTGGAGATAGCAACAACTTAGGACTATCGATAACTCCCGAATCAAAAAATAACCCCCAAAATTAAAACCAAAACAAAGAGTTTATGATGACTCCGATTAAAAATAATTCAGATATAGTTAAAAGCTCAGGAAACACCCAACCTTCTGATTCCCTAGAGCTTAAAATCTCCTTGTTGATTTTATCTTCTACTTTAATAGGGATTTTTATTTTCCAACAAGAGATTAAAATTATTATAGATAGAATAAGTGTTATCCCTAGAAAAGAACTCTTAAAAACAACAGCTATTCTGAGCAGTGTCGCTTTGGGGATTATTTTTTATAAATCTCGAAAAACTGGCGATTCCTCTTCATTGGGAAACCACCTTCAAAACCCTACCCCTAAAAATCGCGAATCGAAGGAGAAGCATCCGCCAACAACAGGATCCCCAGAAAGAATCAGTAGAGAAACAAATATTCACTCTCCTCTTACGAGTAACTTAAATGATGCATTCAAAGAGTCTACAAATAGCCCAACTATTACTCCTGGAGGCCCCCCTTCTTCAGATTCACATATAGTTAAGCCTTCAAATGAGCACAAAGAAGAATTCAAACTACCACCTTTAATTGATTTACACGTCACGCCTTCTGTTCCGAAACAGACCGATCAAGTAAAAAGTTCAACACCCTTATCTCAAGAAAACCAAACAACCATTTTAATACCAAATAATGAGATAATAGACTCCCATTCAAAAAAACTATCCCCCGAACCCACAACCAAGGTTGATTCTCAAAATTTTTCGAACGATAGCGATGAGCGAAACATGTTACAAAACACCGTCTCTTTTATCTTAGATCCTGATCAGACAGATCCTACTCATGCAAATGATTCACTAATCAATTCGGAAGAAAATATTCTTTCCCCCTTGGGGCAGCTAGCAACCGACTCCCCCTTTCTTTCTCCAAAAAATTATTGGGAAACTTCTCCTTCATCAACGCAACAAAAGGAGAATCCCTATTAACACATGAGTTTTGAACAAATTCAAATCACTGTCTAATTTAAGCTAAGTTAAATTAGACAGGATCGTTTTTATTCTAAACGAATATGAGATACAACTATTCAAAGTTACAGAAAGATGAAACCATTTTTTTCTCTATAAGGGGAAAAATTTGTTTTTCAGATTTGATTTTAAAAAAATTCAACTCGCCTTTAAATCGCTCTCATTAAAACTCTTTCGAAACTGACATAAAAAAACAAATTTCATTAAAATAATTCTTTAAATTGAAGGAGGAGATGATGAAATTTAATAAGATGACAAGTTTAGATGAGGGAAAATTTCGACGTTTGAGAAAATGGCGATGATTCTATAAGAAGTAGACAAAGCAAAAAAATAAGAGGGTGACGTAAAAACAAATTAAGCATGAAAAATAGACTTTTAATGTCCTTAGAATATATGAGGAAGCATAAAACCTATTTCCCTATAAGCCAAAGTGACTGTATAAGCGAAAGCTCGGCTTACAAGGCGGTGAGATGGGTAGAGGACACGTTAATTAAACATCCAGATTTTACTTTACCTGGTCGCAAAGAGCTTTTGAAAAGTGATGTCGAATATGATGTCATTTTAGTTGATGCGACAGAAAGCCCTATTGAACGGCCTAAAAAAAACAAAAGAGGTATTATTCAGGGAAAAAGAAAAAGCACACCATAAAGACGCAAGTTGTTGTGGATAAAAAGAGTAAAAAGGTGATTTGCACGTCATGCTCAAATGGGAAAAAGCACGATTTCAGGTTGTACAAAGAATCTAGAATGAAGATTCATTCAAGAATAAATGTGTTGACAGATTCGGGCTATCAGGGACTTCAAAAACTACATATCAAGACGGACATGCCAAAAAAGAGGAGTAAAAAAAGTCCTTTAACCAAAGAAGACAAGAAAAAGAATCAGATTTTATCTAGCGATAGAGTCGTTAACGAGAATGTGATTGGGATGTTGAAACGATTTGGGCTAAGGTTCAATTTAATTGCTGGGATTTATAATTTGGAGTTAGGGTAAAGGTTTCGAAAGAGGTCTATTTCATTTAGAATGAATAATCCGATTATCATCCAATTCCATATAACACATTCTTGGCTCCTTTTTTCGTCCAAAAGAAGTCTATACCTCTTTCTTTTTAAATCGGTTTGAATTGCGATTATTTTTTCAATATTTGACTTTAACTGTTTTTTTTATTAATATTTTTTATTAAAAACATTAAAGAGAAATTATGACCCCTATTAAAAAAGTGGATTCATACGTTTTTGAATTGGTTGATTCCCCTAAATATCAATATCTTAAAACAGCTTTAATCGCAATCAGTGGCATAAGTCTGCTTTGTCTTGATAAAAATAGGGCCTCTTTTTCGTTTAAGACAAATAAGTTAGCTTCATTCACGTCCATTTCCTCTTTAATCTTTCTAGGATCCGTTTCAAATTTAAAAAAATCTATCAATGATTTAAAAAATCAACAAGGAGAAGGGTTCTATAAACTCGCTACTATCGCTTTAAAACACCATCATGAAGATAAATGGTTAGAATACCTAAAAACCTCAGCCGATAAAGGCTGCTTAGAAGCTCGTCAGGAAATTGGAAGATATTACTACAATACAGGGTTAATTCTTCTAGCCCGAAAATATTTAAATCCTGAAATAAATCGTCTCTTAATTCAAACCATCAACAACGAACTGAGTAGCGTTCCAAAATGGGAGAGATTGCCCTTGGACACATTCATAAAGATCGGTGAGATTGAAGAGACTTCGATTCCTTCGGACCCCGATCAGATCCAAACAGCCTGTATTGTTAACATGACCGATTTGAGGTTTTTAGGATCATTTAAAAACCTGAAAAACTTAATCTTCTGCTTCAATAACGACATAAAACAAAAGCCTATATCTCTGAATTTTTCCGTTTTTTCTTTTTTCAATGAAATAGAAAGTTTAGAAATTTGCAATCAAACATCCTCCCCTTGTTCAATTTCAGGATTAGAAGATTGCGGCTCTCTTCAAGATGTCAAACTAATTGGCCCCACAATCATAAAAAATAATTTTAAATGGAGTCGTTTGTTTTCTCTGAAGAGTTTAACCCTAATTGAGAAAAAAGCTCCTCTTATTGACTGGACTATTATGCCGAAGTCACTAGAAAATTTAATAATTGACACAGATACAATTGAAAAGGATGTCGATTTGAGTCATCTCCCCAATTTACAATCTTTATCTATACACAAGACCCGCCTGAAAGGACAAATAGTGGGGACATGTTCTTCTTTAAAGAGCTTAACCATCATCAAATCAACGATAAATAATCTTAATTTACAGTGTTTTCAAAATTTGACTTCTCTATTTTTAGACTCTATACAAATCGTGTCAAATGAAAAAATTAACCCATCAGATCTCTATGTTTGTCAAAAATTAGAGCGTCTACATCTTGATAATGTAGCTCTATCAGCGTTCTTATTTGTATCAATTTTTAAAAACCTTCAATCTATTCGCTTAGTGTCATCGCAGAGTAAGACGACATACGAATTGAAAGGGTTAAGCTCCGACTCTCTCATCAAATTTTATGGACAAAACATCATTTTAAAAGAACAACTTAATCTTAACTCTTTTCCCAAACTTGAAATGATTAATTTGTCATTTATTGGCTCATTTGAATTTCCATCAGTTAATATCAATTCATCTAAGCCTCATCCTTTAGTAGATTTACATCTATATAACGCTTTTTTAATGAGTTCTTTGGATTTTTCTTACTTTGAAAACCTGAAACAAATACAAATAGCATCTAGTCTATCACTAAGCTTGGAATTCAAAGGATTAGAAAAGTGCTTGAACATTTCTTTATTACACTTAAAAGGCTTAGAAATCAGCAATCCTTTAAACTTAAAAAACTTAAGAAAAATAGAAAGATTATACATTGACACCTGTTATTTCGAATCAAAACCCATTGAAGCTTTAGGCGATTGTGTATCTTTAAATGAGTTAAAGATTGAAAATAGCCAAAATATTCATAGAAACCTCTCCCCTTTTTACGAAGAATTGAAACGACTACCTTCCGGATTAAAACATCTAAGCTTAAAGAATAATGGGCTATCTTATACGCCCGAATTACCTGTTGGTGATTTAAAAAAGCTCGTAATGTTAGACTTATCACAGAATTTCATTCATGCAATACCTAGAGAATTGACTCAATTGAGTCGTGATTGTGAGCTAGATCTTAGAAAAAATCCCCTAAGAGCTGATAATATAACCGCTTTTCTGGACCATCTAATCCTCACCAATTTACACAATCCCCTTCTAGGAACTGCTATAAGTTACTCCATGCCTCAAGCAGGATTTCAAGAGCCTTCACTACAATCTGTTTTATCCTGTTGGTTGGAAGAAATCAAACAGAGCAAAGCTTCTTTAAATAAAGGGATAAACATATCTGAGGATGCCTTGGATGCCTTAAAACAAACCATAATAACAAACACCAATGATGACGAAAGAGATTCTCTGAAAACTTTTCTTAGTCGAATCACCTTAATCGGTGATTATCAAAATCCTATCGGTAGACAAGGTGTGAGAGAAAGGGTTTATAATCTATTGGAAGGATTAGTGATCGACGAGGATTTTAAAAGCAAGGCTCTTGAGATCATAAAAGACAACTTAGCCAATTGTGAAGATAGAATCACACTAGCGTTTGATGAGCTAGAAATTTTAGCAACCCTAACGATTCCTGGTGAAAACGTTTCTCTTGAAAATAAAGCCTCGTTTATTATCGGAATCCATCGGCGCAATCTTCTTAAAAGTATCGTCATTCAAAAATGCGCTCAACGCCCAAATATTAAAGATACTGTAGAAGTATATCTCTACCTACAACTCAAATTCTCTCAATTATTGCAGTTACCCACCTTAACAAAAACCGCTTTGTATGCGGGAAAAATATTTTCTGATGAAGTCGAAAAAGAAATAACTTCAACCATTTTAAATCAGACATCTTCCTTAAAGGATAAATCAAACATTTTACTTTCATTTACGTTATGGTGCAACACCTTGCAAAATAGATATGCTAGTCAGTTTAGAGCTATCGATGACAAATACGACGTCGACATGGGGGAAGATGAAGCAAGTACCCAATTAAAGCAAATAGGCCATAAAAAGGAATCAAAAAAACTCTTGAAAGAACTAACTGAAGAGGTTTTGCAAAAATCTTCCTCTAGTTCGTCTTGAATGTCGCTTCACATTTTATCAATTAGATTAAGTAAAGAAATAGCTTTTTAATACATTTCTATTTAAAATACGGAATTCCAAAATAAAGAGGATTTCATGATATTTCTTCCAGAAAAAATAAGAAACATAGCTATTATTGCGCACATCGACCACGGTAAAACAACTCTGCTCGATAGTTTACTCAAACAATCTAATATCTTTAGAGAAAATGAAAAGACGGCTGAAAGAATGATGGACAGTAATGCCCAAGAGCAAGAAAGAGGGATCACCATTTTTGCTAAACACACCAGCGTGACTTTTGAAGATTATAAAATCAATATCATCGATACGCCTGGGCATTCAGATTTTTCTGGAGAAGTTGAAAGAGTGTTGGGCTCTGTGAACAGTGTGCTTTTGCTTGTAGATGCCCAAGAAGGGCCGATGCCTCAAACACGCTTCGTTCTTTCCCAAGCTTTAAAAATGGGGATTAAACCTATTGTGATTCTCAACAAAATAGATAGACCCCATGCCAATCCAGATAGAGCGCTTAATCTCACTTTTGATCTGTTTGTAGAGCTAGGGGCGAATGATGAACAATTGGATTTTAAAGTCGCCTATGCTTCTGGATTATCTGGTTTCGCCACTCTTAACTTAAAAGATCCTAGAGTTGACATGAGACCCCTATTCGAATTGATTATCAAGGAAGTCCCACCACCACCGGGCAATCCAGATTTACCTTTTTTGATGCAAGCCACGACTTTAAGCTATGATGACTTCGTAGGAAGACAAGCTTGTGGACGCATACTTGAAGGGAAGATCAAAAAGGGGCAGATGATAGCGAAAGTTGATAAAGACGGTAAATCAACACAATACAAGATTGTGAGGATTGAAGGGCACCACGGTTTAAAAAAAGTGGAGATGGAAGAAGCTGGTGTCGGTGACATTGTTTCTTTATCAGGTGTTACAGACGTCACTATCGGCGATACTTTGTGTGCGCCAGAGCATATCGTGCAGCTCCCTCCCATTACCTTGGCTGAACCGACCTTATCGATTGAAATATCTGTTAATAACGGTCCATTTGTCGGCAAAGATGGTAAGCATGTAACCATGAATAAAATCAGAGAACGTCTCCTACAGGAAAGAAAAGCTAATATTTCTCTAAAAATAGAGGAAGAAGCTTCAAGGGACGACGCTATCAAGGTTTGTGGAAGAGGAGAGCTCCATCTAGCTGTCTTGATCGAATCCATGAGACGAGAAGGATTTGAATTTGTCTTATCTAAGCCACAAGTCATCTTAAAAGAAGTTGATGGACAAAAGCATGAACCCATGGAAGTGGCTCATATCGAAGTCCCTCAAGAATATTCCGGTGGGGTTATCGAAGAATTGTCAAAAAGGAAAGGAGAGCTTCGCTCCTTAGACACCAACGAACATAACATCACTTCTATTCAGTTTTTAATACCGACAAGAGGTCTTATGGGCTATAGAAACGAGTTCATGACCATCACAAGAGGTCTCGGTATTCTTACATCAGTATTTGAGTGTTACGCTCCTTTTAAAGGACCTATTCCAAGTCGTACAAAAGGAGCTTTGATATCCATCAATGCGGGTAAAACTACGGCTTACTCCTTGTTTAGCCTTCAAGAGAGAGGCACTCTTTTCGTCGGTCCTGGAGAAGAAGTCTACGAAGGTATGGTTGTAGGTGAACATAGTCGAGAAAATGATCTTATTGTGAATGCAACGAGAGGGAAACAGCTAACTAACGTTAGAGCTTCCGGAAGTGATGAAAACATCATCTTGACTCCTCCAAGACGGTTCACATTAGAGCAAGCGATCGACTTCATAGAGGACAATGAACTTGTAGAAGTCACACCTCACAACATCCGCTTAAGAAAAAGATACTTGCAAGAAAACGAGAGAAAGAAAAAAGGTTAAGCCTTAAGATGAGGGAGCTTTTTTAAGGCTCCCTTATTAAACTTACATCAAAAGAAGAGAAGCATTTTCTAAATACTTTTGGAGCGTTTTCAAGAACCGGGCTCCATCAGATCCATCAATCACTCGATGATCAGCTGATAAAGTGAGCTGCATCACATCCCCTGGCACCACAACTCCGTTTTTGATGACTGGTTTTTTTTCTATTCCTCCTACAGCTAGAAGCGCTGCTTGAGGTGGATTGATGATTCCAGAAAACTCAGAAATCCCAAACATACCTAGATTAGAAATCGTAAAAGAACCACCCATATATTCAGATCGAGCTAATTTCCCGTTTTTAGCTCTTTGAGTTAATTCCTTGATTTCCAGAGAAATTTGACCAAGATTTTTGTGGTCTGCATGGCGAACGATAGGAGTGATCAACCCACCATCAACGCTAACCGCAACAGATACATCAATTGTTTTAAATCTAATCAAAGAATGAGACAAGGAATTGTAGCCGCTATTGATCTCTGGGTGTTCTTTTAAAGCTAAAGAACAAGCCCTTACAATCATATCGTTAACAGAGATTTTGATGTCAATGGTCTTTAACTCTTCTCGCACTCTGATCAAAGAAGCCGCATCAATTTCTTGTTTTAAATAAAAATGGGGAATGAAAGTTTTAGATTCTTGAAGCCTTTGTCCAATTGTTCGTCTCATTGGAGACAAAGGTTGTTCTTCAAAAAAGCCAGCTGGAACAGAAGAAGGATCGGTGTGTCGCCACTTTAAGTTAAGATTTGGCAAAGCTCTGTTTAAATCTCTGGCCATGATCCTGCCTTTTGGGCCACTTCCTTTAACTTGAGATAGATCTAAATTTTTTTCTTGAGCAAGCTTTTTAGCCAAAGGAGAAGCTAATAATCGTCCTTGAAAAACGGAGTTTTTTACTTCTTCCAAAGATAAGGGAGGTTCAGGAACAAATACTGGCAGTGATAAAGAAGATCCTTTTGATAGGGTTGGAACGGGTTCATTTTCTTCTTTTTTGTCGGAAGAAAAAGTCTCAGATACTTCATTTTTTTTTGGTTTTGGAATTATGTAAGCTTCTAAAGACTCTTCCAAGGTATCGGCGAAAACAGCCACCGGATCGTTAACCTTTACAACATCAGTATTAGAAACAAGAATTTGTCTTAGAAATCCTTCATCTAAAGCACTGTGCTCTACAGTCGCTTTATCTGTCGCGACTTCAAAAAGCACATCGCCAGATTTTACAAATTCCCCTTCAGTTTTAAGCCACTTAGTGATCGTCCCTTCTTCCATCGTTGGAGAGAGTTTCGGCATAGTTAAGGTAAAAGGCATAAGTTCCCTCCTGAATTTAAGATAATACTTCCTCTATAGCTTTTGTTATTTTTTCTTTGGTAGGCATTGTTTCTTTTTCCAACACTTTGGAATAAGGCATAGGAGTTTCTCTCTGACAAACTCGTTTAATAGGAGCATCTAGAAAGTCAAAACAATGTTCCATAATCTGGAAACCTGTTTCGGCACAAATACCAGCAAAAACATGTCCTTCTTCAACAAGAACACAGCGATTAGTCTTTTTAACAGATTCCGCTATCGTTCCTATATCTAAAGGCTTAACAGTTCTCAGGTCAATCAGCTCAATTTTAACACCTTTTTTAGTAAAATCACTGACAACATCTTTGCAAAGATTCACCATACGACTATGACTCACAAGGGTTACATGCGTTCCTTCTGTAACAACTTTCGCTTTACCGATAGGAACAAGGTATTCTTCAACAGGAATTTCCATTTTATCATTATAAGAAAGCTCACTTTCTAAAAATAAGACGGGGTTATTGTTTCGAATAGCTGATTTTAAAAGCCCTTTTGCATCGTATGGATTACTGGGGGTGACGATGATAAGACCCGGTAAATTTCCATAAATAGCTTCGACACAATGTGAATGCTGAGAAGAGACTTGGGCAGCCGCTCCATTAGCCCCTCTGAAAACAATAGGAACAGGAAATCTATTACCAGACATGTAGTACATTTTCAGAGCGTTAGAGATGATCTGATCGGCAGCTACGAAAGAAAAGTTAAAGCTCATAAATTCAACAACAGGTCTTAAACCTGTCATGGCAGCGCCAACCCCTAAGCCTGCAAACCCTAATTCTGCAATAGGAGTGTCTATCACTCGTTTTGAGCCCCAAGTATCTAGCATACCTTTAGTCACTTTGTAAGCGCCATTATAATGGCCGACCTCTTCTCCCATGATAAAAACTGTCGGATCTCTTCTCATCTCTTCTTCTAAAGCTTGCCTAATGGCTTCTCGCATATCTACTAATTGCATTAACATCTCAATATTCTCCTAAAATTAAGGGGCAAAAACATCATCGCCAAGAGTGATCGGGTCTGGCCAAGGGCTTGCATCAGCAAAATCTAAAGACTCCATAACAAGTTTTTTCATCTCTTTATCATACTCTTCGTATATTCCTTCTGTTATAAAACCTTCTTCGATTAAAGTTTTATAAAGTAGCTTAATTGGATCTTTTTGCATACAGGTTTGCACATCTTCTTTGCTCCGATATAAACCAGGGTCAGAAACGGAATGTCCCCTGAAACGCTCTGTGATAGCTTCCACTAAAACGGGTCGAGAAGTCGCTAAAGTTTCTTCGTAAATTTGTTTAAAAGCTGCATAACAATTTAAAAGATCCATGCCATCAATAGTATAACTTTTCATTCCATAGCTTGCACCTTTTGATTCCGCTATAGGAGTTACGCAAACAGAACGATTTAAAGGTGTCCCCATGCTCCACTGATTATTTTCGATCACATAAATACAAGGCAGATCCCACAAAGAAGCCAGATTTAAGGATTCGTGAAAAGCTCCTTGAGCCACAGCTCCGTCACCCATAAAACAAACCGAAACCTCTTTTTTATCCATATATTTAATTGAAAAAGCAGCCCCCGTTCCTAAAGGCAGCTGTCCTCCTACAATACCTGATCCTCCAAGAAGTCGGGATGTGTACATGTGCATCGATCCTCCCCTTCCTTTAGCATTACCGTTGGCTTTTCCAAATAATTCGGCCATTAACTCAGAAGGAGTGGCTCCCAATAAAAGAGCTAAAGCATGACACCTGTAAGAAGTGGACCACCAATTGTCTTCACCTATAGCCGCTACAGCCGCTGTTTGAATAGCCTCTTGACCGATATAAGAATGAAAAAAACCACCAATTTTTCCCTGAAGATAGGCTGCTTCGGCTCTTGTTTCAAAAT
Organism: Rhabdochlamydiaceae bacterium; assembly: GCA_049240945.1. Taxonomy (GTDB): domain Bacteria; phylum Chlamydiota; class Chlamydiia; order Chlamydiales; family Rhabdochlamydiaceae; genus JBMLRQ01. The sequence goes on from JBMLRQ010000045.1 coordinate 41,026, forward strand.
GTCTAATCAAAAGCATATTTTTAAGGCATTTGATGAGTTTCTCCTTACCTAAATGAGACAAAACGTCTTTTTTAGAATGAGAAAAAAAATGGTAAATAGTTTCCATCTGTTTATTCATAAGCATTCAATCCTTTATAAAATTAGAAGCTCGAGCCAGGTATAGGAGCTGAGCTATTTTCCTCTATCGGAAGATAAAGAGGGTTATTTGTAACAGGAACTGTTCTCAAATCATCTTCTGACTTTAATCTGTAACAACCAGTCGCCAGCAATAAAGATATAAGAAAAAAGGTGATTTTCATTTATCCTCTTATAATATTTAGCCATTCATTATAACCCGGTTCAATAAAAAGGAAAAGCGATTTTTATATTTTCCGCATTTAGAATCTAATCCCTATCTAAAAAATAAAAAGAAAAAAATAAAGCCAAAATGATACATTTACATTTATTTTTGAGAGGGATACATGGAATTGACACCTATTTACTATGATACAGAGACCACTGGAGTGAAAGCTGATAAGGATAGGATTATAGAAATAGCTGCTTACAACCCTATTAAAAACACCTCTTTTTGCGCTTTTATCAATCCAGGAATGCCGATCCCTAAAGAGGCTACAGCTATTCATAATATATCTGATGAAATGGTGAAAGAAGCCCCTTCTTTCGAACAGGTCGGTCTTGATTTCATTAATTTTTGCGGGGATAATGCTGTTTTAATCGCACACAATAACGATGCTTTCGACAAGGTGTTTTTATGTACAGAGTGTAAAAGACACAACCTTTCTGTTCCAGATTGGCTATACGTAGATACACTCAAATGGAGTAGAAAATATAGATCAGATTTACCCAAGCATTCTTTACAGTATTTAAGAGAAGTGTACGGCTTACCTGCTAATCAAGCTCACAGAGCTTTAGATGATGTCATGATCCTACACCAAGTGTTTTCTTTAATGATCGATGATCTTCCCATAAACATCGTGATAGAGCTTTTAGCCGAAAACAAACCTCTATTGAGAATGCCTTTTGGAAAACATCAGGGAAAATTATTTTCAGAAATCCCACAAGATTATATATCCTGGCTAGTCAAAAGTGGATTTTTTGATAAGCCAGACAACGAAAACATAAAAGAAGCTTTTATAAAAGCAGGCAAAACTATTTAGCCTTTCCTTTATACAAAGCCTCCCAACTTTTTTTAAAACCAGGACAACTGACCAAGAGCTCTTCTTTGGTTCCTTCAGCCACTTTACGACCTTTTTCTAAGTAGATGATTCTGTCTACGTGTTCAATAGTCGTTAACCTATGAGCAATGATGATTTGGGTTACATCACTTTCCAAAGAAGCGATAGCTTCTTTGATTTTAATCTCACTTAAATTGTCCAAAGCAGATGTCGCTTCATCTAAAATAAGAATAGGACAATTTCTCACTAACGCTCTAGCGATCGCTAATCGTTGTTGTTGCCCTCCAGATAGATTTTGTCCCCCTTCTAATAAAACGCTTTCATACTTCCCTTCCATATTCTCTACGAATTCAGCTGCATGAGCTTTATGAGAAGCTTTTTCTATTTCTGATTGAGAATAATTGTTGCCCACAGATATGTTTGCAGAAATCGTATCTAAAAATAAAAATGGCTTCTGAGAAACAAACGCCATTAAAGATCTCAAAGATTTTTGGGTGTAACTTTTCAAAGGTTTACCATCGATTCTTATTTCACCTTTTTGGACATCATAAAGTCGAGGAATCAATTGAACAATCGTTGATTTTCCGGCTCCTGTTTCACCCAATATCGCTACCTTCTCCCCTTTTCGGACCGCAAAACTGACATCCTTTAAGATCCAATCTTTTTCGTTATAACCAAACCAAACATGATCAAATTCAATAGACTCTTTAAAAGAAGTGATATCTTTTGCTTCAGGAACATCTAGAATCAAGGATTTTAAATTCAAGACTTCAAACATCCGTTCAGCGGCGACGACACCCTTTTGGATGTTGGCATTTTCATCAGCGAATTTTTTCACTGGCTCATAAGCCAGTTGCAGCATTCCGCAAAATACAATCAATTCCGAAAGAGGCATTTTTAATGTATACAAACCAAATATAACAACAGATGCGACGCAAAAAGTGGTGATAGCGTGAAGGACTGGGCGGCTCATTAGAGCGTATTTGGCAGTCTTTCCTTCCAGTAAAGCCATACGATCGTTCTGCTCTTTGTATTTCTTCAAAGAAAAAAGTTCCATACCAAAAATTTTGACTGTTTGAATACCTGCTAAAAAATCGATAAGAACAGAGGCAAATTTTTCCTGATTAAGTTGTAGTTGCCGTGACACCCCTTTCACCCTTCTAGCCAATAAAATAATCGGCACCACAATCATGGGCATACCTAAAAATACAAGCAAAGAAAGTTGCCAAGATAAAAAACAACAAAATATCAAACAACTCAAGACTGTAAAAGGAGACTGTAAATAATTAACAACACACGAATTAATGGAAGAAGCTATCTGAGTCGCATCACCAACAACACGGGAAGATAAACTTCCTATATTATGTTTCTGATAAAAACTCATAGGTAAAGACTGGATATGCTCAAAATATTGCTGCCTTAAATCTCGACTGACCCGAATAGCCAAGAGCTGAGTTGTATAACGACTAGCAAATAACCCAACAGCTCGAAAGATGGCCACACCCAGCAAAACTAATACCATGGCTTTTATGTTGTGAACCACACCAAAACGACACTGCAAGGCTATGATAGCTGAATTCAAAGGATTGAAAGATTTTTGTTTATCTCGAAGATAAAAAACCGCCTGTTCTTTGCTGATATATCCTTTACCCTCCTTATCAATCAAAGGCCAACTTTCCTTAACATCCTTTAATTCAACAATCTGAGAAGAACCAGAATTAAACATTTCAAAAAAATCAACACTATTATTGGATAAAACACCCAAAGAAAACATCTCCATCTGACTGGCAATCGTTAATAAAAGCAGCGTAAAGAATGTACAAACTAAAAGAGATAAATGTTTTTTTGTTCTTAAAACAGAGCGTAAAAGCAATTTCATATTTTCAATAAATTAATCATTAAACTATGGGATTCTCAACTTCAAAAGAACCCATCTGTCTGAATTTTTGGTAACGGCTTTCAAGAAGAAAATCTAAAGGCAAGAATTTTAAAAACTCCCACTGATCCAGAATAAAATTTTTAACATTTTCAAAAGCCACTTGAGGAGCTAAATGAGCTCCACCTAACGGCTCTTTGATGATTTCATCAATAATTTTTAAATCTAGTAAATCCTCCGACTGCATCTTTAAAGTGGAAGCAGCTAGGGAATTTTTAGAAGCATCTTTCCAAAGAATCGAAGAACAACCTTCAGGAGAAATCACGGAGTAATAAGAATGTTCAAGCATTCCAATTTTATCCCCCATACCAATACCCAAAGCTCCACCAGAACAGCCCTCACCAATTAAAATGGCGATAATCGGCGTCTTAAGCTTAGCCATTTCCATTAAATTTTTCGCGATAGCCCATCCTTGTCCCCTTTCTTCTGCAGCTAAACCAGGATAAGCACCAGGTGTATCCAAAAAGACAACAACAGGGACTTGGAATTTTTCCGCAAGCTGCATCATCCTTAGAGCTTTACGATATCCCTCCGGGTGAGGCATACCAAAATTGCGATATATACGAGTTTCGGTATCACTTCCTTTCTCTTGTCCGATCACTAAAAATTTACGCCCCGCAATTTTAGCCAGTCCAGAAATAATAGCAGGGTCATCCCTAAAACATCGATCTCCAAATAACTCAACAAATTCTTCACATATATTTTTAATATAGTCAAGAGACTTAGGTCTACTCTGATGACGACAAATACCAACTCGATCCCATGGGGTTAATCTTGCATAAATGTCATTTTTAAGAACCTCTAGTTTCTTTTCTAACTTTGCTATTTCTTCGTTCGACCAAACATTTCCTGACTTATTCTGTTCTTTTAACTGATTAATTGCTTTTTCATATTCAGCAATTTGTTTTTCATGAGACAACATAACCTTTATACCTCTATCTAGTTGGTATCACGACTTCGATACCAGGAAGTTTACAATCTTTGAATTCTTTAACAATCTGAACAAAAGTTGGCTTAGTGATCAATATGGCAAATAACTCTTCTAAATCTTCAGATAATAATCTGATACAGCCATCGCTGTTATATTTACCGATAAGATCTTTATTTTCTTTTAAGACCCCTTCTTTATCTTCACTCCAAGGAGCACCTTGTATCCCATAATTTTTTTTGCTGTTTGACTCATGGGTTTCTAAAGACTCTAAAGGCATCCAACGAGTTCCAAAGACCCTGATCATTTCAACTTTCTTGTCTTGGAAGTATCCTGTGACTCCTGGAGCATATATAGCCACTTTAGATCCTAATTTATAATCGCCCAAAGGAGTGAGGCAACTAGCTACAAGATTATTCTCTATCCGACCCAGCCCAACTTTATAAGTTTTAATGAGGACTCTCTCATTTGTGTCAAGATCATGGTAGTAAAAAGCCATCTTCCTAGAAGATAGATCGACAACTAGGTGAAAATGAATATTCTTGTCCTTTCTGAATACATTAAAGCGACTACCCATACCCACCTTTTGAGTAAAATAATCAGGTTTAGCGTTTAAGCTTCTCGCGATAAAATGTCTCGAAGTTGAAAAATGAACAGCATAATCCGCGATCCAAGCTGGTCGTCCTTTAACCCAAGGGACTTTACTTGAATAACTAACCGTTTCTACTATAGGCAACTTATTTGGACCCGTTGTAAAAAGTTGCTGAATTCTATCTACACTACCCATTTCGTATGAAGCTTTAGAGATCGTATTCACATCTGTATTAATAGAAGTCAGAGATGTGGATAAATTTTGCTCCATTTTTTTGAGATCGTCAGCTTCTTTTTTTAGCACCCGATACTCTTCTTGCTTAGCTAAATACTGTTTATTTTCTTTAGAAGAGAAACTCAAAAAAGTTTTTTTAGAGGGAGGTCTCAAGCCCGGCTCTTTTTTATCATGCCGAAAAAAAGCAATATAAGTTAATCCAGATAAAACAGAGACTAAGAAAAAAAATTTTAACTTACTCAAAACGTATTCTCCCCAATAATCTCAAACAGTTGGAAGAGACAGTCTAATTCTTGACAAGTTTTTTTTCAATATATTAAAAATTTAGAAGCAATTATTAATTCAACACCTTTTAAATTAAAGAATAATTTTCATAAGAGATTGACGAAAAAACAAAAACAATCAATTATAAAATAAAACAATCATAAAAATAATTAATAAAATTCACTATGTCCATACCAAATAACACTAGTCAAAATCATGCCCCCCGAGATCCCCGAAATCCTAGACCTTCGCCACTTCATTTTAAACCAAACTCATTTTCTACCATTGACGCCAAAAGGATTTTTGAAGATTTAAGCGATATTATTGAGCAGTCGAACCATCAATCTTCTACCCTTTGGCAACATAAAATCGATCTACTTTACATCAAATACCTTTTAGATAGAAATGAGCCCATGATTAAATCTTTAGAAAAAACACAAAAAACTTTTTTTGGGAAGCTGTGGTTTTTATTCACAAAAGATCATTTACTCATTCAAGACTTTAAAAAGACAAAAAGTTATATAGAAAGAGCTTTATCGTCTTGCGCATATAAGAAAGAACAAAATCTTGCTGAAAGTTTGTTCTCTTTTGAATTCTCCCATTTAAACAATTTAAACAGCTTATCGCAAAAAGATATTCTAGAGTTATGCCATTTTCTCAATAAAACAGAGATCCTTTCTAAAACCTCTGAAATGCAAAAGAACGATCCCTCATTATTTTCTCATGTCATTTTTCAAAAACACCAAATTTTTTCTTTAGCCTGCAATCGCTTAAAAGAATGGGCTTCTTTTGCTAAATTAGAACTGTTAAATAAAAACTTCGATCCAGCTTTATTACCTGATCTTCAGGCCATCCACAAATCTTTTATCGACATTTCCTTCTATTTTAAAGATCAAGTCCAAGATAAAGAGACTAGAAAAGCTTTAAGCCAAATAGAGGCCACCTTAAATAGATTAAAACCCCTTGCTTTATATAAATCTCCTAAAAACTCTATATTCAACAAACCTGTGATCCAAACGTCAACCACCATCTTTAACCCAGCTTTTGACACGTTTGAAGATAAATCAGAGCAGACCGTTAATAATATGATTAAGAACATGCTTGATTATATTGAGGCTCATAAAGAGCACTTAACTCAGATAGATTTAAGTGATTTTAAATTCTTGCCAAAAGGATTGGAGGGGAAAATTAAAGATCTCTTAGGTCCAGATTCTAAAGTAAAGATCATATCAACCTTATATGAAGGCTCATTGGAAAGTAATCCAGCATCTAAAATGATGATAAAAACCATGAGACACAATATTTTAGATTTTAATTCGTTTGAAAATAGAGGAGCAAATGGAGCACTGAAAAAATTTCTAAAAAAAGAAGATAAATTAAATCTATTTGTAGCCTTTCATCCAAAACATCCAGAAAAAGGATTAATTAAATTCATTCAACATACAGGGGTTCTAGATACATCTTTAATAGATGACACCCCTCATCTTGGCATCGAAACAGAGTTATCTCCTGAACTAAAGATATTCGTAGAAAGTTTTGGTAAACAAGCTGCAGCTCAGTACATTCTTCAACATATAGATAAATCTCTTATTCATACGGTCATATTAAGCCCTTCTTTTCAAGACATATCTCCTTCTGAATTCTCTAATGTTAAATTTTTCTTTAAAGAAATACCTGCTGATTTGGGCAGCTGGGGCTTCAATGAGATAACCCATATAGCCATTAAAAGATTTAAAGAAACGCTCTATTCTTTGCCTTATATTGAAGAATTAAACTTTTCTGGAAGCTATATTGCATGGCCCGAACTATATACATTTCTTAAAAATACACCTAATTTAAAATCTTTGAATCTAAATGATTGCAACAGACTTTCAGAATCAAACGACGACTTATCTTATTTCAGACTTAATGAAGAATCTTTTCCAAATTTAATCATTTTAAAAAGCACAAACAGCCACTTACATAACCAAAGGCTGCTATCAATATTAGAAAGGAGCCCTAAATTAGGATCCCTGACTCTATCTAATTTTGGTTCAGATCAAGAAGTAGTCAATCGCGTTTGCTCTTTGTCAGAACTAAGAGGGTTATCTTTGAGTATATCTAATCGCGACGCGTCTGTTGTGCCCTCTTCTCTGATCTCATCAATTCCTACGGTACAATATTTGGAAGTATCTAGCTTATCTTTTCAGCAATTAGTTGGGTTAGTTAATCTATTTCCTAATCTGGAATTTTTGTCCATAAAGAACTTAGGCGCACATCCTGCTGTTATGCCAATATTGGGTCAACACCAAATAATCGATCCTTTGACTCATCTGAAAAATATAAGTTTTGGAGGAGATGTTTCGATAAACACGCTCCGTTACATGACAAGTAAAGCTCCTCACTTAACAACTCTAGATATAACAAATATTGGATTACAAGAATCGCCAGAAAGCTTGAAAGAATTTCTTCTTGACTTCCCTCATTTAAACAATCTCGATCTTCTTGTGTCAGAAAAGAATGGGACTTGTCGACTATCGAGTTTTTCATGTTACATGATTGATAAGGCATTATTTAGCCCTTACCTGGTAGGAGAAGAAAAATTTACTTTGTTCAGATCTCGTATTTCAAACGAATCAATCCAGGACTTTTTTGATACAAATAAATACAACCCGTTCGGTAAGCTTAATCTTTGGCAATGCAAAAATAGCAAAGGTGATCCGCTACCTGATTTAGAATTAAGAAACGAAGCGGACTGGAATTCTCTTAGAGATCATGATGATCAAAAACTAATGGATGAAATAGAATAAAAACAAACCCTTGTTTTGTTACTGTAACCTTTTATTGTCAATAAAGCTGAACTTTAAAGAAAGTCTATCTCTGTCTGTTTGCAGGAGAACAAAACTTTGAGGATTTTCGATAAATAGAGGAAATACATTATTTTTTTTATATTCACAAGTTTGGAATCCTTTACTTTCAGATTTATTCACATAAAGGAAGAGTCGTTTAAAAATATTTACTAAATGTGACAAGACAAGAAACAAGTTGTCAGCCCCTCTAAATCCAAAATCCAACTATTTTTTTTCATTTCTATTTAGATGATTAGAAACACCCTTTTTACTTTTTTTGTCGTAACAACTTCTTTATGTTAAAAGCGCTGTTGCTTTTATTAGGCTTGTTTCCTATGATCCTTTAATATTTTTAATTTAATTTTTCGCACATATGAATCGAGTTATTGTCCTTTGTTGTTCTTTGATTGTTTTTTCTAGCATGCAAAACATCTTTTCTTATTCTCAAAAACACCTAGAAATGCACGAAAATCAAATTGTTAAGAAAATCATTTTCCTCCCCCAAAAAAGTCTAGAATCTGATCTTTTTGACCCTAAGATTGTCGCTTCTAAGCTAAAAACCCAGGAAAAATCTATTTTTTCTCAAAACACTTTTGATGCCGACTTAAAACTGCTTGCAGATGATTATGACCATGTGGATACCGAATTCATCAACGAAGATGGTGGGCTTGTTATCCTAGTCAAAGTTTGGCCTAAACCCATTATCAACAATATAATATGGGAAGGTTGCCAAAAGATCAAAGCAAAGGATCTACAAAAAAAGCTAGGTGTTTCAAACTCTTCAATCTTAGATCGACCTTCTTTTAACAAGGCTTTTAATGAATTGAAAGAGTATTACATCAAAAAGGGATATTTTGAATCTGAACTCAGTTACAAAATCATACCCGATCCCCTCTCAAACAAAGTGGATATCGTAATTCAAGTCAATGAAGGACGGTTAGGATTGATCCAAGAGATTATCTTCAAAGGCTTTTCAAAAGAGGAGCAATCTCTTTTATCCGAAATGATTTACACTAAAAAACACAACCTGTTTCTAAGCTGGCTAAGCAACACCGGGACTTACAAAGAAGAAGCCGCTGAACACGACAGACTGTCTATCGTCACCTTTTTACAAAACAGAGGCTATGCCGACGCTGAGATCAAATTCGCCATTAAAGAGAGTGTAAAATCAGGAAAAATCATTTTAGAAATCATCGCTAATAAAGGAGAACTTTTCCGTTTCGGCAAAGTCACTTTTAAGGGCAATGTCTTCATGGAAGATGAAGAAATAAGAAAGAGATTTCAAGTGCATCCAGAGACTTTATATTCTACAGAAAAGCTTTATAGCACCATTGAAGCCATTAAGCATGTTTATGGATCAAAAGGATATATTGAAACAGATGTTCAATATGAAACCATTTTAAGAGAAAATGAACCCATTTATGATGTAGTCTTTACAATTGAAGAAGGATCAAAGTATAAAATTGGTCTGATTAAAATCTTAGGCAACAAAAGAACTCATACAAACGTCATTCTAAGAGAATCCTTGCTTACTCCTGGACAGCTTTTTAGTGGACAAAGATTAAAAGCGACTCAAGAACGTCTCTTAAATATTGGATATTTTAAAAATGTTAATGTTTATGCAGCTAGAAGTGAAGATGACACCTTTGATGAAGCTTTTAGAGACGTTTATATAGAAGTCGAAGAAAAAAGCACGGGGAACATTGGTTTCTCTTTCGGGTATAGTGAAAACGATTTTTATGGTTCTTTGGATCTCAGTGAAAGCAACTTCAATTATAAAGGTATTCCTCAAATCCTTAAAAAAGGTTTACACTCTTTAAGAGGTGGGGGAGAATACGCTCATTTAAAAGCCACGTTTGGTGAAAAACAAAAAGTCTACTCTTTTTCTTGGATGACGCCTTACTTTAGAGATACTTTGTGGAGAACAGGTTTTGATATCAGTAAGTCGATAGGAGCCTTACAATCTGAGCACTATGAGATGAAAAGTTATGGATCATCTATATTTGCTGGCTATCCGCTGAATTCTCTTTGGTCGATTAACACAAGATACCGGATAAGACATTCTCAAACAAATTTAAAAACCCATGAGCTTGAAAGAGACATCAGAAAACAAGGTGAAAAACATGGTCTATCTGATGATGACATTCAAAAAAGATTGGCTCTTAAACAACTATACCTCCAAGAAACTAATACTTCTGGTTTAATATCGGGATTAAGCTCTTCTCTCATTTTTGATTCTACAGACAATCCCATTAAAGCAAGAAAAGGGTTCAGATCCCTTCTTGAAGCCGAATTGGTCGGATTAGGAGGGAAATATCACTTTATGAAACTAGGGTACATCAACACTTACTACGCTCCCCTTTGGCCGAGAGGAACTGTGAAGTACAGATTTGACACCAAATTTATCCAGCCTTTTGGCTCCATTGTTGTTGACCAAGATGAAACCATTTCTCAAGACTTAAACAAGAAAAAGCTCGTAGAGCTTGAGAAAGCCGTTCCTTTTAGTGAAAGATTTTTTCTAGGTGGAGAAAATTCTATCCGTGGTTATAAGCCTTTTTCTATCGGACCAAAAATGTTGAACAATCCACAGGAGCCCAAAGGAGGCTTGTCGTCAACATTACTTTCTGTAGAATATTCTCATGCGGCTTTTAAAATGGTCGATTTGTTTCTTTTTGCAGATGCAGGAACATTACAACCTAAACCTTTCAGAATTCATTCTTGGCTATTTAGTTGGGGCTACGGGATGAGAATTGACTTGCTTAATAGAGTACCCTTTATGCTAGGATGGGGACATCCTGTTAACGATAAGAAAAATGAAAAAATTTTCCAGAGATTCTTTTTCTCTATGGGTGGGCAGTTTTAATTTTAATTTTAAGGAGTAAATCATTATGAAGAAATATGGGAAAGCGATCTTGTTTAGTCTTGTGGCGTTAAGTGCATTCACTGGTTTAAATGCTGATGAAAGTGGATTCAAAGTAGGAGTCGTTAGTTTTACAGCTTGCACCGGTGAATCTCAACTTGGCAAACAAGAACAAACCTCATTTGAAAGCATTAAAAACCAAATCACCGCTCTCATCAAAGATAAAGAAAAAAAAATGAGTGAATTGGAAGCGAAAAGACAAGACAAAGATTACATGGATACCTTATCTGTAGAAGCTTCAGAAAAAATTAACGAAGAGATGCGTCAGCTAGCTGAAGAAATGAATAACTACCAAAATCAATTCTATCAGATTTTGAATCAAACGCATATGACATCTATGCAAAAAATCCACGATAGCATTCAAAAAGCTTCGAGTGCAGTTGCCAAAGAAAAACACTTGCTAGTCGTTCTTAATAAAGAAAACTGCTGCCATACCGATCCTAATATCGATATCACATCATTGGTTATAACTGAAATGGATAAACAATTTTCAGAAACCAAAGAAGCGGAACCCACCAAAACAGAAGAAAAAAAATAATCAAAGGGGGATTGTTCCCCCTTTTTTTTATCTAACGGACTCTTTCATGCAACAACCTCAATCCTTTACTTTATCTCAACTTGCCCATTTAACACAGTCTCAATTTTCTGGTGACCCAGAGTTCCAAGTTAATGGTGTCGACAGTCTTGAAACAGCCTCCTTGTCAGATGTTTCTTTCTTAGAAAATCTTAAATATAAAGAATCCCTTCATTCTACCAAAGCAGGGATTGTATGCGTTCATCCGGACATAGATCGTCTACCAGGGAAAAATTACCTTATTTCTTCTAATCCATCTTGGTGCTTTCAAAAAATCGTTGATTTAATCTTAGGAAAAACCTATCTCCCCTCTTCATTTCAAGGCATTCACCCCACAGCCATTGTAAGTGAGGGTGCTTACATAGAAGAGAACGTTTCCATAGGACCTTATACAGTAATAGATAGAGGCGTTAAAGTCCAAGCAGGGACTTACATCGGTCCTCATTGCTTTATAGGCCCAGATTGTGAAATTGGAAGAGAATGTCTCATACATCCTAACGTCACAATTCGTGAAAAGACAATCCTAGGAAATAATGTTATCTTACAGCCAGGTGTTGTATTGGGTTCTTGCGGTTTTGGTTATCATACAAATCAAAAGGGAGAACACATAAAAATTCCTCAGTTAGGTAATGTGGTGGTGGAGGATTTCGTTGAGATAGGCTCCCATTCCGTCGTTGATAGAGCTCGTTTTAAATCCACGATTATTAAAAAAGGCTCTAAAATCGATAACTTGGTCCAAATCGGTCATAACGTGCATATAGGGGAACATAACATCATTGTTTCCCAGACAGGAATCGCTGGCTCCTCAAAAACCGGTCAATACGTCATTCTGGGAGGACAAGTAGGAGTCGTTGGGCACATAGAGATCACCGATCACGTCACAGTAGCTTCTAGAGGGGGGGTTAGTAAATCGATCAAAGAATCAGGTGTTTATGGAGGAGCTCCTCATATGCCTTTAAAAGAATACCACAAACAAGAAGCTCAACTCAGACAGATAGGTAATTTAATACGAAAAATTGAACTGATGGAGAAGCAAATCCAAGAGATGGAAAATGTCTTAAAGTCTTCTTGACCCTTTTGCTTAAATTCTTAAAGATCGCTGATCCACGTCGTTAAAAAAATTCGTAAGAAAACGATTCATTTCTATCAACTTTTATAGATATCTTTCATAAAGATAAATTCTGATTTTGATACATCTGTAAAAGATCAAGTACGAACTTATTTTGATTCAATAAAACGATCTTTAATCGTCTCACAAGCATATAAATAGAGTTCTTTCATAAAAAGATTGCCTAAGATTAATCGGCGTACTGGCCGATACATCTAATTTCAGTTATTAGCAACTAGCAGCTATCTAATCATACCTATTCAATTTTTTTATAAGATATCTTAGAGGCAAGAAAATTGCTTTTTTCAATTTAGGCAAGGGATTAGGTAAATCTTTAAAATGAACCTTCATACCGTTAAAGGAACACGCGATTAAAATTTAAAGCTTACCAGAAACCTCTCTAAACAGCGCCCTCAACTGATTAGATGTATTTAAGACTGATCATCTAATGCTAAAAAAAAGAATATGTCAGAACCCGATGAAATCATGTTTTTTTAATCCTAGTAATTGAAAAGACCGTGTTGGTCATTTCTTCTAAAGAAACATCTTCTGTCAATAAAAGAGAAAGAGCTTCTTTAGACACACTAATGCCGTCTAAAAAAAGTTTTTCTAATTTAGGTAAAGAGCATGGATGTAATTCCTCTAAAGAGCCCTTTAAAAATTCACAGCTGTATAAATCAAGCTCTTTCAAATCAGGAAAGAGTCTCAATAAAGATATTAAAGCCGAAATAGAGATATCAGAGTTGCGAACGGTTAGCTTTTCCAAGCTAGATTTGCCTTCGATATCGCTATTAAAAAAACCGCTTAAGCCAAGGCAACTGCTGAGATCTAGCTCTTTTAGATTTAGAGCTAATTGAAGGAGCTTATGAAGTTCTTGTATAGACACATTTGATTTAGAAAAATCAATCTTTTTAAAATTCTCTAAATAAGAATGTGGTAAAGATAACAAGAATCGCTCCGGATTTGTAGCACTCAACATAGAGATTTCTTGTAACTCAGGAGCCATTTGTAAAAAATCCAGTAAACATGAAGATATCCTGTCATTTGAAAAAACAATCTGATCGCCATGATAGAAATGGAGGGCCTTTAATTGAGTTAAACAGTTTACCTCTTCAGAATGTTTTTTGATCTCATTGACAACTTTAGGAATAAAATCTAAAAGATCAACTCGATCCAGTTCTAAGCGCTCAATTTTGGTCCCGATAAAATAAGGTTTGAGAATAGTGTCAATATCTAAAGGAAGAGCGGGCATGAGGCCCGACTCCAGAGCATCCGGCATTGATTGTTCTGGAACACCATGATTACCACCTAAAATAAGAGAAAAAATCCTTTTGATTCTAAGATCGACAAATTGGTCGATTGTTATAAGGAATAGGTCACATAAGACAATATCCGAAAAACCTGTTTTGTTCACTACCAAAGATTTTGACATCTCTTTGATATTTATAAAACGCTTGAATATGAGTGAACGACGCGAATTTAAATCAGAGTTTTTTGAGTTATCATAAATAGCACCTAATAAATTCAAAAGATCTACAGACGTTAAAAAAGGGCTAAGTAAGCCACTCATTTCTCTTTCGTTCAACATCCATCTAAAAACAGGATTTTTGGGGTATAGTTTATTTAAGGAAGGCGAAGACATTTAACGAACCTATTAAAAATATAAAATAATATACCAATCACGATGGATTTTTAAAAGATTTTTTTCTAAAATGAAATAAAAATTAAATTTCATTAAAATAATTCTTTCAATTAGAAAAAAGATTATGAAATTTGATAAAATAAGAAGTTTAGATAAGAAAAAATTTCGACATTTGAGGAAATGGATTACATTTATAATGTCATCGGTAGATACCCCATCTTTTTGACCTTGCTACAATTTACTAGACACATAGAATCCGAACAATTAAAAATTGTTAGGAGGGATAACCGATGAGTACAAGAAATTATGATAGAGAATTCAAGCTAAATGCCGTGAAATTGTATAGAGAAAGTCAAAAACCAATGAGAAAAAAAATCTTTTAGTTCTAGGTTTAGGGAAAACCCAGAACTAAAGGAAAGTTATGTCGGAAGAGGTAGGATTCGAACCCACGGTCGGTTTCCCGACTGCTGTTTTCAAGACAGCCGCAATAGGCCACTCTGCCACTCTTCCGTGAAACAATATATATTTTTAGGATAAAACAAAGCAAGTAAAATAAGAAGTTCTATCATTTTCTCTTTTAAAGAGAGGTGAACTGACTTAAAAATCGAAGATCATTCAAAGTAAAATCACGGATGTCATCCACACCATATTTCAGCATGCATATTCTTTCAACACCGAGTCCCCAAGCATATCCAGAGTAAATCTCCGTATCGACACCACCATTTTTTAGCACTTCTGGATGGATCATACCGGCCCCTGCCACTTCTAGCCAACCACTATGTTTACACAAGCGGCACCCTTTAGCTTGGCACGAGATACAGCTAACATCGATTTCTATACCGGGTTCCACAAAAGGAAAATAACTGAATCTAAATCTAGTTTTTATATCTTGATCAAACAAGCGCTTAAAAAAAAGATCCATAGTATAAAGTAAATCAGCTAGAGAAACATCTTTATCTATATACATACCCTCTACTTGATGAAAAAAAACATGCGCTCTAGAGCTGATCGTTTCATTGCGGTACACAGTTCCTGGCATGGCCACTCTTATAGGTGGTTTATAATTCTCCATAACCCTTAATTGAGTATTGGACGTATGGGATCTAAGTAAAAATTCTGAATTAATATAGTAAGTATCCTGCATATCCCTAGCTGGATGATATTTGGGAAAGTTCAACCCCTCATAATTATAATAATCAGAATCCACATCAGGCCCATATTGCACAGAAAAGCCTAATTCTTTCAGTATACTTAAAATATTTTCCATCATCTTCTGAATAGGATGAGCAAAACCAGTCAGTAAGGGTCTACCCGGCAAGTGGATATCTATGCCCTCTTTTTCCCATCTGATCTTTTTTTCTTCTTGGGTCAGAGACTCCCATTTCTCTTGCCAGCAGCTGAGCATCTCATTTTTAATATCATTGATCATCTTTCCAATCAAAGGCCTTTCTTCAGCTGGTCGATCCTTTAAATCTTGCATCAATTGCTGAACTAGCCCTTTTTTACCAAAAAATTTTATTTTAATTTCATCTAAGTCGAAAGAAGATCTAGCTTGTGAGAGCTGAGAAGTAAAACTATTTCTAAGATCTGAGGTATTTAAGGTCATGAGTTTTCTTGGATTAGAAAAAGAGGAAGCGACAGCCTCCTCTTCTATAGATTTTAAACTAAAGCTTTTTTAGCGGAATCAACAACAGCTGCAAAACCAGATGGATCATGAATCGCCATTTCAGATAAAACCTTACGATTGAGATCGCAATTGGCTTTTTTAAGGCCGTGTATTAATTTACTGTAAGATAGCTCGTGCATTTTAGCTCCAACAGAAATACGAGCTGTCCATATTTTTCTAAAGTCTCGTTTTTTTTGCTTACGATGAAAATAATTAAAGGCCATAGCCGATAAAACAGCATCATAGGTCAATTTAATGTGGTTTTTTCTATCTCCAACAAAACCTTTTGCTCTTTTGAACAATCTTTTTAGTCGTCTGTGATGAGAAACCGCGTTTGTTACTCTTACCATTTCATATACTCCTTTCCTTGCTAATTGATGCAAGGGATATTGATTATCTTAATTCTTACAAAACTCCCATGAGTCTGGCGTACATTCTTGTCTGTCCTTGATCCACTAAAGAGTTTTTACTTAATCGTCTTTTTCTGTTAGAGGATTTTTTTGTTAAAATATGTCGGCGTCCAGGATGTCCTCTTAACAATTTACCAGATCCTGTTACTTTGAACCTTGCCTTTACAGCTTTTCTGGTTTTCATTTTTATCTTAGCCACAAAGATTCTCCAATTTCATTAATTAATATTTTCTGTTTTTGCCACTGTTTTATTTGATGATTTACTCCCCTTTGGTTGAGGGGCGATAACCACTGTGATATTTTTACCTAAAGTTTTAGCAGGAGCTTCAATAACGCCTAAATCAGCTAATTCTTCGCAAAACCGACGAACAACGTTATCACCTATTTGTATATGCATGATCTCTCGACCGCGAAAAACGCATATCAAACGAACTTTGTGTCCCTTTGCAAGAAACTCTCTAGCATGTTTAACTTTAGTTTCAACATCATGATCATCAATGTTAGGCTTCAACTTAATTTCTTTAACCTTAACCTGATGCTGAGTCTTTTTATTTTCTTTTTCTTTCTTAGTTACTTGATAACGAAACTTTCCGTAGTCAATGATTTTACAAACTGGGGGCTCTGCCGTTGGGGCTATTTCGACTAGATCTAAACCTGAAAGCTCCGCTCGCTGAAGAGCGTCTACTAGATTCATAATACCTAATTGAGAGCCATCTTTATCAATAACGCGAACTTTAGGAGCTCGAATTTCTCTATTAATTTTCAAAGCCTATCTCCAGTATCTATTTGACAAATTTAATAATGAATATTCCATTTTTCTGAACGTAAAAAAGGGTGAAAACTTTTCTCTTCTCTTTTTATATTCTACCAATCTAACGTAACACGAACTCCAATAGAGCGCAAGTGACAAATTAAGATTCAACAAGCTCTCTTTATTTTCATAAAAGTAAAATGAAAAAATCAAGCTTTATTCAAGTTCAAGTGATTTAAACACTCTGGATCTTCTTCCAACATCAAAGCTAGAACTCTTTCCCAGGATCCTAATAAGCTTCCATTAATGACAAAAGAAAAGGCTCCGCTTCCTTTCACAGGATAAAAAACGAGAGTTCCTAGTGACCAAGTCCTGCCTAATCGGTCTTGAGCTTTAAAAGTGATACTAGCCTGTTCATTTTTTGTTTTTTGGATGAAAGAATCGGCTTTGGAAAAATCATCTTCTTTAATAAGTTGCCTAAAAAATTCTTTGATTGAATGTTTTCCGCCTTCAACAAACCAGTTTTTCGATTTTCCTTCATCATAATATAGATCAGCCTTTATAGATAATCGACTTAGAATCTCTACTATTAACCGCAAATGAGCCAAAACATCGACTTTTAGAGATCTAAAGCAAGTCAAATAATGGAGCTCGTCATAAAATAAATATTTGGTTTTACGAAAACTCAATTCTTTTTGCTGAGACGAATAAGAGCTTTCAGAAAAATGAAAAGTAAAAATTTTATTGGTTTCGAGAAAAGCCGATCTTAAGAACGGCTCGTATGAGTAAAAAGAAGTCATCAAAGAGGAATAAAAAGAAGGATAGCCCATTTCCTTGAAAGCAAGCTTGTTAAGTAAAGACTTAACAAAAGCCTTGAGATCTTCTTGAATTTTTAAGGCCTTTGATGACCAAATCCAATTTTGTAAAACGGAATCGAAAAACAAATACCTTTTTTCTATTAAAACATCTTCTCCATCACGAAAAATAGTGTTTTGGTCTTTAAGCAACTCTTTCAAAGTTTGTTTGTTTTGGGAAGCTAAACCTAAAAATCGTGTGTAACGACCTTTTTTTTCATATCTCAGCAGTTTAAAACACAAAGGCAAAGCTTCTATAGGATCAATATGGGATTCCTCATAATCAATGAATCCCCCGTAGTTAATAAAATGCATCTCATCATGATCTTTTCCTGCTAATTGTTCAGCTCTTAGAGGCTGCTCATGATGAAGAAGAAATTGTATGCCATTCGTTCTGAGCATTTCAAAAGAAGCTTCAAAGGATGCCTGTTTAAGAAAGAATCTCATTTTCTCTTCTACAAGGGGTAAAAAAGAATCAATAAAAAGATCTTTAAACTCAAAGTCCACCACAAAAGCTCCGTTTTTAGCGTATCGCTTAAATAGATGAGCATTCGGGAATAAAGCTTTCAAAGAAGCGCAAAGAGCTAAAGAGGATATATAAGCACAATTAGAGGACATGTAAATCTATAGAAGATATGGGATATAGCTGACTCGAACAGCTGACCTCTACGATGTCAACGTAGCGCTCTAACCAACTGAGCTAATACCCCATATAAAATTTGCAGTAATTTACTTTTTTGGATAATTTATAAGCAATCAATATTTTACCTTTGTCTATGTCAAAACAATTTCCCTTATTTTCATCTCAACAAAACCTAGCCCAACAGTATTGGAAAGCTTTGTTAAAGGAAAATGACTGGGTGATAGATGCTACTTGCGGAAACGGTAAAGACTCATTATTTCTAAGTCATTTGATTCCCAAAGGAGTCCTTATCACTATGGATATTCAAGAGCAAGCCATCCTCCACACTCAAACAGCTCTGGGTAAAGAGCTTTCAGAAGGATGCAAAGTCTTTTTTTATCAGCAGTCTCATGAAACCTTTCCTCTTCAAGCTTATCAACACCCGATCAAATTGATCGTTTATAATTTAGGATATTTACCAAAAGGAGATAAATCCATCACCACTTTATCTCGATCAACCTTAACAAGCCTTGAAACAGCTCTTGATTTAGTTTCTCATGGCGGTATGATTTCTTTATCATGCTATCCCGGCCATGCAGAAGGTTCTATAGAAGAAATCGAATTGATTAAATTTTGTTCTAACCTATCCCCTGATTTATGGGCTGTTTGTTATCATAAGTTCATTAATCGATCTCAAGCACCCTCTCTTATCATTTTACAAAAACAAAAGCAGTAAGGACTATATTTTAATCGAAAGCTTTAGAAAGCAAAAAAAAATTACATTATAAATATAAACTGATATTATTTTTTCTAAAAAAGGAGTTATCTATGAAACTAAAGTTGAAACTTTCATCCATTCGATTTATGATCTTGGCTTTTTTCTTGCCATTATTCTTTGCAAACCTAGAAGCAGGCTTTTTTAATACCGGGACAATGCATACAAGACATTTAATTTTGTCCACAAAAGGTACTCTGGATAATAGCGGAAAGCTTATTGGAACAGAGTCAGCAAGTATTTCCTGCGACAATCTATCGGGAAAAGGTCTTATTAGCTCCCCTCAAATTTCCATAAACACTAACGTGTTTAACTACACAGGAACGATCGAATGCTCTGGGAAATGCACTATTGTAGTCAACAACTCTTTTGATGCGAACATGTTTAAGCGTCAAGGTGGAGGAGAATTTATCATCATAAAAAATGCTCCATCTCATTAAATAAAAGAAATCAACCTATTACTAAAAGGCTCTGCCCCCTTGATATTATAGGACGCCTGCAAAGTTGTTTCATGAATTCTTCATCAGGGCTAGAGTCCGTTTAGGTCTACTCAGCAGTTGAGCGCTCCATTTCGGCATGCTTTCTTT